>CANQKH010000006.1 GCA_947624415.1 uncultured Clostridia bacterium | reverse complement strand
CTGCCAAAAATATAGGTCTCGAAACTATTAATATAATCATACTTTTTACCACTCAGTTGAGATGGGTTATCAAGCCACAATGTTAAAATTGTATTGCCATTTACATCTTCAGAAAGATATGTTGGAGTCCAGTGTAACCCGCCAATGGTTATTAAAATCTTTGTTTCCTTGTTAATATCAACCGCTGTAGTTTTCTTTTCTGCCAATTTATCAATTGGGGCTGTGTTGGATACTGCGGCACTGCTGTTTCCACTTATCGTCCTTAATAAAGTATTAACATTATTTAAATCAAATTCTGATGAAGAACTATCCCATAATTCATTTATAGTCGATGCCGATATTGCAGCAGCAGATAAGTTTAAGTGAAATGCAGGTCGAACTGGGAAATTACCCATATATATAGAACCATTATATTTACCCGTCCCATAAGCGTCCAAAGCAATAGCATACGAATAAGATGGACCGCCCGAGCGAAGCCATGTATGACCATAATTTCTTCTTTGCTCAACTGATGTTTTCCAAATGCCAATATGAGTATCATCGTAGCCTGTTTCTGTCAAAGATGGAAGCCATAAAAAGTCATACCCCCAGTCACCATAATACGTTTTATCTATATAATTATATGAAGTGCTAGAAAATCCAAATGCGGTCGTAAAGTCTTCATTTGGATAATTGTATGCCTCTCCTAATATATCTTTTGCAGATTCTTCGAATTGCCACGATACATCATATGGTGTAACTATGTATTTTGTAAAAGCACCAATTGTAAATGTTTTAAAAACACTTGATGAATTTTTTGATGCCGATGACAAAACATCGCCATAACTTGTCTTATAATATCCTCCATTATTTAACACAACGCATCTCATGTAAGATGTTCCATACATATTATCGGGATAGCGAGCAGTTGAAGTATCCTTTTCTGTTCTATATCCAGAATTCCATGTCGAGCCGCCGGAATAATTCAATGTTTCACTCGACGACAATGGTTTGTCTCTTATTTGATAGGAATCAGTAAGCCAAAGAGTCAAAATAATATTATTGCCAATATCTCTGGAAAGATATGTTGGTGTCCATTTTAGGCCTCCTATTGTTACTACTATTTCTTTATTTGAATTATTAGACTTTAGTGTCGAGGATGTCAAACCATTTTCAAAAAAATCTGGTGTCATATCATCTAATTTTTGCATATTAGATGAAGTGGCTTGTTGTCCACTTATTGCTTTAAGCAACGTATCAAGGGTGCCTTTGTTAAATTTTGAATTGGTGGAATCCCAAATTTCGCCAATTGTAGTATAACTATCACTGGTATCAAAAGCATCACCCGATTGCCACTCTAAAACACCACAAAAGTTTAAGCCAATCATTAATGACGAAAGGCTCATAAAAAGGCAGGTTATAATTACAAAAGTTTTAAAAATACCTGATTTTATAATCTTCTTCATATCTCCTCCTTTTTTTGTGATGTTATTTTTTTAATTTTATCTCGTTTGTGTTTATTTAATAAATTTATATTTTGAATAATTTATTTTATACTTAAATTTTACTATATAATTATTGTAGACAAAATTTTATTTTATGTCAATTTTTTGTCGAATTTTGTCAAAATTTTAAGTCTATGTCAACTTTTGGACAAAACAAATTTATTTTTTGAATTTTGAAGATATAATTATTTTTGTCTATACCTTAATTATAGTATTGCCCCCCCCCCTATTGTCAAGCAGTTTTGCATAATTTTTTAATTTTATTTAAAAAATTTAAATAGATAGAAAAATTTATTCTTTCGTCTTCTTCCAACAAAAAAATTAAAAAAAATGAAAAATTTGCACAAAATTAAGTTTTTTTTTCGCTCATAAAAACATTGGTTCTTGCCAGAGTATTGACAAAATTAAAAATTTCGATATAATAATTGTATAGTTTAGGAGAGGAAAATGTTTATAAGAGCAGAAAATTTAGGGCAAAGAACTGTTGAAGATATTGACAATATAAGACAAAATGATTTGGTTGAATCCTTGAAATTTAGCCAAAAACTTTTTGAGGAAGATCTAAGAAAACAAAATAAGAGTGTATCAAAATACCCTGACTTTGCCTTCAAGCCTGTTGAAGAATTGACCCAGGAAGAAAGACAGAGAGTTGTTGATGCCTTTTTCGACAAACAAATAATTCTAATGGAAACTTTGGGAACTTTTGCTATGGACAAATCCTCGGTTAGGGAAAATATAAAGAAATTGAAAAAGCAAAGGAAAGCCCCTGTAAGTGATGCTGAATTAAAAGATATGCGTGATGACCTATTCCCTCCCGTTAAGACACAAAACCCAGATGAGGCAAGAATAAGAAAAGACTTTGAAAAGAACATTTATTTTGCAATAAATAAGTCCTCTCTTCTTACTCAAGATTTTGATAATTTATGTGAAATATTAGAGCATTATCTTGAAAGTGGCAAATTCGTCAAAGTTTTGATTGATGAAAAAATGAGTGATAAAGAAAATGAGGCCAGGGCAAACTACATTTACACCCCGGAAGAAAAGAAACAAATAATAAAATTGCACAAACTTATCAATGAAAAAGGTTCGGGGGAAATAAGATTTCGAGAATTCACTTCAGTTTCAGAAGATTATGGAGATGAATATCATTTTAACACCGCTTGGACTCTTGAAGATGTTTCCCGTGCAAACAAGTCCCTTGACAGCATTGTTGAATATATAAAATTAAGCGAGTTCTCTCCTTTTGAAACAATGGTTTTCATTCATGATTATATAACCTCAACATTTCAATACAAAGAGGGAGGAATTGAATCAAGCCGAGTTATTCCAGGTGCTTTCAAAAATGGAGAAATCGTTTGCTCGGGATATGCCTCAATGGTTAAAGCAATTATCGACAAACTTGACAACAAAGACTTGTCATGCGACATTGTGGGCTGTTCGCTTTATAAGGGGAAATTGTTTAGCCGTATGGAAGGAGCCCACGCTCATAACATGATTCACATTCGCGATGAAAAATATGGAATAGATGGCACATATATGGAGGACGCGTGCTGGGATTCAAAACGCGAAGAGTTCCCTGACGGAAAAGGTTTTGCCCACTGCTTATACCCTGTAACCGACCTTGAACACTTCCGCGGTGCAAATTATGTCCCATCAACAAGTGCAGACCGCTTCTCAAATCTTATTTCTGATAAAAATGAATTCGCTGGCGACAAACCATTTGTTCTCCGTTCAAGCCTGCCAAGACCTTGGATGACATTGCAATATGGTGAACAAAGCAAGCCTATACCAATTGAAAAATATGAGGAATGCTTGAAGAAAGTTTATGGCCTTAAATATGAGGGAGATAAGGCAAAAACAGAAGAAAGAATTGACTCTTCATTAATGCTGAGTGCCTTTACCGCAAAAATGGAATTCAAAAATGGCGACTCTTGTTTTTCTTCAACTGACCGATATAAATTTAAAGGAAGGGGTTCCTTCTCGCTTGCAAAAAATGACGGAAGAGCAAGAGCGGATGTTGAAACAGAAAAGGAATAAAATATTAACAGCAAATTTAGGCTAAACCAGATTTGCTGTTTTTTACACAAAAAATATCGGCAAATATTCAATTTTTTAGCAAAGCAAAAAAATAATGGCAAATATTTATGCCATTTTTTTAGTTTAATATATAATATTATTTCTATATTATAATACTTTTACTTTCCTCAAAAGATTGCTGGGCTTTTTCAATCAATTCTGTGTCTATAAGTTCAACAAATTCAGTGAACAAACAAATTTTCATGTTTCGCAAAACTGGACAATAATATCACGTTCCTAAAAAATCAGTGAATTTAAAAAACATTAATTTTCCAAAACTTTTAAAACATTATCTTTAACGCTGTTCCATGTGCTTTTAAGACTTGGATAAGATAATTTATCTTCAACTTCCTCAAAAGGAATCCAATGAACTTCATGGGTGTCGGTGCTGTCGTTATCACTTTTCCCCTTGTCTAAGGCTATAAACATATAGCAAAGACACTCCTCGCCACTTGGCGTTGTATAACTTTCAATATATGGCTCAAATTCTTTTACGATTTCGCCTTCTCTTTTTGTTTCTTCTGCCGTTTCTCTTAAAGCACACGTCTCTATATCCTCACCTTCTTCGAGATGACCTTTAGGGAAAGAGTAGTCTTGCTGTTTTGTCCTATAAATTATTGCAACCGTTTTATTTTCTTTGTTTACTAAGAAACAACCCGCTTTTATTGTTTTCATATTTTCCTCCAAATTTATTATTAGTTGGCAAGAGGGGAATTAATACATTTTGACAGGTTTTAATTGGGTGAGCAAAACTCCCTTTTTATAAAAAATGCTTTCATATTTTTCTAGTTCTGACATGGTGTTATTTTTTAGCAAAGTGTTATCTTGATAATCAAAAGCAACCATACAATTTACGCTTTTTAAAAGTTTTTTGGGTAAAAATTTAAAATTATATGTCGCAAAAACAGGCAAAATTCCCCCTTTACACCCATTTTCAAAAATTTTGCACATAATTCTTTTGGTTTTGCCATCTTCCAAAAGATAATCGGCACTTTCGTCGACGACAAAAATTGTGGTGTCCAAATTGCCATCTTTAATTTTTTGCTGTAAAGATTGCAAAGTGTCTTTTGCCTCCTCCATTGTAGTTATTACTTTGCAATTTGTTTCATCATTATATTCAACACCCTTTGGGTCAAAGACCAAGACATTAGCATTTGTGTTTTTAAAATTTGATAAAAATTGTTTTAGAAAAATTGTTTTGCCCCTTCCAACTTTTCCTACAACAAGCAAATTTTTGATTGCATTTAAATCTAGATCAACTGCTTTGCCGTTTATGATTTCTCCAATTTTTATTGTTAAATTTTCTTCCATGCTTCCTCCATAAATTTTTGTCTACGCCTTCACTTTCTTCAAAAATTTCCTTTTTTTTGCGTTTTTTTACTCTTTTTTTTGTTTTTTTTAGTAATTTTCTTTAATTTTACAAAATTTTTGAAATTTTTTCTATCATCTTGACAAACTCTTCATCGTCAATAAATTCTGCCTTGCTGTTTTCTAGGGCATTTGAAATATATTTAAAAATAAATAAAGTAACTGCAAATTCAAGCGTGGGACTGCAAGTCAATATTGAAGTAACCACCTTTACAATATTTTCTCTATTGAGACTGCCCTCCTTGCAAAAGGCCTTTTCAAATAAATTTATAAAATCGTCATCCTCCCTCAAAAGAGTTTCGACAAGCCCAATCGTTTGCCCCAAATTGATTTTATCAAATAATTTATTTTCATCGCCACGCCCAAAAAGTGTAAATTTATCAAGGCGAGATTGCCAAAAGTTATCGAGTTGGCCATGTGCTTCACTGTTAAGAATTCGTGAAAGGTGTTTTAAGGCCAAAACGTTTAAAATAAAAGTTCTGCTGGTGTTTCCAATAACACATTGGTGCAAAAATTCTTTCTTTTCGTCAATAGATTTATCCTTAAATTTTTCGCCCATCAAAAGGCCGGGGAAATTGTCCAAATCTTCAACAAACTTTCCATCAGCAAGCAAAATCCCCTCAACCTTTCCCTGCCAAATGTAATTTCCAATACACAAGCAGAGTTTTTCGTCAAATTCTCCTTCCATATTCACTCCTTTTTTTTTTCTAAATCACAACTTTTTCCGCCCGCTTGTCCATTTTTAAAGAAACAAAATTTCCTATCACTTAAAAAAGGACAAATATTCTTTTATTGAATAAATTGGCAAGTGATATCTATTATAAAGGGACTGGACTTGGTCTTGTAAGATATAATTCGCAGTTACATGAGTCCAATCATAAATCCATGCTATTGGAATTTTAATCATTTCATCGGGTTTTAGGCTTTCTAGGTCTTCCCAAGTAACATCCGCCATGGCATTAAGCCACTGTGTCTGTCTGTTTGTTTTTTCCTTTGAGAATTGAAATTTTGTATCCTCTTCTTGTTTATAGTATTCATAAAATTTTGAAAAAGGTATGTTATCTTTCATAACGTCTCCTTAATTAAATTACATCTTTTTTCAAATGGTTTGCCCCTTTTTTGTTTATACAAATTGACCAAATGAAAAGAAGATTGATAAATTAGACTTTTGAAAATTAATAAAAGATTGTAAGCCTCGATTGTTCATCGTCATTTTTTCTCATAACAATCGCTCCCTCTATTACAAGCAAATTAGTTTGTTCCAATATTTCCATTACGTTGCCTGTTGCAACATCAATAACATAAATAACAGGAGAATTGATTTTTTCAACTGCCCTAAAAATTCCACTTATATCATCAAGGTTAAGCCTTAAATATTTAACTTTATATTTCTTTTTCCTTAAAAAATCAAGAAGGAAATCACTTGAAAGATTGACAAGTGCCTCTTGGCATAAGATGTCAAGAAGGATTTTGTTTAATTCTTTTTGACACTCTTCATCAACTACTTTGTCAAACTCGTCATAAAATTTAACTTTGTCAAGTTTTAGTTTTTCAAGTCTAACAGTTCCCTTTCTAGGCTTTGGCGAAGTTGAGACGCGGTTTTCAACTTCTTTGAGCCTTGATGGCAAAATTCTGTATGCACGGCAATATTCTTTTTTGGACACCAAAACTTTTTTAGGGCCATCATTAGCACTGTCAACAAGTCCCTCTTCCACTAAGCGGTCCATAAGTTTTGCAGCACGTGGATAACCTATTTGAAATGCACGTTGGATTGAGGTTATTGACAATATCTGTTGGACTACTGCAAACTCCAAAACCTCAGGGAGCAAAGGGTCAATATCATAATATTCTTTTCTACTTTTTAATTTCATAATTTTCCTCCTTATAAATCATTTTCAAATGTGTCTAAATCGTCAACATTTTCATTTGGCAAGTAAATTTTTCTCTTTTCAACTTTGTCAAACTCTTCGCGTGGCTTGTTTATATAATTGGCATTTTGATTGTCATTAATTTCAATTTTTTTTGGTAATTTTGTTTGAATATTCAAAAATTTCTTGATTTTTTGCTTAATTTTCATAATTTTTCTCCTAATTTTTGTATTTTTCAACCATTTTATCTAAAATATTTAAAATTTTTTCACGGGTCGATGCAGGCTCGACGACCTCAACCGATTGTCCATATTGAAGTGCCCAATAAATAAGGGAATTTTCATTGACACGTATGCTTGCATACAATTTGTCATTTTCAAAAAATATTCCAACCCTATTGCCAAACCAACTTATAATATCACTAACTTTTCCCTCGTCATCAATCTTAATTTTTGCCTCAACCGACTCGCCGGCATTCATATAAATATGCTCTTTTATGTAATCTTTTATTGAAAAATTTTCTTGTCCAGGCAGGGAAGAAAGTGGCTTGACGGGTTCATCCAAAATCTTTAAATCGGAAATAAATTCAATTTTGTAATTGCCAAGATTGTCATATTTGTCATAATTGCAAACAAGATAATAGTTGCCATGCGTGTTTACCATATAATAGGGATTGATTTTGTAAATCTTTCCATCTTTTTTAGGCTTCAATTTTTTGTTTGTGCCATATGCGTTATATTGAAATTCAACTTTCTTGCCCCCGCTTATAGCATCCTCTAGCAACTCAATTGTAAGAAATAATTGACGGCTGTCAGACCTTACATCATCATCAATTTTTTCAAGATGTTGAAATTTTCTCCTGTCATATATGCTGTGGTCTTTTGTGAGTTGCTTGACAAGTTCGCGTGCATATTGAGTTGGCATTGACCTTGAGGAATATATGGCATCAACCAAAAATCTCAACTGCCCTTCCTCAAAGTCTCGAAAACCTAAGTAAACACCATAATTTCCTCTCTTTATTATCTCATATCCAAATGAAGACAAAATATCAATATCGCGAGCAACAGTTTTTCTGTCAATAGCCAAGTCATATTCGTTTTCGAGTTTTTCAAGGATTTGTGAGTATGTAAGCGAGTGATTTTTGTCAGTATACCTTTTTAATATTTCAAGGACGTAAAGTATTGAGCCTTTCTTCTCGCCATTAATCATAGACTTTCTCCTTTATTATATATTAGCACATTTGAATTATAAGCAAAAGGATTTTGCAAACAATTTTAAATTTTGATAAATTATAATGCCTTTTTTATAAAGTGGACATATTCAATAATGCTTGGATTGACTTTTTGTTTAAGTCTATCAATTGTTTGTTTGTCGCAGTGCCCACTTGTGTGAAGGTCAACAATTTTAACTCCCATTTTTTCCATTTCTTCAAGAAAACTTTTAACATCATCTTTTTCTTTGTAGCCCTGCCAAAGTGAGTAAATTAAAATTGAATTATCGAAAATTGAAGTTTTAAATCTTGACAATTTGTCTTCGTCTGCCCTTTTCAAATAATTTAGCATTGATGGCCTAACAATCATAGTGAAGTTTGACAGGTCGCCAAAATTTTCATTTTTTGGGCTTCCCACATCGCAATAGCCAAGTCCCTTGTTTAATTTGTGAAACTGTCGCCAGTCAATTTCATATTTCCTTACACCATCTCTGCCAAATCGTTTTGGCACATCCCAGAAGCAATAAACATCTTTAAATGTTTTTGGATTTGGAATATTTGGCAAGTTTTCGCAAATCCCCGACACATACGTGTCCATTAAAAACACCTTTTTGTTTTTTATACTTGCCTTGTAAAAAGAAACAAGCCTGTCAATATTTGTCCCTGCTTGGAAGACAAAGACGTGTTTGTAGTCCTTCATTAATTGAGTAGCCTTCATCTCAACTTCCTCTTCAAGCATATTTTCATTTGGGCAGAACATATTGGTGGCTTCGCAAATCAAAACATCCACCTTGTTTGGCAAATTTTTAAGGGTTTGGGAAAAGTTTTTTCTTCCATGTGCACGAAAATCACCTGTATAGAGCAATGTCTTTCCGCCACCACGTATCAAAAACATATAACTGTCATATGCCGAATGGTCAACAAGAATTGGCTTGACTTTAATTTCAAAGCCATTCTTCTTTATTGCAAACTCCTCGTTTGGCTCAAAGCAGTTTATATTTTTTAGAAGTGGCTCATTCTTGTAATTATTTTGAGCATTTAAAACTTTGAGACATCCCTTTCCCATATATATCGGACATTTAACTTTGCCGACAAGCCCGGCATGGTCAATATGATAATGACTAATTAAAACCCCATCATAATTTTTCGACAGCACCATTTTTTCAAGTTCGCTGTCCTCCTCTAAATTTTCATTCAACTCTTTTCCGCAATCTAGTAGAATTTTTATTGAGCCATAATTTAATTCAATTAAATTTCCAATTTCATCCTTCCCACGCAAAATATAATAACTTAAATCTTGTGTAAAATGACGCAAAAGTGTAAGAGTCCCGTCCTGCTCCAAACAAAATAATGCAATGCTGTGTCGTTTAAGTTCCTCCAAAATCATTTTGTTATCGCCCACAGCAAGGCTATCTCTCATAAAGTCATTATATTGTTTCCATCTTATGCCACCCTTTTTTACAACTATGGCAGGATATAGTCTGTTTTCTCCCAGACCCTCTTGAAATTCTTTTTCTGCATTTAACTCAAAGTTTTTAAAATCATAATCATAACTTTGCGATTCCAGTCCCTCTGAAAGCCTGTATGCCTCGTTATCTTCATGAAACTCCTTTGCCTCGCTGAAGAAATCATCACCATATTTAAATTGATAAAATACAGGATGGACGGCACGCATACAAAATTTAAAAAATTTGCCCTCTTCATCACTTAACTGCCCACTTTCAAAAGCATAATAGTCGCAACCTTCTTTTTGTTTAAATAAAATAAGTTCATTTTTCCCTTTAACGGTGAAAGGTAAATGCTGTTTGTCCACAAGCACATATTCCCCTTTCAAAAAATCAATTTCCATAACTCCTCCTTTGTTATATTTATATCATACACGATGTCCCAAAAAATGGATTTCGACAAGCATAATAAAAATTTTTTTGA
The DNA here is from genome assembly GCA_947624415.1 of uncultured Clostridia bacterium. Taxonomy (GTDB): domain Bacteria; phylum Bacillota; class Clostridia; order Christensenellales; family UBA1242; genus Caccovivens. The sequence continues at coordinate 71,777 of CANQKH010000006.1, read as the reverse complement.
GTTTTTTAAACATTGTCGCCCTTTGCAAAAAATTTTTTGCCTTTTTTTAATATCCCCTTTGAATATAAAAATTTTTATAACACACACTAGGCATATCTGTTATACACAAGTATTGTAACACAATTTCCTATAAAATAAAAGTAATTTAAAAGATGTTTTTAAAGAAGGAAAAATGGAAAGTTTTGTAGAAATTCTCAAAGATTTAATTGATGAAAAGGGGTTATCTTTACGCCAAATATCAATAGAAAGCAAAGTCAATGCAATGCAGTTAAGTCGATATTTAAGAGGTTCAACGCCAACAATAGACCTGGCACTTAAACTTGCACTATATTTTAATTGTTCACTTGATTATCTTTTTGGAATTAGCACAGAAAAAGAGGAGGGCAAATATAAAACTTGTTATTATGATATGTCAAAGTTTTTATATAACTATCAATCTCTTTTAAATAAAAATAATTTGACAAATTATAAATTTATGAAAAACAGTAATTTTGATGAAAGTGTTATAAGACATTGGAAGGCAGGGGCAAAACCTAGGCTTAACATTATTTGCTATATTGCCTCAAATCTTGGTGGCTCAATTGATAAACTTATTGGGAGAAGATAAATTAAATTTTTAAAGTAAATATGACCTTTGCCTTGTCAAAAATTTTGGACTGTATTTTTTTAAAACCTATTGACAACAAATTTAATTAATGATATAATTTCAATAAAGGAGAAAACCATGAAAAAAGGAATACTTAAAACAATAGAAATGGTTACTGCAGCCGGAATAATGGCAGGCGGGATTGCCGGAATGGTAGTCGCTGGAAAAGTGGGAAGCAATGCAGAAAAGGATGTTAGCAATATGCTTTCTTCACCTGAAGTTAACGAGTATATTCAAGATGATTTATCAGTTTTAAATAACAAATTCAATGAAGGAAGTGTTGACTATGATGCTTACAGACAGCAAGTAAACACTTTAAAGGAAAATGCAGCAAAGGAAGTCTTTGGCGAAAAATACGAAACTGCAAAGAAGGATTCAAACAAAGGTCTCTTTATGATTGTTCCCTTTCCTTTCGTGCCCGTCGCAGGCGGGGTTCTTTTATCTGATGTTATTTTTAATAAAGGCGATGAATCTTTCTTGAGCGAGTTTAGTGCAGCATTGGCAGAGCGTAAAAGAATAAAAGATGAAGAAAAAAGAATAAAAGAAATACAAAAAGCCTTAAAAGAAAAGAAGGAAAAAGAGTCTAAAGAAGAGCCAAAAGAAACTGAAACTACAGACATTAAATCTACAGAAATTGAGAAAGCATAAAGAAAAAAAATTAAAGTGCACCCCAAAAATGAACTGCACCCCAAAAGTTAGACAACTTAGGAGGTGCATTTTTTTGATAAATAAAGGGTTTTAAAAAATAATCTTAGAATTGAAGTAACGCTCTTGAAACTCTGTCAAAGCCTTGATTTGGTCTTCGTTATATGTTTTGCCCTCTCGCACAACAACAAGTTTATCATCATTGTCATTTGTTCTTCTTATTACTGCAATGACAACTCCCTCAAAATCTTCAAGGGGTTCAAATTCCCCCAAAATATATGCATCAATTTCTGCACCATCTCCCGAAATGGTGTTTGGAACAAAGCCATAATTTAAAGGATAAATATTTCCATATTGTGGATGTCTGCTCCCAAGTGGTCTGTCTATTTCAACATATACTTTTTTCCCAATAAAATTTCTTGTATCCATAGCAACTCCTTTTAAGCATTATATCATAATTTTTTTAAATAAAAAAGCATATTTTAAAAATATTAAAATCTCTGCGATTTCTTTAAATAAAGGTCATTTTATTATTCATTCTTATACAAATTTTTGCCTTCGCAAAAGGTTGTAATGTGCTTTAAAATCAAAAAAAATCCTATTGACAGTAAATATTATAAATGATATAATTAAAGTAAGAAGGAGAAAAATTATGTCAAAATATCATATTCTTAAAACAATTGAAGTTGTTACTATGGCTGGAGTTGTAGCAGGCTCAATCGCCGGAATTGCCGCCGCTATAAATGCCGGAAATAGTGCAAAAAAGGATGTTAGCGATATGCTTTCTTCGCCTGAAGTTATCGAATATATTCAAGATGATTTATCAGTTTTAAATAACAAATTCAATGAAGGAAGTGTTGACTATGATGCTTACAGACAGCAAGTAAACACTTTAAAGGAAAATGCAGCAAAGGAAGTCTTTGGCGGAAAATATGAAACTGCAAAGAAGAATATAAACAAACGTTTCTTGGCTTTTGTTCCTACTCCTACTCTTGCCCTTGGTGCTACTACAATTTTATATGATTTTCTCGTGCATGACGGCAAAGATAGTTTTTTAAGTTTACTTTCAGATGAACTCGAACAGCGTAGGGAATTAAAAAAATATCAAAAGTCCCAAAAAGCAAAGAAGGAAGAAACCCCAGAACCAGAAAATGTTTAAATAATGAAACAGCAGAAATGCTGTTTTTTTGTTTAAGAAGGGCTTAAAGAAAATAAAATCACTCATCCCCTCTTGACAAATTTAAGTATTTGCGTATAATAATATATGAAAAGAGGTGAAAATATGAAAAATCCCATTATAAAAGGTATAGTAAAAGCAGCAGAAATTACATTTTTTCTTGGCCTTGCAGCGTCATCAGTTATTGGGATTTGTTCTCTAAAAGCAAGCGACGCAAAGGCTTGGGAAGACTATAAAACTATGATAAATGACGACCAAGTCATAGAAAGCATTCAAGACGACCTTGACAATTTAAATAGTCTTTATGACAAGGGAGTTATCGACCAAGGTTCTTACACACACGCAGTAAACACTTTGAAAGAAAACTCAGCACAAGAGATTTATGGCGACAAATTTACTCAGGCACAGAAAAACCAAAATGATTTGTATTGGGCATTAGTTCCAACTTTGACTTTGTGTGCCGGGACTGCAGGCGCATTCGTCGAAATTGCAAAACCTGAAAGCATAACAGAGACAATTTCAAACAAGATTAGTAAACGCAAGGAAGAAAGAGAGCCAGAGCCAGAATTAAACTAGTGTAGACAAATTAACAGACTAAACAGCAAATTTTTGCTGTTTTTTTCTTTGCAAATTTTAAAATTATTTTGATTTAATTTTTTGGTAAATTTTTTATATTTTTATATATTTTTAACCAAAATTGTGCTATTTTGGATTTTTTTCGTTAAAGAAAGCCCTTTCTTGGCAAAAATTTTACTATTTCCACTTGAAAATTAATTTTATTTATAATATAATAGAATTAATTAATATAAGTTTTACATTGCATAGGTGAAAAGGTTTCAAGCACAAACTTTGTTTTGCCCTTTCACAGGCAGGTAAAATGTCTCCGCAATTTTTATTGCAACGCAAGGAAGAAGTAATTCATTCAATGAAAAAAATATTCATTGATGAAAAAATATAACCTCAAACAATTACAATTCACTTTGGGAGTAAGAATGAAAAAAAAGTTAAATAAAGTAAAAAAAATATTAGGATACTGTCTTGTATATCTTATTATAACCTTGGGCACTGCTGTCGGCAGTTTATTTTTGCTGACATCAATTCCTTTTTCAGAGTCAAATGGAAACAAAGTAACAATAGCACCACAAATAAGCAAAATTTACAACAACCTTTCCGCAACAAATAATATTCATCTTGACCTTGCACTTGTCGTCAAAACAGACAGTGAAGTTACCGTCAACCTTGACACCGACATTAAAAAAGATGACCAAAATGAAAATTTGCAGTTGCAAGGAAATGTAGAATTAAGGATAAATGAAGACAGCCTGCCAATAGACTTTTGTTTTACAGGCGGAAATATTTATCTTGAAATGTGCAACGCTAAATTTACCTTTAACACCCAAAACTTTTCAAGTTCAATTGAGCAAATATTGTCATCTCTCGGCTTTTCACTATCTTCGCTCGGGCTTAACGTGGAAGATTTAAGTTTGGAAAGCATACTTGGAATGCTATCCGATTTAAAGGAGAGAGTTGAAAAGGATGTAATTATTCTTGACATAAATGTCCCTGTTGTTGGGGCAATGCAGGTTGTTTGCGACACCGATTACAATGTTTTATCCCTTTCAATGCCTCAATCTCAAATTGAAAACGTAACAGTTGGACTTGATGTTGGCGTGTCCTACCCTTCAAACATTGAAGTTAAAGCACCTGCTGAGCAATACTTGGATGTAAGTTCAATGTTTGAGGTTTTAAGTTCAACACTAAACTATATTACAAATGACAAGTTTGGAGCAAAAATAGACTTTGGCATGGGCGAATTAAACTTTGCCGGCAATCTCTATGCAAACTTGAAAGAACAAAATGCCAAATATGAAATGGAACTTTTGGGACAAAATGCAAAACTTCTTGTGTTAAACAAAGTTTTATATATTGAACTTGGCAACTTGAATTTTAAATTTGATTTATCCTCTCTACCCGAGGCTTTGCAAATATTAAACACTCATTTTAACACAAATTTGCCTGTTGAGTTTATAACAGACCTTCTTACAAAGCCAAAAGAGGCCTTTTCAAATTTAAACCTTTCTCAACTTTTGCCAGGCGACCAAAATTCAATGCTATCAGATTTGGATTTAAGCATAATTGAAAACTTCACCCAAAATGGCAACAATTACACATTGACAATAAAAAATATTGGCCAGATTGAATTTGTAGTAAATGAAGGATATTTTGAAAGCCTTACATTTAAGGCAGATGACTTGACAATAAATGTAACTTCAATTCCTGCAAGAAACATCGACCTTGCAAACAGCATTGACAGTTATATCGACCTTGCCCTAACATTGCCTGCAATTGATGCGGCAATAAGCACAACAGAGCAAAACTACATTGTGGCAGAGGGCGAAATGTCCATTGCCGGCATAAAGGGAGATATTTCTTTAAAAGCAGACATTAAAAATTCACGCTTGCATTTAGATTTACTTGCACTGGGCAAAGAAATTTCACTTGACTATTTGAATGGCAAAGCATATATAAATTTTGATGACGTTTATCTTTATGGAACAAAAGATGATATTGCTTCAATGCTTAAAAGCCTTGGCGTGGAAATAAACCCTCAAACAATTATTGACGCACTCGCAAACTGGCTTGACCCTCAAAAGAATGAAAGTTTTGTCAAAAATATTGTGGCTGGGGATGACTCTTTGACTTTAAATCTTTTAAATAATCAAACAGTTACACTTTACTATGACACTATATTAACTGGGCTTAAAATCAATTTGGAAACAACTCAAATATCATTAAACCTCTCTTCCGCCACCCAAATAGATTTCTCGCCAATAAATGAAGAACAATATTTATCGGCAAATATAATTCTAAACAAAATTACAAAAATCTATGATTATATTAAATCAAAAACATATTACATAGAAATTGGGGGCAAAACTCCTTTAAACACTATTGAAGGGTTTGTAAATTACAGTAATGGCAATCTTCAAGCAAACTTTAATGTTTTTGGAGATAACAATATTTTTAGTCTTATAGTTTTAGACAAAATGGTTTATCTTACTGTAAATGATGAAAGAGTTTCATTCTTAGCGCAAGATTTCAATGATGCTGTAAATGTTTTACAAAGCGGGCTGACCCCAGACCTTGTAAATATTGCAAACAAATTAGACTTAAACAGCATTTTGGAAAATATTTTAAAGGCAACCGTTCTTAAAATTGAGCAAAACAATATTATGTTTGCATACAAGGACTTAAATCTTAATGTTGGCTTTGAGGGTGATAATCCTCGCATTGCACAAATTGAAGGCTTAGACTTTAATGGATATGTAAAAATTCAAGACGATGCCCACGCAATGCCACAATTTGACAAATCTAACTTCACCCCTATTACAACCTTAATAGAAAAGGCGACATCGCTAAGAGAATATATAACACGCAACACGCATTATTTGACAGTCAACGCAACATATAAAGACATTGAAATTGAAGGGGTTTTGAATCATGAAAATGAAAGTCTTTCCGCCCTCTTACAATTGAGAAGTGGAAGTGTTGCGGCAAGCCTTAAATTGCAAAATCGCACATTATTCTTTGACTATAACGACTTGCACATTTCTTGCAAAGCAGATGAACTCGAAGGACTTTTCAAACTTATAACTGAAAAAATTGATGCAAACATGACAGAAATTTTAAACCTTGTCATTGACAACATAAATTTTGACAGTTCTCTAATTGATACAATCCTTTCAAACAGCAAACTTAAATTTAATGATGACACATTGGCATTTGGCTTTGACAGAGTGCTTATTGAGATAAACTTCAACCAAAGCATGATTAAAGATGTTAAATTATATGTTTTAGACGTTGCATTTACATTAAATATAAATTCTTCACCAAAAGTTTTGCCAGAGGTTAATGAAGACGATTATCTTCCATTAAGCAGTTTGATGGGCAAAATTGAATCGGTGCTTGCACTTGTAAAAAGCAAACAACTTTATATTGACTTCACGGCTACAAATCCTTCATTTTCATTGAATGGCAATTTAAACATTGACGGAACAGGAATAACCCTTTCTGCAAATGCTCAAATTGAGGGAATTGAACTTGGAATAAAACTTATTGACAATATAATTTATATTGAAAAAGAAAATTTAAAATTGCAATTCAATCTCGACCAAATTGGCAATGTGGCACAATTCTTAAAAGATGAATTTAATATAGACATTTTATCACTAATAAGCTCTGGGCTTGACAAAATCAATTTGGCAAACATTCTCGCATCATCGAATTTTAGATTTGAAGACAACACCTTGAATTTTAAACTGGGCGACCTGGCAGGACAAATAAACTTTAATGAAAATGGGCTGACGGGCTTAAATGTAAGATATAATGACATTGAAATTGTGGGCAAAGTTGTTCCAACAAAGGGTAAAGTTGAAATTAAAGGCAAATACACTTCCATTGAAGAACTATTGCCTTTCGTGAAAGCCATTAAGGATTATATATATTCAAGGCAATACAATATATCGGCAAATGCCAACGTTTATGAAAAGAACACCCAAATTTACTCTGCACAAAATATGCTTTTGCAACTTGATTTAACAGGCAAAATAAAATTTTATGCAAACGCCCAAGTTCGTGGAGTTAAAAACACGAAGACTGAGGGATTTGATTTGAATTTAAGTGCAAGTGGCGACCAGTCAAACATTTATGTAGACTATAACAGCCTTGCCCTCAAAGTTTCACAGGGCGACTTTGAAAAAATAATTAGTGTTGCTTTGAAACTATTCAATATGGAAAGTTTGGGTGGAGTGGCAGAAAACCTTTTAAATGGTCAAGACATAGACATTTTCCAAATTGTAAATATAATTTCACAAAACACACAAGGAATATCACCTTCTTATGTAAATATGCTTAAAAAACTAGATGTTGAAGATAATGCACTTACAATTGTCATTGACGGAATTACCCTTTCAACAAACGCCAAAGCAACTCAAATGGAAATTGTTGTTTACACAAACAACGGCTCTATATCTCAAATTTCATTTAAAAACTTCTACACCGGCGTTACGCACAATGAACATTTCGATTTTGATGTTTACTTTAATGAATTTAATGGGGTAACAGCACCAAATCAAAACAAAAATTACATAGATTTGACAGGGTCAAGTGATTTGATTGAGGCTTTAATAAATACAATTTCCTCAAATAAAACCTTTGAAATAAAAGGTTACATTAATATAAAATTGAGGGTGGGATTTATAGATATAAACTGGGATATTTCTGTCAATATGCAAATAAGTCTTGCAGATGGAAAATTGCAGATGCAGGCTGCTATTGGTGCTATTCCTGTTCTTGATTTTCTTGTATATAACTTAAACAACGATACTCCATGGTCAAACGGACTCTTTAGTCCCCTTTCAGTTACAGACAGAATGCTTTACATTTATTTCAAGGATAACTACTTCTACTTCTATAGGCATGAGACAAATGGCGATGGCGACCAATATGAAAAGACAATAAAGGCACACATAGACAGCGTGCTTGATGACATACTATATTATGTAAAATGGGGAACGGGCTTTAATGACGATGTAATTGGTGCGATACAAAAATCACTTGAAGCATCAGACAATCACACTCCAAACTTAAATAATATTATAAATAGTTTCTCCTGCCCTTATCAAAACAACACAGAATTTTACACTTTAAATCTCAACCTCAACGAACTCACAGGCGATGACAAAATGGGAAATTTAGAGGTTGGTGCAAGCATAAAAAATATTAATGGTCAAAATGTAATTGGTGGTCTCTCGCTCAATGTTGATATGCCACTAATTTGGGGAACAACCCTTTACATAAAGGCAAATCCTTTGACAGTTTCTCATGGTGTTGACTTTAACGCCACTACAATCAATAAATTTGAGCAAGGCTTTAAACGAGGTAAGGAAAGCGTTGAATATTCGGCAGAAAATGGCAATTGGACAAAAACTGGAGAACGACTTTATACAATAACATTTGTAACTGGCTTTGATGACATATCCCAACCTTCTATATCGGGAAGCCCTAATGAAAGATTTATATTGCCAAAATATAGTGATAAAGTTATAGGCACAAATCATCCAGGTATTGATTATACACTCTACTCTTTTGAGGGCTGGTTTACAAGTGAAAACTTTGCAAAAGGAAGTGAATTTAAAAAAGGTATAATTCCTGCAAAAAATATAACCCTCTATGGTAAATGGACAATCAAAGAGGGCTACAGAACAATTAATTATTACAATAATGGCAAACTTATTGCAAATGATTATGCCCTTGTAGGTTCTCAGTTGCGAAGTGATATAGTAGATAAATATATTGAATATGAAATTGATGGAATATTATACAAGCAAGAGTTTATTGGATGGAGAGATGCAGATGGCGTAACAGTTGAAATTGTGCCAGAAGAAAGCGAAAACCTATATGCAACCTATCAAACTTATCAAACTTTAAAGGCTCAAACTTTAACAGTTGTGCAAGGTTTGGCTGGCGAAACACTTACAATTCATACCTTTGAAAGGGTTGAACTTACAAGTTGCCTTCCAAATTATAAGCAAATTTTACTCAAACAAGATGGAAAGACACTCGTGTATTTGTTTAAAGGCTGGTTTGTTGACAGCAGTTATTCAACCCCTGCACCATCACTAATGCCATCCAACAATCTCACCGTTTATGCAAAGTGGGAATACTTAAAAACAATTGATAAACTTTACAAAATTACAATCCATGACAATGACATAGTATATTCTGCCTACTTTGAACCAAACACCCCTGTCGTTTTCCCTGCAGGATTCCCAATTTACAGCAATACACGTTGGTATACAGATAGTGAATATACAATTCAATCATCTCGACCAATTCTTATGCCAGAATGTGATTTAACTTTCTATATTAGAAACAAATACACCATTACTTACACCTATTATGTGCTTGAAAATAGTAAGTTTACGGCAAAAACCTTCTCATCATCGCTTTATCAAGGCACAAGATTTACACTCCAACCTCTAAAAGATTTTGAAGAGGTTGTAAGAGAGGCTAATATTCCTATTAAGCGTGTGGGTTACTACTTCCAAGGATACAAAACGACAGACGGCAAGGAAATAACTTCAAATATTGTTCCAAATTATGACCTTACATTCTCTGCAACTTACACAACTCAAAGCAGGTCTTATCATAAACTAACCTTCCACTGCGACTGGGTTGACCCTGCATGGTGGATAAGCAGTTATGATGAAACATCAACTCGCCGAACACTAGATGAAATGTATGTTCTTGAAGGCTCTTATATTATTGGCACAACACTATATATGGTTTCCGACCTCAATGGAACAATAACACAGCGAACACTTATAATTGATGTATCAAGAAAATATATAGGAGTAAGATATAGTTTTAACAGTGCATCATGGAATACAAGCGGTTGCAAAAACTTATACAATTCAGCATTTGGGAACGCCGATGCAGACATGAGCCTTATAGTTATAGACTCAAATAAGGACTTGTATGTTGAGTGGCAACATATTTAATAGAATAGTTAAGTCTAAAAAAAAGTAGACAAATAAAATTATTTAAAAAAACCGACAAATATAATGTGCTTATTAGAAAAAGTTAAGATGTTTAAATCTTAACTTTTTTCTTTGCTCACACGACTAAATTTTAAAAAAATTTCCCATTTTTATTAAAAAAACACAATAATTTTCAAAATATTACTATATTTTTTAAAAAAAACACCATTATTTAAAAAAAACACCATATTGAAAAATCAATATGATGTTTATAATTATTTTCGTTTGAGCCAATCAAGCACAACTTTCTCAACTTCTTCATTTGAATAACTGCCACAAAGCACCATAGATAGTGTCCCATACTTGACACCGAGTTGGAGGGCTAGTTCCTTTGTGGTTATATGGAGGTCTTTTTTCTTTTGTGCGAGTTTAGCCCTCTGCATCATCGTCAACATTATTTCCGCTCACTTCATTGTATAGTTCAACGACTTTTACAATACTGCCAAAGCCCTCCTCTTCAAGGTGAATAAAGTCAAATATTTTTTCATTCCAACCAGATATAAAAGACTCTCTTTCTCCCCTAAACTGGGTAGTCCCATATCCTTGCAAGTCAACACCATGAAGGAAAACCTTCTTGTTTACGTGTTGTTTGTAAAGATTAAGAAGTTCTTGGCAAGAAAGTGGTCTGCCCAAAGATTTACTATTTTTGCTGTTTGTGTATTGAATTGGCCTGTCAACAGAGTGGTTAACTTCATTGTCAGATAAAAGTATAATTCTGTCGACATAAATATTTTCGTTTAAAAGTTCAGCAATAGGAAGCCCAATCGCCGTTCCGCCCTCTGTGTTTTTTATAGACTTTGCGTTTGCAATAATTCCATTTGTTGAAGGCAAAATTTGTCTTTTTAAAGTTGTATCAAATGTCATTATAATAGAATCTTCGCAAATATAGTTTGCCATTGCACCCAATAATGCGGCTATATCTGCACAACGAATTTGACTGTTATATGATATTTCACCATCCATAGACCCGCTCACATCAATTGCAATACAAGTTTTGCCTTTTAGAACAGGAATGTTTTTTACACTTGCCTCAACCGCTCTTTCAAGTGCATTAAGCACTTTTGAGGAGCAATTAGGATTGTTTTCAACTTTAAGATATGCAGAATAGAATCTAAATGGCAAAATCTTGCTTTTCTTAATTGCTTCTTCATTTTTCAAAGCATCCAAAACTTTATCAAGATTTTCTGCTTTTACATTAAGAATATTGTTAAGATTGCGAGTCAATGCCATCATGCCCAATTTTCCACTGTCAATAAGTTCTTCCCAAACCTCCTTTGTGTTACCTCTTTCGCTAAGTTGAGTTTCCCAAGTGTAAGGAGTTTTCAAAGTGTCATTGATTATAGCATTGAAAATTTTGTTTTGTTCTTCGTTTTTTGCCTTTGGGTGTGTAATTTTTAAAACGTCAGCAAATTTCACAGCCCTATTTCCTCCCTTATATTTTCCAAAACTATATTCGTCAAAGTTGTTCATTGCTTTTGCGAGTGCCTTTTTAAGGGAGTTGGCTACTGGTTTTCCATAAACATGGAGATAGCATGACAAAATTTCAAGGATGTCGTCAGCCCTTCTGCAAACACCAAGCACTGCATATTTGACATATTCCTTGCCTTTTTCATTTCCGGCAAGAATAGCACAGAGTGCGTGCGATACACTCCTTAACCCCATTTCATTTCTTGCAAAAACTGCGAGATTTGCAACAAATTGTCCATTTCCTTTTTCAATCATTTTGACAGCAAGCCTTGCAAGTTCGCTTGTGTTGTCGCCATAAAATTTTTCTTCACCAAACATTGTAGTTAAAACCATAGAAACAAGTTTTTCCTTGTCTGTTAATTTATAGGCCTCAAATCCCGATTTGTTTAATGTTTGATTAATCTTATCCCAATTAAATTTTGACATACTTTCCTCCTTATTACTTATTATTTTCTTTTTATGTTTTTACTTAGTAAGTTATTACAATATAAAAAGTTGCCCGAAAAGGCAACTTTAAAAATGGAGTTGTGGAGAATAAAGGCGATAAGGGATCTCTCTCCTGCAAGCAGGAGAATACAATTGACCGAAGTAACTCTTATCCACACTACCACAACCAGAATATTTAAAATTGCCGAGAAAGGGCGAGAACAGCACTGCCCGACCGTCGATCGTCGGGCAAATCCTTAATGACGAAGTAACTGTTCTCTACACTACGGCAGTATTATAATAACACATTAAAAAATATTTGTCAACAGTTTTTTCAAAATTTTTTATATAAATTTCATATGAATTTCATATGAGATTTGTGCCAATAAAAATGCAATTATTTTTTAATATGTAGTAGGCTTAAATTATTTCCACAACGTCAAGGTCATTTGGAACTATTACATTTCCATCATATACACTTTTTGCCTCTTTCAAATAAACCTCTTGTCTGTTTGGAAGTCTGTCTGCCGTGTGCCATAAAATCAAATTTTGAGCATGAATTTTTTGAGCAGTTTCTGCCGATTTAACAACTGGGAAATGTTTGTTTGGAAGTCCACCCTTTTTTAATTCGTTTACAGAACAAAGTGCTTCAAGGCAAAGATATTTGGCATTGTTAAACTTTTCAAAATATCTTTCATTCAGCGGAACATCACCCGCAAAAACAAAATCTTTTTCTTCAATATAAAAGCCCATTTGAGGCATATCAACAGCGTAAGTATCAAAAAATTGAAAATTTAGCCCTAAAATTTGCATTTTTTCGCCATTTTTAACCTCTTTGAACAAAATTTTCTTATCTATAACACTATCATATGCACTTTCACCTAAAGTTATTTTTGCCAAAGTTTTGATTGCCGACACGCATTCATGACTGCCAACAATGGTGAATGGTGTTTCTCTAAGGCCTGCTTTAAATGCATGATAATTCAATCTTACAACCCATGCAAAACCCAGCAAATGGTCGGTGTGGGTGTGAGTGCAAAATGCGTAATCTATCTTTACAATATCAATTTCCGCCTCGCCAAGCCTTGTTATAATTCTATTTCCTCCACCTGCATCAACAAGCATAAATTGACCATTTTCCTCAATAACATAGCAGGTGTTATAATTTTTAAATGTCATTGCATGGCCAGTCCCTAAAATATGTAATTTCATATTGCCTCCTTTTTTATTATAACAAATAAATTTTATTTTGCTAAGCAAATTTTTATATCTTTTAATATTTTTGTTGCAAAAAACTATAAATTTAAAAGATTTAGGCTTTTTTGCAAAAAATCACCATTTAAACGTGTTTTTCACTTAATTTTTGCTTAATGAAACCTTCACAAACGGATAAACACTTCAAACTTTAATAAATTAAATTTAAAAAAAATTTTTAATGTCGCTTGGCTTTTGCCATTAATTTTTCTTTTCAGCCTCTTCCATTTCCAATATTTTTCTATAAGCCTCGCCCCATGAATATATTTCAGTTATATAACTATTATTTGATGATGGGGAAGGCAACTCTCTAAAATACAAACACCTTATTTCATTTTGAGCAAGCAGGTTGACATTATTTATTGAATCCTCAATCATAACGTCAACTCCTTCTTCTTTACACGTTATAGCCTTGTTTGTCTGGTTTAAGTAGATTTTATCAAAAGCCAGCCCCTCTTTTTTAAGCCTCTCATATGTTGCTCCAACTTCCCAATCACTTAAATCACCCCTTGCACTTACAATAATAAGTTTATGACCTCTTGCCTTCAAAAGTTTTAAAACCTCTTTGGCATAAGGTTTTAGGGGTGCATCCAATGTTATTGTGGGCAAGCATTCATCAATAAATTGTTTAAATTCTTGGGTTGTCCAATTATACTTATTTTCAACAATCATTTCTTTGTCATTATAACTTCCCTCACGATTAAGTTTTATATCATACAACTCGGCATATGACCTATACCAACTTTCACTGTCAAAAAGCACTCCGTCCAAATCTATCCCTATTGTCATTCTTCAACTCCTTATATTTAAATTCACAGGTTTTTGATATTATTTTGTAGCCATGAGTTTTTCTAAACTCGGCCCTTTCTGATGCCGGCATAACAAGCACCTTTTTTGCTCTGTCAAAATGAAAAATGCCCTCTAAATGGTCAAGTTCATGAGACAAAACAGTAAATCAACAGGTTTTGAAATCTGCCTCAAAAATTCTTCACTATCTTTAATTGTCAACGCTTTTAACATTTTTCTCTTTTTTTTTGCAAAATTCCACTTTTTTACTGGTTTTTTATTGTTTTTTAACTATTTTTTGATAAATTATCACTCTTTTTATTTAATTTCCGCCACAGCAGGCAGGTGATCACTATAAGCAAGGTCGAGTATATTTGCAGAGGAAATATTCTCTTTTAGTCCTTGGTCAACAAGCACATAATCAATTCTATATTTCCATCCATTATGTTGGCTGTCATTTATTGAGCGATAACTTCGCCATGAATATTCCCTTTTTGTGGGGTTGCACAATCTAAAACTGTCAACCAGTCCCACCTTTAAAATTTCCCCAAAAGCCTCTCTTTCAACAGGCAAAAACACAGATTTGTTTTTACATTCCTTAGGATTTGTCAAGTCAATTTCATTGTGTGCAATATTGAAATCTCCCAGGCATACCACCTTATACCTTTCTCGCATTTTCTTTATAAATTTTGTTAAAGCCTTCAAATATTGCATTTTAAAGTCAAGACGAGAATTGCCGTTTGGGACATAGGTGTTGACAATAGCAATATTACCAAAAATTGCAGTAAGCGTTCTCCCCTCTTCGTCATGCCAAAATTCCTCCATATCATAAAGCACATTGTCTGGCTTATGTTTGCAAAGAATGGCAGTTCCGGCATATCCTGGTCTGCCACCACAATTTAAAAGGGCAATATAATTGCAGGGCTTGTCTTTGTTTGAAAACATATCAACCTGTCCCTCGCCGAAAAGCAAATTTTTTACAATATTTTCATCCGCCCTTACCTCTTGAAAGCAATAGACATCGGCATCAAATTCTTTTATCCAGTCAAGCAACCCCTTTTTAAAACTAGAACGAATACCATTTATATTATAACTTACAATATTCATAAAAAACCCTTTATGAGTATATCATAAAAGGTAATAAAAGTCTACAATTTTTAAAGAATGTCGTTCATACAATAAAGTCCGCTCTTTTTTGATATGACAAATTGGCAGGCATTAAGTGCCCCTTCGCAAAACACCCTTCGATTTAGTGCGGTGTGAGAAATTTGCAAAATCTCATTGTTAAAAACCACTTTAACGCTATGTTCTCCCACAATTTCGCCCACTCTATACGCACACACTTGAGGAAAAAAACCCTCTTGCGACAGAGTTTTAATAATCTCTTTACACGAGCCGCTTGGTGAATCTTTTTTATGTTTATGATGCGTTTCTTCGACAATTATATCAAAATTATCGATTTTTTTGATGTTTTTTAGCATTTTTAACATCAAATTAAACAAAATACTAAAATTTGTCGATAGAAATATTGGAATTTCATTTTTATATTTCTCTATAAGTTTAATATTATTTTCATTGTGATTTGTTGTCGCAATCACTATGGGACAACCCTTAGATGATGACAAAATCAAATTTTCTTCAAGGCAGGCACTTGATGAAAAATCCAGTGCCACATCGGGTGAAAAATTTATTGCATCATCTCTGTTTTCTTTGTCTATTCCCAAAAATTCAATCCCACGTTCATTTAAAAGTGCTGCCATTTCTTTTCCCATTTTTCCGTTGCAACCAATCAATAAAACCTTCATATTGCCCCCAATTTTTTCATTTCAGCCCCCACTTTAATTTGAAAATTTTTGGAAAGGCGTGTAAGTGGTAAGCGGAGATTGTTTTGTGCAAGTCCAAGTTTGCTCACTGCATATTTGATAGGTATGGGGTTTGGCTGGCAAAACATAAGTTTGTTGAAGTCAAAAAGTTTATCGTCAACCTCCTTTTTGCCCTCAAAAACATCATTAATCTCTTTTGGAAATACATTGCTTGTAACAGAAATTGTTCCCGCACCACCAAGGCATTTAAAAATATAGTTAAGATTATCATTTCCGCAATATATTGGCAGTCGGTCTCCAACTTTATTAAACATATCAAGAATATGGTCAATATTTCCATTTGCCTCTTTTAGTCCAACTATATTTTCAAATTTTTCAAGTTCGGTCATTGTTTTTGGCAAAATATCCACCCCAGAACGTGATGGAATATTGTAAACAATAAGTGGCATTTCAACATTTTCACAAATTTTTTGAAAATGTTCAACTATACCATGTTGGGTGCAACGATTGAAATATGGAGTTTGAACGAGGCAGCAATCCGCACCAAATTTCTCCGCTTGTTGGATAAGCGAAATTGATTTTTCAGGTGTATTTGAGCCTGCACCAACAATTAATTTTATCTTTTTGGGCAATATAAATCTTGCAAATTCAACAATTTCATCTCTCTCCTTTTGAGTAAGGGCCTCACCTTCGCCCGTTGACCCCAACAATAAAACATTTTTGACCCCATTTTGTATTTGAAAATCAAGCAATTTTCTAAGCGCCTTAAAATCAACCTTGCAATTTCTGTCGAAGGGTGTTATAAGAGCAGTGCAAACACCTTTAAAAAACATATTAACCTCCCAATATATTATTTATGCACTTAGTTTCAATCCTGCTTGGCAATATAATATCATTTTATAAATTTTTAAACATTTTCTATATTAAAAGTTTATCTTTTTTCAGCAAATATGTTTAATTTGTTGTGGGGTCTTTAAATAAAAAAAATCCCTCTTGAAACAATCAAGAGAGAATTATTTAATTTTAAAGTTCTAATACAATTTTTGCCACCTTTTCCTCTTTATTAAATTTTTTCAAAATTTCATCTTCCTTCACCTTGAACCCGTAATCGTAAAAGACTCGTAAAGCATTTTCTCGCGTATATGGAATTGTGTCAGTAAGAAATTTTACACCCATTTCCCTCGCTTTTAATATAAGTTTATCGAGAGTTGGACGCATATATCCTTTGCCACGAAATTCATATTTGATGACAATGCCCATACTTGCAAAATCACCATTTTTAGAAAAATTCACCTCTCCAACAAATTTATCTAGGGCAACGTCCTTAATGTAAGCATAGAAAAATGAGGTGTTGTTTATGTGTTTGTTATACCACTCCTCCCACTTTGTTTTTGGAAAATCTATTTGACCACTATTATAATTATAGCCATAATAATCGACATTATATCCTGCATTATATTCCATAGTTTTTGAATCGTTGAGGAGTTGTTGCCTAAAAAAGAGTTCTTCTAAACTTGGACAATACAGTTCCACATCCCTCATAATTTTTCCTCTTTATATTTCAAAAACATTTCATACAAGCCCATGTTTACCTTTTTTATTGCAGTCGGCCTGCCCTCTTTTAAAAAGCAGTGTTTACTTTCACCCACGCACACAATTTCGCCGTCAACATACATTGTATAACCAATTGTAACAACGGCAGGCGTCAAATCCTTCACTCCAACGTTAATATCAATAACATCACCATAAGTTGTGCTTTTTACAAATTTAGCATGGACATCAATCACCGGCGACACAATGTTTTCTTCTTCCATTCGCTTGTAACTATACCCAACATTTTCAAGAAAAGAACTTCTTGCCTCCTCCATAAATCTTATATAATTGGAATGATGTGTAATTTGCATCTTATCCGTTTCATAATATTGAACTTTATGCGAAAATTTCATTTTTTCTCCTTAAAAACAGTCAAAAAACGTGTTTTTTTGCTATTTTTTTAATTTTTTCTCATTTCTTCACTTGCTTTTTGAACTGCTTGTGCCAATTGGTCAGCACATGAAGTTGACCTAAAACCGCACAAATTACCCTTCAATTTTTCAACAATTTGACCCACTGTCCAACCATCAAGCACCTTTGAAAGAGCCTTTAAATTTCCGTTGCAACCTCCAGTAAAGGCGATGTTTGTAATAACATCATCATTAATATCAAACTCAATCTTTGACGAGCAAACGCCATTTGTTTTGTATGTGTATCTCATCTTTTCCTCCATTTTATCTTTAAAAGTATATCATAATAATATATTTAATGCAAACAAAAAAAGGAAAGACAATATCTTTCCTTCTAAATAAACTTATTCCTTTTCAATGTCTTGGTGAAGGTCTACTCCTTCTTCATTTAAAAATACAACTTTATCTTCGCTTGACAAATCGCGTTCAACAAGCACATCCACACATTTGCGTGCTACGTCTTCGTTTGCAAACAAGCCAAGGAAATAATAACCTGTTTCATCCAATCTTCCAATAGTGCGTTCTTCCTTCAAGCCAACAACATTTTTGTCAAAGTGTTGTGCTTCTTCCAACATAACTGCTCTTTTTGCTGCAAGGTCGGCACTTATTTGGCTTTTTACCGCTCTTTCGCACTTTCTCCAAACAGCATCATCGCCATAATTATATTTTTCTTCCTCGCTTCTCATATCATATAATTCTTGAGTGGCTTTTTGGAAATCAATCTGTTTTGGAAATGTATAACTTTTAAATTCCTCAACATTTTCAAAAACAGGAAGTTTTTCAGTCGCATTGTATATGCCAAAAAGCGACCTATATCTTAAACCAATTTCATAAATACTTTTATATTTCATAATTTCACCTCTTAGTATTATTTTACCATAAAAATTTTTATCTGTCAATATTAATTTTAAGTTTAGCAAATATATCTTTTGCGTAGCCCACAAAAAGTGGGAGTGATGAAACGAAATAGGAAGCCATTCCAATAATTACAGCAAGCATAAGCCCCCATATTCCCCCAACCAGTGAAAGGAATATCTTAACAGCCATAAACATTATTATGCAGGCAAGGATGGGCAAGACGATATCATAAAAGGGAAATGAAATAAGATGACCTATTTTTAAAAGTATACAAATTGAAACTATTGACGCAAGAACTATATTTGAAAGTGAAAGTGCATATATGGAAATTCCCTTTATTGGTGTAAGCACAAAAAGCACCAAAAGTTTTCCCACGCCACCAAAAACGCTGAACAATAATGAATAATTAAAGTAACCGTTGGCCTGCAAAATTGAAAGTAAAAATTGCATAATTGCAGTAAAAATGATTGAAAAACCGCTTAAAATTGTTATTTTTGTTGAAATTTTCAAATATTCGTCAATTATGTTTGGGTAAATTATGGGATAAAGGGTTTGAGAGATTGCAACAAGTCCAACCACAAGTGGCAGAAGAATATACCACATTGACAGAAAGGATTTTTTTATAATTTTCCTTTGCCCATCAATATCCCCCGATGCAGAGAGAAAGGAAAGATTTGGAAGAAGGCTTGAAGCAAGTGCAAGAGATATTATAAGGGGGAAATTTAAAATTGCACCCACAACCCCCGTTTGAACTCCATAAAGTGCAGTCGCTCTTTCGCTTGTAAGCCCAGATTTTATTAAAAGTTTGCTTGCAAATAGTCCCTCGACAGCATGAGTGAAAGGCACAATCACACTTCCAAAGGTTAAAGGCAGGGTGGCATTTAAAAACTCATTCCTTCCCTCACTGCCATATGAATATTTATCATTTTGGCTTGTAGCAAAAAACAGATAAAAAAGTGCGAACACCTCACAAGTTAATATTCCGCAAAAAGCCCCAACAACACCCCCAAGTCCAATTTTTGAAAAAAAGTATGCAAAAATCAAGCCAAATGCAAATTTTAACACCTGCTCTATTATTTGACTTATTGCTGTGGGCTTCATGTTTTCATACCCCTGCAATATTCCTCGCAAAGCACCGACAAGCCCTCCAAGCGGAAGGGTTAATGCAACGATAAAATAGCAACCCGAATTTTGACTTATTCCCTGAAATGACGATATTGGCTTTGCGAAAAATATAAAAATCAAAGACAAAATAAGGCTTAGCGACAATGTAAACACAAAACCATATCTCAAATATGAGCCAATTTTTTGATTATCACCTCTTGCCCTTGCACTTGAAACAAGTTTTGAAAGTGAATTTGTAACCCCTCCGCTCACAAATACCAATGCAAGCGAATACAAGGACATAACCATTTGAAAAATGCCAATCCCCTCTATTCCAACAATATTTGTAAGAGGGAGTCTAAAAAGTCCACCAAAAAATTTGCAGATAAGTCCGCTTAAAATCAAAACAAACGCCCCATTTCCAACAGTATTTTTCATAAAGATATAATGTCAAATAATTGATTAAAGTATGCACAAACATCTTGACAAAAATATTAAAAAGATGAATAATATAGTCATGAAAAGAATTTCTGCCATTATAATTTTGATGTTTTTATTGCTATGCCCCATTAAATGTGCCTTTCCAAAAAGTGAAGCACTTGACAGCGGACAAGCATATGTTATAACTTCAAAATGCGACATCTACTCTCTTCCCGATTTTAGTTCAGACAAACTTTTAGATGAAAATAACAATATAATTTCATTAAAACACAAGCAAATTGTGAATATTTTGGAGATAATTAACGATTTTGCATATATTGAAGTGGAAAATGTCAAGGGTTACGTTTATAAATTTTATCTCACAAACAACTCCTCCCCAATTGTATATCCCGTCTTTAACGCAACAATAAGAAAAGACTGCACCGTTTTTGACTACGATTTTGAAGACAGCGGATATACATTAAAGAAAAACACTCGCATTTTTGTTTATGAGGGATACAGCAGCAAGCAAGATTACACAGCCGTTCAATTCATATTGGAAGATGGCAGTCTATACAATGGCTATGTTGACAAGCAATTTGTTGACCCAGATGGTGTAAGCAGTTTGTTGATTTTAGGAATAACAATAATAATTTCAGCAGTTACAATAATTTTGTCCCTTATTTTCATAAAAAAGAAGAAAAAATAATAAAGATTTTGTCATCATTTATTGAATTTTGCACTCCTCGACGATTAAAATATTCTTCGAGGAGTTTTTAATATGAAAGATGTTTATCAAAATTATGAAAATTTAAAAAGAGAGGTGTGGTATATCAAAAAAATTACTCTGCCTCGCTTGGAAGGAAAACTTGACGCCTTTTCTGGAGGGAGCAGCACCCTGCTTGACCAACTTCAAAAAAAGGTTACAGACATTTCTTCTGTAATTGAGAATTTAAGTGAAACACTTAATTCGTTAAAACCAAAAGTCGATGAAAATTCTAGCACTATTTTGGCACTTGCAACCCAAATTACAGAAATTTCTGCCACAATTGATAGTTTGAATTTGTCTATAACAAATATAAATCAATCTATTGACTTAGTTGAAGGAAACTTAACATCTTTAAGTGATTCTTTTTCATCTTTTCAAGAAAATGCAAGCCAAAAATTTGATGAGTTATATCAAAATATACAAATAGTCAACGAAAATTTGCTAAGTTATACCGATAGCATTCTAAAAAATACCGCAGAAATCCAAAAACTTGACAAGCGTGCCGACAGCATGGAACAAGACATTGACACTATAAATCAAAATATAGACACTGTAAATCAAAATATTGACACCGTAAATCAAAATATAGAAAGTGTCAATAGTGAAATGGACATTGTAAAACAAAGTATGCTTGACTACGCCGATAGTGTGCTTAAAAATACAAGTTCAATTCAAAAATTGGAAAAACGTGCAACCGATATTGAAGAAAAAAACACAGCCCAAGATAATTCTATAACTGGACTGCAAAGCGACATTGAAAATGTAAATAAAAACATTGATGCAGTAAATCAAAACATTGACACCGTCAACCAAAATATAGAAAGCGTCAATAGTGAAATGGATATTGTAAAACAAAGTATGCTTGACTATGCCGATAGTGTGCTTAAAAATACAAGTTCAATACAAAAATTGGAAAAACGTGCAACCGACATTGAAGAAAAAAACACTCAACAAGACACTTCAATACAGGATTTGCAAGGAAATATTAGCACTATTAATAGCAAAATTGACACAGTTAACACAGATATTAGTTCAATTAATGGTGAAATAACCACAATCAAAAAAGATTTAGACACCTGTGAAGGCAATGTTGCAAAAAACACATCTTCTATACAGGCAGTTGAAAAACGTGCAACTTCAATAGAAGAAAAAAATACATCTCAGGACACAGTTATTGCAGGAATACAAACGAACATAAATACTGTTAATGAAAATATAGACACAGTAAATCAAAACATTGACACCGTCAACAAAAACATTGAAACTGTCAATAGTGAAATGGATATTGTAAAACAAAGTATGCTTGACTATGCCGATAGTGTGCTTAAAAATACAAGTTCAATTCAAAAATTGGAAAAACGTGCAACTTCAATAGAAGAAAAAAATACATCTCAGGACACAGTTATTGCCGGGATTCAAACAAATATAAATTCTGTTAATGAAAATATAGACACTGTAAATCAAAATATTGACACCGTCAACAAGAACATTGAGACCGTCAATAGTGAAATGGACATTGTAAAACAAAGTATGCTTGACTATGCCGATAGTGTGCTTAAAAATACAAGTTCAATTCAAAAATTAGAAAAGCGTGCAACTTCAATAGAAAGCAAAAACACTGACCAAGACAACACTATTGCATCTCTTCAAGGCAGTTTATCAACCGTCAACACAAATTTAAACACAGCAAACACAAATATTACAAACTTGCAAAGTGAAAATTCCACACAAAACACCGACATAGAGTCCCTTAAAAAAGATATTGCATCTTTGGAGGCAAAATTGGAGGAGATAAAAAATCAATCATCAGGTTCAGGCTCTGGCTCGGAAACGCTTGGGGAAGCTGAAGTCATATATGACAGAAAATCTACCGACCCTAATATTAATCGCGGATATCCTGACGGATTGGTAACAGGCACTAACTTGGATTTGGGGTTAAGCCAATATAGATATATTTGGGTGAACACAACATTAAGTTCTGGATATGGTGGTCAAGCCTTTATAAACTTAAAAAATAGAGAGAAGAACGACTTGGTTATAACTGGTATGTCAACGGGACAAACAGATATATACTTCATGCAACTTAGCATTCCAACCTTCAATTTACGCTTTATGATTTTGGGATATTCAAAGTATAGTTATGACAAAAACACAGGTGCAATAACATGGGAGCATGGTCGTTTAGATAAAAACTATTACGTTACACGTATAGAGGGAATAAGGTAAATTAAAATAGGTAGAAATTACTTTCTACCTATTTTTTTTGTAAATAATTTTAGTCAAAAACTGCAAATTTTATAAAATTTTGTGTTTTTTATTAAAAAATTGCAAATTTTTGCGGTTTTTTCATTGTTTTTTATATATTTTGAATAAATTTTCTTTAATCTCTGGTAACGAATTAATGTTTTATTGAAGACAATATGAAGTTTATAATGTCATCAATTACAATCTCCTCGCCCTCGTTTATTATTTCATGTCGTAACCCTGAATAAAGTTTTAACTGGCATTTTATACCATATTTTTCATAGTTTTCAAACAGTTTTTTAACGCTTTTACCATCTTTGCCGACAGGGTCATCACTGCCGCTTGCAATTAATATTGGTTTTTCTTTGTCTATTTTTTGCATTTCTCTTTCTTTATATAACTTTCTTGTGTTTTTAAACATAGAATAGTAAAAATTACCACAAAGAGGAATGCCACAAAGTTCATCTTCCTCATAACTTTTTACATTTGCTTTGTTAAAGGATATCCAACTGCCATTTTCCTTTTTAAACTTACGATTGAAGGAACCTATAACCAAATTTTCAATTTGTTTTGCGTCTTCATCTCCACCCTTTATTTTTATAGTCATATGCGAAATTATTTTTGCCAAAAATGTGTCCGCCCTTTTCATGTATGCCGAACCCGACAATATTGCTGAGGTGTAATTTTTGCAAACTTGCAAGTATCTTTGCACAATAAATGAACCATAGGAATGACCAAAAATAACAAGTGGCAAATTAAATTTTTGTAAAAGCATATTTGAAATAAGGCATTGGTCTTTCACCATTATAGGGAAAATGTCTTTTATATTTGTATGGCCAATGCGTGTCGCCGTTTTTCCATGAAGACGTTGGTCGCAAACAAACACCCCTATTCCCTTTTCCTTCAACTCTTCAGCAAATTTTTTATATCGCATTCCATGTTCTTCAAGTCCATGCACAATTTGAACTATACACAGGGGCTGTTTAGGCAAAAACAAATAACCTTTTAATATTTCTTCGTCAAATGATATAAAATCAAGTTTTTCCATAAAATTTCTCTCTATTTAGATTATTTTAAACGAAATTTTGATAAATTATAACCTATTCCAAAGAAAAATCGTCATCATCACCTTTATTTGTGTCATCATCTTTAACTTCTGTTTCACCGCTTTGTGGGGTTTGTGTTGAAGGCTCTTGCAACTCGTTATCCTGCGTTACCTTATCAACCTCTTGTTGAACCTTGTTTTCGCTTGAGTTTTCATTCTCATCAAGTATATAAATTTCCTTCAAATCTTTAACTTTTTCCTTAAAAACTCCTATCAAATCCCTTGAATCAATTACGCAATTAATATTATTTTGATTTTTGCCTATTTGTTCAATTAGATAGTCATAAATTTCAGGGTCAGTCTGCACCGCATTCCTATAATCATCTTCTAGTGAAGGACTGTTAAAATACTTATTATATCTCTCTAATTCATTCTCATACAAGTTATTTTTTTGTGCCTCTGATAAGTTGTTTAAAGTTTCAATATATTGGTCGGTGAGTTTGAAATATTGTGCAATAGTGTCATTATCGAGGTCTTCCCCCATAGTTTCAATATCTTTAACAATCAAATTTAAGTCAGTCAAAGTTTTCAAAGTTGTTTCGTTTGCTTCATAAAAGTTTAGGTTTTTGGTTTCAATATCATTTTGAACAGAATTTATATGTTCAAGTCTTGCATCATTTAATTGCCCAGCAAACTCGGTTTTTGTCTTTGTTGTCAGGCATTTTCTTAAAACATTCTCATCCGCCTTTCCATCTTTTAGATACTGGCATAATGTGTCAATATTTTCTTCGGCAACTTTGTTTAAGTGGTCATTAAATTTCATTAATGATTTTAGCCCTGTCCCCTTAACTCCATTCAGCGAATATGCTTCTTCGAACTTGCCTTCCAAAAAGAGGTCTTTTGCCCTGTCATAAACTTCATCCATTCCCACCAAGTCCTTTATTGAATTTAAAATTTCCTTGTATGCTCTTGGTGTAACGTCAACTTTTTCTCCTTCAAAGCCATCAATCTTGCCCTCTCTAAACAAGTTTAGATATTGTTCATTTGATAATTGGACTCGTTGCCTCATTGGAACTCCTTGAGCAACGGCTATGTTCATAAGTTTATCAATTTCCTCATCTGTTCTGTCATTAAAGAAACTTGCCTTAAATTCTTCAAATGTTGTTCCGTCCTCTACATTGCCCATCAATTGGACAACTCTATTTATTGGTAAGCCTGCTTTTCCTTCTGCAACATTATAGTTAACTTCTTCATTATTTAATTCATTTTCAATTAAAGCGTGAATATCTGTTTCATTTGCCCAAGATTTAACATTTTTGGATTTTACATTTCTTAAAGCACTGACAATATTTGCCATTTCCGATGTGCCGGTAAGTCTTGCGTCCAATTCATAACTTGAAGACGAATAACCAGCCCACGCAATTTGATTTGAAATCCAATTTCTCATAGCATTGTCATTACTTTTTAGCAAAGTCTCCAAGTCCTCATTACCCACAACTCCCTGTTCTGCCATAATCATAACATCATTTACAAGGTCATCATGACCAACTTTGGCATAAAGTGCGTTCAAATCTTGAGAGCCAAGTGCACGTGGCAATGAAAAATCCTTTGTCGCATCTTGGAACAAATCATTATCTTGCCCTGCCAAAACAAGGTCTTGACTTTGGGTGCTGTTTTTGTAATTATGTTGATACCAGTGTCGCATTTCGTGAGAAACGGTGGTTAATAATTTTGCAAGCACTTGGGGATTTTTTCTAATATTTTCAGGGCTAAAAGTATTTCTATTTATCCACAAACTTTGATATGACCTATCAACAGAAAATTGACCATTTGTATTTTTTAAGCCTTCCTTCTCTTCGAGGTCAATTGGAGGGATGTAAGACATTAAACTTGGGTCGGTGTCGTATACGTTATAAGTCATAATATCACCCACCAATTTTTTCAAATCTCCTTCGTTTCCATTTTCGCCCATTAATCTGTCAATATCCTTCGCAATATCATTTATACATTTGTTCAACGCCTTGTTAAGTTTTGAACCTGTTAATATTTTTGCCATTTTTACTCCTTAAAATTATTATATCATATTGTAAAATTTTTTCAACTATTTTAATTGCAAAAATTAAACATTTAATTCACATTAGGGGTCTACACAATGCAAATTGAAATTAAAACTATCTCTTAATATTACAAAAAAGCCAGGCTTTAACCCTGACTTTAATTTTTACGCTTGCCACTTTGCATAGACTAATTAATTCAAATCATTTAAGTCTTTTTCATTATCCAAACGTTGAATTTCATTTTGGATTTGTCTTCTAAGCATATTATCTTCGTTTTTCATTGCTACATATTCTTCGCTTATGACGTCTTTAATCTTATTGCCATATTCACCAAGGTTTGTTGGAAGAGCATCATTGAAAAAATCATTGATAAAAGATGTAAGTTCTGGGCTTGAAATTTGCTCAACTATTACCTTCTTTACGGTGTTGTCAACGCAATGACGCATTTCCTTGTTTTGGCTTGTCAAATCCTTAGACATTTTTGCCAATTTGTCAGTTGGATAATCTTTTATAAATCTTCCAAGTTCTTCAAAATACTTAATGGCATTTGCCTTTGCCTCTGCAAGTTTTCCTGCCTCAGTCTTGTCGAAAAAGTTTCGGCTTATTTTATAGTCATATTCATCGATTTCGTCATCTCTTTCATCATAAGATTGTTCAAATGACCTTGACTCATCAACAAGATTTTCAAAACTCATATTTTTACGGAAAACGAGTGGATAGACATTTCTCATGTTCTCAATCTCGTTATTGAGTTTCATATTAGAATTTTTAGCGAGTTGATAAATTGCATTCTGGTCAAGTTTTTCTTTTACTTTGTTATCAAAATAATTAATATAATTCATAAATCCCCCTAAACACATTTTTATTTTATCACAATTTGATTATATTGTCAATAATTTATTGAGTTAAAATTTTGGCGATGTTTTTTAACTTTTCTATCATTGTTTTAATGCAAAAAAAGGATAATTAACATTTTTTTAGTGTAAAAACAAGCAAAAACACTCATTTTTTTGCAATTTTCGGCAAAAATCAAAAAATTTAATCAATTTTATTTGTATAGATTGATTTTGTGCTTACATATATTTATAAGGTAAAATATAATATTTTATATAATATACTTGCTTTAAATATCAATTTGTTATATAATTTATGAGTATGATAAAAAGATTTAAAAACAAAAAAATCAACGCCGCCACATCAATTGTGCTTGGCTTCCTTGGAGTTATTCTTGTTGGAACTTTTCTGCTTTGCCTTCCCTTTTCATCGGCAAGTGGACATTGGATTCCATTCATCAATGCATTGTTCACAAGCACAAGTGCAGTGTGCGTTACAGGACTTATTGTAGTAGACACATCAATTTATTTTTCACTGTTTGGACAAATTGTCATAATGCTTTTAATACAAATTGGTGGTCTTGGCTTTATCGCATTAACCTCTCTTGTATTTCTAATATTTGGCAAAAAATTGTCTTATGGCAATAGAGTTGCAATACAAGAAAGTTTTAATAAAGACAATAATCAAGGCGTTGTATCATTTTTGAGAAAAATTATTATATTTGTTTTCGTAATGGAATTTGTGGGTTTTGTCGCCCTCCTTCCTTCTATGATACACCTTTATGGTGGAGGATATGGAATTTTTCGGGCACTTTTCCTTTCAATATCTGCCTTCTGTAATGCAGGATTTAACGTTACAGATTCTCATACTCTTGAATTTCAAAGCATTGCATCCTATTCTCAAAACTCCCTTATTCTTATTCCTATTATGCTTCTTATAGTTATTGGCGGAATTGGATTTGCAGTTGCCTTCGATATTGGAAATAAGTTTACAAAGCATAGAAGAAAGATGTCCTTCCACAGCAAACTTGTTTTATCTATAACGGCATTTTTGATTTTTGTTCCAGCATTACTATTTGGTATATTTGAATGGAACAATCCAGGAACAATTGGCTCTTTCAACACTTGGGATAAAATAGTAAACTGTCTTTTCCAAAGTATAACGCCTCGAACGGCAGGTTTTGCAACTTATGACATGAGTTTGCTCAAGCCTCAAAGTCGAATGCTGACCGATGTTTTGATGCTTATTGGCGGAAGCCCTGCCTCAACTGCCGGCGGTATAAAAACAACAACCCTGTTTGTAGCACTTCTTGCAATTTTTAGAAGGTCAAACTCTAAAGGCGATGTCGTGTTTATGAAAAAACAAATTCCAAACAAACTAATAAGAAAAAGCACACGCATTGTCAATTTGGCTTTGCTTATAACCTTCGTTTCAACCTTTCTTATTGTAATAATTGAAGGGGGAAGCGTTACAATAGGTGCGGCAATGTTTGAAGTAATATCCGCTCTTTCAACTGTGGGGCTGTCGCTGGGTATAACGCCAGGGCTTGCCCTCCTTAGCAAACTTTTGCTTATTCTTTTAATGTTTGTGGGGAGAGTTGGAGCAATAACCCTTCTAGTTGCATTTGTAGGCAAGATGAAAAGTATAAATGAAGAAATCGAATACCCAGATAGTAAAATAATGATTGGATAAGGAGAAATTATGAACGAAATAAAAAAAATAGATAAAGAAATGGACCAATTTGTTGTAATTGGACTTGGTAGGTTTGGCAAAAGCGTTGCATTAACTTTGGCATCTCTTGGAAAGGAAGTTCTTGTCCTCGACACCCATCCCGATGCAATTAAACAGATTGAAAATCAAGTTTCAAGTGCTGTCGTGTGCGACTCAACGGCAACTGACGTGCTTCATTCACTAGGAGTTCAAAACTTTGACTGCGTAATAAATTGCATTGGCGAAGATATGCAGGCAAGCATACTCACCACTTTAATTTGTAAAGAACTTGGGGTTAAATATATAGTTGCAAAAGCACAAACAGAACAGCACAAAAAGGTGCTTGAAAAAATTGGAGCGGACATGGTTGTCTTTCCAGAAACATATATGGGCAGAAAGGTTGCATCAACTCTTGCAAACCCAAGCCAAAACGTCATTCTTTCACTCACCGCCGACTTCAAAATTGTTGAAATGGCAACTCCCGACATATGGGTTGACCGTTCACTTGGCGACATGAATATAAGGAATAAATATAAAATTACAATTATTTTTATCAAGCGTGAAAATGAAATAATATCTCCAGAACAAAGCACAGTGATTTTAAAGGGAGACACATTGATTGTCGCTGGTGAAACAAGCAAAATTAATGCACTGTCAAATAAAACTAAAGATGTTTTGGATGCTCACCAGTCATTAAAAGATGCCTTAGACGAATAAACTTTTTTAGTTAATTTTACTTTTAAACACCATTTTTTAATAAAAAACGCCAAAATTTTGGCGTTTTTTTCTCTTTTTTCATCAAATTATTTGAAATTTTCCTTCTAATCCTTTATTTTTTACATTTATTCAAATTTGCTTTCAAAGCAATTTTTTTTTGAATTAAGGCTCAAAAGATTTTGTGCTTGCCTCCTATTCGAGATTTGAGAAATTTATAAATCAATTTCATTTTCATTTATCAAATTATATTTTTGAGCAATCTCTTGAAAGGCATTCTTGTTTAAAAGAGGTTGGCATAACTCCCCATTAATATTAAGTTCCCTTGCCTTTTTTACATTTTTAAAACTATCATCCAAAAATAATGTCTGGCTTGGAACTAAATTATATCTGTCTAGCAACAATTTAAAAACTTGCTCGTCTGGTTTTTTAAGCCCAACCTCACAACTATACACCGCACCACTTAAACACTCAGTTACTTCCTCAAATGAATTTTTAAAGTATTCAAGTGAAGCCCCAACAATATTTGATAAAATGTATATGTTATATCCTTTCTTCTTCATTGCCTTACAAAATTCAACGCCTTCTTTGAGCGGTGGCAACAATTTTGAAGTGTTTTTGTCATCTAAAATATACTCAATATAATCTTTTAAGTGCAAATTTTCTTCAACAACCATTTTTTTATATTGATTTTTATCAATTTTCCCCACCATATAATCTTTCCAAGCAACCCCCTTAAAAATTGCTTCATTTAAGGCCTTTGATTTGTCTTTATCAAAGCCAAAGGGACTTAAATAATCATTTGGGTCAAATCGCGTAATCACTCCACCAATATCAAACACAATATTCTTTATCATTTTACTTTCTCCTTAAATAAAACTTATTTTTATTTTCCAAGGCAAAATTTTGAAAAAATCAAATCAATTATGCTTTCATTTTCGCATTCCCCAGTAATCTTTCCAAGTTCGTTCCACAAATTTTTTATTAACATGGCAATTATATCCATGCTTTCAAATGTTGCATTTAATATGTTGTTGCAAATATTTACAGCATTGTTTATAGACTGTGCTTGGCGAGATGAGATTATAATTTCTTGATTATAATCAATCTTTTCTTGACAAACAAGATTGAAAATTCTTTCTTTAATTTCTTGTATATTTTTATCGTTAAGTGCCGAAATTTCAATTTCACCATCAAATTTTTCAAGCACACGTGGAAGGTCGCTTTTATTTACAATATAGACAACATTTTTCTTGTCTTTTACTAAATTTAATATTTTTTTATCATTTTCATTTAACAATCGGCTTCCATCAAGAAGGCAAAGCAAAACATTTGCCTCATCTATTGATTGTTTTGATTTTTCAATCCCAAGACTTTCAATTTTATCACTGCTTTCACGTATGCCTGCTGTGTCAATAAAATTGAACTTTATTCCCTTATATGAAATACTTTCTGTCAAGACATCACGAGTAGTTCCCTCTATGTCTGTAACAATCGCTCTGTTTTCTCCAAGCAAGGCATTAAGCGTTGAAGACTTGCCAACATTGGTCGCCCCAACAATTGCAATTTTTACACCTTCTTGTAATAATATGCCATTTTTTTGTGAATTTTGATAATTTTTCAACTCAAAAAGTGTATTTTTTATGTTTTTAAAGATTTTTTCTTTTGTAGAAGCCTCAAAGTCTTCTTCTGGATAATCAAGGGTCGCCTCAATTTCTGCCAACATTTCAGTCAGCCCATTTTGCATATTTTTTATTTTTTCTGCCAAAAAGCCTTGTGCCAAATGTAATGAAGCACGAAGTTCTCCTTCGCTTTCCGCATTAATTTCCCCTATTATACTTTCTGCCATGTCCAGGCTTATTTTCCCATTCTCGAAAGCACGCTTAGTAAATTCGCCTGCATCTGCCAGCCTTGCCCCTTTTGCTTGAATACTCTCCAAAACAAGTTGGGTCAAAAGCGTCCCTCCATGTATTTGGAATTCAACCATATCTTCCCCAGTATAACTATATGGACATTTAAAATACACAGACAAGCATTGCTCCTTCGAGCCGCTAAGCAATGAGAATTCTCCAAAATACATATATCTTGGCAAGATTTCTTCCTTTTCCAACTTTTTGCTATGAAAAAGTTGGCTCATTATATTTAATGAAGAAGGGCCACTCATTCTTACTATTGAAATTGCACCTCGTCCAAGTGGAGTTGAAATTGCACAAATTGTATCGTTCATAATGAAAATTATATCACATAAATAAGATTTTTGCAACCGCTTGGCTCTAATATAAGAAATTAAAAAAAGCACCTTTTAAGTCATATAACTTTCAAGGTGCAATAGCATTTGCCACTTTCTTATTTTTTTGAAACAAATATATATCCAAATGCACCAGGACCCCAATGGCAAGCAATTGCCGGGTCAAGATTGTCGCGAACACGCATTTGTTTTTTATATTTTTCCTCTGTCATTTCAATGAGTTTTGTAAGATTATCTTCATTATATGTGTATGATGGAATAATTTCATAATTTTCATCACATTCAAGTTCTCCTAAGGCACTTACTATAGAATGCATACCATTTTTTAGTCCCATTTTCTTTGCGAGAACTTTAACTTTTCCGTCTAAAAATCCAATAATGGGTTTTATTTTCAACAAACTTCCAATAAGCCAATCTTTTTTTGACAATCTTCCTCCACGCATTAGATATTCTAGTGTTTCAGGGATTGCCATAATCTTTATTTTTGGTATAAGTGCATTGACTTTTTCCTCAATAACCTCAAATGGTTGGTCGCGATATTTGTTTATTTCATCAACAATAAGACGCATACCTCCAACCGCCATACGGGAATCAACGACTAAAACGTTTTCATTGTCTTTAAAGAGCAACTTAATTGCATTGAACGAGCCTGAAATTTCAGACGAAATTGTTAAGATTAAAACCCTGTCGCCTGCCAGGGTGTATCTATTGACCCTTTCTTCAAGTTCGCCTAGATTTGGAAGTGATGTTTTTGGAAATAATTTTTCGTTAATAAGTTTATCATAAAAAACATCGAGTGGCAAATCTACGCCATCTTGATATTCAACTTCACCCAACAAAATTTTAAGTGGAATAAGTTCTATATTATAATATTGAGTTTCCTCTTGTTTTATACTGCTTCCAGAGTCTACAAAAACTCTTAACATAACACCTCCTTGTGTGTAATATAATTATACAAACATTTTGTCATTTTGAGAAGTATTTTGGCATAATTTTTGGAAAAATGGGCTTTTTACACGAGTTTTGGGGCATTTTTCGTTGTAATTTGATAAATTATCGAGCCACGTTCCACTTTTACCTTGTCAGAAACTTCCAAGCCTGCAATTACATAAACCTCTTTTCCTGACGCCAAAACTGGTATGAAATTACGTAGTCTTGCAGGGATTTTTTTGTCTATTAAATAACTTTTTAATTTCTTGCTTCCACCACCAAATTTAGTGAAATTGTCGCCCTCTTGTCTAAATCTCCACACAGCATCTTTTGGCAATTTTTTCATATCAATAAACAAAACACCTTCTTCTGCAACCCAGGTATCGACAAGGTCAAAATCCTTCATTTTCTTTACGCACACCTTTCCAAAGTTTGGAACTTGAACATCACCACATTTGAAAGGTTTTATAAATTCTTCATTTTCAACTTTTTGATTATTGGTTATAGTGAGATAATCATACTCTTTTACTGCAACAACGCCAAAAGGAAGAGAAACTCTGTTACCATTATATCCATTTTGGACTAAATCTAAAATTAAATCTATATGTTTTCTTTCAATATCATGAGTTATTCCTAGTTTTTTAAGGGTTTGGAAAATCATTCTGCTTGTAAGAGATGAGGAATACATAAAATACGAAAGTGGAATTTTTGCCACTTTTGAATCAAGTATAACTGTATCCATTGAAACTTGGCTGTTTATAAAGTCATCATCCTCTTTGATTGTTTGGCTAAATTTTATTATCGCATCATCAACCCCTGGCCAACGTGAACGGATGTCTTTCATTACAACATTTCTCAAAAAGTTTCTGTTGTAATTGTTTTCTGCATTTGTGTAATCTTCAAGATAATCAAGTTGATTTAAAGAAAGATACTCTAAAATTTCTTCTTTTTTAGTTGACAACAAAGGTCGAACATAAAAAGATGATTTTGCCGCCATTCCCCTAACACCTGCAAGTCCAGAACCTCTAAAAAGGTGCATCAAAATTGTTTCAACTTGGTCTTGTTGATGATGAGCAAGAGCGATTTTATCTACAACGCCTTTGTCGACAAGTGCTTTGAAAACACCCCTTCGACCTTCTCTGCCAGCCGTTTCAAGGCTTTGATTTTTTTCTTTTGCAAGGCGAGGAACATCTATTTTAAATTTATAAAAGCGAACGCCCATTTCCTTTGCTTTTTGTCTTACAAATTCGCCGTCTTCCTCACTGTTTTCACGAATTTGATGGTCAACATATATTGCCACAACTTCAATATCAAAGCGGCTTTGATTGTTTGCAAGATAATGAAGAAGGGCAAGCGAGTCGCTACCGCCACTGCAACCAACACCTATAACATCACCTTTTTCAAAAAGGTTGTTTTGCAAGATAAATTGTTCACAAGATTCCATATTTCCCCCATAATTTAAAAATATTATACAACAAAAACAAATTAAAGCAAAGCACATAGTGGATAATAATTAAAATTTTTGTAATTTTGTCGAACTTTATAATAATTATAATGGAAATTTAATCTTTTTTCAACAATAAAACATTAAAAATGTCAAAATAAGATGTAATAATATGTCGAAAATTTATTAAAGGCAAGGTCGTTTTGGGCAAAAAAAAATCCACCGAAGTGGAAATTAGTCTTCATCATCAAAGAAAAAATATTTTATACTGTATACACTGCTAACGAAAAGTTTTAAATTTTCAAGGCATTTCATACACTCATTTATATTTTTTTGAAGAAGCAAACTTATGGCCTCGTCAATATAACTTTTTATAAGTTCATTTTCATTTTTTATATCGTCTAAATTTTTCATTTTTGCTCCTCGTTTTCCTAAATTAGTTTAGCATATAATATTGAAATTAGCAACATTTTTTCGTTATTTTTCAAAAAAGGTTTAATTATTCACCAATATATGGTTCATTTTCATTTTTAAGGTCGGTGAAATATTGTTTATGAAAATCTAATTGTTCGATTGCTTTTTCCACGCTTAACAAATTGTATTGCAACATTGCACGTGCAACTTCACCATCTCTGGCAACACTCTTATCAAGGTTTTCAAGCACGTTTTTGGTTATATTATCGCAAAACATTGAAAATTTATCATCGGTTTTTTCATAATCCCTTATAATTTCTCTCATGTTGTCGTTTTGCAAAAATCCCTGTAACTTTTTCATTTTTTGGCTAAAAGAATTATTTAATGTTTCTGTTGCCTTGTTATACATTCTAAGCCCAATTTTTGTGGAAAGTGAATTTTTTGTTTGTTTACTCTCGCCCAGCGAAGAAATCTCATTCTCTAAAAGTGCTTGAATCTCCTTTAATTTTTCAATCTTTCCGCTCATTCTTGCACAAAACAATTCACCAATTTGTTGGTCTGTGTAATCCTTCATAAGGTAATCAACATTGACTTCTTTACTCATAAATCCCCCTATTCATCTATTTCTTTTTGTGAGTTTTCATATTTTTCAATCTGTTCGCACATATATTGGTCAATTTCCCGCAAACTCAAAATGGCTTTGTTTAAAACGTTCGCCTCAAACTCAAAAGTCTTAAATGTTTCAACGTCTTCCTTGTCTCTTAAGCCCATAAGTAAGGTTTCGCTTATCGATTTATACAATTTTATACCTTTTTTTGTTGCAATTTGCGTATATTTTGCAATAAGTTGAAGATTTTCGCTTGCAATTGCATTGCTAAGTTTTTCTTCATCAATACTATATGCAGAATTAAACTTTTGTTGCAATTTATCAAGGTGTTTGACATGAATTAGTGTAGGATAAGACATGTTTTCTTCCGCCAATTGGCTTGCATTAATTTTTTCTTTTGCCTCAGATATAAATTTTTTGTAACTATACAAAAGGTTTTTGTATCTTCGAATCTGGCGAGTTAAGTCTTCATGGCAAATATAAATTAGTTGTTCTTTTGTATATTTTTTATCAAAATATTGGTATTTTTTCTCGCTCATATCTCCCCCTACAAATCGCTCTCTTTAAGGTTTTCATTCAAAACGTTGTCGAGAAATTTATTTTTATCGTCAAGCAGTTCAATAACACCCGATGTAATATCAACTACACTTTGATATGTAACCTTTGCAGAATATTCGCTCACTCTCTTTGCATCTTCGAGCATTGTCTCCAAGTTGGAAGCGAAGCCCTCAAAATTTTGAGAGGAAAGAGAATGTTTAATCTCCTTGTCAATATCTTTTGTGTTGTAGGAAGCCAATCTTTTCTTGTTTGCATTAACTAAATTGAAATATATATTTGTAAGATATGCAATCTTTTGTTCATGCAATTTATCAAGGTCGGTGGGCTTTGTTTCATTAAGTTTTGAAATTGAATTTTGTGCCACGCCTTTGAGTTGTTTACAATAGGCAACTCTGTCATCATTAATGGCTTTTGCCATATCTATTGCTTTGTCTAGGTTTAGCGATTTTCCATTAAATTTTATCTTTCTCATATAAGCCTCCCTATATCTATATCATTATTATATCATATTAAATATATTTTTGCGTGATATTTTTAGATATAAAATTATCATATAATTTAATTGTATGTGATTTAAAAATTTATAAAATTGTCAAATAAAGCAATAATATAGTGATAAAATTATTGATAAAATTATCTTTTTAGTTGACTTTGGTGGCGGTGTGTGTTAACATCGAAACATGGAAAACATTTATAGAAAATTGAATAATGTAATTGATTATTTGGAGGGGCATCTTTTTGAGGATATAAATTACAATGAAATCTCCAAAATACTTGAAATGAATGAGATTTACAGCAAGATTATATTTGAACTTCTCACAAACTATACGCCCGTCGAGTATGTTCGGCTGAGGCGGTTAAGTGAGGCTGTTTTTTTGCTTAAAAATCAAAAGATTGTTGAAGTGGCAATTATGTGCGGATATGATTCGCGAGAGGGTTTTTCGCGTGCATTTAAAAAATTCCATGGCGTATCTCCTTCGCAAAGTGGTGAATTTAAGTTTTTAAACAGGCTGGAATTTAACGAAACTGAATTTAGCAAGTTGCCACTTAACATGAGTTGGTGCGAAATGCCTCGCCTTATTTTGTATGGGGTTACATATACGCTTTTTTCAATTAAAGAAATTGAGGGGATAATTTTAAAATTTAAGAAAAAATATAATGTGCATGAAAAAATATACGGGATACTTGATAATCGAGGTGAAAAATTAAGATATACCCTTGCACTAAGCACTTGCATTGACAAAAATTTTGAGAAGGTTATATTAAACAAAAATAAATATATTCAAATAATCAATCCATATTTTGATTATAAAACATCAGCATCAAAGCGTTTGATTTTGCCAGATGTTGAAATTTTTGACGGCGACAATCATTATCTCCTTTTCACCTTCCCAGGAAACTAAAGTTTCCATCGTTATCGAGGAAACTTAGTTTCCATCATTATCGAATGTTGTGATACTTGAAAAAAAATAATCCGCTCTCTCTTAGGAAACCTAGTTTCCATCATTATCGAGGAAACTTAGTTTCCATCGTTATCGAATTTGGCTATATTTGAAAAAACATATTCCGTTCTCTCTTGGAAAACTTAGTTTCCATCATTATCGAGGAAACTTAGTTTCCATCATTATCGAATGTTGTGATACTTGAAAAAAAATAATCCGCTCTCTCTTAGGAAACCTAGTTTCCATCATTATCGAGAAAACTTAGTTTCCATCGTTATCGAATTTGGCTATATTTGAA
The DNA here is from genome assembly GCA_947624415.1 of uncultured Clostridia bacterium. Taxonomy (GTDB): domain Bacteria; phylum Bacillota; class Clostridia; order Christensenellales; family UBA1242; genus Caccovivens. The sequence continues at coordinate 34,253 of CANQKH010000006.1, read as the reverse complement.
AAAAACATATTCCGCTCTCTCTTGGGAAACTTAGTTTCCATCGTTATCGAATTTGGCTATATTTGAAAAAAACATATTCCGCCCTCTCTTGGGAAACTTAGTTTCCCCCGAATTTTTATTGATTAAAACAATCAGTTTAGTTTATCTGCAAAAACTTAAAAAACGCAGTTATTTTTTTACTGCGTTTTTTTTGCTTAATATTTATAATTTTTGTCCCCAAGAGCCAAAATTTATAATTAATTTTGACTTTTTCATCAAAAAATCAAGTTTTTTCGATTAATAATGATAATTTTATCTAAAAAGCAATATTTCTTTATTCAACAACAAGTTCAAATGTTTTGGTCGAATTATTCAAAAAGAAAGTTGCTGCGGCGGTCAAGGCCTCTGTTATTTGCACGTTTGTTACTTCGCCTTCACCATTATATTTGATTTCATAACGTTCACCAGGCATATTGCCATATTTCCAAGTTGTGTTATAAAATTCTTCTGGCAAATTAATTCTCTCAAACACTCTATCGCTTAGCACATCTCTTTCAATCTTTGTTACGCCTTTACCCAAAGTGATTGAAATCTTGTTGCTATAAGTTCCATAACTATTTCGCAAGTCTTGGAATGCTTTTGAGGTTAAAGTTGAAACAGTGTCTGCAATTCTTATATTTGTTGCGTTACATGGAACATAAATTAGTTGACTTTTATCCTTATTGTAAAGCAGTCCATTTTGGCTTGAATAATTTCTATTTGAAGGGTCAACTGTTATGCTGCCAAGTTTTCTACAATTCAAAAAGGCGAAGAATGATAAATTTGATGTGCTCATGTCATTTAAACTTGCAGGTAAAGATATACTTCTCATTGCACAGCCCTCAAACGCATTTGAATAAATGGTTGTTACCCCTTCTGGAATAACTGTTAATGTTGTTTCTGTGTTTGCAAAGGCTTGGATGCCTATTTTTGTAACTTCGCTTGGGATTGTTGTTGTAGTTTTGCAACCAAGAACAAGTGTATTTGCGTCATCAATAAGGCAGGTTTGACTGTCATCAACATGGTATTTGGAGTTGCCTGCGTCCACAGTAATCGTTTGACGACTACTGCTTTTTAATAGTGCTGAAGCATCAACAACTGTTACGCTTTGTCCCAATCTTAAAGTTTTTACTGATGTTAAGCAAGAGCCATCGTCAAAAGCGTTTTCACCAATTTGTCCACCTGTTACATAAAGATTTTGCATCCCGCTGAAATATTTAACATCACTTGCATTAGCAGTTAAACTTGTAATTGAGGAGTCGCTTACACTTCCCTCCCAAACTCTATTTGGATTGTATTCTATTACAATATTTTCAAATGCTGGGTTTCTACTTGAGCGAGTAAACGCACCTTCTTCTATTTTTGAAACATCTTCTTTTATAACCAAGTTTGCAACATTAGCACCCTTTTCAAATGCCAAATCCCCAAAGTTTGAAGGGATTGAACCGCTTATTATAGTAAGGTCAAGTCCATCATCAACATAGCCTGGATTTATATAATTTTTCTCCAATGCCCTCAAAATTGAAGGTGTGGCAGGAAAAGTAAATTTCTTTAACTGGCTTTCGTCAACAAAGTTGTAAAGAAAATCTCCAATATCAACTTCTCCCTCAGCAAAAATTCTCAACTCTTTTGCAACTGGAACGCTACCATTTTTTACAGTTCGCGAGAATGAATTTTCATCAATCATTTTTAAATTTTTGCCAAATTCTATAAAATCCAACGTTCTCAACGAATCGGCTTCAAAAACATCAAATGCATGACTTTCTATATATTCAGTGCCATCGCCTATTGTAATGCTTGATAAATTATTTAAATCTTTAAAAGCACTCGTTCTTACACGTTTAAGGCTGTTAGGTATAACCAAATCTCCACTTATTCCTTTAACTCCGTCAAAAGCGTTGTTTCCAATTTCAACAATTCCTTCATGCAAATTTAAAGTGCCGTTCATTTGACTAAATGCAAAAGCATACTCGTCAATTTGCTTAATTTGGCTTGGTATAGTTGAAGAAAGGGCAGTTTTTCTGTTTAAAAAGCAATATTTACCAATAATTCCAACAGATTCAGGTATAACATTTCCCTTGCCACTATAAATTAATTTGTCGTATTGGTTTACCGAGCCACCTTTTCTTTCTCCAGAAGAAACACCTGCTTTTTCAATAAGACAAGCACCTTCACTTCTATAATTTGTATTGTTTAGTGAAACATTAAATTGGGTTATGTTATCACATCCCAAAAATATACCTGCAAGATTGTCTTTATCAACATAGTAACTAATAACATCTTCAATGGTTTTCAAACCGCTTCCAATATTTACAACTTCAAGAGCCGATAGACCCCAAAAAGATGTTTCTGTAATTTTTGCAACATTGTCAGGAATTGTCAAAGTTTTTATATTGTCATTTCCAACTTTATTTACTTGGTCATAAAATATAGCATTTTGGACAGCAACTACAGGTTTTCCATTAATTTCATTGGCAATAACAATATCACTACTCTGCTGTCCCACGCTTTCATCATAGTCAATCAAATTATAACTTGTCTTGTCTTTGTTTAACTTATAGACAAGCCCATTTGTGGCTGTTACTTTATCATTGCTTCCCTTTCCGCAGGCGGTCAGACCCAACCCCAAGCAGATTACAGCACACAAGGTAAGAGCCGTCAAAAAGAATTTCTTTTTCATTTTTTCTCCTTTTTATGAAAATCTTTACTCTTATATATTTATAAAATATCTATTAAGTCAAAAATATTATATCATTACAATAAAATTTTTTGCAAGCATTTTGTTACAATAAATACAAATTAACACAATTTTCCTTTTATCGAAACTTAAAAATAAAACGGCTTGTTTTTTAAAAAATAAATAAGTTTTATGTGTTTTTTATTAAAAATTGCCATTTTTTGACGTTTTTTAAGCATTTTACAACATTTTTCTATAAATTATCATTTTTATACATTCATTTTTTCTTTTACCTTATTTATGAATGCAGTAAAAATGGCTTTAAATCTTTGGTCATCATATAAAAACTCTGGATGAAATTTTAACCCTAAATAAAAGGTTTTACCCTTGCCCTCAACTGCCTCAATCAATCCGTCTGGAGCAAATGCGATTGGCTCTACAACTTTGACATCTTTTGCCGCCCAAGTATGAATGGAATTAACCTCTATTTTTTCTTGCTTAATAATTGAATACAACAAACTATCCTTTTTTATTGAAATTTCATGGGCATTGTTGACATTATTTTTGCGTGAGTGAACTTTTCTGTCAATATCATCTGTTGTCGTTCCGCCTAGTCCCCTTATAATATTATTAAAGCCTGCACAAATTCCAATTACAGGAATATCGTTGTCCCAGCAATACTTTGCAACAAATTCCTCATAATAATCACTATACAATCCACCCTGCAAAATTACACCGTCAACTAATTTGAGTTGTTGAATTAAATCCTGCTCTTCCTCTAAAGATATATTGTATTTGTTTTTCCCGTCATCCTCATTTGAAAATTGCAATGTTCTGTTTGTAGGCAAAATTCCAATAGCAATTGCACCTTGATCTAAGAGTGCATATCGAACATTGCTGTTTATAATTTGATAATTCCACACTTCGTCATCATCAATTATTGAATCGTTTTTTGCTATTATTCCAATTAATGGTTTCATAAATTCCTCCAAAAATATACATTATAATTATATATAAAAAGCATATTATTTCAAATAAAATTGCAAAGTTTCAAAAAATTATCATTATTTTTTAATAAATTATCTGTTTTTGCAGTAAATTTTAATGTTAAATAAATGTTCTTAAAAATATGTAACCTTTCCTTGTCAACTTGAATATATACTCATGAGAGGGTGTATGGAATATAATGATGAACAAATTTTGTCTTTGCAAGATTATGAAAAAATTGCAAAGGCATACGCAAAAGGTGTAAGAAGTTTTAAGATTATTTCACTTGATAATGAAGAAACACAAAAACTTGTGTTACCCATTTTTGAACTTCTATATTCTATAAAAGCAAGTCTTTTCACGCTTGGAGGCTTTTTGGGAACAAGCAAGTTTTATTCCTTGAATGAAAGACAAATTAAAAAACTTTCAATAATGCTTGATTTTGATGAGGTTTTAAAAGTCCCTCAACCGCCCAAAGATAAAACGCGATGTTTGTTGAAATTTTTGGCGGATGAACTTGTTTTGATAAGAAATTTATCAAATTTTGCAGAAAAAAGCAATTATGAAAGACAAATTAAAGAAATTATCGATTCACGTCTTGCTCTTTTAAGTCAAATTCTTTCTGGCAATTCTTAAATAATAAACAAATTGTAATTGAGCATAAAAAAATTGTATTGTTTGAAATACAATTTTTTTGACATAATTTATATTTTAAGAAAACATATTGTTATTTTATGACTTTAAGTAGTTTATTGCCGCAGGAATTGCATCATCAATATTTTTACGTAAATTTACAAAATATTCCTGTTTGAATGGCAAATATTCATCCTCTTTTTGAGCAAGGTCAACAGGATAACACTCAATCTGTTTTACGATAGTTTTGCAAATGGCTTTCCCTAAAACATATAGAGAGTTTACATCATCTATATCATTTTTATATACAATCTTGTTATAGTCATCACAAACCATTATTGCATCGATTGCATATCCAATCAAAAATTGCAGTTTTTCAATTGCAAACTCATTTCCTCTTGACGCAGCCAAAAGTTCCCAATAAATATACATTTTGTAGTTTTCTTTTAAAAGACCACTTATTCCCGTTTTATAATAATATGCAAGCAAATCCATTGCAACAGGGTCTTCAGCCGCCGCCAAGTATTTGACATAATCAAATTCATCTTTAAAAGTTTCTGGTTTTTTTTCAATTATTTCATTCATAGTTTTTCGTGCATCTGTAAATCCATCCAGTGCATCGTTGTAATATATAAAAGGGGCTTTTTTTATTCTGCTCATAATAATCTCCTTATAAATATTATATCATAAAATAGGGTTGATACAAATAAATTTCATTTGTTTTTCTTAAAATTATCAAAAATTTACAAGTTTACAACTATTTTTCGATAATTTTAAAAAAATCTTGATAAAATATTCGAGAAGTCGCCTTCTTTTCTTGCAAAAGTTGTTTAAATTCATGAATAGTAAAATATTTAACCTGCTCTAATTCACTTTCTTGAATTTTTATATCTTCAATAGGAATGTATTTTTCTAAAAGGTAAATATAGTCAAGTTCATTTTCGGTAAAATCTTGGCGATATATTTCTTGACGCCAATATTTGCCAAGCAATGTTAACTTTTCATTTGCTATGTCTATTCCAAGTTCTTCCTTTACTTCCCGGGCAAGAGAAGGTAAAACTTTATCACCTGCCATTATATGTCCCGCCGTAATATCCCAAAGTCCTGCATTCTTTTCCTTTTTAAATGACCGCTGTTGCAATAAAATTTTATCATTATTATAAATTATAATTCCACAGGCATGATGTCGTAATCCAAGTTTATGGACAATCTTTCGCCCTTCACTCTCTCCCGTTAAATTTCCTTTTTCGTCAATAATATCTAATTTTTCCATATCCCTTCTTAAATCATCCGCTCTTTTTAATATTGAAATTTTGTGTTTCTTTTGCGAATTAATCGTTTTTTTGTTAAATTTTTGCATTTTTTCGCATTTTTTTGTAAATTTTACACTTTTAAAAAGAAATTATCTAATTTTTCCTTTCTATTTTGTTCTCTGCTCAATTCTTTCAAAATATTTTTTGTAAGACTTTTTGCAATATTTTTTATGCCTTTCCTCTTCATTCTCATTTGGCAAAAATGAATATGCACCGTTAACTTTCCATTTTTCAAACAGTCCTATTTTTATTGCATTTTTTGGGCAATGAAAGGAACACCTCATACACATTAAACAATTTTTGCCAAACTTAAACTCTCCATTTTCTATAGTTATATTATGCGTTGGACATCGTCTTGCACAAAGTCCACATTTTATACACTCATCCTTTACCTTATATCTTTTGCCGTTAAATCTTCCGCCCCAGTGTTCAATTCTAAAAACCCAGGCAAGAAATCTTCCGCATGGAATATATTTAAGTTTTCGTTTTTGCCCCGCCGTTATTTCCTTGCAGTCATAAGGTATAACTTTTTTTGCACTTTCCCACATTTTGTATGCCATATTATCACTATGACGGAAAATAATATTGTAAGGCATACAATAATGATATTCATTTTCAAGAATAATTCCACGTTTTTTCAATATTGACTTAACTTTAAGTGATGAAATATTGTTTAATGCAAGAGGTTCGCCCGATGTTTTGACAATAAATAAAGGTTTTTTGCTTTCAAGTTTTTGTATATTCTTTGCAAACTCCAAAACATTTGAAGGGGCATTAAAGGCATGAATGGGATAAAATAGTCCAATTTTATCATAAATATTTAAGTTATCTTCAATTTTTTTGTTAAAATAATCATCAATATTTCTAATGTCAACGCTGTGTCCCTCTTCTTGAAAATGGCAAACATATTGGTCTAAAATCATTTTTGTATTGCCAGTCCCCGAGAAATAGAAAATCAAAAATTTCATTGTTTTTCCACCTTTGCATTAAAGTTTTCGTCATAAATATAGAGGTAGTTTTCATCTTCGCCATGGCTGTCAAGCCAAAGTTGTTTGTAAATATTATCAATCTTAGATAGTCTGTCAAAGTCCCAAACATTTTCCTTGTAAGTTCTGTTAAACCAATGTCCCGCCTTTAAAATTGTGTATGGTCTTGCAGTAAAAGTTTCGCCGTCTGAGTTTGCCCATTGCAATTTTTCATACATATTTGAAAACTCTTTTGAAAGCAAAAGTCCGCCATGCGCTCTTGCCACTTCGCGTAATGTTTCAATTGTTATTTCACCATCCTCGTTATATCCGTGATTCAATAATTTAGCATTTTCTTTGTTTTTTAGTGCTAAAAAGTCAATTTTTTCGCCATTTTCGTCTTTATTTTCAATAAGAAGTGGAAATTCTTCCCAATTCTTTGGAATTTTTTCATAGTTTTCCATGCCACCAAAATAGGCAATAACCCTTGCCTCGTCATTATTTTTCACCCAATATGTAGGAGCATTTTTATCTTTCAAAAGTCTTTCAATTGCAAGTTTTTTTATAACACTTTTTTCAACTATTTTTGCAAGTTTAAAGTATGGGTGAGTTTCTCCAAGTTGTTCCCAGAAATCTTGCGTTGATTGTCTTTGATAATGGAAAAGGTCTTCAAGCACATCCCCATCATAAAACCATACACCATGAAAATTTCTAAGTGAGTTATAGTTTGGATCAAAGAAATCTTTTGTTGAGCCACCAATGAGTTTAAAGCCGTCATTGAGTGTGTCATATCCTGTAACGCAATTAATTTTACCGCCACCTATATTGTAGCACTTTCTCCAAAAATCATCTATTTCACCCTTTATATCTCTTTTTAATATGTTTGCAATCAAAATTCCACTGTCGCCTGCTGTTACCCATTCAAGAGGTGCGTTGAAGCAGGTGTGGAACATTAAGCCATCGCTCATATTGTCAAAAAGCATATTATTGTGAAGCATTGCCGTTTGTCTTAAAACAACAAAGTTTGCTATTTCACTTTCAAGAACTCTAAACTCCCCTCTTAATTTTGTTGCACTATAAATATCAAAAGGGCTTACAAGCAAAGGGTCGCCAACACGCGCCCAAGGGTGAAGGCTGTTTCTATTTCCATAAAGAGCAACAGTTGAAATATGTATAAATTTGGGTTGATTTTCTTTTATTTCTTCAATTGCCTCAGTCAGCATTGTTGCCCCAACTTCATTACATTCAACTGCTTTTTCAGGTTCTTTATCGCTGTGTGGAGGTATAACAGCCGCCATATTTACTACATAAGATGTGCCTTCGACAAGCATTTTGCAAATGTTTTTATTTGCAATAGTGCCATAAATTACTTCAAGTTTATCATCATAATTTTTTCTAATCTTTTTTAATCTTTTTTCATCTTCGGGAAGGACTAAAACTTTTATTTTTTCTATTTCTTCAATCTTGTAAACTTCCTTCAAAACTTCCCGTCCCATATTACCGGTAACCCCAGTGAGTGCTATTATCATAATTTTCTCCTTTTAAATTTTTATTATATTGACATTTTCATCTTTATCAAATTCTGTGCAAGTTATAATTGTTTGAGCCTTTGATGTAAATTTTAAAAGTTTTTTTCTTCTTTCTTCATCAAGTTCGCTGAACACATCATCGAGGAGAAGTAATGGTGCTTCCCCCGTTCGCTCCTTTATTATTTCAAGTTCGGCAAGTTTAAGAGACAATGCAACCGTTCGTTGTTGACCTTGTGAGCCATAAGATTTGACTTCAACTCCATTTAAAAATATATCAATCTCATCTCTATGCACGCCGCATGATGTGAAGCCCCTTTTATAATCTTTTTCAAGGTTATCTCTTAAAGCATTCTCCATTTGTTTGTCATAATCATCACCTGAAAATGAACTTTTGTATTCAAGTTCAATTTTTTCCTTGCCACTTGAAAGGTATATGCCTGCTTTTTCAACGTAAGGCGATAGTTGTTCAATAAGTTTTTTTCTTTCGTTATAAATTTGTTTACCATAATCGCAAAGTGCTTTATCCCAAATGTAAATTGTTTCCTTTAATGAATTGAAATCTTTTGTTGTTTTAAGCAATTTATTGCGGTTTTGTAGCACTTTTTCATATCTGCTTAACAAATAAAAGTATTTTCTGTCTGTTTGGCATAATATTATATTCATAAATCGTCTGCGTTCTTCTGGGCTTTCTTTTACAAGTTTAAGTTCATCTGGCGAAAAGAAAACTCCGTTAACGGTGCTTAAAAGTTGACCAAGTTTTTTTATTGAAATATTATCAATTTTTATCGATTTTTTTTGAAATTTTGAAAAAAATATCTCAATTTTGACATCTCTATATTTTTTCTTAAATTCTCCCTCTATTTTCCCGCCATCTTCCTCCCATTTTATAACCTCTTTTTCCTTTGATGTGCGGAACGATTTTCCTATTATCATAAAAAAGATTGCTTCAAGTATATTCGTTTTCCCTTGAGCATTTTTTCCAACAATTATGTTTACTCCCTCTTTAAATTTTATTGTTCTATCTTTATATGACCTAAAATCTTTAAGGTGTAGTGAGTTTATAAGCATAGATATTATTTTATCAAACTTTTGCAAATTTTACAATCATTTTACACTTTGTAATTGACAAAAAATATTTTTTTTTATATAATCATATTGCAAATTATTTTATGGAGAAATTATGAAAGATTTAAATACCCTTTGGGACGCCGTGCTTGACAAACTTGAATTCACTGTTTCCAACGTCTCTTTTATTATGTGGTTTAAACCTATTAAGGTCATAGATTTTGTCGACAACAAAACCTTGATTTTGTCGGCAAACACAACCTCAGCAAAAAACCAGTTGTCTAGAAATTACTTTGACAAGTTATCTTCTGCCGTCAATGATATTTTTGATACAGATGTTATGATTGAAATTTTAGACCCAACAGAAGAAATGGAATATATTAATCTCCACGGCGATAAAAATAGTGAAAAAGAAGTCAATATCGACAAAAACCCTTTCAATCCTAAGTATACATTTGATAATTTCGTTGTCGGTGATTCAAACAAGTTTGTCTACGCCGCCGCTCATGCCGTTGCCGAACACTCTGGTGTTAAATTTAACCCTCTATTCATTTATGGTGGCTCAGGGCTTGGAAAAACCCACCTACTTCACGCAATCGGCAATTATTACAAAGAATATTTCCCAACTCTAAATGTTCGCTACGTTACTTGTGAGCAGTTCGTAAATGAATACATAGATTCAATAGGCTCTCCAAACAAAAACAAAGCAATTTTGGAGTTTAGAACAAAGTATCGCAATCTTGACGTTTTAATGGTTGACGACATTCAGTTCATATCAAAAAAAATACAAACTCAAGAGGAATTTTTCTACACCTTTAATGAGTTATTTATGGCGTCAAAGCAAATTATTATTACTTCTGACCGCCCTCCAAAGGAAATTGAAACTCTCGCAGACAGGTTGCGTTCACGTTTCACAAGTGGTCTTATTCAAGATATCCAGCACCCTGAATTGGAAACACGTATTGCTATTTTACGCAAAAAATGCCAGATAGAAAAATATTCTATTGATGACGATGTTATTGACTTTATCGCAGAACATATAAACTCAAATGTCCGTGAACTTGAAGGTATGCTCGCTAAGGTCCATTTCCTGGCAAACTTATCAAACAAGCAGTCAGCAACTATGGAAGAAGCGTTGGAAGCCTTTAATGGCCAGATAGAAGAAGATAAAAATGAAGGTTTATCGCCTGATGAAATTATTGAGGCTGTATGCAAGTATTTTGATATAACTAAGCAAGATATTATAGGAAAGAAAAAAAGCAAGGAAATTGTTGAACCTCGAATGATTGCAATCTATCTCATAAGTGAAATACTTGAAATCCCTCTCGTGTCAATAGGTAAAATTTTCGGGGGTCGAGACCATACAACAATTATGCACTCTCGTGATAAAATAGCAGATGAAATAAAAACCTCACATAAAATACAAGGCTTTATAAGTGAAATAAAAAAACTCCTAACAAACAAACCAGATGTTTGACGGAAAACTTAGTTTCTACAAACCAGATGTTTGACGATTATCGAATTAATGATACTTAAACAATATAAAAAGCACTCTCTCAACAAGCCCAGGCTCTTGGCGACAAACCAGATGTTTGACGAGAAACTTAGTTTCTACAAACCAGATGTTTGACGGAAAACTTAGTTTTCATCAGTGTCGAATTAATGATATTTAAAGACACAAATAACCCACTCTCCCATCAAGCCCAGGCGCTTGGCGACAAACCAGATGTTTGACGATTGTCGAATGGGTGATATTTAAACAATATAAACCACACTCTCTCATTTATTTATAAGTGTTTGATTTTGGGTTTATTAAATTAATATTTTCTCTTTAATTGCATAAAAAATAAAAATATAATAAAAAAATCTTATCTTTTAACTCATATAGATAAGATATTTTTTTATTGATTGATAATAATCATAATAATAATCTGTGTGGAAATGTGTATAAATTTTTTAATATGCTATATATAGTATAAAATAACAAAATTAAAAATTCAAAATACTATATATAGATAATAAAAATGTGGAATTAAAGTGGACAAGTCTATAATAATTATCCACTTTTGCACCTAAATTTTTAAACAATGTGATTAATGAGAAAGTTTATTTGTATTTTTAAATATAACTCATTCGATACTGATGAAAACTAAGTTTTCCGTCAAACATCTGGTTTGTTGGTGAGAGAGTGTTGTTTATGTCTTTAAATATCATTAATTCGATAATCGTCAAACATCTGGTTTGTTGGTGAGAGAGTGTTGTTTGTATTTTTTAAATATCATTAATTCGATAATCGTCAAACATCTGGTTTGTCAGGAAATTACACGGACTGGGAGGATTAGATAAAGGAATTCATCATTATCAGTTGGGACAATCACACATGGTGTTGAAGGGCTGTTAAAGCACAATTTTACAAAGTCGTTTGTAACTGACTTCAAACTTTCGAGGAAATAGCGAGGATTGAAAGATATCAAAATATCTTTTCCCATAAGTTCAACTGAAATATTTTCGCGAACGTTTCCCAGTTCTGAGTTTGACGTCAACAGAATATTGTTTTCTTTTATGTCAAACTTAACGAAACTGTTATTACTTGTTTTTGAAACAAGGGTTGCCCTTTCCAATGCTTCTTCGAAGTATGCCTTATTGACAACAACGAAACTTTCATAATTGACAGGTATAATTTGTTTATAGTTAATATAGTCGCCTTCGAGCAGTCTTGAAGTAACCTTTGTGTCTCCCAAATCAGCCATAATGGTGTATTGGTCGATATAGATGTTTATAATGTCATCACTATCATCTATAAGTTTGCTAAGTTCGGAAAGACTTCTTGCAGGAATAACAATTGCCTTTTCAACAGTCGAATTAACTCTCTTTTTAACTCTTGCAAGTCTATATCCGTCAAGTGCGACAACGTTTACTTCATTCTTGGATATATCAAACAGGACACCTTTCAAAATTGGTCGTGAGTCATCAAGTGCGACAGAAAATATAGTTTTAAGGACACAAGATTTAAAATCCTTCTTGCTTATAGCAAAATAGTCCTCTGTGGCAATCTTTTTAAAGCCGGGATATTCAACAGGGCTGTAGCACTGTATGTTTGACTCGCTGTCTTCATACTTTATAGATAATTGGTTCTTGTCGTTAACCTCAAGTTCAATAATTGAATTTGTCAGTTTCTTAACAAACTCAGTCAAAAAACGACCAGGAACAACCGTTTCACCCTCACTGCGAACGTTCGCTTTAATTTTTTTCTCAATTGAAAGTTCTGTGTCTGTGGCGGAAAGAGTTAATGTATCCTCCTCAGCAACCATCTTTATCCCCTCAAGTATGGGATTTGTAATTTTTGACGAAATAGCCTTGCTAACTTTGAGTAATGCGTCTGAAAGTTCAAGACCTTGACAACTTACTATCATATATTCTCCTTTTACATCTAATTATATATCCTTTAAATCATTTTTGTCAATCTTTTTTCATCTTTTTTCAAGCCTTAGGCTTGGCGACAAACCAAATGTTTGACGGAAAACTTAGTTTCTACAAGCCCAGGTGCTTGGCGATTATCGAATGGGTGATATTTAAAAATAAAAAAATAAACTTTCTCATTAATCACATTGTTTAAAAACTTAGGTGCAAAAGTGGATAATTATTATAAACTTGTCCACTTTAATTCCACATTTTTATTATCTATATATAGTATTTTGAATTTTTAATTTTGTTATTTTACACTATATATAGTATAATAAAAAAATTATACACATTTCCACACAGATTATTATTATGATTATTATCAATCAATAAAAAAATTATCTTATCTATATGAGTTGGAGATGAAGTTTTCTTTAAATTAAAGACACTTAACTTCATTTGCATTATACATTATTTGAATGCAAATTAAAAGAAAATGTTAATTTTTTATAAAACAAAATTAAACACTTATAAATAAATGAGAGAGTGTAATTTATATTTTAAATATCACTCATTCGATACTGATAGAAACTAAGTTTCTTGTCAGTAACCTTTGACTTTAAAAATACTTGTATGGTATAATATAGGGAGTGAGGTGGAAAATGGAATTTTTTGTAGAGAACAATAAGGTATACTGGGCTAAAACGAGGGCTGATGCACTTATTCCAACCAAGAAGGCTGAGAATGCGGGGTATGACTTTTATGCTGCATTTGACGAGGAATATATAATTATTGAGCCTTTTCATGTTGGACTGCTGCCAACTGGGATTTCTTGGGCTTCGAGCGAGGATTATTATCTTCAACTTGAGGAGCGGTCATCTACTGGTGTTAAAGGTATGAAAATATGTGGTGGGATAATTGATAGTGGGTATCGAGGAGAGATAAAAGTTGCACTATACAATGCCAACACCTTTCCAATTGTTTTATCACTTTTAGGAGAGGATGAGATAAGGAAGAAGATACCAGACCGTGAGTTTATGTTTTATTCAACATCGAAGTCAATTGCACAGGGGATAATACATAGAGTTGAGAAAATGGAAGAGCAGGAGATAAGTATTGAGGCATTGCGACAGATACCATCTGAGCGAGGTGATAAAGGGTTTGGCAGTAGCAATAAATGACTATAAAGCAATAAATATTGAAATTAAAGAATTTTGTTAAAAGATGGATATATATTTTCGCTTGACAAATGGTAAATTTTTTAATATAATTGAATAGTTAATATTAAAAAAGGAGGCTACGTCATGAAAAGAACTTATCAACCTAAGAAAAAACAAAGAAGCAAAGTTCATGGTTTTAGAGAGAGAATGAGAACAACAGGTGGCAGAAATGTTTTAAAAAGAAGAAGAAATCGTGGAAGAAAAAAATTATCTGCTTAAAACAAAAGAGAGGTCAGACCATAGATTAAAAAGGAATAGTCAGTTCAACTTTTTGTTTAAAAATGGGGAGAGAAGCAGTTCAAAGCATTTTACATTATTCACTTGCGGAAGTAAGTATAATTGTTATAAGATTGGATATTCAATTTCGAAGAAAATCGGGAAAGCCTGGAAGAGAAATTTATTACGCAGGCGACTTAAAGAAATTGTAAGACTAAACAAACTGCCCCAGCCAAAGAGGAATTATGTATTGAAGGCACGAGAAGGTGCTGGAGAACTTGACTACAAACAAATAGAAAAGGAAATTCTTGATATATTTAAAAAAGGTAAAGACTTAAATGAGAAAACTATTTAAAAGAGTTTTTACCTTTATTTTAAAACTCCCAATATATTTTTACAAGGTGGCGGTAAGTCCACTAATGCCCAAGAGTTGTAAATTTTATCCCACTTGCTCTAGTTATTGCCTAGATGCAATTTCGTCATTTGGTTTTAAGGGAATAGGGCTGGGAGTAAAGAGGATATTAAGATGTGTTCCAAGCGAAGAATTTGGTTACGACCCCGTTCCAATGAATATAAAAGGAGATGAAAAATGGCTTTTATAAGCAGTCTTTTGTCGGTGCAAGAGCCAAGCGGATTTTGGATAAACATTATACGGGCTTTTGAGGGTGCAACAAAAAACTACGTGCTTGCAATTATATTGCTAACTGTTGTGATAAGACTTATTTGGGGTCTTGTTGACACTGGCACAAAGTTCAATCAACAATACATGAACTCAGTCCAAACAAAAATGCAACCCGAACTTGCAAAGATTAAAGCAAAATACGAAAAACAACCACAAGTTTTACAACAGAAGCAAAACGAAGTTTATAAAAAGTATTATGGCAAGGGTTACTATGGTAGTTGTGCAATAACAATAATAGTTATGGGATTAAACCTTCTTATATTCTTTACACTACTATCTGGACTTAACGTTATGTCTGCTTACAAGATTGCAAACAGTTATGAAAGTATAAGATACACATACATAAATTGTGTAAACGTTGCGGACCACTACCTATCAAACTTTGAATCGCAAGAGGATAAACTTGACAGACTTGAATACTTTGCAGATTATGAGAATTTGAAGTTTGTCATTGATGATGAAAATAATACAATAGCACTTGTATATAATGATGTGGAATTAGACAAAATTGATTATAAGCAAGATTTTTCTTCAAAACGACCAATTCTTGACTATAAAGGAGAAACTGTTGAAATAGTTGTAGAAGAAAATGAAAATATTATAAAACTCTTAGATGTTTACTTTCCAACCTACGAGGAAGGCGAAGAAGAGTGGAGTAAAGATGTTTTGCTTGACACAAAAGTTTTAACCGATGACGAAGGAAATACGGTTGAAGAAAAGTTATACCTTTCACAGGCCATTCAAAGAGTGGCAATTGAAAACGTCAAAAAGGTTTATGACGAAACAAAAGATAGTTTTTTATGGATTGAAAACATTTGGATTGCCGACACACCTTTCAATAAATCAATTGTAAGTTACAACACTTTGAGAGGCCAGGTAAGAAATACATTCCAGGAAGGCGAAGAAAGAATTTACAATGCTTTCATGCCAGACTTAAAAGCACAAAAAAGTAAAACAAATGGATACTTCTTACTGCCAATTTTGTGTATAGCCGCAGCATTTTTAACAATGCAACTTACAAAATTCTATAACAATAGAAAGAATAAGAAGAAAGGTTTGCCAAAAGTTGACAATGAAAAAGGTAAAATATCACAAATAATCGTTCCATGCTTGCTTGGTGTGTTTGCCCTATTCTACAACAGCGTGTTCTCAATTTATATGCTTACAGGACAAGTTGTTTCAGGACTACTACTAGTTCCACAACTTATGTTTGTAGATTTCGTTATGGACAAGCGTAAAGCCAAAAAAGAGAAAAAAGAACTTGAAAACGTTGACTATTCAAGAAAATTTTAATAACATTAGGGAGGAAAAATATGTTATCAGCCGAGGGAATAGGAAAAAATATCGAACAGGCAATTGAAAACGCACTTTTTGAATTAAAAGCACCTCGCGAAGATGTTGATATAAAGATATTAAGCGAAGGCGGTTTGTTTAAAAAGGCAAGAGTGCTTGTAACAATATCTGAAGATGCAAAGGCAAAGTATGAAAAACCAACTGTTAAAGAAAATTCAAAACCAACAGTTGCCGAACACGAAGAGAAAAAAACAGATAAAAAAGAAACAAAAGAAGAAAAGAAAGAAACTAAAGAAGAAGCAAAAGAAAGCAAAAAAGAGGTAAAAAATCAAGAAAAAACTCTAAAAAAAGAGCAAAAACAAGAAATTAAAGATTTAGAACAGGAAAACTTAGAACAAGAAGAAAATGTAAAAACTCAAGAAAAAGGAGTTGACCCTGTTGAATTTCTTGAAGGATTGTTTAAAGCCGCAGGAAAAGATGTGCAAATAAATACAAGCGAAGATGACAAATATGTAACTTACAGCGTTGTTGGTGAAAATCTTGGCGACATGATAGGCCATAGAGGAGAATGCTACTATGCTATAAACAGAGTGCTTTGTGCCGCCGCAGGTAAAACTGAAAAAAGAATTTTACTTGATATTGGAGGATACAAGGAAAGAAGAAGCGAAGTGCTTGCAGAACTTGCAAGAAAAACTGCAGAGAAGGTTGTAAAGACTGGAAGATATGCAAGACTTGACCCAATGAACCCAAGTGAAAGAAGAATAATTCACTCAACACTTGCAGATGACCCAAGAGTTGTTACAATGAGCCGCGGCGAAGAACCTCATAGATATGTAATGGTTTTCTTAAAAGATGATGGCGAGTAATAGTTTTCTATTATCAAATAAAAAAATGAGTTTTGTAGTTAAACTCATTTTTTGTTTTTTAAATTATCCTATTGCTTTAATAAAAACCTCTTTGCCTGTAAATTCTGCACAGAACACTGTAATGCCAAATTTTTTAAGCAATTTTTTTGTGTTTACTCCACAAGATGAATCATAATATGCTTTGTATTGAGGGCTGTCCTTAAAGAAGAGAATAGCCTTTCTTAGAGGCTTGTCCTTGACTATATCTTCATATTGCTTCCCTTGAAGGGTAACGCGGTAATATGTTTCAATTTCAAGGAGCATACGAAGTAGGGTTTCGTCATTTCCCCTTGGTGGTTTTACCTCTGTCAAATATGCGAAACTCTCATCAGCAAGAATTAAATCGACGTTTCCAATACCCCTCCCCTTGTTAGTTGGCACAAATTCATAGTATATCACCTTGAAGTTTCCTGTAAGTATTGCATGGTAACCTTCACTTTGCCTGTCTCTAAGTTTGCACACGTCGCATCTTGTTTTAACTTCCTTGTCGATATTGGTGTAATACAGACACTTGCACAGCCTTCTTTCTGTTGTCTTTGCTTTTCCATCACCCATATCAGGGAAACCCTTACAAAAACTGCGTTCTGTTTCATCTTCTCGTGCCTCTACATCACTGAAATCGAACTCATCGTCAAAAGCTTTCAACTTTGCTAAAAGTTCCTCTGCAATTGTGTCGAAATTTGCACTATTGACCTTTGTCAAATCTTTAATTCTTTTTGATTCCGGCATAATAATTCTCCTTATTTAATTATCATTTAGTTTATTAATAAATTCCTCATATGAAATTCCTTTTTTATCGAGACTTTCTTTTAATTTTAAGTAAATTGTGGAATTTTCATTATATTTTGGCAAATTTCCTTCAATAATTTCTCCCTTTTCGTTTAATTTTATATTTAATAATTTTGCAAGGTCAGAAAGGGTTATTTTATTTATTTGCATATTATTTTTCTCAACGTTGTAATTGTATGATTCATCTCTTTTTCCCGCCCTTTCGCCGGCAACATAATAGGAGCATAATGACACGTTTTGGGTGTAGTTAAATCCACTATCAAATACTGCCTTTATAAGTTTCAACCGACTTTCAACATCATCTTCTAGTATTGTGTCAGAAAAACATATTGCCTTCCAATTTTTACGTTGGGGATAATTTTGATATAAATTTTTTAATAATTTTGTAAAATTTTTTGGATTTTTGCTACTTTTTTCAATATTTTTCCTTTTTTCCTGCAAAGATGAAATTTTAAAATCTTCATTTTTATCTTTAACGTTGGGGCATAACTCCAACATTTCAATAAATGAAACACCAAGATTGTTTATTATTTTTTTAAATTCCAACATTGTATTGTAGGCATCTACTTCTGCATCGTGTTCACCCTGTTGCCCTTTTACATTCAATTGTTTCAAAATATTGTTGACTGAAATTTCAGCCTTTGTGTTTGCATATTCTTGATAAAACAGTTTTACATCATAAAATTCAAAATTCAAACTAGGCAGATTATACCTTTTGCAATCGTCATTGAGTGCTTTTGCATCATTAAAAAGTGAGTGCCCTAATATGTAATCACAACTATTAATTATTGATTTTATCTTGGGATAATATTCTCGAAAAGTTAACCTTTCCTCATATTCACTTTTACTGCGGGTTAAAATTGTCCTTAAAACACGCCAATCCCACTCGTCATTTTTTAAATTTGGATTTATAATCAAGTTGTTTTTTTCGATAACATCCAATTTTTCATCTGTTATGACGTAGCCAAACTCACAAATTTTACAACCATTTTTAGAACTCGCATATTCTAAATCAAAAAACAAAATTTTCATAATTTTTCCTTTTAATTTTAAAAATTTTTAAATATTGACATAAAATTATAGTTATGATATAATTATATTTAAGGAGATAAAACATGAGAGTATATGCAACAATGTCAGAAATGAAAGATTATATTAAAATTGGTGAGGCTTATTTTTCAAGATACATTGGCAATAAAACTATTTCATATGATAAATTTCTTACACAATTAGATAAAATAAGAAAAAAATTTACAAAAATATGCAAAAATACAAACCGAACGGAAACAAAAAGAGATAGAAAAATATTAGATAAATATATTGCTTATAAAACTGTTTACATTTTAATATTAAGCACACAATGCCAAAATCACGCAATAGACCAAGGTTTTGTAAAATTTATGGCTAATAACTACGACCCCGAGAGAACATTAAGTTACTTTGACCCATTTGGATATAAAAAATATTTAGAAGAGAAAAATAAAGTTATGCAGGATGGTGCTAAAATTGAAGATAATCAGCAAAAGGAAATTCAATCTCAAAGTGATAAACCCTATCAAAGCGACAATTATATTGATTTGGAATAATTTTAAAATAAAGTTTTTGGATAACCATAAACTTTATTTTTTATTGTCTTTTTTATTGATTTTTTAAGCCTTTTTTACTTAAATCCTTTTTAAACGACAAAATTGCTATTGCAACACACATTATGCTAAGAGGTAAAAACAGCCCAACAACAATCCATAACCAATAGTTTATTATATTTATTTTAATTACAAGTTCCTTTGCTTGATTTGCTGCGTTGTTAAGCCAAATATAGTGCGTGAAGCCAAGAGAATCCTGCTGAATTTGATTGGCGTTTGCCTTTCCATGAGAATTAGGTGAAACATATTCATAATAAACAATAGGAACATATTTGCTTGAAACATCTTCATTTATAATGCTAGAAACTGCATCAATCATAAGATTTTTGTAGTTTTCGACCTCTTCTGTTGTCAACGGATATTGCATTTTTTGGGTCATAACATTAACAAATGAACCCTTTTTAACCTCTCTTTGTATAGAATTGTAATAAAAATTATATGTGTCAAGCGATGAAAATCTAATCACATAGCCAGCCACATCATTTGTGTTTAAAATTATTACTTCAAAATCATCAGGTTGTGAATTATATTTGTTAAGAAGACTATTCTTTTCTACCTCTGCAACAGTCTTTATTTTTTCAACAAGGAGGTCATGAACCTGCTTTTTATATTCATTATCAACTCCAATATTTTGATAATTTGTTTGATATGCAAGCATTTTTTCTATTTTTCCATCCCCTACCGACTTTGTGGAGGAAATTATATAACTTTGAGATGGCTTGTTTGTCGTTGAAACACTTGGAGCACGAAGAAAGTCAATAAAAATTATGCCACACACCATAAGTAAGGCAAAAATAACAAACGCATATGCAATTTTGACTAATCTTATCATATTTTTCCTCTACTACAAGTTTACATATTTTCAAATTTATGTCAAGAAAATAAGGCTATATTTAGAAAATCAAGAGAATTAAAACTTAATAATTTATTAGTATTTAAGTGTTGTAAAGCCTTAAAAACCATGTAATTAAATTATAATTAATGGGAAGAGAAAAAGCGAAAAATTTAGCGAATAAAACCGACAAATGACGACTAAAATAGAATTTACAAATAAAATATTATAGTATATAATAAGTTATGATTTAATATTAATTAAAAAAATTACTATAAAATCGTGGTTAAGTGCTTCAAAAAATCACTCAGTTGTTGGCCTTTTTCTCGCCAGTTTGGTTGGCAGTTGTTTGTAAGTGAAGACAAAAAATTAAAGGAGTTTAATATGAAAAAAGAAAATATTCTTAAAAAATTGGCACTAAAGGCTAAAAATAAACTGATTTCTAACAATAATTCAAGCATTGAATACAAATTTACACAGTCAGATGATAGGGAATTTACTGACAAAGTAAGGGAACTTTTAAAAACAGAAGATATTATTAATCCTATAAGCCAATTAATGGAAAACAAAATCCTCTTTCGCTTAGATGAGAGAGGAAAAGAAAAATACCTATTAGAAACAGTTGATAGATATCTTAAAGCCATAAAAATTATTGAAAACGAAAATGTCCTTCAATAAAAAAAAATGTCGTGTCCACGCTTCGTTCTATTTTTGTAAAATTCAAAATATTTTTACAAAAATAGGAAATTATAACAAGAAATCGTTTTGAAAATTTTGACATATGTTGTATAATAAGGTTGAAGGAAGTAAAATTATGGAAAAAATTATGAATAATGAAAATTATAATATGATAACGCAAATACTCTTAAAACTGGGTATAAAGCCAAAAATGTTGGGGTTTGATTATTTACGTTATGCCATAATTTTACAAGTTGAAAACGAGAATCTTAAACTAAACGCAATTTACAATACAATAGCCAAAGATTTTAACACCAAGTCATGTTCTGTTGAGAGAGGTATAAGAAATGCCATTACCTGTGCCTATAATGTTGGTGGGCTTTTGTCAATAAATGATTATTATGACATGATTATCTATACTAATGACGACAAATTTACAAATTTGGAATTAATTGCAATTATTTGCGAAGTTATAAATCTAGCAAGATATAAAAAATAAACATAAAATACAAAAACTAACAAAAGGACATAATAAAATGTCCTTTTTATTTGTATTCATTAAATTTCATTTCAACTTTTTCATTTGTCTTTCAATAGTAAAGGTGTTGTAATAGTGGCAAAATTAAAAGTTGAATTTAATATTGTTGTCGCATATATCACTCCAAATGCTTTCTTTTGGGATAAAACCACTTTGCTACAAGACAAGTATGCGAAAAATATAGTTGTAGTTTTGCAAATTTTCAAATGATGGCACAAACGGGGTGTGCCTAACCACAAACCTCCTTTTTCATTCGCCTATTTGAGGATAAATCATTAAATATAATAAGAAAAATATCAAATATTCTTTTGTCAGTTTCATAAATCCTTATTTGTAATACAAAGGTTATTATTTAATAACTAATATAATATTTGACTACCCTATTTTCAAATCTCGTTTTTGGCGTTCTTGGTGATATTTACGTATTGAATCCAGCAAATATCTTTCACGTTCATAATTGCTCATTTTCATCATTTTGTTATTGTCTAAATATAGACATCGCTTTTCTTCAGCGGTAAGTTCATTATGAAAACTGTTTGCATTCTTACTTGTCTTAAAGGCTGAGGAATATGTTTCCATAAGCCCTTTGCTCAATAATCTATTTTTTGCCTTGTTGGCAAGTGATTTTAGTTTATCCATTACTTTCTCCTTTTTACAGAATTATTATACTATATATTTTAGCCATATGCAAAGTAGTTTACAATCGACTAATGCCTGAAAAAGTCGAAAAATGTTGGTAAAAATAAAAACTTACTATTGATAGTAAATGGAATTTCAAAATATAATTAATTATTCAACAACATAAAAAAAATATCTTAAAAGCACTTTAAGATATTTTTTAAATTTTTACGCAATGTATATTATAATTCGCTTTCGTCGTCTGTATTTGTTTCCTTGTTCATTTCTACGTCTGCATTTTGTTTTTTCGCATTATTTTCCTTGAAGTTCTTTTTTTCTCTATTGTATTCACGTTCTCTGGTGTCAACGGTTACCATTGCATCAAAGGCTCTGTTGAACAGGTCATTATACTTGTTAGGGAAGTCATGTGCAAGGTCGATAACTGTCTTTGTTTCCGCATTCGTTCCTATTTTATCACATATTATGATTTTTGCTGGCTCTTTTTTATATGTTTCTATTGTCATTATGTTATATCTGCCTTTTTTATCTGGTTTAATGACAGTATATTCCATTTTATTAGATGTGCCACCCTCTGCCTTTGTAACGGTGGTTGTTTCCTTATGAATATATGTGTCGCCGTGTTTATAAGAAGATATAACGCCTTCTGCAAAATCATGATCTTCATTATAGCCATATATTTCATCGTATGCTGCATACCCATCATCCGACCTTGCTATACATTCTGATAGTATATTTTTTAGTTCATATGCTCTATAATCGCCGCTGACACTAGCAAAATGGTCGCGTAGTTGATTCAATCCTTCTTCACCTTTTTTTACTTTTCTTAATTTTTCCATATTCTTTTCTCCTGTATTTATTATAGCAAATTTGAAATTAATTGTCAATACCTTACCTGTATTTTAAAATATAGGCGTTTCAGGTTTATTTTATTAGCCAATTATGAAAAAGCATTCTTGCAAAAAAAAAGACTTATTAATGACGAGCAGTAATAAGTCTATTATATTAGAATTCTTCATTTAAAAGTTGGAAATAACTTTGTGGATGCTTACATACTGGGCACATTTCTGGAGCAGAATCGCCTACATAAATATGACCGCAGTTTCTGCATATCCAAACTTTTTTATCAGTTTTATTAAATACAGTCCCATTTTTTACAAGTTCAGCGAGTTTTCTATATCTTTCCTCATGGCGCTTTTCAATCTCACCAACAGCGGCAAACTGATAAGCAAGTTCATCAAAGCCTTCCTCTTTGGCTTGTTTTGCCATTTGAACATACATTTCAGTCCATTCTCCATGCTCGCCAGCGGCTGCGTCTAATAAATTTGCAAGTGTAGTAGGAACTGAACCACCATTTAATGCCTTAAACCAAAGTTTTGCGTGTTCCTTTTCATTATTTGCAGTTTCCTCGAATACGCTTGCTATTTGTTCGTATCCTTCTTTTTTTGCTTGTGATGCATAATAGGTATACTTATTTCTAGCCTGGCTTTCTCCGGCGAAAGCAGTTTTAAGATTTTGCTCTGTTTTTGTTCCTTTTAAATCTTTCATTTTTATTCTCCTTTTTTCAACTATTATATTATATCATAAAAAAATGATATAACAAAACAAATTTTACAAGTTCAAAAAACGTTTTTTGAAGTCCAAAAGTTAAAATAATTTAAACTTTTGCACCAACAACAATTTTCATTTATCCTTTGTCGAGGATTTACTCGTTTAAAATTCACCGATTTTTGCGTATATTTTTTAATTGACGCAGACATAAATTTATACTTTTGCAAAATTTAAACTAGTTTCATTCAAATTCACATTAAATTTTTTGTTTTGTTGATTTGTTTGCTAATTTTTGGAAGATGAAAACATTGAATAGTGTGATTAAACATTTCTAATTGAATATCATCAAATCAAGACATTCATCAAATCAAGGCTTCATCAACTCCAAAGCATTCATAAATTCAATAACATAAGGTTATCAACGCATTTATAAGTATTTTAAAAAGTTAATTAAGAAGATAGATTAATATATTTTAATATGTTTCACGTGAAACAATTGTCGTTTCTTTTCGCTTATGGCAGCAAAATTTAATGTAAAAATGTTTCACGTGAAACAAAAATCTTGCAAATTTTAAAGATTTTATATATGGTGCAATGCGAATTTTTGGCTAAATTTTCGCAAAAACGGGGTTTTCATCTCTTTTTATAATTAATAGTGGGGTCATCTTTTCAGTTTTTATTTTCTCCTTTTATTTCGCCATTATTTTTTAAACCCTGTAAAAAATATTTAATAATTAATTATGGATAAAGAAAAAATAGGTTTTCGTGCCGTTTGTCATAATAAAAGCACAACTTATGATAAATCATTAAAATAAATGTTCCACGTGAAACATTATATCGACTAATTTCTTATATTTACATGATATTATAACATTCACAGAGAAAAATTTGTTGCAGACAGATAGCGTTGCCTAAGTTTCTTGTTGACTATATAAATGTTTCACGTGAAACAAGTTTTTGCTAAATATTACTTGAATTTGTTATGCACTACAATAAGTTTAAGAAGTATTTGGGGCATTTTACAGAAATTTTGTATTAAAAATTGTAAAAAGCAACTTTATTGATAAATGTAAAAATAAATCAAAATCGACTTGTTTTTTCTTTTTATCATTTAAAAGTGTTCTAAGAATTTTAAAATATTATCTACATTTTATCGACAGTCTACCATTTCTTATAGGATGAAAACAAATATAATTAGGTATTGGGTTTGATATTCATTAAACACTTAAAATTTGATTTTATTTGGTAATCGGGAATCCTTTATTGAAAATTAACTTGATTTTTATAAAATTTATTACAAATTAATTATTTTGCGTTGCACCATCTCATTTTTATACGCAATTTTTAATCAATTTTAAACGAGTAAATGGTCGTTTTTAAATATGTTATTTTTTATGTAAGTGCATAATTTGTGTTAAATTTAAGATTTCTAATGGTTTTTGCTTTAAAAAAGGACTTTTATGTATTTCGTTCACTTTTAAAGAGTTAAAAAGAGACCATTTTTTGGTCTCTTTTTGCAACATAAATTAATTGTTGGTTTTGTTAATTTCTTGTGTTATTGATTTGGATGTCTTTTATTGTAATTTCTTAAATCGCCTAATGTAATCTCTTTTTTCTTTAATAATTCGATTAGATCTGCCAATCTGTCTAAATCATCTCTTGAATAATAATCTATGTATATTCTACCTTTATTGTCGTTTCCAATTGCAGATACTTTTGTTGCAAATATTCTTTGCATTTCATTAATTAGTTCCTTTAATTCGAGTGATTGTTCTTGCACCTTGTTAGTCGGAGATTTTTGAGGGTTTAGATAGTTACGAACAGCCTTTTCTAGTTCTCTTACCGACATTTTGCCATCGGCAGCTTGTTTTGCTAGTTTTACTTGTTGAGTTGTATCATCAACTACTACAAGGCTTCTTGCATGACCGCTTGACAACTTACCATCTTCAATCAATTTGATAACATCTGGATACAATGTCAAAAGACGCAATGTATTAGCAACGCTAGAACGACTTTTTCCTATTCTGTCCGATACGACCTCTTGTGTGAGATGATATTCATCCATCAACTGCTTAATAGCTCTTGCTGCTTCAATAGGGTTTAAGTCTTCTCTTTGCAGGTTTTCAATAATTGAAATCTCGCGAATTTGTTTTTCTGTATAGTTTTTAACGACGACAGGAACTTTTTCAACGCCTGCAATTTTTGACGCTCTCCATCTACGTTCTCCGGCGATAATCATATATGTGCCGTCATCGTTTTTGTTTACAACAAGTGGCTGAATCACGCCATGCATTTTAATTGAACTTGCAAGTTCTTGTAATGCTTCGTCATCAAAGTGTTTTCTTGGCTGATTTGGGTTTGGAATTATTTTAACAACATCAATTTCTGTAATTCCATCTTCTTGCTTTACTGTTTTAGCCTCTGTGTCTACAACATTTTCATTGTTTCCTTCATTTGAAGTAGAAGTTTCTGGTGCGTTGTCATACATGGCAAACAACGACTCCAAACCTCTTCCTAAACCTTTTTTCTTATCCATTTTTTACCTCTCTTAATTTTATTTTTGTTTCTTTTGTAATTTGATTGTATTTCACTTCATTTCTATCCAGAAATTCTTCTGCTAATGATAAATATGCATCTGCTCCCTTAGAATTAGGGTCGTAAATTAATATAGGTTCACCATGGCTTGGAGCCTCGGCAAGACGTATGTTACGAGGAATGTATGTGAAAAACACCTTTTTACCAAAGAACTTTAAAATTTCATCACTTACCTCTGTGGTAAGGTTTGAACGCTTATCCTTCATAGTCATAACCACGCCTTCAATGTCGATTGTAGGATTTAAATGAAATTTTATAAGTCTTATTGTGTTCATCAGCTGAGTTATACCCATAAGGGGATAATATTCACATTGCATTGGAATAATAACACTGTTGCAAGCCGTTAACGCATTGACTGTTATTAGACCAAGGGATGGTGGGCAGTCAATCATTATGAAATCATAACTATCCTTCACTTTATCCAGTATGCCTTTTATTATTTTCTCGCGTTGAGGCATTTGAATCATTTCGATTTCTGCTCCGGCAAGGTCAACTGTTGAAGGAAGAATATCAAGTCCCTCCAAAATTGTTTGCTGGATAACCTCTTGAACGGTGTATTCTCCAGATATTAAGTCGTAAATAGTTTTTAAGTCCTTGTTTTTCTCATCGATTCCAAGACCGCTGGTCGCATTACCTTGTGGGTCAAGGTCAAGAACAAGAACTTTTTTACCCATTGCCGCGACATAAGCAGCAAGGTTGATACAGGTTGTCGTTTTTCCAACGCCACCTTTTTGATTAGCGAACGCTACAATTTTTCCCATTTTTAAACCTCTTTAAATTAAATACTTTAACATATATACTATACCATAAAATGACAAAAAATTTAAGTCTTTTTTATAATTTTTTTTAAAAATTTAAAGAAAATAGTTATTATTTAATTATAAAAATAAACATTTGTGTTTTTGATGACGAAAAATGTAACAGAATAGCAAGTTTTAAAGAGAAAATTGATGTAAACCTAATGAAATAGTTATTAAAAAATAACAATTAAAATACAAATCAAAAATTTTTAATTAATTGTTGAATGCCTTGTGCGAATAGTAAATGTCAAAAGACACGAAGAAATTCAATAAGGCATTGACCAAAAACAAAGCAAACATTCAAGAGATTACTAAATGCTTATGTAGTAGAAAAATTTGACTAGAACGATTCATTAAAGGTCTAAGTTGAGAATGTAGAAAATTTTTTCTAAAATAATAAAAGAAAGCAATGGATGGATAAAACTAGCGACATAAAATGAAAAGAATTTTAAACAAAGATAAAATTTTTAAAAAATAAGCATAAAAACCACTTTATTCTCGTTTTTTCATTAAATTTTTGCAAATTATTGTTTTTAGCAAATGAAATCAATATTGTCAATAAATATTTTAATTTCTTAGGAGTTTTACGTCTTTTTAAATAATTCATGCAATAATTTGACTTTTTAAATACTAAAATGCTACAATAATTCTAAGGAGGGCTTAAATGCAAAAGAGACTGGAAAAAGCAATTAAGGAACTTGCAAAAATTAATGGCGACAATTTGGTCAAAAGTGATGAAAACACAGTGAGTAAAGTTATTGAGGTTTTTGGCGAAAATATGCCCCTTCAACTTAAAGAGTGGTATTCAGTTTACAATGGAGGGTTTATTGGACAAATTGTTGAATTTTATTCAACAGACAAATTGCACAAAGGTTTTTCAAGTGAACTCTTTACTCTTAAAGAAATGAACGACCCCGCCTACAAGCGTGAAAATAGTATTGAGCCAGACCTGGCTTGTTTTGCAACTACCAACGATGGTATGATTGTGGGTTATGATTTAACTGAAAAGAGTGAGGCAATCTATCTATATGACATTGAAGAAGATATGTTTTTAAAATTTGAAGATATGGCTGATTTTATTGAAAATGAAGTGCAAAATTATTTTTTAATGGAGGATGCCTTAGAAATTCATTTTAGGAAGGTTGTAAACAATTATATTGCATATAATAATTCAAGCCCCAAAATTCCTTACAGCCCAAATCTTAACAAGGAGTTGCTTTTAACTTTTCAACCTGATGAAGATGGCGAAGTGGAGTGGCAACCTATTAGAATCAATGAGGAGATTGACCTCTATGATGTTGAGGAAGAATTAGGTTTTCCGTTGTTTGGAGATTTGCCGCAATATTACACAACATTTTTATTTTTTAGGCTTGATGGTTATGTAAACAAGCGAACTTTTCTTAATTTTCATCCTATTTCAAGCCGTGAAGGTATTAAAACTTTGATAAAGGAACAATTTAAAGCGGCACAAGAGGTTTTCCCAAACAGTCAAATATTCTTGCTTGGCATGGCGGTTGTTATTAATGATGACAATTATGGAATCTATTATGACAACACAAAAAACAACATATTTCTTTACAATCCAGAGAAGAATAAAAGGGTAAAATTGGGGAATTTGTCGTATATTGTTGCAACAATGTATTAAAAAAGGAGTTATTATGAGAAAATTTTCAAATCAAGAAGAGGCCATTCAAGAGGCTGATAAATTTATTGATAAGTTTGCAAAAAACGTGAGTTTAGAAAAGTGTGTTGAACGAGTTTACAATTCTAAGTGGGGTTGGGACTTTGAAAAATCACAGGCAACTGCCACCGCTGTCGCCGCAATTCTTATGAAAAAGAAAGAGGCATTACTTAATGCACCCGTCGGCAAAAAGGGTAAGATTATAAGAAATATGGAAACAGTTTTTGATTTCTTTGATGAATTTGCAAAGGTTAGTGAAAGTAGCAGTGGAATATTTGTTGATTTTCCAAGTCTTGACAAGTATAGTAAGAATTTCGACAAGGATTATGCCCGCGCGTGGAGTTATATGATGAAGACCTTCAAAAAGGAGTGTTCGAAAGAATATGGAAAATTAAAACGTGAAAACGGAGAAACGCTTGGGGCAAATGTTAAAGATTTTTTGAGCAATGTTATTGATTTTGTAGGCGAAACAATCGGAGAGGCAATCAACCATACACCTCAAGAGGAAACCCCAGAAGAAAAACAAGACCGAGAAGATGCTCTTGATTATTTAAACAAAATATTATAGGGGAAACTAAAGTTTCCATCTACTATCGAGGAAACTAAAGTTTCCATATACTATCGAATTTGTTATAAAGAAAGAATTATATCTCATTCTCTCTCCAGGGAACTAGAGTTTCCATCTACTATCGAATTTGTTATAAAGAAAGAATTATATCTCATTCTCTCTTTGGGAAACTAGAGTTTCCATCTACCAACGAATTATGTGAATATGGAAAGATTTATATAACATTCTCTCTCCAGGGAAATAAAGTTTCCACTAGAAGGAAAGGTTCAATCTCATTGTAAAAAAGATGCAAATTATAAATGCACCTTTTTTATTTTGTAAAATTATAGAACATATAATTTATTTATTTTTGATATTTACAAGTTTTGCTTGCAAAAAAGTCAAAATTTTGCTAATTTTTGCTATTTTTTTGATTTTTTAATCTAAAAATAAAAAAAGTAAAGTGAGAAAATAAATTTTATGAAAAATCTATTTTTTCAAATTACCCTTGATAATGCGTCTATTTTTTCTTTTCTTTTATAATTACACCATTGTCCACAATGGTTTTATCGTCTCTTCGAATTTCAACCCTAAGTTTGTAGCCAAGTCCAGAACTATGGCAATATAGGTCATATTCTTGTCCGTCAACAGATATTTGATATGTTACTCCATTAATAAGTGGAGGAGCATAAATTTCCTTATAAAGCGAGTCATTTACAAAAATTTTCATTTTGCTACCTCGCGTCTGGACTTTTACAGTGGAATTTTCCAATTTGAGTTCAATGTTTTTTGACGTCATGAAAAAAGATACTATTAAAAATAGAAAAAACAAACAAATAACACCGATAAATGCGTAAACCATAAACAAATCCTTTTAATTTATATTTTTATTGTGGAAATTGGCATACAGGTGAGGTAATCATAGGGCCTATTTGTGAGTGAATTGTAAGTTCTGCCATAATTGTTGCTATATTAGATGCCAATACTCTTGCGACAGGTGAAGTTTTGAAATATTCTTCTGCATCTTCAAGTTGGT
The DNA here is from genome assembly GCA_947624415.1 of uncultured Clostridia bacterium. Classification (GTDB taxonomy): domain Bacteria; phylum Bacillota; class Clostridia; order Christensenellales; family UBA1242; genus Caccovivens. The sequence goes on along the minus strand of CANQKH010000006.1, from coordinate 4,022 downwards.
CATATTCGGCAGTGTTTATTATAACTTCAACGCTCAAAGCGACCTCGATTGAGAAGATGCATTCAGGTTCTGGCTTTACATTCCTTTGCACAGTAACCTTTACGGCATCACTACGCAGTCTTTCGACTGTAAGTTCATCCCAAACACGCATATTAATTGTTGCGTTTGGTTGAGGTTCAGCCATTCTTTTGTAATCAACTTTTTCAATAATAGGCTTAAAATTCATGTTTCTAATTACGTTTGCCATAAAAACTCCTTAAATTCAACGATAACAAGTATCTTTTATAATATTAGCACATTTTTTAAAAAAAGCAAAATGAAAAAGCATTTATTTTTCACAATAACAAAACTTTTTAAGGAGGTTTGCAACAATAAAAGACAAAGGTCGACTTAAAACTTGTATATTAGCATTTGCAAATTATACTATATATAGTAAAATAAGCATAAAGGAGGAAATATGAAAGGTAATAGCAATATGTTGAAAATTCTTGCCATGCGTGCTAAAAACAGAATGATAAATAAAAATGGATATACAGATGCAAAAATAAAAATTATAAACAGTGATGACGGCGAATTTGTTGAGAAGGTTCGAAACATTTTGAATTCACAGGATAACATAACAAATCCAATAGGTCAACTAATGGAAGAAAGGGTTTTATTTAAACTTGACGAAAGGGGACGAGAGAAGTATCTTCTTGAAACAGTGGAGAAGTTTTTGAGAGCCAAAAGTATTATAGAAAATGAGAAAATTGGATAAAAAACAATAAAATTTGCAAAAAATCGTGTTTTTTTCTTAAATTTTTCACTTTTTTGGGTAAATTATTTGTTTTTAAAGAAAATTTAAAACATTTATGAAAAAGTGGCAACTAAAAATTATATTTAAAAATTTAGTTTTTAGATTGCATTATAATGACTAAAAAATATAGAGATTATAAAAATTTTCTTCCACCACAAAATATTATCAATATTACTTTACATTGTATTGTTGCTAATTTTGTAAATATGTGTTAAAATATATGTGTTTTTGAGGAAAATATGGAAGAAAATTTTGATGCCATTGTTATAGGAGCAGGTCATGCTGGTTGTGAGGCAGGGCTTGCTCTTGCTAGAACTGGAAATAAAACACTTTTGCTTACAATCAACCTTGATGCGGTTGCTTTTTTGGCGTGCAATCCATCTATAGGAGGGACTGCAAAGGGGCAACTTGTTGGTGAGGTTGATGCACTTGGAGGCGAAATGGGGGTGAATGCAGATAAAACTACTATTCAACTCCGTATGTTAAATGGTGGAAAAGGTCCGGCTGTTCAAAGTCTTAGGGCACAAACTGACAAGGTTTGTTATCATAACGAGATGAAAAAAACATTGGAAAGCACAGAAAACTTGTTTTTGCGACAGGGTGAAGTTACCGATATACAATGTCTTGAAAATGGTGAAAAAATTGTAACGACGGCACTTGGTCAAATTTACAAATCAAAAGTTGTGGTTTTTGCTACGGGAGTTTATCTTAAAAGCAGGATTATTATTGGCTCTTACACTAAGGAAAGTGGGCCGAACGGCTTTTCAAATGCCCAATATTTGTCAAACAGTCTTTCAAATTTGGGGATAAAACTTTTAAGATTTAAAACGGGAACGCCGGCACGAATTAATGGAAGAAGTATAAACTATGACGTCTTAGAAGTGCAAAAAGGTGATGAAAATATACAAAATTTCTCATTTATAACAAAAAAATCAAATAATTCGCGAAAAAATCGTGCAGTTTGCTATTTAACTTGGACAAATGAAAAAACGCATAAAATCATTTTAGATAATATTGACAAAGCACCTGTTTACTCTGGTTTAATAAAGGGTGTGGGTCCAAGATATTGCCCATCTATTGAAACAAAAATTATACGCTTTGCCGATAAGGAAAGACATCAACTATTTTTAGAGCCTGAATCACTCTCGACACAAGAGGTTTACATTCAAGGTTTTTCAACGTCAATGCCTGTCGATGTTCAAGAAAAAATGGTGCATTCTGTCAAAGGTCTTGAAAGGGCTGAGATTATGAGAGACAGTTATGCCATTGAATATGATTGCATTGACCCAACCCAACTTAAACCAACTCTTGAATTAAAAACTATAAAAGGGTTGTTTTTTGCAGGACAAATTAACGGGACTTCGGGTTACGAAGAGGCGGCGGCTCAGGGAATAATTGCAGGGATAAATGCAAGTTTGCAACTTAGAGGCAGGGAGGAAATTGTTCTCAAAAGAAGTGATGGTTATATTGGCGTGCTTATTGACGACATTGTTACTAAGGGAACAAACGAGCCTTACAGAATGATGACCTCGCGAGCAGAATATAGGCTGTTGTTGCGACAAGATAACGCTGATTTGCGTCTCACTGAAATTGGAAGAAAGGTTGGGCTTGTTGACGACAAGAGATGGAAAATTTATCAAAAAAAGTTGAAAAATTTGCAAAAAATCGATGAAATTATGCAAAAAAAATACAAAATTGATGAAATTAAACAACTTTTTGAGGATAACAATGAAAGTTTGCCACATGACAGCATATCTATTAAAGACATGATTAAACGAAACAATATTGATGCGTTTAAGATTGATAAATATCTTCATGTATTTAAAGATTTTTCTTATGAAATTATAAACGAAAAAAATATTATGGTCAAATATGAAGGTTATTTGAAACAGCAGGAAGAGGATATAAAAAAATTCAAGAAAAATGAAGAACTACTCATCGATGAAGATTTTGATTACAGAAAATATCACGGATTAAGAATTGAGGCGGTTGAAAAATTAGAGGCCCTAAGACCATTAAGCATAGGGCAAGCGTCAAGAATATCGGGAGTTTCCCCTGCCGACATAGCGGTTTTGACTGTGCTTGTGAAAAGATTTAAGGAGGAGAAAAATGGTTGATATAAAAGCACTCTTTCTTGAATATGGCTTCACACTTTCCGACAAGCAGTGCAAGAATTTTGAAGATTACAAGAATTTTTTATTGCAAGAAAATGAAAAATACAATCTTACTGCCATTGTTGATGAAAAGGAAATTATTGTTAAGCATTTTATTGACAGTTGCCTCCCATATATGGAAATTAGTCAAAACGCAAAAGTTATTGATGTGGGAACGGGGGCAGGTTTTCCAGGCCTACCTCTTAAAATTTTAAGACCAGATTTAAACTTAACGCTTGTGGATAGTCTTCAAAAAAGGATTAATTTTCTTGAAAAATTGTTGCAAATTTTAGATATAAAAGATGTAAAATGTGTCCACGCAAGGGCGGAAGATTATATAAAAGAGGGGAGAGAAAAGTTTGATTTTGCCCTGTCAAGGGCGGTTGCTCCAATGCCAACATTAAGCGAATATCTTATTCCTTTTGTAAGGGTTGGCGGTTATATTTTTATGTATAAAGGGCAGAAAGGGGATGAAGAATTGAGTTCGTCAAAGAAAGCAATTTCAATTTTGGGAGGAGTTTATAAAAAGACTTTAAATTACAGTTTGCTTGATAATGGGGCTAGAAATATATATGTTTTGAAGAAGATAATGCCAACCGACAAAAAGTATCCGCGTGGCAAAAACCTTCCAAAAACCAAGCCAATTTTATAAAAAATTTCAAAAACAGGGCAAAAAAGTGTGAAAAATTCACAAAAAAAGCCTTATTTTTATATTTTTAACAATATTCACCCCATCTCTCTTGCATTTTTCATTTAAGTGTGCTATAATTATAATGTAGAAGGTGCAGTATTCTAGTCAGTATTTTGATTTAGGAAGGCGAAGATTATAGCGTCGAAGGGCATATCGGTGAAGTTTCTGGTGCTGGCTTTGGTTGCCCAAACTGGGGCTGGTGCTGGGAGTTAAGATTTTTGGGCGCTCTATAATGGCATATAGGACCCGACCCAATTATCGTGGAGACCTATCTGGGTGGAAAGGAAGGTCCACTCACTAGGGAAGAACCTGCATTGCGATAAAAGTTGTGTGCAGTGTAGCCTGCCTTGAGTGAAAATTTAGGGATTAACCTCTATTCTTT
>CANQKH010000005.1 GCA_947624415.1 uncultured Clostridia bacterium | reverse complement strand
GCATACATTGAGACTTCTGCTCCATTATCACCAAAATCAGTTATAACCTTAAACTGATTTTCGCTTAAATAGTATTTGGTGCTATCTGCAGTTGGATTTTTTTCTTGCGTAAAATAATTAAAATCGTATCCCGGTCTATCTACGACAATGGTTACACTTTCATCAAAACTTACTTGGTGAGTATCTTCTGTTCTAGAATTTACCTTCCCTCCATTGCCAATAAATTTTATACTATATGTCTCGTTTTTCCATGATGCATAAAGTTTTGTTACACCCTGTTCATTCCATGCTTGATAACAACTGCCATCTTTATTGAAATATTTCCTTCCTCCTCCATTTAAGCCTGTATAATATCCGTCAAAAATATATCCTGGACGTGTTGGAACACTTACTTTTCCCATTGTCTGTTTGTAATAAGTGGTTATAGTCCCCAACTGAAAATTGTTATCGTAACCACTAAGCAGAGATACTTTAGTCTCCGTTGCATTGATTGCGGCATCTGTTAAATTTAAATGAAGTGCTGGTTGGACATCACCAGAAGATGCTGCAGTCCATCGGTTACCCATAGTGAGTGAAAGGTAAAGCCTGTATACTTGGGCGCCGTCATTCTCATACGCCGAACGAAGAAATGCATCCGATTCATATCGCTGTTGAGATGTAATATACCAAAATCCTGATTTTGAATCGTCAAAACCAATTTCAGTCGCTGAAGGAAGCCATAGGTAATCATCACCCCAGTTGGTATAGCCCTCTTTTATAGTATAATTAGAGTTATACGATTTATAACTATAAAAACCAGATGACGTTGTTAAATCTTCATTGGCTAAATTATATGAATCTCCAAATTGACTAATTGCAGATTGACCACCTTTCTGCCATGAAACATTTTTGGGCTTTACAATATATTTTGTTAAATTCCCTATTGTAAATGGTGCAAAAACTGAATTGGTTGACTTACTATGAGAAGTAAAGACCTCGTTGCTTGTTGCATAATTTCCACCATTATTTAGAACAACAGACCTCATATATGACATGCCATACATATTAGCTGGATATGCATATGCATTAATTAAGCTATTAAAAGCCGCCCACTCAGCCTCACCTCCAGAATAAAAAGCTTTATCTCCATAGGATTTCCCACTCAGTTGGTCTGAATTTTCAAGCCATAATGTCAAAATTGTTTTTCCGCTTTCATCTTTTGAAAGATAGGTTGGAGTCCATGTAAGCCCACCAAGAGTAACAATGATTTTTGTGCCACAATTGTCTTGCAAAACTTTGCCCGTTGTTTTTTTTGTTGCCAAACTATCAATGCCAGTCATATTATATGCTGAATAACTGGTATTCCCACCTATAGCAACCATTAAATTATTAAAATTCGTGAGATTAAATTTCGATGAAGAACTATCCCACAATTCGCCTACTGTCGCAACCTGTGCCGAAGCCGCAGATAAATTTAAATGAAATGCAGGTCGTGCAGCATTAGGTGAAAGAACACTATCTGTTCCATAAGAAGTTCCCGCCGAAGTAAGATAAACAGCATTTCCCGCATTATTATATGCACCTGACCTAAGCCACGTTCCAATAATATTTCGTCTTTGCTCAGTTGATGTTTGCCATTTTCCTTTCTTTGTAGAACTATATCCCGTTTCTGTTAAAGATGGAAGCCATAGACTGTTTGTTATCCACGCATCACTGTAATTACGATAAGCCCAGTTGTATGAATTATAAAAGCCATCACTCGAAGTTTCTGTCGACCAATTTTCGTTTGGCAAGTTATATGCAAGACCTAATTTAGTTTTTGCAGATTGGCCACTTTCTTGCCACGATACATCTTCTGGTCTTACTATAAAGTTTCTTAAATCACCCATAGTAAATGGAGCAAAAATTGAACTTTCACTTTGAGAAAGATACGCTTTGTTCATTACGTAATTTATAGCAGTTCCATAAGCACCACCATTAAATACTGCACGAATATATGAGGTTCCATACATACTTGATGGCTGACCCCCTGTTCCTTCATCTCTAAAAAAAGCCCATTTGACACCTCCTTTAATATCAAATTTTTCGCCATCGCAATATGTTTTATCAGAAAGTTTACTTGAATCTGCAAGCCACAACGTTAAAATTACATTCCCATTTTTATCTTTAGAAAGATAGGTTGGCGTCCAAGTTAAGCCACCCACTGTTACAACTATATCATTGCCATTATTATTTCTAAAAGTTTGGGCATTAGCCTCAGTTGTCGCCATACTATTTATTGTTTTCATATTAGATGAAACTGACTGTTGTCTACTTATTGCTCTAAGCAATTTATCAAATTCATATTGTTTAAATTTTGAATTTGTGGAATCCCAAATCTCGCCAATTGTAGTATAACTATCACTGCTATTGAACGCATCGCCAGATTCCATATATATGATTCCACAAAAGTTTAAGCCAATCATTAATGACGATAGGCTCATAAAAAGGCAGGTTATAATTACAAAAGTTTTAAAAATACCTGATTTTATAATCTTTTTCATATCCCCTCCTATTTTATTTTTTATATATAAATGATAGTCTCTTATACCACTTTTTGCACATTTTTTATGTCTTCTGTCTCTCTTGTAAGCAAATAAATAATAAATTTATTTTATGTCAATATTTGTCGAATTTTGTCAAGAATATTTTGTTTCATATTGATTTTTCTAGTCGATTCTTTTTTTATAAGGATAAATTTTTTGTTCGCAAAATTTAATTATATTTTTGCCTATACCCCATTATAGCATTGCCCCCCCCCCTATTGTCAAATGATTTTTGGTGTTTTTTGAAATTTTTTAGGCTTTCTTTTTTTTGTATTAAATACAATATAAAAAGAGAGCCTAAGACACCCTCTTAGACCAATTGAAGACGTTGACAAAAAGAATTATTTATGTTAATATTAGGATTAGGAGATTTATATGCAATACATAATAACTTATTCCCCATGTTTTAAGAAAAATGCGTTAAGGGAACTTAAATCTATCGACAATCAAATTCGCATTATAACGGATTTCAATGAAAGCATATCTCTAATAGAGACTATTTTTAGTCAAGAAGATTTTCAATCTAAAATCCTTAAAAATAATGTTATTTTTATAAAACATATTGCTCCCGTTTCGGTAACGGGCGAAATAACAGGCGACTTAGAGAAAGATAAACAACTTCTGTTACATGAAATTTTAAATCATTTTACACCAGTTAAAAATGGTGAAAAATTTGCAATTCAAACGCGGATATGTGATGGCGAAACCTCATTAAATGCCCCACTTGATTACTCAGCAAAAGACATAGAAGTTTATATTGGAACTTATTTTACAGATTTGGGAGGAATGCCAACCTTTTCTGATAAGCAAATTATCAATGATGATGAGGTAAATGTTTTTTCAATTTTTATTTATGGCAACAGATTTTACATTGGAAATTCTTTAAGCCTTTTTAACTTAAATTTTTCTTGTGATGATTATAGAATAAGTTCTCATAGAGGTAAAAGAGAAATATCACGCGCTGAAAACAAATTGACAGAAGCATTATCAAAATACAAGATTGACTTGGGAGAAAAGGGAGGATATGCCCTAGACATTGGTGCTGCACCTGGTGGCTGGACAAACGTTTTATTACAGCATGGCTTTATTGTCGATGCCGTCGACCCCGGTAACTTGAACCCAATTTTACTTGAAAATCCAAATGTCAAGCATTACAAATGCAAAATTGAAAGCATTGCTCAGGCGGAAGAATTTGCAAAAAACCATAAGTATGACATAATTGTTGACGACATGAACGTCGACCCAGAAGTTACCGCAGAAATAATGAATATACTTACACCATGTTTAAAAGATAATGGCTTGGCAATTGTTACAATAAAACTCCCCGGCAATCCAGAAAAAGGCATTCAAGATGCAGTAAAAAAACTAAGTGATTGCTATTATATTTTAAAAATAAATAATTTGTTTCACAATCGTCAGGAAGTTACCACACTTTTACAAAAAAAGTGGTAATGACAATAAAAAAAACGCCAAAAATTGGTTTAGCACCAAAATTTGGCATTTTTTTATTTTGCCTCATCTTCAATTATTATTTTTCTCTTTTTCTTTTTTATATAATTTTCAATAAGTTTGTATATTTCACTTGAAAGAAATACACCAAATGATAAGCCAAGAACAATCCCCCATTGAACTCCGTTGAGTGCAACTAGAGAAAGAATGTTCATAACAGGAGTAAATGCAAAAATTGAAAGCAGTGCAAAGCAGAACAGCATTGAAATTATAAACAATATGTTCTTGTGCGGTTTTGATTTCCAACAAGGTGCAACCGTCCTCATAGAGGCGAGGTAGAACATTTGAACAAGGTTTAAAGTGTAGAAGGACATAGTTACTGCAACCTCTGTTGAATAACGGATTCCAAGCACGTAAGCCACAATTACAAGTATAGTTTGAATTAACCCCATTATTATAATTGAAACGCCAATTCCGTCTGCAAACAGACCTTTCTTCCTATCTCTTGGCGGCATTTCCATAAGATTTGCTTCTGGCAGTTCAACACCCAGTGCTATTGCAGGTAGTGAGTCTGTTATAAGGTTTACAAATAATATTTGAACAGGATACAAGAAGAAGTGAGATGGGAAAAACAATGTTACAAAGAAAAGAGATAAAATTTCTGCGAGGTTTGCTGCAAATAAAAATTTGACTGTCTTTTGAATGTTTCCATAAATCTTTCTGCCCTCTTCGACTGCAACAACGATTGTTGCGAAGTTGTCATCGGTTACTATAATATCTGAAACCTCCTTGGCAACATCTGTTCCGCTCATCCCCATACCAATACCAATGTTGGCACGTTTTAAACTTGGAGCATCATTTACGCCATCACCGGTCATGGCAACAACTTTCCCTGCCCGTTTGAAGGCCTCAACAATTCTAACCTTATCTTCTGGGCTGACACGGGCGAAAACAGAACACTTTTTTATTCGTTCGTCAAGTTCTTGGTCGGTCATCTTTGAAAGTTCATTTCCAGTTATAACCTCTTCCATGCTTGATGCAAGCCCAATTTCTTTTGCGATTGCAAGCGCTGTATTTGAGTAGTCGCCTGTAATCATTACTGGTCGCATACCTGCACGTTTACATTTCTTAACTGCTTCCTTAATTTCCTTTCTTGGTGGGTCAATCATACCCATAAGTCCCATAAAAATCAAGTTGTTTTCTTCAAATTCTCCATCATTATCGCAAGGTTTATAGGCAAAACCAATAACTCTCAATGCTCTGCCACTCATGTCCTCGTTTTGCTTTAAAACTTCTTGTTTTTCCTTTGTTGTAAGTGCCAAAACCTTACCATTTAGTAAAATTCTATTGCATTTTTCAAGAATATTGTCTGGTGCACCCTTTGTTATCATAGTGTTGCGTCCATCCATTGTGCATAGCACAGACATAAGTTTTCTTCCAGAATCAAAAGGAATTTCATTGATTCTTGGATATTTTTCTTTCATTTCAATTTGATTAATTTTGTAATTTCTGCCAAGTTCTGTCATTGCAACCTCAGTTGGGTCTCCAATAACTCTCCCCTTGGAAATGTTTGTATCATTATTAAGGACACCTGCCAAAACAAGTTTATTGCCCTGCTCATCAAGCTTGAACTTGTCTTTTTGCTCTTTTCCATTGTAATATAGCGATGTAATTGTCATTTTGTTTTGGGTTATCGTCCCTGTTTTGTCAGAACAAATAACTTCACAGCAACCTAAGGTCTCAACTGAATGAAGTCTTCGAACAATAGCCCTTTTCTTTGCCAAGCGGGCAACACCAAGACTCATAATTATTGTAATGACCGCCGGCATACTTTCTGGAATAGCAGCAACAGAAATTGCAACTGCTGTTAAAAATGCTTCCAAAATATTTGCTGATGAAACGCATAGCTCTACAATAAATGTTACAAGTGCAATTCCTAAAACAATAATTGTTAAGACTTTGCCGACATCCTTAATACTTTTTTGTAGTGGTGTTAGTTCATTCTTGTTTTCTTGAATAACCGAAGCAATCTTTCCCAGTTCAGTATCGCTGCCCAATGCACAGACAATGCCTATTCCTCTTCCACAATTAACTTGCGTGCCTTTATACACCATATTTTTACGTTCCCCAAGCGGAGTATCCTCTTTGAAAACGCTTTCTGCATTTTTCTCAACCTCAATACTTTCACCTGTCAATGAAGACTCGTCAACTTTGAGTTGATGGCTTTCTATAAGCCTTAAATCTGCAGGGATAATTGAGCCTGCTTCAAGCATAACAATATCACCAATAACCAAGTTTGCTGTCGAAATCTTAACTATTTGGCCATCACGTTTTACATAACATTCAGGTTGGGTCAATTTATTCAATGCTTCGAGCGACTTCTCCGCCTTAAATTCCTGAACAACGCCAAAAATTGCATTCATAAGCACAATTCCAAGGATTATGCATCCATCAACAATCTCACTGGTCGCTTTTTCGACAATTCCAATAACTATTGACACTGCAGCCGCAATTAAAAGGATTATTATCATTAAATCCTTAAACTGCTCCATAAATTTATACATTACACCATGTCTTTTCACGGCAGGCTGGTCAGGTTTTCTTGTATTTGCTCTCTCAACCACCTCGTTTTCATTGAGGCCGTCCTCACTGACTTTTAATTCTGTTTGCACTTCTTTTATGCTTTTATTATGAAATTTTTCCACCTTTCTATCCTTTTAACTCACCATATTACTATTGCTGATATGATTGCCATAATAAACAAATAAACTGAAAAAAACTTAAAATTTAATTTCTGCGTCAATTTTAACATCAATTTTATTGTTGCAACCCCTACTACCAAAGCAATAATAAAGGAAAATATGAGAGGAACAACTTCAACAGATATCGCCTGTCCTGAAACTGAAAGTTTTAAAACTTCAAGCATCATTGAGGCAATTATTATGGGTATGCTGATTAAAAAAGAGAATTTTGCACACTCCTCCTTATCGCCACCGCTTAACAATCCTGCCGATATGGTTGTCCCAGACCGAGATAAACCTGGGAAAATAGCAAATCCTTGTGCTAGTCCCATTATTATCGCTCGTTTAAATGTTATTTTAGCACAATCGACATCTTTTGTCATCCTTTTTGAACATTTTTGTGAAATTATTAATAATATACCACTTAATAAAAATGTTATTGGCAAGACATTGCCCTCAAATGATGAAGTTATAAGTGGCATAAGAACTAGTGCAACTAAACAGGTGAAAATTGTTGAAATATAAATGTTTATCGCCTCTTTTGAAAATGGATGTCTTATAAGATAAAATATCTCCTTCCTCATCACTATTAAAAGGGCAAAAAGTGTGGCTATATGTAATATTATACTTACAAACAAACTATCCTCAACCCCAAAAATTTTCGACAATAACACAAGATGACCACTTGATGATATTGGCAAAAATTCACACAACCCTTGAACTAATCCAAGTAGTAATAATACCACAAAAACCTCCTAAATTAATATATAGGAAAATATAAACGATTATTACAAAACTTGTGTGAATTTACCGACAAACACACATTTTTAACACAATTAAAGCCTATCCGCATTAACAGATAGGCTTTAATTAATTTTTTTTATTAGGCAATCCATGTAAGTCCCTTAGGGAAATATTGCCCATTTATAGTTGTCCAATTTGTATAGTCCATTCCTGCCGTTGTTTGTGGCGAGCCGTTATTTAAATAGCCAATACAATTTGTTGAATACATACCATTATTATCAATATTAGGGAATAAATCAAGTCCAGAAGTTGATGTCCTTACAAGGCAATCTTTTGCAGATGCTCCGTCTGCCCATGCACAAATTCCGTTGCTAAAAACATATTCTGTCTGGATTATATTCCCAATATAAGCACATTGTTCAATTGTAACATTGCCAGCCAAACCTGCTATACCACCAGAAAAACCAGCATTAGCTATTATAGTTGACTTAACATAACAGCTTTTTACAACACCATTTTCTATATAACCTACAATTCCTCCTACGAAAGCATCTGATGTGTAATCAAGGACAACTTTACCATAATTAATACAACTTGACATAGTTGCGGAGGCATTTGATGAATCACTGTCCGTTTTGTATCCAACTATACCTCCAACAAAACCCATAGCAGATCCCTTCCCATAAACACTCGCATAATTTATACAATTTTTAATTAACGTATTTGATGCATATCCCACAATTGAACCAACATAACAATTTTCTTCTCCAACTAAGTTACCTGACATTATTGTTATTTTTTGAAGACTAGCACCACTGGTTTGAGCAAATAGTCCCACGTATTCTTTGATAATTATGTTTTTATTATCCTCTGTCTCGTTGTGCAAGTCATATATATAACAACCATTTCCGTCATACCTAGAAGAAAATATTCCGTCTGGGTTCCATGGATAATCGGTTAAATATATGTTTCTTGTTTGTTTAAATGTAATTGTGCTGTTAATACTATTTTTGAGTTCTGTGCTTCCAAAAGATATTGTCCCCATAAGCCATCCTAAATTCTCAGCACTTTGTATTAAATAGGTTGAACCCTGTTGCACTGGTTTTGCCGACTCCTTATGGGCAAATTTTGACCATGTTGGCTCCCATTGTGCGTAAAAAGTAATTTCTTGATCTTTTACATCGGTTAAATTAGATATCAACCAACTACATAATGGTCCTGTTGCATCTGCATTTGTTCTAAGCCCTACGAGATTGTAGCCATTACATACAAAAGTACTTGATATTAAATAACTTTTGCCATATGTTAATGTATAGATTTCATTTGAAGGAGTTAAATTTGAAAAAGATGAATCGGCTATGCTTGGCGAGACTGTTGGAGTTGTGAAAAGTTTTTCATTTTTAATATCAATTGTATTTGGGTCAAATTTAACTTTATATGTAATTGGTATCCATTCTGCAGTTAATGTTATGTTTGAAATATTATATACTCCCGACTGAGTTGAAATATTGAATAAATCTTTTATTGCTACTTGTTGCCCCGGCTGATATATCTTTCCATTTGCTTCATTTTCCCAGCCGTTAAATTCATAGCCTTTTGCTTTTATTACATTGGACGGAATTTTATATGTAGTTCCAGTATCGTCATAATTTAGCCTTACTGAACTTGGCAACGACCCTTCCGTCAATGTTTTACCCCCGGCATCATACGTTATACTATATTGTTTCGCTGTCCATTGGGCATACATTGGGACTATTGCACCATTTTCCCCAAAATCAACAACTTTAAATTGATTTCCGCTTAAAGGATATTTTGTGCTATCTGTCGTTGGACTTTTTTCTTTTGTAAAATAATTAAAATTGTATCCAGGTCTATCAACGACGACAGTTACACTTTCATCATATTTTACTTGATGGGTATCTTCACTCACGGAATTTACCTTTCCACCATTTCCATAAAATGTTATATTATACGTCTCTTTTTCCCAGACTGCATACAAACTTACTATTGCCCCTTTGCTTGTCGATAAATTTTTAACCACTTGTTTATCTGTATAGTTTACCGTTGTCGCCGAACTGCTTTTTGACCAACCTTTAAAGTAATGTCCAGTTTTCTCGAAAGCGTTCGCCGTCAATGCATCCCCACTTTCATCATCATTTTTATAACTTAAAGTTTGAGTATTCATAGTTCCTGTTGCACCGCTGCCTGCATTAAACGACACGTAATATTTATTTACTTCCCATTTAGCATAAAGGGTGATATTGGAAAATTGATCATATCTGTCTCCAAATTCTTTATTGGTATCATTTTTGCGATTTGTAAGTGCATAGCCATTTTCATCAAAGTATTGTGTTCCTCCACCATTTTCTGCCGTGTAATATCCCATGAACGTATAGCCCGTTTTTGTTGGAACATTAATTTTTGTCATTGATTGAAAGAAATAAACTGTTTGACCCGTGTCCCCATTAGTAGCACAATTTGCTCCAGGAGAAAAGGTTATATAATATTGTAACTCTGTCATCCTCCCAGTTGTTGAATAATCACTCGATCGGCTTGCTATAGACGTTCCATTTTGTGCATAAAGTTTGCCAGATCCGCCTTTTTTACCAGCAGCACCACCAGCACCACCATATGGTTGGCTTCCTCCCAAATAAGTCCAAGAACCAGACTTGCCATTTGGACCATCAATACCACCAGAACCACCAGAACCACCATAACCATTCATATCATAATAAAACCCCCCGGTGGAACTAGAACCAGGACCAGCAGCACCGCCGCCTCCACCGCCGCCTCCGCCGGCACCGCCGCCGATTGCGTCTGCATCAAATTTACCAAAGGCACCAGCACCGCCGCCTCCACCGCCGCCCATGAGAATGAACCCATATTGGTCGGTATAACCAGCACTTCCGCCATATACTGGGTAATAATCATATCCACCACCCGATGCCTCTATTGTAATGGAGCCAAGAACATAAAGGTATCCCATGTCATCACCATTGTTACCGCTCCCTCCTCTACCACCGTTATAACCAGAGCTACCACCTGATGCACCTGTGCCACCGCCTCCACCGTAGCCTCCATTGCCTCCAATGCCTGCACCAGCACCTCTGCCTCCGTTACCACCATTGCCACCGCGACCATTAACAGGTGTGCCACTCGCAACTCCGCTTGTTCCATTTGAGCCACCATAGCCTCGCCCGGCATTGCCTCCCTTCGCTTCAAGAGTTCCACCTCCAACTACTATGAGCGCTCTATTGCCAGTAACTTCAATGCCGGCACAACCTTCTGTGCCATATGCGTAAACAGTTTTTCCTTTAGGTATGTAAAGCACTGAATATCGTCTTCCATATCTGTTTTCATCTGATTGGCCATATGGGTCATACACTTTTGCCCCAGCATTAAATGAGACTCCATTCGTAGCCTTATATATTGTCCCCACTCTAAAATTAAATAGGTCGTTATAAGAAGTTGATAACGTTTCAACGCTAAAAGCGGCTTGTGGCACAACATCATCAAACTGCTTCTCCGCTTCTGGGACATTAAAAATTGTAGAAAAAACAACAATCATAGAAATTGCAAATGTCAAGAATATGGCTTTCATTCCAATATTTTTAAATTTTTTCATAACCCCTCCCTATTTTTTGAATTTTATAAGTAGGCTTTCTAAATTACTGTATTATATTATTTTGTCATATTATACTATTTATATAAGAAAATAAAAAAAATTCTTTAAAGACTAAATAGTATTTAATATTGAAAATATATAGAAAGTTATTTATATATAAATAAAAAATTTTTACCTATATAATTATATTACAAATTATTTTTCACCATGTCAAGTTTTTTGTTGAAATTTGTCGAAAGGTATAGTTTTAATTGTAATATTTTGTAAAAACTTGTTATATTTTATAATTTTTAACTTTTAGCAATATATAAAAAAGATTCTATATACCCTATTTTAGCATCGCCCCCCCCCCCTATTGTCAAGCATTTTTGGATATTTTTTTAAATTTTTATTTCTTTTTATAATTTACAACAAAAAAGAGCGTTCAATTTTCTTTATAACGCTCAATTTTTAATATTTTGGCAATCTCGACATTATTCTTCTGGCAATACTTTTAATTTTTGCTACTGCCTAGTTTTATGCCACAATATGGACATATAGTTTTAAGTTTCCAGCCACTAACATCTTTTTCAAGTTCAAAGGTTGTCGTTGCCCGTTTGCCCATAATTATTTCAATTTTGCTCATTTTGTCATAGCACATTAAATTGGCAAAATCCCCTCGAACAACATCTTCCCTCTTTAAGAAATTGTCATTTATATATCGAACCCATAATATTGGTTTTTGGTGTTTTTTGTCGCACTCATTACAATATGTTACTGACACAATACGTTTGCATGAATAACAAATATAATTGCCACCATTATTAACAATATGTTTGCTGCCACATATTGGACATTCCCTTGAAAAGGTGCTGACATTTCTTCCTTTAAGAATATGATAATTGATAACCTGCTCAATCTTTAAAAGGTTGTCCCTAAGTCGCGATGGGGTTATTATTAATATTCCCCTTTTATAACCTCCCCAATTTTTCAAATTTTCTTTATTCTCATCTTGGGAATAATTGTTTCCAATTCCATAAAATCTTCTGTAAACCTTGTCGGAAAAAACATTATTTTCTGAACAAATATTCATATTTATTGAAACGAGAGAATATATGCTTGTTATTTGGGAATATCTGTCGTCATCTTGTAAATTATTTAAAATTTGTTCTGTATAAGCATCAACTTCACTTCTGTTCATGTTTTCAAAATTTACAAAATTGGGATAGAAAAGAAATTTATCTTTTTTGCCTTCGGCCGTGAGGTCTTGATATTCAAGTGAAATATATTCTTTGTTTAATCTTATCTCTATTGAATCTTTTGAATTTTTGACATTTACAAATTTTAAGTCATTTTCGAGTTGTAAAATATTATCTTTATAAATAATTTTATGCCCCGTCTTTTCGGCGAAATCTAACTCATGCAATGCAGAAAGAATAATTATAAAACAATAAAGAAAATAATGATTTTTTAACTCCTCTTCACTAATTATAATATCATTTTTTAATACGTCTTCTTCGCGATATTGGTTTAATGATTTCCATAATTTATAGGCTTTTTTATAATTCTTTTCAAACATTAAAATATTGGTTTTTTGAATGGGGTCAGTAACTTTCTTTTTCTTGTGAAGAGTCATGTAAAATTCGCTCATCTTTATACTTCTTATCTTTTTCTCAACTTCTATTGTCTTGTCTAATTCAGCCTGCAATTTGTCCCTGAACGTGATATTGTGAGAAAAATATTTCGCATTTTTGTTTATCTCATTGAAAAAAGGAAACTCCCTCGTTGTATGATATTCCTCGCCCATTGCATAAATGGCACTATTGTCTTCTTGATCTTTAATTTGTTGCTTATAATACTGGCGTCTTGAAGCAACCAGTTTTGCAATTTTATCTGTCAAACTGCAAATAAACCTGTTCTCATACAAATCTATAGTTTCTTCATTAAGGTCAGACATAACATTTTTGGGCTTTACATTTATAATCGTTCTTGCATACCAGTCGTTACTGTCCATGCTGAGTTTTGATATTGCCTTATGATTTATCTTTTTCGCAATTTCAATGGGAACTTTCTCTTCATATAATTTTATAAATGACTTTGGTTTTTTGACAATCTTCAATAAATTTGGAATGCACTGCTCTATTTCTTGAATTTGCCCCTCATTTAAAACTTTCGTGCCATCTTCTTCACTTATTTCAACGGGCAAATAGCCAAAACGCATATATTCAATTAATTCTTCGGCCGTCAAAGGAGTTTTTAAGCATTCATTATCCGCTATCTTTAATTTGAGAAATATCTCCTCATTCTTTCTCCTAATTTCTCTCTCTTCCATACAATATCCTTACATAGTTGCCACTATTCTATCAATAGTTTTGACTGAAATTGGCATTTTGTATTTTTCATTTATTTCCTCTTTTAAATCTAAAAGCCTGCTTTTTGTTTCATCATAATATATGCCCTCAAGTTTTCTTAAAATCTTTCTTGAAAAAACTACATCCACCGCCTCTTCAACAGTTCCACCACATTCAATATAAACAGGAACAAACACTTTGAGTTGGTTTGCTATACGATTTCCAAATGTTATGTCAAATTTTTCCCTTATAAGAGTGTCTAAATTCTTAATCATATCATTATATTTTTTCTCATCCAACTCACTTTTAAAATTTGAAGCAGAATTTAATAATTTTAAAAAGTCATCGCTGTTCATTTGAATTGGATTTGCATTGTCAACTTTCTCCTTCTCGCCCTTCTTGTCAAAATATATTACCGTCGCCCTGTCATAAACTTTATCTGTAATATCAAAAGTGGAGTCATCCTTATTTGCCGTTCCAACAAACCACGTGTTTTCACATATTTGAAGTTGCCCCTCAATTATATGTTTTGGCCACGCATCCGTGCTGTTTTGTGCGATGCTTGCATAGTCCGATATAAGTTCTATTTTCCTCTTCTCAATTTCTGGTATTTCAAGCACGGAAAGTAAGTCGGCAAAATAATATTCAATATGCGACAAGTTCATCTCATCAAGAACTATAATGTGAATATTGTCTTGGTCATGAGTCGCTCTATATAACTCCTTTAAAAATTTTGTTTCCTTATATTGCTTTTTAAAATCATTGTAAAATCCCAGCAAGTCGTTTCTATCCTTCCAAGACGATTGAACGGGAACTTCATGTGTTTGTGCACCAATAAAATCTTGAAATGCCCGTGGTAAACTTGACTTTCCAGTCCCCGACAAGCCCTCAAGAATAATTATTTTTGAACAAGCAAATCCTGCAATAAATGTTCTTATTGTTACCGCATCATAATATAAAGGATTTTCCCTCCTGTTTGCCAAATATCCCCTAAATCTTTCGCATAATTGTTTTAATGTTATTGACATCTTTTCATATTTTGTATTACTTTCCAAATCTATAGCAGACAGGTTTGCAAAAACCTTTTTTGTGCTTGTATTATATAGTTCAATGTTTCTTTCAATTTCTCCTTGTAATTCAGCCTTTTGTAATTCTAAAATCTTAACAAATTTTCTTAATGATTCTATCTCATCTTTTGAAACTTTTAGGTCATTGTTTTCAATTTCAAGTTTGGTGTTTTCATTTTTTAATAATTCGAGTTTATTGCTTAATTCTTCAAATTTGCTGCTGGTCTCCCTTAATTTTTCAAGTTCTTCAAGAGAAGGACAATCGCAAATTCGTGATTGCAACTCATTTACCTGTTCACGCAATAAAACGTTTTCCTTAATTGCCTTTTGTGGAGCCTCGCCAAATGAAAGAATTTGTAAATTTAAATCATCGACATTTTTCTGCTGTTCCTTGTATTGCTTTTTTAAGTTTTCATAAGCATAATTTAAATCGTCTATCTGCATTTTATAAAGTTCAACATCTGCATTTCTTACTGCATTTTTTGATATTTGTTCCTCGTAAACCTTTTTATCCTCTTCTAGTGCTACAATCCGTGCATCTTTTCTTTTTAATTCCTTTTTAACCCCTTCAACCTCTTTTTCAAGATCTTGGTTGTTTTGTGTAAGAGTGGAAATATTATTTTCTATCTCCTTGCAAACCTCTTGCTTATAACTGCGTTTATTCTCTGCAAGTGAAGCATATTCTTTTGTCAAATCTTCTTGACGTTTTGTTAAATCAGCAAGCATTTTATCGGCTTCTGCTTTTGCGTCATCGGTAATCTTTTTTGCCTCTTTTTCCTTTAATTTTACCGCCTTTTCAACCTCTTCATCTATTCTTTTTTGCTTTTGTTCCTCTAAGCCGTCAGCAATTTTCTTCTTTTGCTGAAAATAAATGTCTGCCTCTTCCTTCCTTTCCTCATAATATAAATCCGCTTCCTCTTTTCTTCCATTATAATAAGTGTCTGCTTCCTCCCTTCTTTTTCCCGCTTCTTTCTCAGCATTTTGGAGAAGTTCTGCCCCCTCTTCGCTTGTTAATATTTCATTTGCTGGCTTAACCACAATGTTAGGGCTTGGGCGGACAACAGATGAATTGTTTTGCTGAGTGGCAGGTTGATTGTTTCCTTTAATTTTATTCTTTTTACTCATTTTTCCTCCTTAGATTATCTCAAATAAAACTTTTGCACATTTGGTAAGCCTTGCAGGTGTTTCCTTGTCAATGCTTATCCTCTCTGATCTGTCATTATCATGCGAAACATCATTTCTTAATTTATATAAGTCAAATATATCTTCAATAAATGATGGATACATTGCCTGATTTTTCACTAAATCTGTTCTTAATAATATATCAGTTAAGTCCGCCTTAAATTTAGAAAACTCGCTTCCATCTTTCTTTTTATATTTCTTTACCCAATCGTCATATATGTTTTTATTCATTAATGGATTATATCTTACATCAACGCCATAAAATTTATTTTCTATTTCTCTGCAAAACATTTCAAACGTTGTTTGTCTGCGTTGCTCCTCTGTGGATTTGTTTGGATTTGGAATTTTCTTCAACATTCTCTCTAAAAAATTGCCTAGTGATTGATAATATGCTTCTGCATTTTTCTCTGTAAATGTATGGTCTAACTTTATAACATATTCCCGTAGCCTATTGTCCCCCAACTGGTTTATAAGTCTGTATAAAACTTGAAATTCATTTAAAGTTGAAGCAATGTCTTGTTTGTTTCCTTCAATATAGTCATCAATAACTTTATTGTCTATGAGGTAACCCTCCTCAAATTGTTTAATCCTTGTGTCTAATGAGTCAGAGACATTTCTTCCCTTCTTTAAGCACTTATTAATCCATTGGTTTGTATTATTTCCAAAAGGACTTTTTAAAACTATATTATTATCTTCTATAAACACCCCAACCTGTAAATAAAATAATGCTTTTTTGTCTTTTAAAAATATAACATTATATTTTTTTAAACTCTGCACTTCCTTTTTCTCGTTTTCAAACGTTTCTTCATCTTTGCCGTCATCAATAAAAGTTTGTTCGTCTTTATCATAAAATTCATCGGCAAGTTCAACTTCTACATCGCTGGGATTAGTATTATATTTTTTTATTCTTATATACATCTCATACGCTTTTTTTACAGCACTTGCACTTGGCTCTTTTACGCTCTCTCTTGGCTTTATAGCATCACTTGTATCTTGTGGCTCGTAAATAAAACTTGTATCATCAAAAAATGGGAGAACTTCGCCAGTAATTGCATCTTGATAAATATACTTAATCTCAAGTTTATCAGAAAATAAATTTTCATAGGTGTTGATAAAACTAAATGCTTCTGGTTTTAATTGCTTTGATTTATTATGATTATAAATTATTGTTTCAACAAAATCTTGTTCTGCATTACCAATAATTTTTCTCATTGTTTGTCCATCAATGACATTGCCAAATTTATCATTTAAAATTTTTTGAACCTCAATCTTAACTTCCTCACTGTAATTATTTGAAGGAAGAGATTTCCCCTCATTGTAAAATATTACAAGTGAAATGTAAAGCCATACAAACAAGTCGCCACCAAGTTGTTGAGGGATTAAAGCACTGTATCTATAAAATGGCCAAACAATGTCGCCAACTTCTTGTCCTTCGTATTTGTTTATAATATCGCTACTCATATTCACCCTCCCTCTTTACATAATTTATAAACTTTTGAAAATATTCGTTTTTCATAAAAGTATCTGCATCACCGACAACTATCAATAATTTTTTAGCACGTGATAATGCAACATTTATTCGACTTGGCGAATTGTGAATAAAACCTAGACTATTTTTAGGGTTTGTAAATTTGTTACACCTTACACCTGAAACTATAACTATATCAAACTCCTTGCCTTGATATGAATCTACAGTATTGCACATATCTTCAAATCTGTTTGAAAATATATCATTTGGAAAGGATTCTCGCAATTGCTTTAAAATAAGTTCCACCTGCCCCTTGTAGAATGAAATAATGCCGACATCTAATTTCCTTCCTTCATTCTTTTTGACAAGTTTTTGAAGTATATTAATAATCTCTTCCGCTTCTGCCCTTCTTTGCAATGTTGACCCATTTCTTTCTTCCAATCCCTTTAATACAGGAACATTGACCCAAACAACATTTTTATTGTGAAATATATGATAATCATTGACATTATTTACTGTCTTTTCACCGTTTTGGATTTCCCCGTCATAGAATGTATCTGAAATAAATTTTCCAATTACAGGGTGCATACGATACTGCTCGTTAATTCTAATCGTTCTTTTGAATTTTATCCTGTTTTCCTTGTAGGCTTTTTCAAGATTTTCATATATTATTTGAAATAATGACTTGGTCAATAATCTTTCATCAAAACCAGAATATTTTTCTTTTTCATTTTTGAATTTGTTTACATAATTGTTTTCAATATAATGAGGAAGTTGTTTGTGGTCGCCAATAAGGATTACCTTTATTCCTAGCATAATTGGTATCATAATATCAATAGGATTTGCTCTCGCCGCCTCATCTATAATGACATAATCATATCTCTTTTGTGGCAAATCAATTAATTCCATACTATTATCTGCTTGTGCACAAGTGCTTCCAATTATTGTAGTATATTTTTGTATAATTTCGGCAGAAGATTCAATATCAATAAGCCTAAATGAGAGGCTTTCGACAATGTCATAAAAATCTTTATTTTTATTTTTTGACAAAGCGGATATCTTCCTTGAAATGCACTCAATAATTTGTTTTACATCGTCTTTTTTTTCTTCAAAAATATTATTTTTTTGAGGTAAAAATTGACTTTTTAAATTTTCAACATAATTGACATATTTTTCAAATGTTTCTTCACATATTTTTTCACTATTTTCTAATTCTTGGAGTAATTGACTGTCCATTAAAAATTCTTTAAAATCATTCTTCTCTAAAAGATTTTGTAAATCCTTCATTTGATAAATTCCATCATCTTCAACAAAAACTTTTAAATCTGTTCTTTGCCCCTCAATTTTCCTAAGAATAATTAATGATTTAAAGTCTAGTTCTTTGCCTTCTTCCTTGTCCTCATAATTTGGAATTTTAAGAAGGCGATTTAACATCATAAACTCTTTTTCTAGGTCATTATAATATGCCAAAGACATAACCTTTTCTTTCAACTGTTCAATTACCGTCAAAATATAGTTTTTGCCATAACTATGCTCACGAATACTTTGGATTATAAATGCAATTTCTGCCAAAATAATTGATGCCCTGTTTTTTGATTTTTCTTCTCGCAAAATACTGTTACACACTGAAATAAAGTTTTGCTGAAATTCTTTTATTATCTTTTCTTGTCTGTCAAAATCTTGGTCTTCATCATAATCATATCTTTTGCTTGCAACAAAAGGAGGTATAAAAGAAAAATTGTGCGACTTGCTTTGTATTGACTTATCTATAACATTGTATAATGCTTCATGTTGCTCGGCAGAAACAAGTATTTTAAAATTTTGATTCATCAAAATTAAACGTGCTATCAAACCTTTAATAAGTGTTGTTTTCCCCGTTCCTGGAGGACCTTGAATTAATGCTATATCGGGAGTGTTTAATGCCATCCACATTGCCTGTCTGTATGTTTCCTTTAAAGTTACATTAGGATTGCCAAACATTCTCCTCAAAACTTCACCATTTACTGGATTAAAATCAGTTCCTATTTCTGTGTCTATTACGTCAGGTGAACTTAACTTCATTATTATATTTGACGATTCATTCTTTTTAGATTCAATTATGCCAAGCACTCCTTTTCTTCTTCTTTGCTCCACTTGAAGTGAGCGATCGGAAGGATAAATGTAACCCTCATATTGCGTCATCTTTGCCATAAAATTTTTATATGGAATAGGGAAAACAAGTTTATTATTCCCCATCTCCTCATTAAGTGGTTTTCCAAGATATATTATAGGAGCACCCTTTTTATTTTTTAATGCAATTAGTTGATCTATGTTTTGGGGGAGAATTCTTTTATTTCCCTCTATCTCTGGGTCAAATGCAGAAATAAATTCAAATTCAATTTGTGATAAATTTTTATCATCAAGGTTATCTTCAAGGTCAAAAGTCAATTCATCACCATTTATTGTTATAGATTTAAACTTTATAATTCCTACTTCCTTTAAATTATCCACATACAATCTTTTTTCAAAAGCCATATATTGGTCCCAAGCCCTAAAAACATCGTTGATTTTGAACGATTCTAATTTAACTAATGGATTTCCATTGATTTCTGTCGCATCTTTCCATAAAACAAACTTTATATTCCCAAACAACTGTATTAAAGAAAAAGAAAACTCTTTATTATAATTTTTATAAATATCATCTATTATGTAAACGCCTGGTCGCTCCATTATTACATTTGCTCTATATTTATTCCCATACAGCTGAAATTTCCCTGGATTTTTTGCATCATAATGGATAAATATGCTTTTGTTGTTTACAAACATGTCTGTCAAATATTTTGCAATGTCTTCACGACTTTTTAATGGTAGCCCCGGCAAATTTTTATATTCTTCTCCAATAAATTTATTCTCTATTTCTCGTCGCAAATGCAAATACATACTTTCAGATTGCAATAATAATTTTTTTGTTGTTATATATGTGTAAAGAATTATAACTACAATTTCATTGGAATATTCAAGTTTATAAATCGAGTCATTTAGTTCTCCAATTTCATCACTAAAATTTGTTACAACTAAATGTGCATTTTCATCAAGTGCTTTAAGTTTTATAACCTTTTTTCCTTTAACTAAATTCAGGCATCCATTATTTTTATTAAGGATGTAATCTTGTATATTGTCATCAATTTTCATATCAGGTTTAAAGTTACCCACTATATTATTGCCTACATATACATCACTCATTTTGCCTCCTTGATAATACAACAAAAACTGCCGTTTTGTCATCTTTGTTTGTTTCTATTGGCCAATTTGTTAATGTTTCATCTAGTTCTTGGGCAAATTGGCTTATGTTTGATTTGATTTCCTTTTCCGCTTGAGAGAGAAATTCAAATCCCCTATTTTTACTTATATCTTCAGAAAATCCATCAGTTGCAATAATAATTGATGATACCCCTGCAACCTTAAATTCCTCCATCCAAAATTTATCATTTAAATTTGACGATAAAATGCTGTCCGTTTGATTGGAAAATTCATTTTTTGCGACATAATTCTTAATTTCTTTTTTCTTCTTTAATGCAATCCAGCCATCTCCAACTCCTCCAACAATTATTTTTGTTTGTGTCAAATATATAAACTTAATTGTTGTATCATACTGGTCTAAATTGCCTTCAAGCCCATTCTTCCACAAGTCCAACAATCTTGATGCAAAATTATCAAAATTATTTTCTTCAAGCAAATTGGCAGTAATTTTCACCCCTTTCTCTGCCCCATCTCCAGAAAAAAGTGCAGAACCAAGTCCATCGGCAACAACTATAATTAATCCATTCCTTGTTTGTCTTATTTCAACTCTGTCCTGATTTTCAATTTTATCCTTTCCCATAACCGAACAGCCCACAACATAAGCATTATAATTTTTTAAGACAAACTTTTCTCTTGATAATATCATATCACAACCTCTCAAACCTGCACATTGTTTGAATAAAACCATTCCCATGCTTTTTATTTTCAAGTAATATTTCATATCTTGCCCATTTGAACTGCTCGAATTTTAAAGTGTCAAGTTTTAAAGGAATCATTTTCCCAGTTGTTTTTTCTACTAAAAATGGAGAATCAAATGCCTTATTGATAATTACAACACCAACAGAATCGCCATAGGGAGATAATGAAAGACATAACACCTTTTTATTCCTCTCCGCATTTTTTTCAAAATGTCGTGAATAAAGATATTTATACTCATGGCTGTCAAGAATAATTCTGTTGATATCCAATGTGTTTGGCGGAAATTGATTGCCTCCTGTAGCCCTTAAATTTTCCATAGAAATATCATACTGAGGATAATTGCCAATATTATTTATTACTTCCTCTCGTGTTAAATCTTTAAATTTATAATATATAATGGCAAAAACCTGTTTATCAATATGCGAACCACAATTTACACAATTATTTTCATCATTTAGGGAATATAACATTGAAAAACCACACTTTTCACAAGTTACAATTGTTTCATATGCCTTTAAAAATCCCTCCAAAAACTCTTGTGCTGTTGGCCTTAATGCAGGCTTGTCTAATCCCGTTACAAATGTCCTGTAAAACAAGCCCCTTATTTCTTTGGTTGTTATTTGTTCAAATATTGGCGTCAAATAATGTGTTGACCTATTAGTTGTCCCCTCTTTAAATATATAATCTGTTTTTATATGTAATGCCCTTTCCTCATCCTCAGCACTTCCACTGTCAACCTCATCACCTATAAATGGATGTTGAAGAGTTAACAGTTGAAAAGCAATTATAGCCGCTGAAAATATATCGCTCTCTGCCGACAACTTGCCACAATTTGACAATATTTTAGGGTCAACATTGTTTTCTTGTGCCAATTTGGCATCTGGCGTTCTGTAAACTTCAGGTGCCATGTAACCATCTGTCCCCAACACCCTCGCATACACATCCGTCCTTCTCCTTATATTATCAGTATCAATAAAGGCAATTTGATTTTTTGTTTTATGAACCATTATATTGTTTGGCGACAAATCTGTAAACAATAAGCCCGCCAAATGAACCTTCCTTAAAGCATCGAAAATACATATTATAATTTGATATCTCTTTTTAAATGTGTATTCATTTTTATACCAATTATCAAACTCCTCTCTTTTGGGTGGTGTTATATAACTCATCAATTTATCATGCTCGTAAGCATTAAGCATGACATATCCTAAATTATCATCCAAAACCTCTATTGGTAATGTCATATATGAATTGAGGTTTTCATTTCTTTTACCTAATTCCTTTAACCACCTAAGATGATTGTAAACCTCCTTCTTCTGCAAACTATCCATGCCTTTTTCATTTAAAATCTTTATAACATAACTAGGTCTTTCAACAATGTTAAATATGCTTCCTTCCAAGCCGCCACCAATTCTTTCGCCAAGTGTATATTCATAGCCATTAATAAAAACCTTTTCTCCTTCCCTTGCCATTAAAATGTTATATCCTCCTT
Source organism: uncultured Clostridia bacterium (assembly GCA_947624415.1). Classification (GTDB taxonomy): domain Bacteria; phylum Bacillota; class Clostridia; order Christensenellales; family UBA1242; genus Caccovivens. Next base: position 66,328 of record CANQKH010000005.1, on the reverse strand, counting down.
ATCAAAGAAATTTACATCTTCAAGCATTAACTGATTTGGATTTACACTAACTGAACGCACGCTTACCGACATTGTAACCCACTCAAAGAACTTGGAAATTGTATTATTATTTTTTGCTGAAATTACAGGAATTTCACTGTTGTTAATAAATGCTTTTAAAATGTTTAAATCAACATCGTTTCCAATCCCCATTGCAAGTTTAATGGCCTTTGAAGTTCTTTCTCCACCATGAATTTTCATCATAGGCTCCCAAGTCATTATATCTTCAATACTATTTCTGTTATTATAAAAATCTGTAGGATTGCCATCGCTAATTAACACTATTGTTGGAGTGTATGACCTCGAAGAAACAATGTCTCTATCTTCAATCATTTCTGCAACCTTTTCAAACGCCTTCCCCATTGGAGTGTTTCCACCAGCATTCAATGTGTATACATCATCGTCATTTATCTGTGAAAGGTTTTTAATAATCTTGACTTGCCCATCACCAAAGGTTATTAAACATATCTCTATAATTCCCTTTGGATTTTCTATTTTCTTTAAACTGTTAAGCATTTCTTTAAGAGCAATATTGACTGTCTCAATTTTTTCTCCGCTCATACTGCCACTCACATCTATTAATATAAAAACTGGCAATGACCTTCCTTCCTTTTCAATGAAATCATTTATTAACATTTATTTATCCTCCCTTGATTCTATTAATTGCCTTATTTTTTCAATATCCAATTCATTTGACGCATTTAATTGACTTTTTATATATTCCACTATTGCTGTGTCATTGACTTTTATCTTTTTTGCCTCAATTAGTTGTTTATTTTTGTCTAAAAGTCGATTATAATATTCATCTAAACATTCAATTGAATCATTGTTATAATTAGAAAATAGTTTGGCAAGTTGAGAATAAAGTGCTTTTTCTTTCAGTTCAACCTCTCTTTGGCTTAAATCAGCAAATCCATTTGCATAATTAAAATACATATAAATATTTTTTACCAATTCATTGTTCCTGTTGTTTATAAATAAATTTATAAATTCTACTAAATGACTATCTATTGTTCCTGTATCAAGTGCCTGTTTTATATTGTCGTGTAGTCTTGTCGCTCTTTCTTCATGGATTATTTTCTCTGCCCCACTTCTCGCATCTGCAAGCATTATTCTTTTGACATAATCATATTTTTGAGCAAATTCAATGGAAGACATCTCTTCTCCAGAAAATAAATATTCAAATATCTTTTGATATCCCTCATTAGGTATGGGTTGACCTTTTTCATAATACTCTATATAAGCATCAAGTGTTGGTCTTGAAACCCCCAAATCAGTAGCAAGTCTGGAAATTTTTATATCAAGTGCTTTTAAATTTTTTTTGATTTCCATAGTTCTCTCCTCCATGTCAATTATACTATACAATCATTTTACAAATTTGTAAAGCGTTTTGACGATCTTTTTGCAAAATTTTTACTTTTTCAGTCATAAAAATGTAAATTTTACAAAAATATTGCGATTTTTTGTAAAATTTTCGATGTGAAAATTTTTAAGAAAAACATTATGTAAACTCATCGCTATTATTGAGTTACAAAAAAAGTGCCACACCTTTCGGCTGACACTTTTAATTAATTAAATCTTAAAGCAATATGCAAAGAACACCACCTTTTCCTTCATTTACTATTCTTGTTAATGTTTTTCGCATCTTCCTTTGTGCTTCTACTGGCATTAAAACAATTTTTGAATTTATGCTGTCCCCAACCAAACTATACAAACTTTTGCCTAGTATGTTTGTATCCCAAATTGATTGTGGGTCATAGCCAAATTGCTCAACAAGATTTTTTGCCAAATCTTGACTTTGCTCCTCATTGCCAACTATTGGAGTAACTTCAGTTTCAACATCAACGCGAATTATATGAAGACTTGGTGCTGACGCCCTTATCTTTACGCCATATCTATTGCCCTGCTTGATTATTTCAGGCTCACCCAATTCCATGTCCTCACGCTTTGGCTCTACAACTCCATATCCCGTTTGCTTAACCTCTTCAAGTGCTCCTTTAATTTTGTCATATTCTTGTTTTGCATATGCCATCTCTTTTATACAAGAAACAAGTTGGAAATCGTCAGCAATTGTATAGCCACACTGCTGAGAAAGAACTTGATAGAAAAGTCCCTCTTTTGGAATAATGTTAAAGTGAATTGTGCCATCTCCCGCATCAACTGTTGAAACAGTTATTGGTTCAAATGATGCACTTTCTGCAAAAGCAATTTGATTTTTGTTTGCGTCTGAAAGTTTGTTTAGATTTGCACTTATCTTTCTCATTTCCTGTGAAATTTCACTTATTATATCACTGTCATAATCAAGTGCACGAAGCCACTCAGGCATTGACACCTTTATTGATGTAACAGGAAATTCCATTAGAACACTTTCTATTATTTTATCAATATCCTCCTCTTTCATTTCTAGTGCATTCATAGGAATTACCGGAACTTCATATTTGGCAAGCAATGCGTTTGCAAGTTTCTTGCTTTCGTTTGTGTTTGGATTTTTGCAATTTAAAACAATGACAAAAGGTTTGCCTGTAACTTTCATTTGAGAAATTATCCTCTCTTCAGCATCCACATAATTGCTACGTGAAATGTCAGTTACTGAGCCGTCAGTTGTAACAACTATTCCAATTGTTGAGTGTTCCTTAATGACTTTATCGGTGCCAAGTTCTGCGGCTTCTTCAAAAGGCATTTCATCTTCAGACCATGGGGTTTTAACAAGTCTTGGTTTGTCTCCTTCTGTATGCCCCATGACACCACTTACGACATACCCCACACAATCTATCATGCGAACCTTCATTTCAGCATTCCCAACTTTAATCTTTATCGCTTCGTTTGGAACAAAGTGTGGTTGAGTGGTCATAATAGTTTTGCCATCCGCTGACTGAGGAAGTTCGTCAATCGTCCTTTCCTTATCAAATTTTTCCTCAATATTAGGCACGACAAGTTTTTGCATAAACTGAGTTATGAAAGTAGACTTGCCCACCCTAACCGGACCAACAACACCAATATATATGTCGCCATTAGTGCGTGATTTAATATCTTCATAAATTTCAAATTTTTCCATTTTATCCTCCATGCGACAAGATAATCTATGAGGAATTTTATCCAAATATAACAAAAACGCAAAAATATTTTTCAAATGTTTTTAATATAATTTATTAATAATTTTATAAATTTTATGAAAATTTAATGAAATTTTAACAAAAAACATGATTTTTACTTATATTTTTTCTAAATTTTCATTTGAATACAAGAAGAGGTTCAACTTTAAAATGTTGAACCTCTTTTTTGTAAACAAATTACGATAGAATTTTCTAACCGTTTTTATTGATTCGAGATGTCGTCAAGCTCATCTTTCTTCTTCTTTCTCAAAATCAAGATTATAATCAAGATTATTATGAGAATGAAAATTGGGATGGATATTGAAAGCAATACAATGATTAATATGCTATTATCCTCTTTAACGTTTCCTTCTTTTCCAATGTGCCAGAACAGCCCACTATGAGATGTTGGAGGATTTGTATAAATTTTAATGTGTTCTATATTATAGAAGTCGCACTTTCCTAAATCAATAAATCCTTCAAAAGGATTCTCTTCAGATCCAATAGGAATCCAGAATCTTCCTTCAAAATCAATATTGTTTATAACCATGTAGTATGCTTCGCTATATTTTTCTCCCACATAATTTACATAGCCATTATTTACAAGGTATGACATTAATGCAAATTCCGTTGCACTTGAGATTATATAAGGGTCTTCTTCTGTTCCGCTTCCTGTGAGGTCTGCGACAACATAGGATTCATCCTCGTCTTCAACTATGCTGTATAGTGAACCAATAATCTCTTCATCATCCCATTGTAATCTCTGGAATGTAATATCGATGTATATTTGATATGCAAAGAATCTGTCCATTAAAGATTTATTAAATATGATTTGATTATTTTCATCCATATATGCTGTAATGTCATATCCTTGCATTCCAATACCTTCAATCATACGTCTCAAATTTATGTTAACAAGTCGATAATTGCTGTTTCTTACAACATTTATTGCAAAATTCTCTCCGTATTTATTCTTATACAAACCATTATTGTCAATTTGAATTAAGTTGTTATTGACGTTGACAATATTTACAAAGCCGCCTCTTGAATTCTCAGCATCATCGACAGGATCTAAAACAGTATATGTGAAATTAAATGTTAATTCTTCTTTTAAGAGCCCTATCTTTATGACTTTCTTGTATGAGTTTTCATCAACTTTTTCAAGCACATCATAGGTTAATTTGCATTCTAATGTATACAATGCAAAACTTCCATCTTGTGAAATTGACAATACTGTAAGGCCTGTATTTTCTATATTAATGTTGTAACCAGGAATTTTATTAATAACAACTGTGAATACATCGCCAACATAAGCGGTTATTTCATTCGTTAAAAGTTCTACCCCATTTAATTTCTTAGAAACTATTTGGTGATATCCTTGAATTTCACTATCGTCAAATTTTAATGCAATTGTTTTTCCTTCAAAGTAAGCAATTAACGTTATTGATTCATTCATTACAGATTGGAAATTGTAAACATATTCGCCACTGGCATTAAGTTCACCTTTTCCATCGAGGTCTACATAGATTCCATTTCTAAGTATTTGCCACTTTATGAAATTGTAACCTTCATTTGCTTTTGCAACAATAGAAAGTAGTGCTTCTGGGTCATAACTATTTTCAACATTGTTTCCATTTTGTCTTGCATAACCCGTTCCACCATCGGCAAGGTCATTGTTTGTATTGACAATCTTTATTGTGATGGTTGGCCTGTAGTATGCCGTCAAAATATAAACGCCCATTTCAAGTTCTAATGTGAAGTTTGCAGGTTTTACAACCCCCTCACTATTTCCAAATTGAAGTGTAAATTTATCAAATACATAACCTTCAAAATTAATTGCAGAAATGTTCAATCGAGAGCCAACGGCAATTCTTGCAGCCCATTTGCTTTCTTGACCTATCCAAGCATCGGCCTCACGAAGGTTTGTTATAACCGATTCTATTGAATAATTTGTTCTATCTACTACAATACTTTGAGGAACAAATTGTATTTGAATGTCTGCCGTATCATATGTCCAAGCGGCATAAAGAGTGAATGTATCATGGTTAGGGTCATAGTTATCATCTGCAACATATACGCCCGCACCATTTGAAGAATAACCACTAAATCTCCATATATCTTGAACTTCTCCATATCTGTCTATAACTAATGTTCCATTACCCAATGGTTTTGTAAAGTATCCAACGAATGAGAAGTTTGGTCTTGTGGCCAATATTCTGCCCTTTTCGTCTGCTGGTAAGTTATTTAATGACCATTGTTGACCATAAATAATCTTCTTTGACATAACTATTTCTGGGCTGTCATCAAGCACTTTGAATTTAATTGAAAATTCTTTTGGCAATACATAGAATATTATCTCTGCATCTGTTGTAACATTTTCAACTGTAAATGTAATCATGCTGCTAAATCCTGTTGTCTCTATTGAGCATGGTTTTACATCGCTAACCTTAATGCTTCCCTCTGCAAATTCATCACTGCCACCATAAATAATATGATATTTTACAACGCTGTCTTCTGTATCAAATACAAATGATGGATATAAGTAAAGATTGAATACAAGATTTTCTCCAGTAATTATGCCAACATCTGCATAGTAACCATTTCTTGGATTTGATTTTATTAAGTTTGATGATGTGTCAACCAAAACTCTTCCAGCAACTGCCTGTTCCTTTTGACCTTCAACTTCAAAATGAATGTTTACAGTATTTTCTTTTGCAGTAAACACTGCTTGAATTATGCTGTTATTTTTAAGTCCAAATACTGTGTATACGAGAATGCCATTTTTTACAAGGCCGCTTACTGTAACACCTTGAGTTGTTATAATATTTGGAGTAAAGCCTTCTTTTGCCTCTATAATGAAATACAATATTACATCGGTATAAGAATCAATTGAATAATTACCACCAATTATTAAGTCATTGTTATATGGCTTGTAAACATCTTCTGGCAATTTATTGCCATTTTCATCAGTTATGAATATCTTTCCGCCTGCTGTTGTTCCTGGAATTCTTGTATTGCTGATAGATGTAACTGCCTGAACAATTATTGTTGCCTGCCCTGCTTTAAATGAAATTTGAATAGATTCTACTGGATTATACCAGTCAATGAATATTTGCAACCTTTTGTTTGTCTCATCATATCCATAATCGCTTGGCGTCTTTAATGTTCCATCAATTAACAATGTATCAAGAATGTAGCCTTCATTTGGATTAAGTTGAATATAAATATTTTGACCTTGAACAATTTTCCATATTGTTTGCTCGCCCGATAAAACATCCAAAGAATCACTATCATTTTCTCGCGTTATAGTAATCGAACCACGACCAACAACACTGAATTGTTCATCTACAATCTTAACTTGATATCTTACTTCAATGTTAATTATTCCATTTTCATCTTCATTTGAAAGTTGGGTCGACCTCAAATCTACTCCCAACACAAGTTCGCAATTTGAAATCTCGCATATTCTCGTATCTCCAATAAACCAGCCGGCAAATTCATATGCTCTGTCTAATTCCTCTTGTCCTAATTTCAAAGTGCCACCATATTCAACTTGCTGTCGTTCGATACCTTCGCTTACCTTTCCAAGCGATGGAGATTGTGAGGACAATGAAAATTCAAATATTCTTGGTTTTGATTTGAATTCTATTGTAAAATCTTCAAAATAATTTTGCAATTTTGCATAGAATACAAAGACATTATGATCAGCATTATAGTTGTTTTCTATAGTAACAATAATAATTTCATTATCAGATGTTGTGAAGTTAAATTCAGTATACCCAAAACTTAGAGTTCCTGAAATTTCAAGGGTTGAACCTGCTTCAATATCAAATTCGCCTACCTCTTTATTTGAAAGATCTTGACGTTTGCTATTGAAATTCAATGTATCTAATTGAGATAAACCTTTATAAGTAATATGAACATTGCCTGGAACAGTCCTAACTGTTAATGATGCTTGATCGGCGGTAATCTGACCAAAGTTGCTCACAATACACTTTAATACTTTTCCGTCAGCACCTTCAAGTTGGGTTTCTAGCATCAATTTTCTATTTCCACCAGTGAAATCAATATTCTTATCTTTATTATCAAATACATAGCCTCTGCTACCAGTAAATTTAACAACTACAAATTGACCTGTAAATACCTGTTCGTGTGGAGAATTTTCAACTTTTCTTATTAATTTTTCCTCCGTTTCTAGTAGGTTGTCGCCATCTGCTTGATAAATATAAATCTCATAATTCGACACCCTGCCATCGTGATAGAAATATAATTCATATGGCTTTGGTGTAACATTAAAGGTTATTTCACAATCTTCGGCAACTTTTGTAATCTCAACATCGTTGTTCATTACATCAACAACAAAGTCTGAGTTTTTGGTGTATTTGAATGAATATCCGGCTTCAGGTTCTATTATAAGTCTTAAAGCATCATTGTATTTTAGAGTATGAACATATGGTTTTCCTTGCTCTAATAATTCACCATTTAAATAAATTTTAATATTGTCATCAAAATTTATTGTAATTTGATGAGGAATATATTCCCATTCAGCAGTCAATATTAATGTGTAATATTCTGGCGTTGATTGCCCCTCAGAAATTGCTGGATTTCCAATAGATACTAAGAGGTTATCCGTGTTGTAGCTCATACCATCAGCACAATTCCACCTTATTACTTCCATTCCTGCACGTTCTGGGATTGGCAAAGTTGGTAGACTCTCGCCGAAGTATGCTTCTATTGTGTCAGGTTTACCATTAAAGTCGCCTTCTGTTGGGTCAAATTTGATTTGATATCTTACTCCCTTCCATTGTGCTTTTAATTCAATGGTTACGTCTGAAGAAATATCAGGATAACATTTTTCTATAAGTTTATCAAGCCCCATATCTAATGGATACTCTCCATCAAATATGTAATTATATCCGCTCAACACATATGTTCCGTCAGTTACTTGAAGTTGTGGCAATATTGTATCGGCAAGTGCTTGATAATCAACCTTAAATGTTGTTGCTTCATGGTCTTTTCTAACCAATTTTTCTTTAATATTATTTGGATAATCGCCTAAGACTGGAATGTTTGGATCTAAAACAAATTCTACTTTGATTGGTGTAAATGTAAGTCTTAAAGCATTTTCTCCTGTAATATTAGTCAAAGTTGCATTACATCTTGTGTTAAAGTTTGCTTCAATATTTTTGTCCACAGCATTGAGTTTTGTCGCTGCTATAGTATTGATTACGTAGCCTTTGTCTGCTTCAAATGCAATCTCTACGCTTGTGTAATATTCTAACTTATAACCATTTTCACTATCACCTTCAACTCCTTTTCCTGTTGTTGAAGTTACGGTGTAGTTTCTGTAATCTGGAACATCATCAACGCTGATTTTTAATTCATATTTGATGATTTCCCACTGGATATAGAGTGTTAATTCACCATCACCCTCTCCAGATGCAAGTGCTACGCGATCTAAAACTGTATCAATATCATCTGCAAATGGTTTAAAGGTTCCCATTTCATCTTGATACATCCACTTTACTGCACGATAGCCATCTCTTCTTGGGAATGCAATATCATTCAAATCAAACTCTTCACTTAATGGATAAGATAATTCAAATTTTAATTCCCTTTCTGGCATTTTAATTCCGTCTACGAACTTTCCGCCTGGAACAAGGGTCTCATTTTCTTCAATTTGATTTACATAAACATTAATTTTATGCTTAACTATGCTTCCCTTTACTTTTAATGGTAAATAGTTTGCCGCATCTTCGCCGCCAAGAACAATATTGACGTCCCAAGTTCCTAATTCGTAATTATCATACTCGCATTTTTCAACATCGATAAATACATCGTCGAATTTTCCATTGCCCTTTGAAGGTAAAAGTGATGAATTTATTGTTTTATCAATATTCTTAACTACCTTTGTTCCGTCATATTTCTTGATTATAGTTATTTCGTCTTTTAAATCCAACTCTCTTGGAGTGATTTCAATCTTAACTTCATAACCATTTGCTGACAAGCCAATGAGGTCATTTGTAGCAAATATAACTCTTATAGGCATTTCCTTGCCTACTTTGAGATATCCCGCACCAACTGATAAGTTTTCCTCATCTATGGCAATTCCTTCCAATGTAACAAATCCGTTTACAAGGTCGCTGCCAATACCTTCAATAAATAATTCAATACCGCTAAACATTTCATCAAGTTTTATAACATTTAAGTCCATTTCCTCGTAGATTGTTGCATATTCATATGAAGTGTATTTTAATGTAAGGCTGACTTCTCCAATTATTGCGTGCTGAGTGATAGTTCCAGAATATGAACTTGCAAGTTTATAATTTTTAGCCGTCTCGCCACGAAGTTCAAGTCTGTTTTCTCCTTCCATTACAACTGGAATTCCTGTGCCGGCGTGAGCAGTTGAGAATTGTCCATAAATATACACGTCATCGCCTTCAACTCTATTTAGATATTCAACACTTCCTATTCCTATGTCAATAATTGGGCTTCTGTCAAACTCTTTGGTTATTGATTTTATTTGAAGTTCCCTTTGAGTTATTTCATAATCAATTATAAATTGATAATCTTTGAATGCACCCTCTCCATCGTATAATATTGATTCTGGACCACTATACTCATCGGCATCATATGATGGACCATAGACATAAAGCACATCGTAAGAATCAAAAGCATGAATCTTTTCAAGAGCATGTGCATACATATCTGTGCCAATAGTAAGTTCGTGCTCCTCATCACTATCATCTGTTTTGTATGCAAGTTCAAGTTCTGCACTTACAAAGCCGAGTTTGATAGTCCAAATTCTGTTGCTATATTCAAGTATAAATTCTGTTGTCTCTTTATCATATGTCTTATTAAGTTTCTTATTGTCTTTTGTTCTTATAATAAGAGTTGCATCCAATTCTTTGATTTCAAATGATAATCCTTCGCTTAATTGAATGTTGTAATTGTCGTTTAGACTTTCGCCATGGAATGGATATAACCCACGACTTTCACCTTTTTCACGAGTAAGTGAGAAATATACTTCTTCGTTATTGATTTGCTTAGACAAATTCTCAAAAACAGGGTCTGCAGCGCCATAGAATTTGTCAGCAACATTCAACGCTATAATGTCTTCTTCATTTATTGGAAGAATAGCCTTATTTACATTGACAGTATACGCAAAACAATAATCGCCTCCATCAAGTTTCTCATTATCAAATATTGTCTCATCTAAAACCAACATTAATGTATATTCGCCAGCAAGTTTAATTTCAGTTTCAGATTTTCCACCAAGTTTGAAATAATAACTGCTCGTTTCAAGATTGTGTAATTTATCAAATGTTGTATTTTCTATTCCCAAACAATTAAATTCAAACTCTATTTTGTCATCAAATGCTTCGTTTTTATAAGTAAATACAAGGTCCGTAGAGTCTGTTACTAGATTTTTAGCTTCAGGTGCAACCATTGTAAGTTTTGTAACTTCAATAGTGAAATAAACGTCTTTTTCTACTTGTTTATATACTATTGCTCCCGATCTTTCCAATCTTATATTCATTCTATATTTACCATTTGATGTTGTGTTTGCAGGCAAATTAAATGATTCGTCTCCAAGAACAGTTATAAGTTCTTCTCCTTTATAAATATTAAAATAATAAGAAATGGAATCATCGTTACGATTTTTTATTTTCCCATCTTTCCAAATTGATGAGAATTTTATGTTTTCAAATGAGTCGTCTCCACTCTTTGCAAGATGTGCCTGGAATACCCATTTTTCATCACCAATTCCTTCAACGTCTGGCTCAGAAATCTCATACTTAGCATAAATGTTTACCGCTTTAAGGTCATGTTCAAATGGGCAATAAATTGTATCCGTTCTCAGTTCAAGGCCTGAACCTTCCACATCCCAACCTTTGAAGTCAAATCCAACCCATTCTAAGGCATTTGGAATTGATATTTCGTTATTGGTTCTAATATATACATATTTTTCATTTGATTCTTCGGTGGCCTCTTTGTCGCTATCCTTATATCTTAATCTAACTGCAATATAGTCAGTGAGAACTGCAACATAATTTCTTTCAGCCACAGCAGGCTCAACTGTCAAATCCATGGTGCTCTTACTCAAACTTTCAGCGTTGAGTTTTTCAAGAAGCGATCTTAATTGTTCTGGAGTGTCAGAATACTCATTCTTCCAATTCCATTTAAGAACTTGCAATTCAACTTTAACAGCGGAAAGGTTGAATGTTACGCTTTTGCCTTTTGTAATCCAAACGTAAAATTCGCCTTGACCATTTCCTGTAACGGTCATAATTAACACGCCTTTGTCAAAGTAATTGAATGTTTCACCAAATTTACTATATTTTCCAGCATCCTCAACATCATTTGCATCATATTGGAATGAGTCAATTTTTATATAATCACCTGTCGTAACATCCTGTAAAGCAAGTTCTTCGACGTCAAAATATTGAACGCCAAAAGTTACTTTATAAGCATTATCTGTTGTAATTATTGAATAATATGTGTCTGGACTGAAAACAAATTTAAAGTTTTTACTCTTAAATTCCTCGCTTGCCTCAATTGCTTCCATTCCAGCAACCGTTCTTGTAAGTGTCCAGCCAAATGTAAATTGAGTGGTTTGATTATATGTATCAAGTCCCGTTGATTTTGTTGTTACAACTAAATTTGTAACAGAAAATTCGTCGCTTCCGCCCAATATTTCCATTTGAGGATCTTGAACTCTTTGTGTAAGGCCATTAAAATAGCCACTTTCTTGGAATGTTAAAACAATTTGTGCTTCTTGGATTGTTCCAAACACCTTGTAATTATTATCACCTTCTTCAAGCATTTCATCTGTTGTATATGTGTATTTGCCATCTTTATTGTCGACAAAGCCATTATAGTTTGACAACTTAAAGTCTGGTAATGTCGTGAAGAAATATTTTAATTTATAGTTAGTGCCTACGCAATATTTCTCCATTAAATCTACTTCTCGCTCATCAACAAATTCTACTTTATCAATTTTATTAATATATGTAACTTTATGCCATGTTTCGCTGGCAAGATCTGCGTCATAGTAATATAGTTCGCCATAATTATTTTCTGCAACTGGCCAGTAATATGAAGAGCCGGTGTAATATCCAACAATGTTTGCTCCTTTTACTATAATAACTGCCGGTTTAAGTTCAACGTCAAATGTAACAGTAACAGTTCTTACAGAGCCATGGTCATCTCTTAAATAAGAAGAATCTTGAATTGTAATGTTTACTGTAATTGACTTCTTAATAGCATTAATATAGTTAAGAGCGAAGTCTGCCACCTCTTTAACGCTTATTGGTCTGCCATCTTCTATAACGTAGTAAACATCGGTGATTGTCTCACCATTTTTCAAAATTTCATTAAATGCGGCTGTGCTTCCATCTATTTCTAATCTAGATGTTGCTATAACCTGCTCGCCTTCATTATAATAATGACCGTTTACAGGAGTTGGAATTACATTGATGTAATCTGCATCATCTAAGTGCCATACAATATAGACTTCTACATCTTCGGCAGCATCATTTGTGTAAACCCATCTTTCATTCTTATTTGTAAAGAATTTGCTTCCGCTGTAATCAATCTCTGTCTCTGAAATATAAGTTGCGAACAACTCACCTTTTGCTGTAACGAGTTTGCCAATTCTATATCCGCCTCTTGTGTATGTTATATTAGAGTCGCCGAAAACATCGTTTCCTAACTCATCATAATGTATAGTTGTTTCTTCTATAGGATCGGCATTGCCTTTTTTATTTACAGTCTCATAGTCAGGAGTAACTTTGAATTTGATTTTGTATTCCTTTGCAATTACTTCAATATAAATTGTTATTTCAGGCTGTTCAGATTCTGCATCTGCTTTTATAATTTTAAAGGTTTCTTCATGGGCTTGTATATTACGTGAATTATCGACCTCAAATTTAAAGCCCTGAGCATTGATTGTGTCTTGATTTATTGTATATCCGACAGGAAGAGTGAAAGTAAATGTAATAGTTTCACCATTCATAACTGGAACAGCACTATTCGTTATATCTGTGCCGTCCGCTAAGAAGACTTTAACTTCTTGATCGGCACTGTGATTGTTTATTTCAAACTTAATTTGATAATTTGCTATACCTTTCTTTGCTGTTAATGTCATTACATGGTCAGCGCTTATAAATGAAGTAGAAATAAATGGTTTGTTTGCTGCAAAAGTTTCAATACTTGAATCGTCTTGTATTGCCCAAATAAATTCGAAATTGGCAGGAGCAAATACAGGAATATCTGTATCTTTTAATATATCACCATATCGAATTGATTTTGTAGTGCTTGTGCCACCACCTTCAACAAATGCACAATTATATGCATCAATAAGTTCTTGTCCTATTACAAATGTTACTTCATACATATCACCCTGGAAGACTGCATTAAGAGTAATGCTGTCATCTTTATTTGGATGATATTCTCCTGATGTGCCAAGTAATTCTCTTATTAACTCTTTTATGTCAATAACATCTGTATTGATATCATAAAGTTTCTCTTGCTCTATTCCATCTGCATTAACATATTTCCAGCCTATCTGCGTGTATGTTCCCGTAGTGCACAAATATCTATCGGTCTTAATGCTTGATTGACTTGTAAAGAAATCATTAAGATTCATTGTGCCTAGACCAATTTGATAAATTGCTTTTATTACAGAAGATTCTTTTTCTGAACCGTTGATTGGAGATACAAGGACTGAGCCATCTCTTGCATTCGCTTTTGTTTTTATTGTAATTTGTGCTTCAACATAGTCAATGTTTACAGTTATATCTCCTTCAATGCTTGTTACAGTAATCACATCATAATTGCCGTCCCGTCCCATTGTGTCAGAAACGCCATTATTTTTCCCGGTAACGCACGCTTTAGTATAATTATTCCTATAGAATTCCTCTCCCTTTATTGAAATTACAGGAGATTCGGTAAAGTGAATAATGTAATAATCACCTTCAGCCGCCGTTTGACGCTCTAAGGTTGTGTCGTCAACAACAACTTTGATGTCGGTAGTGTGGGATGTGGTTATTTTAAGTTTAAATTCACCCAATTCCCATGTCGCATCAAATGTAAATATTTCTGTATCTGTTGTAAGTTCATCGCCGTTAATTCTAGCCCAAACATTATCGCCTACGCTTGCAACTCCTTTAAGTTCCCAGCCAGCGAATGCCCAAAGATATCCCTTTGAGTATAATGTTTCTGGCAAGTCATTTGCAGCCTCTGTCCACTGCGAATAAGTCAATGTTCGAGTTTTGTCTTTCCAGGCGCCTTCAATTGCTTGAAGTTCAAATTTTGAATCAGTATTATTTTCATTAAGGACAACTTTAATTTCAAACTCTACTATTTCAATTTTTACAGTAAATTCTTCTTTGCCTGTTTCATTGTTGTGAGTTCCTTGAACATTTGAAAGGCTGAATCTTCCTATTCTCGTTCCTTCGCCTTCTTTGTCAAAGACGCCTTCTATTTTTTTCATGTATTCTGTAGGAATGTTTTTAATCTTATATCCTGAGCCTACATTGAGTTTTATATCATCAAAACTGTCAAAGTAAAGTGCGGTGATTGTAATCTTGTTATCCCCTTTTTCAGTTATTGGGTTTTCTGGGTCGCGACTTGTAGATCCCGTCCAACTAATTTCTGTGTGTGAACGCTCTTTTGTATTAGTATCATAAGTTTCAATTGTAACTATGAGTTCATTTCTTGACCAAACTACATAAAGATCTAGTCCCTCTTTGCCTGCATCTACTGCCGCTTGAAGGAAGGCTGCCGAAAGGTCGCCATTATTTTTGATGTCGGCAATAGAATTGCCATTATAACTATAACCTTCATGAGTATAACCCTTTCTCGTCAAAACAGTCTTTAATATGTTGTCAATCAAATTTGGCACGCTGTTATCTTTAAATTCAACTACAATTTGTCCCTCTTTGCCGACAACATTCTCATTGTCTTTGACAAATTCATCTTCATGGACATCCTTGTTGAAATATAATATTATTGCCCTGATTGTGCCGTGAAGATCATTGTATGTAATATCATAGTTTGCATGGTCGTCATTTACATCTAAGGTTATTTCTATTTCTTGTTCACCTATTAATGGAGATACAAAATGTCCTTCATTTACATATAATCTATCACCTTTAAGAAGCCCTGATGCAATGAAAGGACTTGCATCTTCCCCAAATTCTCTTTCTATTTCAGGAAGACTTACATTTCCATCATAATCCTTACTTATATTATTGTTTGGTGAATTTGAAATCGTTAATTTTACTTTATTTATTAAAACTTCTATAGTCTGTGAACTTTCATATTGTTCCTCTGCATTTTCTCCGTCCAAGAAAAAGTCTGGGGAAATTACAGTGATTGTAATTGAATATTTCCCTTCATTTTCCTCTTTTACCTTTAGATAATGACCAGTTGAATAAGCGGCGTCGCTTATTACAACTTTTGTTACTGTAAATGATTCTTTATTAATTTTACCGTCAGTGCCGAAGCCCTCGCTTGAATAATTAAGTTTTAATACACTTAACAATTTTTCAAGTGCTTCTTGTGAAGTATAAATTCCTGTCCCATCGCCACTATCAACAATGCTTCCATAATCTAATTCTTGTTCGCCACTTATTGTAACTTTTTTGGATGAAGGTGTTACCTTTGCTTCTGCACTATCAATTTTAAGTGTATAGCACCCTCCCAAATCGTCTGCACCTGCATTTATGTAAATTCCACTAGTTCCAACAGATTTTGAATCAAGAGAATAAGTGCCAACTCTGTGAGTATTTTCCCCTGGAATTCTTCCAGATATAATTACTTTATCAACAACTCCCTCTATTGTTACAAGACCCTCGTTATCACCTGTGCGGAAGGTAATTGTGCAATTGCATTCATCTTCGCTTGCAGTATTGTAAGAAATGTTGTTATTGCCGTCAAAAACTTTGGTTATCCCTGTTATATAGAGATCTCTTTTTGTAACCTCAACATATGCTTTTGTTTTATCTGTTACACCATCTGAGTTTACAAATGAAACCCCGCCCCAAGTTTCGGCAAGACTTTGGTCTTGACCGTGGACTGTGCCAGTAATTTCAACGCTAATTTCATATTTTCCTACAACTTTTTTAGGTGTAACTGTAAATTTCAAGTGTTCAGCATAGGAGGCTCTTACATTGTCTGGAATTGATATTTTATTGCCAAAATATAACTTAAATGTAGTTTCAACCTCTTGATCAGTGCCATCTATAACACCAGAAAGTTTATACAAGTCTTCCCCTAAATAGGTCGCACTTATTGTAGATAATGTTTTGCCATTATAAATATAATTAAGGTTATGGTCGAGAATTTCAATTTTAAGGCCACCAGATGGTTTGTTAATTTTGAACTTCGAATTTGATGTAGCATCAAAGCCTGTTGTGTCAACTCTATAATTGTCGCTATTGTCTGATGTTATTGCAATGAACTCAAGTGCATATTCGCCTATTTCATCAGATGTGTCCGCCCTTGAGAACCTTAATGTAACTTTATCTTTAGTTTTTGTGAAAACTTCTATTTCTTTTTCAAATAGTGGATCGTTTTCGCCAAAAGACTTGGAAAAATTAATTTGAACATAATATTGTTCCTCTCCAAGTTTTATTGTAAATTGATAAATTTCAAATGAAACCTCTTTTTCAAATTCGCCTGTAGTGAATTGGAAAATTTTTTGATATTGACTTTCTATAATAAATTTTATTGTATAATTGTCAACATCTTTTAATGATTTAGCACAAGTCCAATAAACGTTGTAAATTGAAGATTGATTATCTGTTGTTTTCAGTGCCGAAAGAAGAGAATCTTTTTCTTTATCGGCACCACCATTTAACATAAATGCTAATTTTATGTCCTCTTGTCTGTTTCCTGTGTTGTTATATTCAAGTCTCTTTGTATCGTCAGTAATATTAACGTCAATTTGGTTTATTTTTATTGTTATATGGACATCGAAGTTCACGGTTTGACTTTGCTCTTCGCCATCATGGAATTTTATAGTTATTATCAATTTGTAATCGCCGGTAAGGTCTGTAGTAGCAAAGTTTTTATTGTTTCTCTCAAATAAACTGAAAGTAATCAAGCCGGATCCAAGAATGCCGCCAGTAAAACTGCTTGTAGCATCGAAAGTTTGGCCATCTCTTTGGAGTTGATATGACTGAGATGTAATAAGTCCTTGAGCTGGAAGAGAGAAGTCAACCATTTCTGTAAGATCAATAGTTATTGCTGTCTTTGATGCATATTTTTCAATTGGAATTGGAGAACCTTTTGGAGTAACAACTATTGAATTAAAACTCCAACGTGCCGTAACATTTTCTGCCGGACCACCTTTAGTTGATGTAAACACATACCCACCGCTTTCAGACGATGAGTCAAACTTAATGCGAGAATTTGCTTGCAAATCAAAGGTTTTGAAAGTAATTCCATCATATCCATATTGTGGAACTGAAATTGTGTAAGGGCCGTCTACTGAAACATAAAACTCCGCTTTTGAGCGATTTTCGCCCTCTTTTACTTCCCAACCTTTGTTAAAATCTAATGATACTTTTACAGCATCGCTGAGTAGCATTTTGTAGTTTACTTTATCATATTCAGCCAATGGTGAGATTGTAAATGTATATCCGCTGTTATTTGAGGTTTCAACAAGATTTTCAATATCAGCACTAGAATCAACTGGTGCATTCCCCAATAGAACTAAGGCATCACTGTTTTCGTTAGAAAGATTAAGGTTGTAAGATAATCCAACTTTAGTAATACTGCCAGTTCCATTTAGCAAATCTGTATCTATATATATAATTAATTTATTATTTACATTATCATAATAATATATAAGGTATGCACGGCGACTTGTCCCCAACTGTTCTCTGTTTTCAAAATATACTGTGCCTTGATTTGGATCAACTATTTCATATTCTACATCGTTTACCTTTATTGTGTCAATGCTAATTTTATTTATTTGATCCTTATATTTTTCGGCATTTTGAAGTTTGCCCTCTCTTGCAACAACATATCCGACAGTATACTCAAACTTTAAAGCCTTTGATGTGTCTAGGAACTCAAATAAACTACTTGTTGAAATATTCCATTCAAAGTTGGTGTCAAGTTCACTCTCATGACCAGTAATTATAAGGTCATAAACATTAAATGTAGCACTATCTAAATCATGATTTTCATTGCCCCGCCATTGACCACTAGCAATTAAAGTTCCGTCTGACTTTGCCGCTTTTAATGTTAATTTGCCTAATGTATAAGTAAATTCAATTTTCTCACTATCATATCCTGTGTAAGAAATACGTCCAGGTTCAAAATCATCACAAATGAGTGTCTCTACATCTGGAATAGCATAACCTGTTCCATTTGGGAATGAAATAGTAAATTTTGCCTTTTGAAGTTCTACTGCATTTTCAATATTGACAAAATATCCGCTTACGCCATTCTTTCCTTTAAAGACATTTTCAAATATTAATGAATAATTTGGATTTGCACCAAAATAATATAAAGAACCCTCTTGATTTTGCAAAGCACCAATTTGGTCGGTGTTAAGTTTCCATCTCAAGGTTTTGTTGACAACACTGACATTATAATCACTGCCATCATCACCACTACCAATAATTGTTGGGTTTACAAAATAGTTTACTTCACCAACAACGCTTCCTATTGCCTCGGCATTGGCTTTACCATCCCAAGAATATTCAAATAGGAATGAACCAAAATTATTTTGTTTTGTATATCTTTCATCAGGAACAACAAATGTGCTTGTGCCTGTGTAAACAGATGTGAGCGAATATTCAATAAATTTAATAACATTCTTTTTTAATGTTATGGTTATTTCTTCGCTTGAAACAGTATAGGTTTCAAGAACGCGTGGAGTTAAATTTAATACTTCTCCAACCTCGATAGTAAATTTGACAGTATATTTTCCTGAACCCTCACTTAAATCTGCAAGGGTTAAACCATCTTTTGATGTAGTAGAGTATTGCTTTGTTATTGGAGTTTTGTCATCACTTACGAATGATATATCAAATTTGTATGATTTGATGTATTCACCATTTAAAAGCAGTGTTCCGCTCCTGCCTCTATCACCCGGCTCATTGCTTCCCGCGCCTAAATTATCGCCACCAATTGTGCCAGTTGCCACCTGTTTGTTATAACCCATATAATAAGTTACTTCTTTCTTTGCTTCATCTTGCTCGCTGCTTGGCTCGTATGAAATCAAACTTGTAACAGTTTCTTTGGATATGTCTCTTGCCCAAGTAGGAACAATCATAACATCTTGATGGTCAAATTCTGTTTTGAAAGTATACAAGGCTTGATTAAGTTGTTGAGTGCCATCATCATTTGCAAGAACCCAACCATTGCAAGTATAACCATCTCTTACTACTTCAAGTTTTTTTGCTGTTGAGTCGGTAGCATTTTCTTGCATTAATGCATTAAGATCGGTTGGCAAAGACTTGTATTTAACTTTTATCCTTATAGCACCATTTAAAGCACTATTACTTTCATCTGTTATTTTTTCGCCTATGCCTGAATCATCATTCCAGTTATAATGATAATATGGAGATGCAGCAAGGATAAGATAATAAGTTGCTGGTTCTCTTAATGTTTTAATTATAATTGGATGGGTTGCATCGTTTTCTTGGAATCTATAAGTAGAGTTGTTTGTTAAAATATCATATAAAATTTGTGCTGTAATTGTGTATTCTTCGCCACTATTTACTACTTTACCATTAGTCTCATCACCAGATTGATAAAGTTTGTAACCTGTTACAACATAGCCCTCGTCTTTATCTCCTGTTGCTTTTGATGTCGTGCTTCCTTCTTTTCCTGCTTCGCCATATTGTATTGTGTAATTTGCAAATCCCAGTTTATAGTCGCTGCTAGTTGTTGCAGGAAGTGAATAAGAAATTGAACTTCCTAATTTAACTGTTATTTGTTGGTCATTCTGACTGTCAATTTGAAGTTTATATGTAATAGCCTCCCAAATTGCTGCCAGGTCTGTTGAACATTCTTCTGCAGTAGCACCTACTGCGAATGCTGACCAAGCGGTTAGTCCCGTTCCTTCATCTCCCAAAAATTCAGCGCCTGCTCCACCAGCGAATAATCTTGCAAAGTCCTTTATCTCAAGAGTGTATGTTTTCCCAGTTTCGTCCCAAGTTATCGTCCCGGCGAGAGCTGAATATCCTTTCAATATATAACCAACGTTAAAGAATACTTCATCAGATAAATCACTTAAGACATTTGCTTTACCCTCTTTTATATTCCATGAGATTTCGCCAACCTTTTGTTTTCTGTCTTTTCCATCTAGTAGATTTCCAGCCGTGTCAGCACAAAGAACGTCATTTTCACTGACTGGGTTGACAGAATAGTAGACAGTAACTGTTCTAAGCCCAACATAAGGCATCAATCCCCCAAATTCAACCTCGAGGGCATTAGTTCCCCCGACCTCTTTCGCTATTGCTTCAAGAGCGGTCTGGTCAGACATAAATACATCCAAGCCAGTGCCACTTACCGCTACACTTGCCGTCCCTTTTATATACCATTTCAAAAGATAATATTGCGAGGAAATAGAAATGCTTGATATTTTGCTACCTTTGTCGCCATTGACGCCACTTGTTTCAACAAGTGATAGACTAGGACCTTCAGCACCATCATTAAAATTGAACTTGAATATTTTCTCTATTGCCGTCATTGCCCCATCTATTGTGTCGCCATCATAATATAATTTAGAAATCTTGAAATCAACAGATTTATATACAAAAGTAAAGGTTATTGTTGTGTCATAGTAACCCAGAGTAAAGTCAAAATCATATTTCCCTGGCGTTTCATCAACATCGCTGGCAGATGTCCCTGCAACTGTCCCTGGCCCCCCTTCTGTGGAAGTGCCACTTTGTTGTATGGTGCTTGTAAGGGATGGACCTGATAAATCAGTGCTTCCACTTACACTTGCACTTTTAAAACTTAAAACACCTCGCCCAATTTCACCTAAGGTAAAGGAAATTGGATCTGAAAATTTGCCTACCGCTTGATCTGTATAATTTGTAGGGGCTGTATCAAATAAATAATTAAGATTATTTTTTATTTCAACTTCATTAACACCATCTTCAATTTTATATTGTATTGTTACATCATAAGTTCTTTGTTTAAAGTATACATCTATTGTATAGTTAAGACTGCTGTCGCCATTGAGTGTGGCATTAACGAGAATTTTTGATCCCGTCCAGTATGTATAATAACTTTCATCATCCGTTAAATTATATTCACCACTAGTTGAACCCGTCTTCTCATCCTTCAATTTAAAATATGCGGCTTGAAATTTAGTGTTTTTTGCAACATAAATACTGTCTGTTGCAGTCCCTTCGCTGGCATCTGATAAACCTACTGTTTTTGCATTTCCAGAACCAAGACCATCATCCGCTGTTGATGGGAGTTGGTCGGTTTCTAGGTTGGAAGGGTTTACAAATACTGCAAGACCTGCCAGGTCAGTTTCGTTCTCTATTAGGGTCGTTACTATTTTTGTCTCGCCTTCATTTGTTACATTCTTGATTTCATAAAAATTAGCAGTTACACGTGTTAAAAGAGATCCGCAAACAATTGTTAATTTATGATTGTCATTGAGAGCTTTATCATAATCGCCATTAGCCACATCACTAAATTCAATATTGAATATCCAAACTTGAAAATATCCCACTGCACTTGACGTAACGCCGGCTTTGGTTTGCTTTAATATATTTGGACTTCCTGTGCTTGTAAATCTTGCTCCGTCATCTTGTGGAGAAGTCGACATTGTCTGATTTGAAATACCTAAAATATATTTCTCCTCCATTGCCAATTTTACAACAGGTTTCTCACCCCTTCTTAAATACAAATATATTCTCCCAGAGGCAGGTTGGCTCAATGATATATTTCTAACAAATTTGTCGTCATCTTCTTCTGTTTCTTTATCATCTTCTGACACTTGAAGATCTTGGGGAACTGGCGTAAAGCCACCATCGTAACTATAGAAGAAAAAGTTTGTGCCATCCTCAGTTATTGACCCTGCGGTCGCAGCCTTGCTTTGCAAAAGCGACCAAGTGTATTTCAAATTTCCATCATCACCTACTACTGCTGTGTTTTGTTCAGGAGTTACATCCACTTTTAACCAATCTCTTTCTACAACAAGATAAACTGTTCCACCAGCACCTACAATATTTCCAATAGTGAAATTGTATGTTTTGTCAATATTGCTGTTGGTGTCAAAACCAGGCTTATCAACAGTCTTAACATTTTCAACCATTTTATAAGTTGTTTTCTCATTTACCCATTCACCATAAATATAGGTTGGACTGTAAACATCATAATTTGTGCCTTTCTTATACTTCTCCTTCTCGCCACTAGAACCTGTGAAATTAGGATAAATTCCACTTGTTTTGCTTGCCACATCACCATTAAGTAGAAACTCTGTGTCATTCTCAATTGGTTGTGGGAAATATTGAGCGTCTTCACCATCTCCAACTTTAATTAATGTTGGGAGTGTTATTCTGTATCCCGACTGAAGTGTTATGCTAAATTTAAAGGTATCATCAGTCAAAACGCTATCTGAAGAAATTGTATATTCCTTAAATCTCCCCTTACTTGAAGATAATGCAAGAGCATTTTCTTTTTTATCTGGCGTTTCGGGCAGGTCTTGAACAGAAAGGTCTATTGCATCTTCTACAATATCAAAATTTGATGAAAAGTTTGAGCCTTCATCTGATGCCATAACAAGTTTTATATTAAAGTTTCTTGGGTCATTATTTCTTGTCCATCCCATTTCATATTTATCGCCTGTCGCAACATCGCCAGTGCATGCATAAGGGAATTGATTTAAAAAGTCTGTTGGAACGTCAGCATTTGTTGTTAACTTTTCATTTTTAGTTGTTTCTTCGACTGTTATATTAAAGTCTAAATTAGAAGAACTACCTTTTTTATGTATTCCCGCAAAATCATAACCAAGTCTTCTAACATATCCGGTATACAAACTGAAATATGTTAAGAAAGACATATCATAAGGATAAGTGTTTGACTTCGTTTCACCAACTAATTGTTCCGTTGAAGCAGTCCTTGCCTTTCCTATTGTTTTATGATTTACTGTTTCACCACCATGCTTAGCATCAAAATTAACTAATATTGGTGATGCTTCCTCTGTCATCTCCGCTTTTTCTGAAGAAGAAACCACTGGCATTGTTAATTTAACGCCCTCTTTAAGAGCAAATACTTTTCCTTCATTGTCGGCTTTATTGGTTTCGTTCACCTCGCTTCGCTGAATAAAGTTATCTTTTAAAAAGATTCCCGCTTTTGATGGACTGCTAGTATCAATCACCATTTTGCCTTCTGAAATTTTTAATAAAACTCTTATTCCTTTTGTTGTTACATCGGTGCCGCCTGTTGTTTTATCGCCTTTAAAAGGGTTATAAAATTCCTCTGCTTTTCCATTAACTACTTTATAAAAACCATAGTATCCACTTATAAGAGTTGTTGTTGAATGCCCTTTATAAGAATCCTCAGTTGCACTCCAAGTAGGCTGGTCAACTGTGAATGTTGAAACATATCCCGTTGAAATACCAGTTTTTTCGGTGTCTCTTGTTACATTTGTTGCTTTAGTTGCCGTTCCGCTTTCAGGATCAACTATTTCGGCGAGTTTGTCATTCTCATTATTTTCATCAAATTTTCCTAAGTAACAAGCACCCTCATAAATTATTGAACTCGTTCCGCCACCAATACTATACATATTAACTGGTGTAAAATCTGTGCTTGAATCAGGGTCGCCAACTGTTAATTTTTTGTTCACGCTTTCTTCATAACAGTTTATAATTGCAGAACTTGCCGCATATCCAACCATTGTTCCATATGACGTTGGTGTCGTTTTAACATTAAAAACATTATTTCCACCTATTCTTAAGTCGGCAATTGTAGCACCATCAATATAGCCAAACAATCCAAGATAGGATTTATCTATAGAAAGTTCCTCAGTAATCAATAAATTGGAAATCTTATGTCCATTGCCATAAAATACGCCTTTGAATGGATTTTCCTTTGTTCCAATAGGAGCCCAGAATTGTCCATCCAAATCTATATCACCCTCCAAATAGAAGGTGGCACTAGTGTAGGTGCTTTCATTAGCACCTATGCTTTTTGCAATTTCTCCAAGTTCCTCGGCACCAGTGCTTCCCGCGTGAATTATATATACATCACTTTGCCCATATTTCTCACCCTTAGAAATTGTGGCAGCACTCGACTGGTTTGAAAAATTTAGAGAATCTTCAAGTCGAGATGGGAGCAAACAAAATATTCCTCCCGCCATTAGAAGAATCGCAACTAGAAGATAACATTTTTTCAACATTTTTCTAAACATAATTTCCTCCTGATTTAAGCAACGATTTTACAAACAAACTTTTGTTATCTTAAATACAAGCCAGAAGATAACATCAAATCTTATATATAAATTATAATATTTTATTTTAAATAACGCAAACAATTTTATTCTAAAAATAAAATTATTTTAAAATTTTACATTTTTTCATGACAATTAAATTTGACTTTTTTATACTTTTGCATTAAAATCAATGGTGAGGTATATATGAAAGACATAATTTTGACAGGTGATAGGCCAACCGGCAATTTACATTTAGGACATTATGTAGGCTCGGTGCTAAACAGAGTCAATATTCAAAATCAAGGCTCTTACGACAAATTTTACATCATGATTGCCGATACGCAGGCTCTAACCGACAATGCAGACAGGGTTGATAAAGTTAAAAACAATATAATTCAAGTTGCCATTGATTACATCTCGGCAGGCATCGACCCAAACAAAGTGAATATTTTTATTCAATCAATGGTGAGCGAGTTGCATGAATTTACAACTTATTTTTTAAATCTCGTAACCTTGTCGCGTGTTCAACGCAACCCTACAATCAAAGAGGAAATCAAAACAAGAGGATTTGAAAAAAGTTTGCCTATGGGATTTTTGGCTTATCCAATTTCACAGGCGGCAGATATACTTGCATTTGGAACAACTATTGTCCCTGTAGGCGATGACCAACTTCCAATGATTGAACAGGCTCGCGAAATTGTTTCCTCATTCAATTACACCTACTCCCCAACAGAAGAAGTTTTTCAAATGCCAAAGCCATTTCTTGCGACAGACAAAGTTTGCAGAAGATTGCCAGGGCTTGACGGCAAACTAAAAATGTCAAAATCTTATGGCAATGCAATTTATCTTTGTGATTCCCCAGACGTAGTTCGACAAAAAGTAATGTCGGCTTACACAGACCCAAATCATATAAGAGTAAGCGACCCCGGTCAAGTCGAAGGCAATATAGTTTTCACCTATCTTGACGCATTCTGCAAAGATGAACATTTTGCAAGATATTTGCCAGAATATGAAAATCTTGATAGTTTGAAATCACATTACAAAAAAGGTGGGCTTGGAGATGTCAAAATTAAAAAGTTTTTAATAGAAATTTTGGAAGAACTCCTCGCCCCTATAAGAGCAAGAAGAGCCTCTTGTCTTGAAAATATAGATGGAATTTACAATATGCTTTTTGAAAATTCCTACAAGGCTTCATTACAAGCAAAAGAACGTCTTGAAAGAATGAAAGATGCAATGGGAATAAATTATAAAAAACTGTTAAAATAATAAAAAAAGGAGAAAAATATGAAAAAAATCGCAAAAAAATCAACTTTTTCACTGTTTTTTATTTTATTATTGCTATTTTTTTCCTCTTTGCTGCTTTTCTCATGTGGAAAAACTATTCCAATAGAAAAGGTTGAATTAACAAACACCTTTACCCAAATGTATGTGAATGAATCGCGATACATAGGCTATAACATCTACCCAGCAAATGCAAATAATTACTTTATTACAATCTCTTCCTCTGACAAATCTGTAATATCAATTGACCGTGAAGGATATGCAACTGCTCGAAAAAACGGAACTGCAACTATAACGTTAAGCGAAAGTGTAACAGGAACAACATTAAGTTTTGACGTAGAGGTTGGTGATGGCGATGTTTATGGAATTAGTTACAATATAACAAGTTTTAAGGCTTATTATTATGAAGGAGAAAATATTGATATATCAAATTTAATAGTTTATAGAAATTTCATAAGCGGAAAGCAGGAAACATTACCTAAAGAAAATTACACCGTTGACTATCCCCCTGTTGCCGAAATGAATGCTAAAATTAAAATTACTTACACCTTTAATGAAACAGAATTTGTTATAGAAATAGACTTATTAATCTTAGAAGATAAAATTGAAAGCATTTCCGTTAGTAGTCCACCAAATAAGACCTCCTACAATTATGGAGAAGTATTTGACAAACAAGGTTTGAAGGTTGTAACCAACATGAAAAGTGGCAGAGCGCTGGAAGTTGAAGATTTTACGTTTGATGACAATCCAATAGATGTTGGCCAAACAGAAATTAAAATTTATTATAAGGATTATGAAACAAGTGTAAATATAACTGCAAAAGCAGAAGTTGAAGTTTCAACGATAAACGAACTTCAAGACGCAATTATGCGAGGTGTAAAATCAATAAATTTAAATGGTCTACACTCACTAGCCAATCCTATAATACTTGATAATGTTCATGATTTAATTATAGTTGGAAACACAAATTGTCAAATTACAGGAAACAAAATTATTCCAATTAGATTTGTTGGAAATTGTGAAAATGTGAGAATAATAAACATTAAATTTAATACTCAAAATGGCGAAAGCAACTGTTGTATTGACACTGAAAACTTTGAAGGTGGAAATGTTACATTTGAAAATTGTGATTTTTCTTCTTCAATTCAAGACGTTACAAACAAGGCGGTTGAAAATTTGACTTTTACAAATTGTAAATTTGCATAGCAATAATTAACAAAAAAGCATATTTGTTGAAAAAATATGTTTTTTTTGAATATTTTTATTAAATTTTTGATTATTTATCATTTTTTATTAATTCATAATACCTATCAAATACTTCTTTTGCAATATCGTCGTTAACTTCAACGGTAAGCCTTGTTTCTCCTTCTTCATCAAAATCACAAAGGAATACAATCGCCTCGTCATCTGCCATTCCTTCAATCTTGTCAACTGGCTTTAAGATTACATAAAGTTTTCTCTCTTCCCCTTCTTTATCAATTGGAATTATTGCAATTTGTTCAAATTCAACTCTGTCGCCTTCCTCATTATAAAGAACTATGTTTTCCTTATTGTCTTTGTCAAGCAATACATCAAGCAAATCACGTTCTTCCTTGGCTTCCTCTTTTTCGCCATCCTCTTCAACCTCGGTTTGAACTGGCTTTACTTCTTCGACTTCTTCTACTTTTTGCTCTTTTTTCTGTTTTTTTGACCCAATTTTCATAATTTTACCTCCTTTTTATAAAAATTATCAAAAATTCTTTTATTTTTTGTCTTTATTTGCAATCGCATCTTGTAACAATTTTATATATCTTTCTTGAATTGCATTTACCACTTCTTGGTCTTCTTCTGCCTTAAAAACAACCTGACCTTCTTTGTCTTTGTCGCAGTTGAAAACAATGTTTGTCCCCCTGCTTATTCCGTCAACATTGTTTAAAAGTCTCAATACAACATAAAGCCTTCTCTCATTTAGAACCACAAATGGAATTACCGCCACCTGTTCAAACACCATCGCATTGCCATTTTCATTTGTGAGTAGCAAAGGTTCTTTATTAGATTTATCAACAATCTTTTTTAAAATATCCTTTTGTCGATATGATTTGATATCTGTTAATTTTAGCCCCTCATCTTTGGCTTCTTGCATCATATCACTACATTTTTTTATTATTGCCTGAATTACTTCTTGATTATGCTCTTCTCGCCTTGCAAATTTGCCCTTTTCATCTCTTTCGTAGCACATAACAAGCAAGTTGTCCTTATTGTCATCGCCAATCTTTCTAAACATAAAATACAAGCCCTTCCCATAAGGAACATATCCAAGTCTTTCATACTTGCCATCACTATCCTTCCCCTGTTTTAACGTGAAAGGCTGGGTGTATTTCATATCCACGAGTTTATCAAACAAATCATATTTTTGTTCGGCCATATTCCCTCCAATTTTCATAGTTATTATAACTTAACATAACCAGTCAAGTCAAACAAATTAATCTTTATTATCAATATTTTCATCTTTTTCCATGATTTTTTCGTTATTTTCAAGCGATAAATCACTTTTTTCATCAAAATTCAAAGTTTCATTGTCATTTTCAATATTTGTATTTTCCTCGCCATTTTCTTGAGTTTCTGTTTTGTCATTATTCTTTTTGCGGCAAAACACCTTTTTTAATTTATCCTTAAATCCAACCTTATTCTCTTGATGATGCAAAAGTCTATATATATTTCCTCTATGTTTTATCAATATAAGAAAGTAAAGAACCCATACCATTGCCGTTACATAAATTGACACCCATAAGTTATAGTTAAGCACCAGCCACGCAAAACAAGTCGTTGCAATTGTTAGGCCTCCTGTAAAAATAAAGGAAATAACCGAACCTATATCTATAATAATAAACAGCACAAAGCATACTACAAACCATGCAAGACCTACATACCATATAGGTGAAAACAAGAAAATTCCCGAAAGGCAAGCAACACCTTTTCCGCCTTTAAACTTTGACCAAACAGGAAAATTATAGCCAATCATTAGGAAAAAGCCTGCTAAATAATATACAAAACTTCCTCCTCCCCATATTTCAAGATGGTCATAAATTAATTTAAAAGCAAGGCAAGTTAACCCTGATTTTACAACCTCCGCTATAAATGTAAGCAGTGCCAAACCAATTCCAAACTGGCGCAACATATTCATAGCACCAGGATTTCGACTGCCCAACTTTGTTATATCCTTTCTTCTTGCGTGCCATGCAATTATTTTGGAAAAGTTAATAGTTCCAATAAAATAACTAACTATGGCAGCCAGAACAAACAACAATATACTTTCAAGCATATTAAATTAATCGTCCCCCTTTCCTTTTACTATAAATCTTATAGGCGTTCCCGACAAATCTATTCTCTCCCTAAATCTATTCTCCAAATACCTTTGATAAGATGTAGATATAAGATTTTCATTGTTTACAAACAACACAAATGTTGGAGGATTTGTTGAAGATTGGGTAATATATTTTATTTTTACTCGTGCACCGTTATGTGATGGTGGCTCAAAATTTAAAATCGCATCGTGTAAAAGTGCATTTAACACACCAGTAGTTATCCTTTTGCATGAATTTTGATATACAAATTCCACTTTTTCCATTATTTGTCCTATACTTGCACCAGTTAACGCAGAAACAAAAACCACAACAAAGTAATCCATAAATGACAAACTTTCTTTAAGCATTGCCATATATTTATCTTTGCTTTTAACTTTAATGTCCCACTTATTCACAACAATAACACTAGGTTTGCCTGCCTCATCAACATACCCCGCAATTCGAACATCTTGCTCGGTGATTGCCTCCTTACTTCCGTCAAAAACAATAAGAGAGACATCTGCCTCATCAATCGCCTGCATTGTCCTTAAAACAGAATAACCCTCAATAGACTCTTTTTCAACTGACCTTTGACGACGCAAGCCGGCAGTGTCAACAAGGGCATAGTCATTTTTATTATACTTGAAAGGCACTAAAACAGCATCTCGCGTTGTGCCTTCAACACTGCTGACAACAACCCTTTCCTTGCCCAGCATTTTGTTAACCAAACTGCTTTTGCCTACATTTGGTCGTCCAACTATTGCAATTTTTGTTAATTTTTCGTCATTTTCAACTACTTTTTCTTTAAAATTCTTTACTATAGCATCTAAAACATCGCCAATACCTTTACTTTGATGAACAGATAAAGGAAGAGGCTCGCCAATCCCCAAACTATAAAATTCATAGGTGTTTTCAATCTCAAAGTTATCAAGTTTGTTTACAACTAAAACAATAGGTGTCTTATATCTTAGCAAAAGAGAGGCAACCTCTTCATCGCTTGAAGTTACCCCAACTCTTCCATCAACCAAAAATACTATTACATCCGCTTCCTCTATGGCAAATATTGCCTGCTTTTTTATGTCTTTTTGGAATACATCGCCTTTACCACTATCAATACCGCCTGTGTCAATCAATGTAAATTCATGACCTGCCCAAGAGGCATCAGCATAAATCCTATCTCTTGTAACACCAGGTAAATCATCAACAATGCTAATCCTTTTTCCACAAATTTTATTAAAGAAAGTGCTTTTGCCTACATTTGGTCTTCCAATGACAGCAACAACGGGCTTTAACATAACAACACCTCTTTTATATTTTAACATAAAATTAGTAAAAAACCAAATAAATATTAAATATATTTTAAGAGTTTAGACAAATTAACTGACTGAATGAAAATAAGTTGGCAAAAGCAACACAGCAAGCAAAATCGTAAAATTTTTATGTTCATGCAGATTTTATTCAGTCTGATTTTAGTTTAATATTTAAAGATTTACAAGTGAACAATTTTTATACAATTTAAAAAGCGAAGTCTCCTCATCGCTTTGCTTGGCAATTTTAAAAGCAGTGTTTATATTTCTCCCTTTATTAAGTTCATAAAATAATCTTATTGCAAAGAAAAGTGCACTATCGCCTCTTACATAATCATCGGGAGCAATAAAAGTGTTTTTCTCGGAAAATGCCTTTGCCATATCTTCTTGCCCTGTAGTGCAACCCAAACTTACAATCACTTTGTCATCAATTTTAAAATAATGCGAAATATCATCAGCAGAAAAATTTCCTCTAGGCTCATTTTCCATATAAGCACTTTCGCCAAGAACGGGCATAAGAATTTCCCCATTAATTCCATGACAAGATAAAATTAAAAAATCAAAGTTAAAAAAATTCCCCTCCAAAATATCAATAAAGTCATTTGGACGGCCAATATTCTTCATAAAAACAAAATAATTCATGCGTTCAAGAACTTGCCTAAGTGCTTCGCCTTCGTTTCCCACATCTCCTAAATGGACTATTAGCACATTTTTCATAATTCCTCCTTAATTTCAATAATTTGATTAAAAATATATAAAAAATCAATAAAAAACAACGAAAAATTAAAAAAACTTCAAAATTAAAGTAAAAAAACTTTAAAAATCACAACTCCATACTTAAATTCATCTTCCATTGTGTAAAAACTTCGATATGTTTTAATCATCTCCTCCTTGCTCTTTTCATTAAATCCCAATTCGGCCTTGTCAATCGTTTCTGCCATTTCCTCAAAATTTTTAAAGAGTTTTCTTTCTTCTATTAAAGCATAGAAAAATTTTTCACCACTAATAAACTTTATAATATCCCCTTCGTTAAAATTCCTTCTTCTTTCATCTAACAGCCTGCCTTCATATATTTTTTCTCCACGCCTGATTTTTTCAAAGTATTCTTCATTTATGCTAAGATCATGTGAAATTATTGGCGATTTACTGACAAGCCAAGCAAAATCCTCCACCTTCTCGCCATTCCAAAAATATTGCCCCTTAACAACACAATCCCAAAACTTTTTTGCAATAATATTAGTTTTTTTAGTAAAAAAATACAATTTTTTACTTGTTGTTGCTAAAATTTCATTAAAAAAACTTTTCCCATTACCATTTTTTCTAAATTGTGGAGCAATATAAAACTCGGCTATTTCCAATAAATTTTGACTTTTTTCTCGTAGAAGCATAAATCCAGCCAACTGATTATTAATATATAACCCTATTGGATATCTATCCTTTTCCTCCCAATAAAGATTGAAATATTTGTAAATTGGCTTGCCATTTTCATCAAAATTTATATGCTTGTCATAATTATATAGTTCAAGAAGATATTTGTCAAACATCTCCCTAAATACCTCTTTTTCACCTTTATTTATCAGTTTGATTTCAAACATTCTTTTTTCCTTTTGTTATAAAAAATTGCTTTTATTTTATATGTGTGCATATTAATTATTAAGATAATGTGTAGAATAATATGTAAGATGTGATTGCCTTTAAAACTAAATTCCCTTAATGTCCGCCTCAAATTGTATTGACTGGGCATTGCCTTTGCTTTCATTTCTAAACAAATCGCAAGTCACAATAAACGTGCATTTATTTATTATATTCCCTTCAAATTAATAAATAATTTTTAATAATTTAACGAAATTTCCCACTTTTTAGGCAAAATATATGCAATTTTTGTTAAATTTGGCTTGTATTTTGTTTTTATTCGAACACGATTGCTTTTCAGTTCGGGATGTGCCTGCCTGCAATATTTATCAAATTCACAGAACAGGTTTTGTATATCAATATACTGAAGTTCTCTTCTTCCCAAGAATTTAAAATCTAAATTTAGCCTTTTAAATTCCTCTCTCTGTCTTTCATAACATTCTTTTATCACGCTTTCATATGAATCAAATTGCACAAATACCTTCTTTATTCCTCTTTGCGCTCCCGGTCCGGCAACTGTAAATTCATTTTCCCTCCAATTTACAGCATCGCTATAATTTATATCTGTCGCAAGTTGATATGCCATGAAACTTCCTATAAGTGGATATTTCAACAATAAGTTATAACCCTCTTCCATACTTTTGCAATTTATTATTTTCGGCGCTACACCATCATCTATAAACATTTTTTCAATTAATTTTAAGTGATTATCGTGTTTGTTTTGAAATCCAAACACCTTATTTGCGCATAAAATATATGCATTATTGTAAATAGGTTGCCTTTCTTTTAATTTTGACAAACAAGCGGAAAACTTGTCAAAATCAAAGGATTCTAAACATATTGGTGCAAAATTATGTTCCAATTCCTCCCACGTGCTTGGCAAATTAAATATCTTAAACAAAACTATCCTAAAAATTGTGTTTTCTGGATTGAAATTTTTATTTATAACCTCTCGTATGAGATATTGAGAAACCCTATCGAGAACTCTATACGCATTACAAAATTTATATTGCATTAATATTTTATCATTTGTTAGTGGCAATATATTTTTTATCTTATTATAAAAAATCTCCTGTCTTTTGAAGGCAAATTCCCAAAATTCATCATATAATTCATCATTTTTTATATTTTGCAAGTTAATTTTCTCCTTTTTGCATTTTGTGCCTGTTATACTTTTGGCATAATGGTGTTGAGTTTATTTCATTCTTTAATTCTATCTCATTTAAATTTTTATAAATATTAATCATTTTAAAGTTTTCTATATTGTCTAAAATCATATCCTTAAATGCAGGACATGGCAATATTTGCCCATCAAATCTTATATGCAATTTGTCATTCCCCGCCGTGCAAATATGTGAAGAATTTTCAAGTAATGGTATTCCAATTTTAATTTTTGTGTGATTTTGCTTAAAATTTTCAATTTTTTTAATAAATTTTTGCAAATTTTCTTCGCTTAACAATAATTTTTCAACATTATCTCTTCCACGTCCTTGCGGAACAAATCGTAAAACACGAAGTTCATCTATTGCATTTTTTCTTGCAAAGTCATAAACTTCATCAAATTGTTTATAATTCAATTTGTTAGGAATAAAATGTATAGACTTATAAAAATTAAACATTTGTGCGTTGCTAATTGACTTTTTAACAAATTCTAGATTCCCCTCTGTTCCCATAAGTTCATTGTAGGTGCTTTCATTCAATGACTGCAAATCAAAAACAATTTTATTCAAACCACCTTCTTCCAATAATTTAAAGTTTTCCTTGTATATTTCATGAAATCTCTCGTCAAATAGCACTCCACTTGTATAAATTGTTGTTTTTATTTTGTTTTTACTGCAAAAATCAACCATTTTGTAAATGTCTTTATGCAAAAGTGGCTCGCCACCACTAAGCGAAATCTCATTTATTTCACATTTCTGCAACAAAAAGTTTATAGTATTTTTAAAAGTTTCAAAATCAATTATATCTTCTTTTGTTAAATCGCTGTTTGAGGAGCAATAAATACATTTATTGGGACACTTTTGTAAAATTTCCACACATAAATCGTTTAAAACAAGTTTTTTGTCATTTTTTACCTCTTTTGCAATAATTTATTTATAATTTTATCAAAAATATATTTACGTGAGTTTCTCCCGACTTACGCATTTCATTATCAAGCGGAAGTTCCCTCACTCCTATAAATTTTGCACCAACCTTCTCACAAACTCTTTTTGATGATAGATTTGATATGTCATTTGTTATATAAACATCGCTTATTCCGTTATCTTTAAACACTTGCAACAATAATTTTACTGCCTCTGGTGCATAGCCATGACCTCTCTCTTCTTCTTTAATAAAATATCCTATATTTCCACCCCAATACGTGTTTTCATTGTTTCCTATTCTCGCATCACATTCACCAACAATATAATTTGTATTATGGATTACAATATTGTAAACAATTTTTGGCACATAACCCTTCTCTGGCATAGCACCAAACTTGGCTTTGAATATTAAATCAATTTTTTCACCGCTTATCAAATTTTTTATCGTCATTTATTTTAATTAATCTCCTTTGCCATTTTTTTTATTTTAAAAATATTTATATTTTCTCATAAATACTTTCGCACACCTTAATAGCATCTTGTGCACTTGAAATTATTCCGCCAGCATATCCAGCTCCCTCGCCAATAGGATATATTCCCTTTATTGAACTTTGATAACTTTCATCTCTAACCAATGTAATTGGACAACTGCTTCGTGATTCTATTGCAACAAGAATATTTTCATCACTTGCAAATCCTTTAAGTTTTGCATCAAATATAGGCAATGCTTCCCTTAAACTTTGTGTAACAAAAGTTGGCAGGCATTTTTCAATTTGTGTAAATTTGATTCCCGGCATATAAGTAGGAACAACTTTATAAGGTTTATGTGTTTGAACCTCATCGCCTGAGACTTCCTTTTTGCAATTATTTGAAATAACTTTGCTGTCATTCCTTCCTAAAAACTCACCCACCTTTTGTGCAGGAGCGCAATAATTACCACCACCCAATTCGTAAGCAAGTTTTTCAAATTTGGCTTGGAAATATATTCCTGCAAGAGGATGAGAGGAATTGTAATCTTCTGGGTCAACATTAACAAGCAATGCAGAATTAGCATTTTCACCATCCCGTGCAAAATTGCTCATGCCATTTGTTACTATTTCGCCATCTCCACTCGATGATGCCACAACCTGACCGCCTGGGCACATACAAAATGTAAACACACTTCTTCCACTAGGCAAATGTGCAACAAGTTTATAATCTGCACTTGGCAATCTATCATCATCTTTCCCATACTGTG
The DNA here is from genome assembly GCA_947624415.1 of uncultured Clostridia bacterium. Classification (GTDB taxonomy): domain Bacteria; phylum Bacillota; class Clostridia; order Christensenellales; family UBA1242; genus Caccovivens. Next base: position 30,912 of record CANQKH010000005.1, on the reverse strand, counting down.
TGATGTTTATCAATTTTTGACTCTGTTCAATTCTAACTCCCATCGCAAATGGCTTTTGACTTATCTTCATATTCTTATTGTTCAGCATTTCAAATGTATCTCTTGCACTATGCCCAAGACAAAGTAAAAGATGATTAGTTTGAAATTTCAAAATCTCATTACTTTTTACATTTTTGGCAATAATTTCATGAATTTGATTGTTTTCTACAATAAAATCGATGAATTTTGTGGAAAAATACACTTTTCCACCTAAATTCTCAATTTCTTCCCTGATAGAAGTAACAATTTTGGCAAGATTATCGCTACCTATATGAGGCTTAGACAAATACAATATTTCTTTGGGTGCTCCAAAATGATAAAATTCGTTTAATACTTTTTTACAGTATATGTTATTTACATTACTATTCAATTTCCCATCACTAAAAGTTCCCGCACCGCCTTCTCCAAATTGAACATTGCTATATGGATTTAATTTTCTATTATACCAAAACTCCTCTACGTCTTGCTTCCTCTTGTCAACCTTTTCGCCTTGCTCCAAAATAATTGGATTTAATCCCATTCTTGCAAGAGTTAGTCCGGCAAACATACCGCTAGGACCAAACCCAACAATAATTGGCGAAAGGCTCAGGCTCTTTTTATTATAAATCAAAAGGCTTCGGTCTAATTCAAATTTTAAATCTCTGTATTTTTCCTCTAATTTCCCCTCTAATTCGAGGGCGATACTTGCTTGATATTTTATACTATTTTTATGGCGTGCATCCACCGATAATTTAATAATTTCAAAATTTTGTATGTTTTTTTGTGAAATTTTTAATTTTTTTGCACAATTTTCTAAAATGTCCTCATTTTTAAACCCAACAGGCAAACATATCTCTATTTTTATCATATTGCCGCTCCAACTATATGCCCGCTTGTCCATGCCCATTGAAGATTATAGCCTCCACATATTCCGTCAACATCGCATATCTCACCACAGAAATATAAGTTTCTATATTTCTTGCTCTCCAAGTTCTCAGTTAAAGTTTTCATATTTACTCCGCCCGAAATGACTTGATTGTTATCATAGCATGACCTGACTTTTAATTTTAAATGCTTTATTTTTTTCACAAACTCATTTATCTCTTCATTGCTTAATTGCCTTGAACTTTTATTTTCATCAATATTGCACCCATTGAAAATATGATAAGCAAGTTGAGGAACTAGCAACCCATCAAAAAATTTGTTAATGCTACATTCAAGACTTTTTCTATTCAACAACAACTCAAACAAATAATTGTCAGTATATTGTGGCAACAAATCAATCTCTATATCACCTGAAAAATTCTTATTGCGTGCAAAACAAGCCGATAAATTAAATGCAGCAATGCCGCTTACTCCACTCTCCTTAAATAATATTTCTCCCTCATACGCTACGCCATTTAAATTTGAAATCTTGGCAGGAGACACCCGTATCCCATTAAGAAAATGAGTGGAATTTGTTTTTATTGCAACCAAACTTTCTTTGCTTTGAATCCAATCAATATCCAAATTTATTAAGGCACTATCAATTTTTCCACCCATTGCAACAACCAATTTTTTGCAGTTAAAATGATTGCTTTTGGTAAAAATTTCAAAATTATCGCCTTTTTTATCAATTTTTTCAATAAAATCTGTTAAAAAAGTAAAATTTTTATATTTTTCTAATTCATTGTTTATAACATCAACTACAGATTTTGCACTGTTGCTTATAGGATAAAATCTATTTTCGTTGTCGGCATAACACTCTAAACCAAGGTCATGAAAAAAACTTATCGTTTCATCTGGCGTAAATTTATTTAAAAATCTATCAATATTTTGATTATAAAACTCTTGTGAAGGAACACATTTTTTATTTGAAATATTGCATCTTCCATTCCCTGTAACCATTAATTTCTTTGCAGGTTTATTGCCTGCATCTATCATCAAAACATGAATTTTACTTTTTTTCAATATAGTCATGGCACACATACATCCTGACGCACCGCCACCCAAAATTATTACATCAAAATTCATAAATCCCCTTAAACTTAACAGCCTAAATATGTCAAAAAGCGATGAACATATTTCTCGCATAAATAATATACCATAAATCAAAGGAAAAGAAAATAAAATTTAATAAAAAGATTGATAAAAAAAATTTTATATGCTATAATTAATCGATGAGTAGAGTTACAAATCTATTCTATAACTGGTGCCACTCAATCACATCTTAGCAAAATTTACAATGACCTCGTAGTAAAACTGGATATTACGGAGCCCTCCTAAGGCTTTGTTCTGGGTTCAAGTCCCGGCGGGGTCACCATTAACAAAAAATCTTATTGCTTTGGTCATGAGGATTCTATGGCAATTAGAAAGCCCCTATCTTCTTTTGCGGAATATTTGATAAGATTTTTAGTGATGGCAGGCATTTCAGTCTGCCACATATAAAATTCGTCTATGACGAATAAAATTTATAAAGCCAGGATTAAAAATTAAACTCCTGGCATTTTTTACATATCATTTATAATATTTTTGAAAACTACCTTTCTAAGGTCAATTAATACTAAAAAGGTCAACAAAAAACACCCCAATTGGCATCACGCTTTTGAGGTGTTTAATTGAAATTGTTAATAATTTTATATTTTTTGGGTTATTTTTGGGCATTTTTACAATAAAATTTGATTATTTTGTGTTTTGCCATCTCCAATTTTCTATTTCTGGCATATCAACACCATACTCTGCAATATATTCCTTATGGTGTTTTATTTTATCTTCAAGCATTTTTTTCAGTTTGTCCTCTTTCAACTCTAACTTATCAATTATATCAATAAGAAGATGGAATCTGTCTATTTCGTTTTGCACCCTCATATCAAATGCAGTAGTTATTGTCCCCTCTTCCTTATAACCATGAACAGTTATATTTTTATTGTGTCTTGTAATTGTAAGTTCATGAATAAATTTATGATAACCATGAAAATTGAAAATAACTGGCCTATCTACTGTAAACAACTCATCAAATTCATCATCCGTAAGGCCGTGAGGATGAAGTTCATTTGATTCTAATTTCATAATATCAACAACATTTATAAATTTAACCTTCAAATTTGGCAAATATTCTCTTATTAACTTTATAGTTGCAAGCCCTTCAAGTGTTGGTGTGTCGCCCGCTGTTGCTAAAACAATATCAGGCTTTTCCCCTTTTTCGCAAGTGCTTGCCCACTCCCATTCGCTTAGTCCCAAAGTGCAATGTTTTATTGCATCGTCCATACTTAACCATTGCCAACTTGGATGCTTTGATGCAACTATAACATTTACATAATTTTTACTTGCCTGACAATGGTCATAGCAGGAAATAAGACAATTTGCGTCAGGTGGTAAATAAATTCGTGCAATTTCCGATTTTTTATTTGCCACATGGTCAAGAAATCCCGGCTCTTGATGTGTGTAACCATTATGGTCTTGCTGCCAAACATTTGATGTAAGCAAAATATTTAAAGATGGGAGTGGTTTTCGCCATTTCAATTCCCTTGTAACTTTAAGCCATTTTGCGTGTTGTGAAACCATAGAATCAACAATTCTTATAAATGCCTCATAACTTACAAATGTTCCATGTCGTCCCGTCAAAAGATAACCTTCCAGCCACCCTTCGCAAGCGTGTTCGCTTAGATAACTATCCATAATTCTTCCATTTTGGGCTAAAAATTCATCATTTTTATCTATTTTTGCATTAAAATCACGATTTTCTTCATCAAATATATGATAAAGTCTGTTTGACATTGCCTCATCTGGGCTGAAAATTCTAAAGTTTGCACTGTCTCTATTAAGCCTAAATACCTCTTTAATATAGTTTCCAAGTTCAAGCATATCTTGTTTTTTGCAAGAGCCATGTTCACCGATTTCAACAGCAAATTTGGCAAGTGGTGGAAGTTTTAATCTTGTCGCTCCAAAATTTGTATGAGGATTTGCACTAATTCGCTTGTCTCCCTTTGGCAATATATCTGCAATTTCCTTTTTAAGTTTATAGTTATCATCAAAAAGTTCTTCAGGTTTATAACTCTTAAGCCAAGTTTCAAGCAAATCCAAATGACCTTGTTCCGTCATTGAAATTGGAACTTGATGTGCCCTAAACGAACCTTCAATCCTTTTCCCATCAACAACCTTTGGTCCCGTCCAACCCTTAGGTGCTCTTAGAACAATCATAGGCCACATTGGTCGTTCAGTTGTTTTTCCACTTCTAAATGAAGATTGAATGTCTTTGATTTTTGTAATACATTCATCCATCGCAAGAGCCATCTTTTTGTGCATAGATTTTACATCGCTTCCTTCAACAAAAATTGGAGCCCAACCACAACCAACCAAGAAAGATTTTAATTCTTTTTTAGATATTCTTGATAAAATGGTTGGATTGCTTATCTTATAGCCATTCAAATGTAAAATTGGAAGAACAGCACCATCGGTAACAGGATTCAAAAATTTATTTGAGTGCCAAGAAGTTGCAAGTGGCCCAGTCTCTGCCTCACCATCACCAACTACAACAGCCGCAATAAGATCTTTATTATCAAAAACTGCACCAAAACCATGAAGCAAACTATATCCAAGTTCGCCCCCCTCATGTATTGAGCCTGGTGTTTCTGGTGCTACGTGAGAACTTACCCCACAAGGAAAGGAAAATTGCTTGCAAAGTCGTGTAAGCCCCTTTTTGTCTTGGCTTATTTTAGGATAAACCTCGCTGTAAACCCCTTCAAGATAGGAATTTGATATAAAAAAGTTGCCACCATGTCCTGGTCCTGAAATTAACAGCATGTTAAGATCGTATTTATTTATAACTCTATCAAGGTGAGTATAAATGAAATTTTGCCCCGGCACAGTTCCCCAATGGCCAACAATTTTCTTTTTTATATGTTCGGGCTTTAATTTTTCTTTGAGAAGTGGATTATCTAAAAGATATAACTGTGCCGCAGAAAGATAGTTTGCAGCCCTAAAATATCTGTTTAGTAAATCCAAATACTCTTCATCTAAATAATCTTTTTTCATTTTTCCTCCCTGTTTTCTTTTTCTAAACGTTCTTTAAAACATCTATAACACATTCCTTCATATGTTTCATCACCTATTAAGACTTCAGCACCATCCTTACATATTTTCCCATTAACAATTCTTGCATTTATTGTGGCCTTTCTTCCACATTTGCATACCGATTTTATTTCATTTAATGAGTCTGCAATCTCAACCAGACGCTTACTGCCTTCAAAGAGTTCAGTTTTAAAATTAGTTAAAAGCCCATAGCATAAAACAGGAACAGATTGTGAAATTTCCTTCAACTGTTCAACTTGTTCACGCGAAAGAAATTGTGCTTCATCGACTATTATTATTCTTCTTTCATGCAAAATGTCATATTGTTTGCATATATATAAGAAATTGTCATTTTTCTCAAACTCTATGCATTCACTTTTAAGTCCAATTCGACTTTTGACAAGTGGTATTCCATTTTCTTCGCCTCGAGTATCCACAACTGGTTTGAAAAGATACACCTCAAAGCCTTTTTGTAAATAATTAAATCTGCACATAAGTGCTTGGGCAGTTTTTGAACTTCCCATAGTTCCATATTTAAAATAAAGTTTAGCCATTTTCAACTCCCTTTAAATTTTAAAAAATTAGTTAGATTTTGTCAAATAAAACAAATATAGAATAAAAAAATTTTAAAAATTATATTGACAATTAAGAACATATATAATTTAATTTATAATAAAACCTTTTTTAAACACTTTCCTTTAAAAAATGAGCCCGAAAAATATCGAACTCAATTATTTTTAAGCCTTCCGCTTTAAATTTATTTAATCATTACAATAGACGTTTATTGATCCTCATAATTTTGATTTTCAACATAATTTTTATAATATTCATATGCCGAAGAACGTTTTTTTGAAGTTTTTTGAGGTTTTTCAGGCTTTTGAACAATATTTTCTTGTAATTTTGTGTCTTCAAGCGATGTAACACTTTGCAAATCAGTTGACGCAACAACCTCTCGTGTAATTCTATCTGCACTGCAAATTTTAAATGTAATTTCATCGCAAAGCTTTACAACAGGATGAGATTTATTTTTCCCAAAAACAGCACTCCCAAAAGGAGAAATTGAAAGATTGGTGCTTTTGTTTGAGCATAAAGAGGAAACAGGAATATTCACCCTTATGCCCTTTTCTTCATTTTCAACCACAGCAACTATTTCTCCATTCAAATCATGCTTAAAAGCACAAACTTGCCCCTTCATTATCTTGCCTATGTTATTTTCACAATAAATGGCAGAACTAACCTCATTAAATTCTCTTTCAGCGTCTTTATTCTCGTCTTGAAGTATGTTTGCAAGTCCGCATATTTCAAATACCCTGTCTTCACTTATAAGTTCTTTACCATTTATGAATGATAAAATATTGTTCATAGTTACATAATCTGTTATACGTCTTATTGGCGATGTTGAATGAGAATATGCATAACTTTGAAGTCCAAAGTGGCTTATGTCATGAAGCCCATCTGACAAATTATCATTTGAGTTTGTATTACCTTTCTTTCCCGCCACCCTTGGCCTTAATTTTACAAAATCAACCTTTCTTGGGTTTGTATTGGTGTTATATTTTGCTTTACTTTGAAGTTTAACAAGAAAATCATTTACAACCTTTTCTTGTTTTGTCCCCTTAACAGAATCTATAATCTCTTTTATCCCTTCAGGAGATAAATCACCTTTAAATTCAATCCCAATATATTTAAAAAATTCTTCTGCCATATTGACTTTTTCTTCTCTTGGCATATCGTGAACACGATAAATATTTGGAATATTATTTTTCTTCGCAAACTGAGCCGTCGCCTCATTTGCCGTCAACATAAATGCCTCTATAACCTGATGATATGGGACATTATCTTCTGGCAAAATATCAACAATATCACTAAAATCTGTGTTAAAAATAACATTATATTCATCTTTTGTCTCAAAATTTATTAAATTTCTATTATTAAACCCTTTCCAAAGAATATTTGAAGCATAAGCATTAAATGCCACTTGTTCATCTATTGTCAGTTTTTCTCCCTTTAATATCTTATCCTTCAACTTTGTTTGACATTCATCAGTGATTTGTTGTGCTTCTTCATAACTAAGTTTTCGTTTGCTTTGTATAACTGCATCAAATATTGTGCTTGACTTAACCTCACCCGTTTTTTCGTCCACTACACTTTTTACAACCATTGCAAGTCGGTCAACATCAGGGTTTAAAGAACATATATTTGTTGAAAGTTGAGGAGGTAAAATGTTATATGCCTTGTTTGGAGCATATATTGTAAAACCACCACGTATATATCTTCTCCCTATTTCACTCTCAAGGTCAACATACTTTGGAACATTTGCCACCGCTGTATACACAACCAAATCACCCTCTTCATTATATGTTGAATAAATAGCATCATCCATATCTTTGCAGGTTGCTGGGTCAACCGTTGTAAAATCAAGGGCTCTTAAATCAACAAGTTTATCTTCTCCACCCTCCTTTACAACTAAGCCATTTTCATCTATCAACGTATAATTGCTTAAATCAACTTCGCTTGGTATTTTTGCTATTTCCTCTTCAATTCCATCACCGCTCCAAGTCATATTTGCACCATGTTGGCTTGCAATCGCATCATATTCATGAATAGGATTTCCAGCATCGCCAACAATCTCTTTTATAACACCAAAGGCAGGAAGCCCATTCTTTTCATCTTGTGCAAGTTCCAACAGGCAAATTTTGTCTTGATATTGTGCAATTGTGCTTTTTGTATTTAAAATTGCAATATTTTTTGTAAATCTTTTGTCGTTTGGGATAAATATTAACTGGTCATGACCAAGTTTTGCAACTCTTCCCAAAATTAGATTATTGTTTGATATTTGGCCTTCCTCTTCTATTTTTGAAACAACAAAAGGAGTTTTTATGTCTTTTTGTTCATTAAAGCCAACCATTACTCTATCATGTGTATTATAACCATTCAATAACCTTGTGTCCACTTGATATTGTTTGCTGTCGCCGTCGATTACAACATATCCCAGTTGCCCACGGAATACAAGCGTTCCCATTTTTAAAGCCTCCTTAGCCAATGCGACTTGACCGGCCTTAACATAAATTCTTCCGCTTTCTTTCAACATCTCAACTGCTGTATCGAATTTATTGCCAGACTCTACTATTTTTTTCTTGACTAGTTCAGCACGAAGAGAAAAAAGGTCGCCAGGATTTTTAGCAATCTCCCGATAGACCTTTTCTCTAATTTTTATTAATTTTTCTAATTTTGCCATTTTAACTCCTAAAATAATAAGTTTTAGTGTTGACTAAGTATTTATACTTATATTATACATTAACGCCTCACCATTGTCAACATCATTTTTAAACAAAAAAGGACAAGATTTTCTTGCCCCCTTATTTCAAAATTTGGTTACATTGTTTTTAACATTTCAGTAACTTCCTTAATCTTGTCTGCCGCTTCGTCAAGCATTTCAAAGGTGTGAGTTGCCGTATAACTTGTTCTTAATAGGCTTTGCCCAACAGGTGTTGCAGGTGAAACAACTGGATTTACATATACTCCGCGTTCAAGTAAAAGTTTGCACGCTATAAATGTCTTGTCATCTTCATATGTGTAAATTGGAATAATTGGAGTTGTGCTTTCCTTAAATGCAACCCCTCTTTCACGCAAGTTTTCTCTCATATGGTCGCCCACTCTTTGAAGGTCTTGCACTCTTTGTGGCTCTGACTTTAAAATCTCAAGTGCGGCATTGGCACAGCAAACATTAGCAGGCGTCATACTTGCACTGAATATGTATGGTCTTGAAGTGTGTTTTACAAATTCGATAACATCTTTATCTGCAGCCATATATCCCCCCAAAGATGCCAATGACTTTGAGAATGTGCCCATGTAAATATCAATATCATTTTCAAGTCCATAATATTCAGCACTTCCCCTTCCATGCTTTCCTATAACACCAAGTGCATGAGCATCGTCAACCATTACTCTTGCGCCATATTTTTTTGCAAGTTCAACAATTTCAGGGAGTTTTGCTATATCACCGCCCATTGAAAACACGCCATCGGTAACAATTAAAATACCACTTTCGCTTGGAACAGATGCCAATTTTCTTTCAAGATCTTCCATATCGGCATGATTGTATCTTAACATTTTCCCAAAACTTAATCTGCATCCGTCATATATACTTGCGTGATTCTCTTTATCGCAAATAACATAATCATTTCTGCCAACAATTGCGGAAATAATTCCAAGATTGCTTTGAAATCCTGTGCTAAAAGTCATAACTGCTTCTTTTTGTAAAAAGTCGGCAAGATTTTTTTCAAATTTTACATGAAGATCAAGTGTTCCATTTAAAAATCTTGAGCCAGAACATCCACTGCCATAATTTTTCAATGCTTCAATACCAGCCTCAATAACCTTTGGATGATTTGTGAGACCAAGATAGTTGTTTGACCCAATCATGATTGTTCGCTTTCCTTCCATGTTAACAACAACATCTTGTCTTGAATTTAACTCATGAAAATATGGATAAATTCCCTTCTCTTTTGCCATTGTGTAAACTTGTGGCTTATAAACTTTATTAAACAAATCCATAAAAAAACTCCTTGATTATATTAATAGCACAATTGCAAAGATTAAGCAAGCGATTTTTTATCATTTTATAATATTTTATGTTTTATAAATGCTATGAACCTCATAATCAGGGAGAAAAGTCCCATTTTTTATATTAAAAATCAAAAAAATAAGTTTATAACGGCTACAACCTCCTAAAATAGGGATAATTTCAACATTTTTTATTTGCTTTGCGAAAATGTTTAATTTTTAACCTTCTTTGCCGTTAAATCCTTTGTTTTGCTTTTGCTTTTGTGCTTTCTTCCGCATAAAAATTAAGTGGCCAAATTTTTATTGACAAATTATATGAAATGATATATACTATTACATATAAAGGGAGATACAATTATGGTTAACATAAACGGGACAGAATATACAGATAGGGAATTTACCAAAAAAGTGGCTGAAATTTTAATAAGAACATATGAAACAATATTAAGTAAAAACAAAATTTATCAGAACATAGAAAATAAAAATATTTTAGGAGAGCGCCGAGAGGTTATCGAAGAAGCGGCAATGTGTGAAACTGTTGCATTAACAGCGGATAATCCTTACATTAAACGTTATTTAACCGGAATTGTTACCGGGACCGGCCCAAATATGGATACGAATGTTCTTGGGTATAACTATACTTATATCTTGGAAAGTTTCAGAGACGTTATTAATAATGGCGTTTTAGAAACTGAACAAAGAAATCTTCAAAACGCCAAAGACAATATGAAATACAAAATATCAACCATTATTACCAACGAAACCCACTCTCAAACATCAAATTATGGCGACTATTTGGATCTTGAATAAAATTAATTTTAATAGATTGATAAAACAAAACTTGAAAATGAGACCATAAACAAAATAAGGAGAAATAAATGGATAAATGGAATAAAAGATTTATGGAGTTAACTGAATATATAGCAACATGGTCAAGTTGCCTAAGAAGACAAGTTGGGGCAATTATAGTAAAAGATAAAAGAATTATTGCAACAGGCTATAATGGTGCTCCAACGGGAACTATGACTTGCGTCGAAAAGGGAGAATGTCTGAGAAATAAGTTGGACATTAAAAGCGGAACTCATGCTGAAATCTGTTTCTCCGTCCATGCAGAACAAAATGCTTTGATGCAAGCCGCAAAAGAAGGCATAAGTGTTAAAGGTTGCGTTTTGTATTGCACGCATCGTCCATGCATAATTTGTGCAAAATTAATTGCTAATGCCGGAATAAAAGAAGTTATTTACAAAGAAAGTTACCCTGATGAGTTTTTACAAAAGATTTTTGATGATGCAGGCGTAAAACTTACTTTTTATGATGATTTAAAAAATCAATAAATTGAACATTTTGTAAAATTAAAAATGATTATTTATAAACGATTGCCCTATTGATAAAAAACTCCAAGTAATGCAACTTGGAGTTTTTTTATTCATAATCTATTCAAACAATCAACCACATTTTACTCGATGATTATGCTTAATTGTCCGCACGCAGCACCGGCTTCAATTTCAGCCTTGGTTGCTATTGCAATAGCATAATCATATCCGCATTTTGCAAGTGCTTCTATAATTTTTTCCATATACTCACCTCCTTTTCCTCTTCTATACTATAACTTACTTTTTGGTAATTCATCTCTTCAAGTATTTTAAAGTAATCCCTATAGGTTGAGCTAAACCATATCTCCTCTCTGGGAATTATAATTCTATACCAAAGGTTATCAAGATAATAATTCTCTTTATAAAACTCCTTTCGAACATCAATTATTGTAATTATAGCACCTTTTTTCAAATATTTATCTAAACAATGGAAAGTTTTTGTTATATCTTTGATATGATGGACAACATTCCTCAAATAAAACTCGTCAACTGATGATTCACCGAGATACAAAATTTTGTCATTTTCCTCATCGTAATAGTAGTCAAGGTTTGGTAAATTGGTTATGTCGCAGGTTTTGTAACCTTCTTTATGTTTGTAACCACAGCCAAAATCAATTTTCAGGCATTCCATCTTTATCTACACTACTTTGCGTTTTGTTAAGTCCACAGTTGCCAACTTTTTCACAATACATCTCCCACTTGCAAAAGTTTCCAATGGGAGTGATTATTATGTCTGTGTCATCATAACCAATATAGTTCCCAAACACCCCAAACTGATGTCCATTCCAAATATAATCATAAAAATTGCATCCATCATCTTTAATTTTCTTTGCTTGAAGTTTTATTTGAAAATCAAAATCACCATATCTTCCCATTAAATCTTCACAAACTATCACATAAAAATCATCTGTCAATATCACTTTTAATAACTCAACAAGTTTATCACCTGTGCTTTCTTTGCATTTTGGAATATTAATTCGTGTGTTTGGAATGTATTTTTTACATAATAGTGCCTGCTCTCGTCTTCTGTAATATTGTTCAAGAGATGATATGGAAATTGCAACCTCTGTAAGTCCCGCTTCCTTATAACTTTTTATCCTCTCCTCATTAAGCAAAATTCCATTTGTAACAAGGCAAACATCATTTGTAACATATGATTTTGCAAGTTTTATAAAATCCACAAGGTCTTTACGAATTGTCGCTTCTCCACCCATTATTGTTGCCCTTTTCAAAACACCAACTTTCTCCATTGTTTCTTTTGCCTTGTCATAATCAAGCATTAGAGGTTGTTTGTTGGGTTGATAACAAAAGTAACAATTTCCATTTGGACCCGTGCTTTCATTCATATTACAATTTAAATTTGTAATAATACGATATCTAAATATACCCTCTCTTACAGCCATTATATCAAATTAACTCCTTTTATAACCCCTTTGCCAAGATGATTACCCTCTGACACAGCATTTTCATTAATTGGCGATAATTTTATGAAAAACTTGTCTTTATCGAAATATTTTTGCAATTTTTCAATGTCAAAATCACTTGTGTCCACTAATGTAAGATTCAATGTGGTTTTCAAATTGCTTTCCGTCCTTATCTGCCCCAGTTCCTCGATTGTATATTTATTATGGAATGGTATAAGCCAATTCCTCTTTTCTTCATCAAGTGAGTGAAGGGAAATCTGCAAAGTAATATTACCCTTTATCCAACTAAAATCACTTCCCTTTATGCCTATTGTTGATATGTAGTGATGGGTGCTTGGATAAATGGCGTTTATCATCTCAATAGCCTTTTTTACCTCTTCAATATTTAAGAAAGGCTCGCCCATTCTTGTATAGTTTATTTTAAATTCTTTTGAATTTTTAGGGTCATAATCGGGATTTTTATCAAGTATAAACTTAACTTGCTCAAAAATTTCTTCCGCTGTCAAATTTCTAAACTTTTTAAGTTGACCAGTCGCACAAAATTTACAGTGAACTGGGCAACCCGACATACACGACACCCCAATCATCCACCTTTCAGTCCTGTCCCCAACCTCATATGACATAAGTGCATTTTGCTTTTTACCAATTGCATCTTTAGTATAATATGGCAAAAATGTGTCGGTAACTTCAAGCGGATAATCATCTTCCGTCCTAAGTGCATATACAATTCCATTTGCAAATTTTCTGCTTTTAACTTCTTTTAACATTTTTTACTCCTTTAATATATTAACATTTTATCAAACACGTTAAAAATTGTCAACTAATATTATCAAAATATTCTTATCAAAATGTTAATATTTAAAATTACTAAAATAATGTGCAAGAAAAAGCATATGAAAATGTGTAGCAATATGCATTTTGATTAACATAATGTGTAAGAAAAAATAAAAATATTGTGCAAGAAAAGTTGATTTTGTCGAAAAAAGAGTGTATAATTAAAAAAGAGGTTACAAAAATGAATAATCAATACGATATTACAGATGAAATTTTAGACCAAGTTTCTCAAATTATGGAAAAATTGGGACAAATTTATTCCTATGGTCAACTTGAATCTTATCCAAGGCTGAAACAAATAAATAAAATTAAAACAATATGTGCAAATCTTTCGCTAGAAGATATTGAAATATCGCCAGAAAGGGTTAATGAAATTTTAAACACAAATGGCGATTATGACAAGAAGCAATATGTGCTAAATTTAGAGGAAGCATTTAATAACATTGACAAATTAAATCCATATGACGTAAACGATATAATTAAAATTCATAGCATAATTATGAAAAATTTATCTAAAAACGCTGGAATTTTGCGAAAAAATCCCTTAAAATTGCAAAATAACGATGGATTTAGTCAAAATTGCCCTCCTCCAAACATTATCCCAGAACTTTTAAATCAACTTATGGATATAATCAAAAACAGCCCGCAAATCTTAGTGCGTGCCTGCGTTTTTCAATATGTTTTTGAATTCATCCAACCTTTTGATGAAGGCAATCATATAGTGGCAAGATTTATTCAAAAGATTATATTATCTTCTTGGAAACCTATTTTTAAATATATAACCACTGAAGATGTATTACAAGACAATAAAAAAACCTTCAACAAAATACTTTCTCAGTCATTAAGCAATAGAGACACAAATTCATTCATTGAATATATGCTTGGTATAATAAACAAGGCTATTGATAATTTGATTAAAGATGCCCGAAATCACCTGACACATTCAAATCAACAAGTAAAGGCTCTTTTAAATGTTATCGAATCCTATCCACAATCTTCTGCCCAACTCATGGCAAAACTAAATCTAAAATCAAGAAATGGGTTTAGATTAAATTACATTATACCTGCCCTTGAAATGAATCTTATTGAAATGACATTGCCCGACAAGCCAACAAGCAAAAATCAAATGTATTACAAAAAATAGGCATTTTTTGCTTTAAATTAACACAAATAACACAAATTATCGTTAATTAATAAAAATTTTGCTAATATTATCGAGGTGTAAATGTTTAATTTAGTTGAATACAATTTAGACATGGGCTTGAAAGAATATGAAATGTTTCAAGAAATTCCAGCAAAAGAAAATGGCTCAACAAATCTTTGCAATGGCATTCCCCTTGAATGTTTTCATTATTTTTTAGAAAGTCAAATGGCTCGACAATTTCAAAAAATAAGTGATTACGACACCCCAACAAAAATGTATATTTTTTATGTAGATGATTTACCTGTCGGTTACATAGGAATTAGAACGGAAATTAATGAAGATTGGAAAAATTGGTGTGGAAATATTTATTATGCAGTAAGACCATCTCAACGCAACAAGCATTATGGCACTGAAATGTTAAAATATGCTTTAAATGAATGTAAAAAATTAAATATAAATCCTGTTTACATAAAATCTTCTGCTAGTAATTTGGGTTCGCAAAAAGTAATTGAAAACAATAACGCACAACTTATAAGAGTTGGTCAACATGGCGGCAGGTGGTATAAAATAGAATTGTAAAGGTTCGCTGGCTGTAAAAAAATCTCTTTAAAACAACCAGCAAACTCTTTTTTTATTGTGTATAATTTTTGTTTTTTTGCTATTTTTACTTATTTTTTATTGTTTTTTTGTCAATTTTTAACTAATTTTTAATAAATTTGTCTTTAAATATACAGGATAGATAGAATTAAATATGACAGTGCATTGTCTTGAAGCATTGCACCACTTTTTATCATATAGTCAACTTCTTCTAATAATGAGTAAATTTTTTTAAGTTGTTTTATTGAAAAATTTTTAACTTGCATACGTTGTTTTTTTATGGCATATTCCTTAACAGACAATAAATTTGCTAGTTCTCCATCTGGCAGGTCTGAAATTGCAATAAAGAATAGTCGTCGAAAATGATTTGATATAAGTCCAAAAATACCTTCCTTTTTTAGTTTTTCAAGACATTTTAATGCTTTGTCGCCATTCTTTTGACCTAGTGCATCAGTCAATTCATAAATTATCACCTCATCATCTCGAACAACCATTTTTTCAATAAGAGATGCCGTTATTAGTTGCTCGTCAAGGTCATAATAAACAAGTTTGTCAATTTCGCTCATTATTCTTGTCAACGAGCCTCCGCAGTAATCAATCAACTTCTCAAGACCTTCTCCGCTTATTTGTTTTCCCTTCTTTTCAATTTCCCTTGCAACAACATTGGTAAGCGTGGCTCTATCAAATTTATTGCAATCAACCAGTTGGGCATTTTTAACTGAACCAAGTTTTCCATAAAAATCAAAAATTATTAAAATTGACGTTGGCGAAGGGTTGTCTAAATAAGAATTAAGCATTTTTTTATCATTTTCGCTTATTTTTTCAATATTTTTCATTAAAATAACTCTATAATTATCACCCATAGGTAAAACCTCGCAAGCGTTTATCACACCAATCATTGTATAGTTTTCATCATCAAACTTGACCATATTAAAATCTGGCAAATTTAATTGAGCACGATTGTAAATCATGTTAAAAGCACGAAGATACAATTCATAATCATCTCCCGACATAATATAACAATTTGACAATCCCTCTTTCAATCTTGTTTTTAATGTTTTCAATCCAACCCCCTTACAATTATATTATTCCCTTTAAAAGTCAACATTAAATTTCCATCTCTTTGATAGTTATAGTCCCCTCGAATGTCTGGACTGCTTGATATTATAAGTGCATCACTCGAAGTAAAATCATCAAGATGGTCTGTAATTATTATATCTGGTTCTTTTTCAGGAAAATATAGCAAACGAATTAAATTATAACTAAAAAGGTTATTATTTACAAGAAAAATTGTCTTATCATAAAAAATAAGTTCCATTCCTAAATATTGACCGGCAAATTCAAGGTAGGCAAAACTTAACTTGTCATTTTTTGTAGATATGTCGATAATTGTGTTTATCTTTGCCTTCACAACTTCATCTCTTTCCACTTGTGTTGAAAAAGATATGAAATTGCTTGTTCCCATTGCCGACATCCTATCAATTAAACCACTCGATATTATACCTTTTGGAGATATAAATGTCCCAAGATCGCCCGTCCTGTATTTGATTTGATAAGTTCTCAACAAATCGTTTTCTCCAATTACAACATTAGCGCCATCGGTGGCAGTTACAACCAAACTATACTGCGTGCCTTCATTTAAAAAGGCAATTCTAGGATTGTTTGTCTGCGGAAGCCTGTAACATCCAAAGACAGTTACAAACGCCAAAGTGCTTGCCGACAACATAATAATTTTTTTATTGCCGTCAATCATAAAGAATCTGCTTGCCCCAAAAATTGCCATATACATTAAAACTGCCAGTCCAAAATATGCAGAACTCACCGGCATACTAAAACTTGCCCAAGCAAAATACCTTACAATACTATTCAATACTGTAAATAAAAAATCTACAATTACAAGCAATTTCCCCAAAAACGAAAGCATTAAAGCAAGAAACATAGTAAAGAAGAGGAAGGGATATAACACACTAAATATAGGAATTATCAATAAATTAACGACAGGAGACAACAAGTTCATATCTGCCCCAAATGAAGCCATAAATGGAAACACTCCTATTTGTGCAGAAAGCACTGTTGCCAAAAGTGAAGCCACATTGAAAGGCATAAACTTAATAAAGAATCGTCTAAATAATGGTGCTATCATATATATGGTCATTATAGCAAAAAAGGACATCAAAAATCCAACATCGTGAGCCATGAGTGGTCGCGTTAAACATATTATAAACCCTGCAAGCCCCAAACTGTTAAGCCCATCATATCTCCTTCCAAGCAGTTCCGCCACCATAAGAATAATTGCCATTATCCCCGCTCGCAAAACAGCAGGAGAAAATCCACACAGATAGGCATAAAAAATTATAAATATTGTTATTATTGAAAATCGGACATACTTGTTCACCTTTGTTATTTTAAAAAACCAAAATAAAAGTGCAATTAAAAACCCAATATGTAATCCGCTTACTGATAAAATATGTATAATACCTGCCTTACTGTAAGCATCCCTAATTTGCCAGTCAACTCCAGTGCGGTCGCCAAATAACACCGCATAAGTAATTTGAGCATTCTTCTCGCTCATGTTTGCAAATATTATATCACGAACTTTAAGCCTTACCCTTTCATCAAATTTTAATCTGCCTGAAATTATTGTGTTTATATCGCTCCAATTGATTTCTCCACTTAATTTTGCATTTTTACGCAAGGCACTGGAATCAAATTTTCCCAATTCAAAAAGTTTGGTGGGATAAACTTCGCCAACAAACTCAATAATATCTCCCGCCTTTGGCTCACCACCTTCACAACGATTTATTGTAAGTCTTATATTCTCACCTTTATTGCCATCTATTATAACATTGTCGAGAATTACTGTGTAATTGCTGTAGTCTCCCTCTATTATCCCATCCTCTATTCTTCCAACAATACTGACCTTGCCACTATATGCTCGGGGCGTCCAAAGTTTTTCACTGGCAAAATACACACCATTACCTAAGAGAAATAGTGCAAGCAAGGCAACAACAAATTTGTATCTCTTGTTTATTATCAACAATATAGAAAAACTTAAAATTGCAAGCAATGTTATAACTATAATGTCAACTTGTCCACCAAAAAACTTCTTGGCAACAATTAAACCAAAAAGAAATGCCAAAAATGGATAAAAAATATTCCTTGCATTTATTATCTTGCTCATTACAACATAATTTTACATAATTTTACACTTTTTGTCTATTAATTTTTTTTGATTTCTTTTTATTTTATTCCTTTTAATACTTTTATAAATTTTTAAAATTAGGGGTTGATTTTTGTTATTCTATATGCTATAATATTTACAAGTTATCAATTTTAAGGGGGATGTTATGAAAAAAAATATCAATGATGACAATAACGGAAAAATAAAAAAACAATCTTATTCTCGCCTTTGGTTTAAAAAGGCTTTGAAAAACATCGCTGTCGGTGCAATCTCTGTCGGTGTTGTTGCCGGAGCAATATTCGGTTTTGCTGGATGCGGAAATACCAACACACCTACACCAACACCTCCAGATATAGATCCAAATCCACCAATTATCACACCTCAACCTGGCGATGAAGAAATCAAAAACGTAGATTTCAGCGAGTTCCTTTCAACACCTGCATACAAACAAGAAGGCATAAACTTCTTCAACGAAGTTATAAAACCTCAAATCACTTCAGGGAAAGGAGAGGTTTTGGCAGAAACAATTAATTTCGATTCAACTGATGAAAGTTCTCTCGACAATGTTTCTTATGCTTATGTTTACAAAACTGGTGAAACTTCTCGTAAATATGATGTAGTCAACGTTCAATTTTCACCTATCAAATTTGACGATATATTAAATGACAAAGTAAATAATAACAATGTAGTTCCAATAATACAAACTACTTTAAGTTTTGATTTCGATGCAAAAGAAAATGTCAATAAATCAGATTTGATGGATGCTGTTTATAGTAGAATGCGCCATTACTCTAGTAGCCTTGACTCAGACGCAACCACCTACTTTGGAGACGTTTCTTCAAGAATGGACAGTGGATACAAAGTTTTAAAATACAATATCCTTGCTGAAAAAGACAATAAAATAAGTGTTAACTCTATGGAATTCTATGAAAAGGATTTGGATGAAGCAGGATTTATTGAACATTTAAAGGACGACAACAAATTTGATGACATTGCATATGAATATAGGGTTTATAGCAAAAATTACAACCTTAATGGTGAAAACGTATTTAGAAAAGATTACACTGCAGAGTATCAAAAAGAAAACCCAGGTCCTGGCACAGATACAGGAAAAGAGATTGAAAGCGTAGAAGACTTAGTTACAAACCATGCAACTGAATTAAATCAAGGCCTTCAAGGTGCTTATGACCATATGGTTGAGAATGTTTTTCCAAATAGAGTAAATGATTTTGATGAAACAAAAATATCTGAAACTAAATGGAATTTGGATACAGATGAAAATGGTGCTGTTTCAAAATTGAATTATTATGGAAAATATGATAATCGTGTATTCTTCGTAGCATCTGTAGATTTAAAAAGCCCAATCAACATTAAAGATCTCACAGATAAAAACGTTGTAAGTGAATTACAAAAAGCAACTAATGGAGCAACATATAATTTTGAAGTTCAATTCAATTATAATAAAGAGGCAATGACACAATATGACGGAGTAGCGGAAGCGATATTTAATCAAGAAGGCCTTAAAGAAGATAATGCTAAATATTATATTTCATCAGTTCGTCCTAGCCTTGGCGAACTTGGAAACAACACTATAATCGCTTCAATATTACAAGTTTCAAGTAAAGGTGTAAAACAAATGGCAATAGAAGTAAGAGATGATGATAAGGGTTTTGATTATAATATTACTGAGGGGTTTTACAAAACAAGTAATAAAACCTCTTATGACTTTGGGGAATATACATTAAATGCTGAAACAAATAAGGTTGCTAAAACTTCATATTCACTATACAATGAAGAAACAGGCAAATACAATATCGAAGATTTTGGTGATGACCTACTATTCAACTAAAAAAGAGCGACTACTCAAGTCGCCTTTTTTTAAACATAGTTAAAGGATATATCAAAAATTCATATTAAAAAAGTTGATTTTTATATAAAAATAGGTTACAATATTAATATATATTTATTAAAGGGAGGAAAAACATGAAAAAGAACATTGTGTTGAAAATATTTTGTTTTATAATGATTTGTTGTTTTTCATTTCTTTTTATCTCTTGCGGATATGAAACCCCTCTTGAAGGCGAAGAAGGAAGTGAACTGGGAGGACAAACTGAGGAAATGGAAAATCTTTATGGAGTAAAAGTCCTATATCGCCCTCTCAATTATGATTATGATGTTGGTTCAGGTGCTGAGCCTGGGCAAAAAAATGACTATTATGGCATTTATGCTTTTCAAATACTAAGTTACTTATATAATATTTACGGTATACCTGATACAGATTACTCTATATTAAAAAATATCTTTAAAATACAAAATACCCCCTCTTCTGGATGGAGTGATAAAACTTTCCCAGAAGGCGAGCAAGATACAAGAACTTTAACTTTTAATTATAATTATCTACCTTATCTCTATGATAGTATAAGATATAAAGTCGACATCTTTGGAAAAGTTGTTGGACAAATAAAAGATAAAGAAGTAGTATCTAGTAGCGACTTTACTGAATATGACCTCGTTGGAGTTGATACAAACACTGCTTGGGAATGGAGTTTTCGTTATGACAGCACATCATACCCTTCATTTATGAGTTCTAGTAGCACAAAAGTCGAATTTAATAATCACATTTATGTAAAAAACTTTAATGAGACGTTGTTAAAAGATTATTATAGTAATGGAAAAGAATATAACGATGTCTATCTTGGCACCCAGACTGCTAAAGACACCGAAAATTATTCTGACTTTGTTAAAACACTTGAATATGTGATTTACTGTTACGCCCTCGACCTTGAACCTAATGCAGTTTTTGTTACTTCAAGTAGTGGAACTATTCCATATACAGTTCAAATAAATGGTTACAACTCAGTTGACGAAGCATTGCAGGCTCGCAAGGATTTATTTAAAAAAGCAGGTGCTTTCGTTGGACTTTCAACAAGACAGATTAATCAAATTTCAAATTGGGTAAAAACAAATGTAATTGGACTTGGCTCAAATATAACAAACGACAATTTAACATATTGCGATAAACTCTATGAAGTTTTAAATGCATCAAACGAAGTTATTGGGTATGAGCCACTTGAAGACTATTCCACTACAAGCACCTTTGATATGGGGCGTGCTTATGACAAGGCAGTAGATGAAATTATCAAATATGTATGTCGATACGCGACAATCGGTAAAGAAGAAGGTGGCGATTTGACAGTGGAAAACAGATTCTTGGCCTCTGAAGTCATAGAATATGCCGGGACAACATTCTATGCAAGTTCCGATGCATTTTTCCCTAAATATGACCCTTCCGCACCACTATCAACAAAGATTCGCCCTCTTGAATATCAATCTGCAATTTTAATGCCAAGAGGTGAAAGAAATATAAACGGAATAGTAATTGCATTAAAATACGACGCGGATCTTGACGGGACAGACCCTGACGAAGGCTTTAATACAGAAAAATATATAGACATAAAAGCAGAATTGAATTACTATAATGTTTCTAAAAATAAACTTTACACCATCGCATCTGCTCAAACAAGAGTTTATGATGGAAGTTTTGTATTTGGGTCTAGTCAAAGTGAATATATAGAAGATGGTAAATATAGCAATGTTCCGCCAAATCATGGGATGCTAGAACTTAGTGGATTTGAAAAAAATAGCGAACTTGTCGCAGACGGACTTCTTGTTAACGATGACTCAGTTCATCTTGGAGTATATGATACTTCAATTTTGCCAACAGATCTCGCTGAAAGAAATTATATATTATTCCCTTTTGTTTCTAAGTCCCCTCTCACTCTTCTCGGAACTACAGATGTTCGAAAATATTATAAACTTTTAGAGCCTACTGCTGATGACGATTTGGAAGAAAATCAAACTTACATTGCAGGAAGATTCAATGAAGAGATGGCGGCTGGAAAATGCGATTATCTTGAAATTGTATATAAAGTATTGAAAGACAAAAACAATCTCGCAAAGAATTATAATTTCTATACTGGAATCATATCAACCGAAGCCTTATCTCTTGATTATGAACCATAAAAAAGATGCCCCTTAATGGAGCATCTTCTTTTTTTATTGTCAGTTTTGTTTACAAATATTTTACAAAAAAAATTGGTTATAGAACAATCGTCATTAAAGTTTACTATTCTTCACCATCTTCTTTGTCTTTTTCAAGAGGTTTTTCTTCCTCATCTTTGTCTGTTGCATCTTTTTGTTCATCATAATTTTGTGGGTTATCCTCTTTGCTTGGCATACATACAACCCCAAAGACAACAAGCACCCCTGCCACAGCAAGGACAATTTCGCTTACAAGTCCCTCTTCGACAGAAAAGCCAAAACATTTTCCAAGCACCTCAACAAGAATAGTTAAAGCACCAGCAAGTGCCGTCCAAAAACTGAAAGATTTAATTTTCTTCTTCATTGTCCCTCCTTTCGAGGTAATTTTTAAGTTCTTCAACCTCATCCTTCACTTCTTCAATCACCACTAAATGTTCAGCAAGTTCATCAATTGTTTTGCGGTATGCTTGTTCCCGTTTTTGGCTATCTTTAAGTTGATAAAAAAGCAAGAACACAAAGAGAATTGCAAAAATACCATTACTGACAATAATTTTTACAAATTCTGACCAGAAATCCATATTTAACTCCTTTTATTGAATTTTTGAAGCATTTTACAAGTAAGATATACACTTACAAATTTTTCCTCTTCTTTTTTTAAGTCAATATGATTTCTTAAGACAATCTTCATTCGCCACAACTCACTTTCAACACAAAATTACTTATATAATCGTTATCTCCACCTTCAATTTTTACGACAAATTGGTTGCCCAGCACATTTGCCTTTATTTTTTGAATGCTTTCTTTTCCTTTAACCGAAAAGGTTTTGCTGGCCCTTTCGCTTGAAATGGTTACCTTGCATTCTCCCGCACTTTTAATTAAAAACGACTTTATTCGCTTTAATTTTCCATGCTCATTAAAGTCTGTAACACCACTTTCCCAATAAGAACTGAGTTTTGTGCCAAAAATTGTTCCATCTTGGGTAAGTTCGCCTATCCTGTTTTTATTCTCATTATTAAAGCAAGCAACAAGTTTTGACTTAAACCTATTATTTAAGGCGAGAAGTTCATTTATATCAACACCTCTTACTATGTCAAGGTGATTTGACGCCAAATCAAAAACAATTAAAAGGTTGTTTTTATAACCCCCTTCATAGTTTTCGCACCCCACTTTGCCATCATTAAATTTGCCACGGCAGGCAAGGTAATATTTCCCGCCAAAGCATTCCCCATAAGCAAAGCGGTTATCACATCCATTCAGCACACTTAAACAATCTATATTGACATCCTTTATGCTTGACCCATTAAAAACTTTTATTTTGTTTCCTTCAAGAAAATATATGTTCTCCCCTGACTGTGCAATGCTGTTTGGATAAATATGGCTGTCTGACATATAAATATGGTTGATTTCAAATTCCTCGTCTGACCCATATATAGAAATTCTTGTTATGCCAAAATCTCTAAAAATAAATATATAGTCATTAAATGAAACTATCCTATTTAAATCTCCACGTTCATCACTAAAATCAAGGTCTTTTGTCTTCTCATCAGACCAATTTAAAACATCGGGGTCTTCATTGTATACAAGCGTTCCTCTCTGTTTCGCAGTTATAGCAAATATTCTTCCATAATGTCTGCAACAAGATATAATTTTTGGTGCATTTTCATTCGTTTGAGTGTCGCCAGCGGATAATATTGTTAAATTGCCCCCATCCCCTGACAATAACATCGAATCTTGTGAGTTATATCTGTAATATGTAACGTATGGAGTTTCAGTGAACGTTGTTTTTATGACAAACGACCTTATACGTGGATTAAAGATATTGTCATAACATACTTTTGCCTCCTCATTAAAATAAAATAAATAATACTTATTTCTATCATCGTTCTTGTCATACCATTTAAGTTTCCAAATCTTCCTAATATCATTGCCATTCAACTTGATTTCAACTTCATCATCAAGATTTGTCTCACTTATAGGCATGGCAATATCTTTAAAGCCAAATCCAGACTTTAACGACCCATCCTGAGAAACAAAATTATATACAATATGAGGTTCTCCAATTTTTAAAGTGCTTTCGTCATCTTCAAAATTTTGAGTGTTTGCAAAAAGGTCATATTCAAAATCTTTTTCCTTACTCTTTTTTATAGTGAGATTTTTTTGATAATACATTACACCCACCTCCCTACGGGCATAATTGTTTGAGATTTTTTCCTAATAAGATTTTGTAGGCTGTTTTTAAAGCGTTCATCCCAAATGGAAGCATCTTCGTAAAGGGATTCTATAAAGTAATATTCACGTGCCGTGCCATATGCATAAACTCGCTCAGGCAAAGTTGAATTAAATTCACCATCTATAGTAAGGGTTTGGGGATAAGCATTATAATAAATTTTGACTTTTGGGCAATTAACCTCAACATAATTGTCAAAATTTTTAAATACAAGACTGTTGTCGTTCATATCCTTAACTGATACAACTTCCACAACCTTCTCCTGCAATGAAGAAAATAATATCTTGCCCTTTTCAGTTTCAACAATTTCCTCTTTGAGCAAAGGTTCATACTCGCTTGCAATTTCATTTCGAACGAGATTGAAGCATTTAACAAACTTATCGAGGAGATTTTGCATCTCCTCGTCAAGTCCGCCACCTTCTTCAACCAAGTTTGCAAGTTCGTCATTTGCTGTAAAAATGCAGGCTTTTAAAATAATATCTTTTACAAGCATAAGCCCTCCTTTAACAAATTTACTTGGTCTTTTATGTTTTTTTCATATAAAAGTTGGTTGTTTTTTTCAATTTCTGCGATAATTTTTTCACGATTGCTACTTCTCGTCTTTAACGCAAAATCAATAGTTCTGCTGTCTAATTCTCCAAATGGAACAGTAAAGCAATAACTATTTTTTACCTGTTCAAAAGAATGAACTTCATAGCGACCATTTTTATAAAAGACCTCATAACTTGGGTCAATTTCCTTTAATCTTTGACATATAAAGTAACAATCATTCTCTATTTTTCGCATAAACACCCCTACGCTGCAAATGGATTTGTTACAGTAGACTTAATTCCAGAAATTTTTGCCTGTCCGCATGGCTTATCACAAATAAGTTCTGCATATTTAACAAGCGTTGCACTATAAGTTGGAAAACCTTGATTTTGTTTTAAAATTCTTCCGTCCTCACCTTCAAGCCATTGCCAGTCGCATAATTGATGAAGAGTGAAATCATTTGTATTCAATAAATACATTGTGTCATCATCAACGAATCTATCTGCAACCACAGGAATACCATTGTGAGAAATAGTTTTAAATCCGCCATCAAGTTCAACAATGTCAATGTTTCTTCTGTAAGCACCAAGATATTCTTGATATGCTCTTCGAACAGTGCTTGAACATGAAATGAAGTTGATTTGACTATCATTGTTCACATCTAAGAAGTCAACAGCTTTTTGGATTAAAATATCAGAAATTTCGTTTGAAGTAGAAGAAACATAAGGTTTCAACCATGGAAATTCAGTTTTAGAAACTCCATAAAGAGTGTCCCCTTCACCGAAAATCTTTCCAAGCCCGCTTATTTCTAAATCCTTTGAACCTTGAACATACAACTTGTCTCCTTCTGCTATTGTTGCAGTGCCTGAAAACTTGAAAGAGTTGTTTGTTCTGTCAACATATTCAACTTTAATAGGTGTGGTTGTCTTTTTGGTTGCATCGGTATAAACATCGATGAGCATTCCTTCAATAATATTGTTGACTTTGTCGCATTTTACAACTTTGCCTTCTTCGGAAACAACGGTGGCAAGCACACCACTGCCATCGCCATAAAGCATTCTTCCCAAATTGAAAGCACTTGCTTTAACAAGTCCCTCCATTTCGTCAGCAAGAAGGTTAACAAAAGCACCAACATTGCTTGCAGATGCTCTTATTGATTTGTCGGTTAATTCAATTCTGCCATACAAGTTTTTTAAGTCGGCAACAAATTGAACATAGCCATTTCCAGATGAAATTGGAAGCCCAGCATCTTCTGTTCCAGCACCAACTCCACCATTGATGCCAAAAGGTGCAAGTTTTCTTACTTCTTTGCCCCAGACATCCTTTGTTGATTGTTTGATTTTTGCCAAAAGTGGATTTGCCTTAGTGTTTAGTTGATTTGCAACAACTCCAAGGTAAACATTTTTTAAAGCACTCTCGGCTGTTTGTAAAGTTACCATTTTCCCTCCATAAATTTTAAAAATTTTGTCAATTTTTTGATAAAAACGTTAACTAAACATCTTATTTACAATCTTTTTTGCTTCGTCAAGCGTTTTAGGGCTGTCAGGAGCATATCCCGACAACCTTTCACCGCTTTGTGAAGAAAATATGATTGGTGGTTTTGAATCGTTAAGATTTTTAATATATTCCTCTAAGATTTTATTTCTAACGTTTTCGTCATTCAAAATATATTGACTTAAAATGGGGTCGCTTAATTTGTCCTCACTTTTTAGGTGTTTTAAAAGGACATTTGCCCATGCGGCCTCGTATGGGTTTTGATTTTGAGACGTTGTGCCGACTTTTTCTTTAATTTCATCAGCATACTTCTCTGCTTCGCCATTCTCATCAAGGAAAGAACGAAAAAGTTTTTCACTCTGCTCTTCATCTGGCTTTTCATCAACTTTTTGCTCGTTCTCTTTGTCTTGTTTTAATTGGCTTAATTGTTGACATTTTTTGGTAAATTCTGCCTCTAAATTGTTATAGGCACTCAAAAGTGCCTCAACTGATTTGAATTTGCCTAAATTGTCGTTTTGTTGAGAGCCGACCTCGCTCACAGCACAATCCTCATCTGCTCCGTTTAAAGCCGTTGCTGGCATTATGATCGGTTGTTCTCTGTCTTCTTCCATCAATCTTCCTCCTCATTTTTTAATAATTTTTTATGCTCGTTTATATGGTTTAAAAATCTCTCTTCAAGTTGTTTGTCGCCCTTTGCGGCTCTTTCATAATCCTCGCCAAGCATAAATGCAATATGCTCGTTTATATGAAGTTTATGGTCATCAATTTGAGATGGGGCAATTAGTTCCTTGTTGAGCATTTTGAGATTTTCACCATCCGCCTTTTTAATATGTAAATCATTTATATCCTGGGCATTTTCCCAAATCCCCATTCCAAGCATTTCAAGAATTTTACATTTCATTTTGTTTGATAATTGGTTGTTTTCATCATTAAGTATTCCGTTATCCAGCAACTGGAATATAAGTTCTCTTCTTTGAGTAAGTGTTTGAAGCCCGCCGCTTGCCGATTCCAGTTCAATATCATCGCTTGATATATCAGATGAAGTAAAATAAAACATCTCTATTTGCCCATTCTCTCCACAAACTTTTGCAAGGCGTGGGAATGTTGCAAATTGCTTATATAATTTTAATATTTTTTTTGCAATAAGTTTTTGAGATGCATTTATACTTGAAATTGAAGCATTCAAACGCGTTTCATCTTGTGTAATTAAGAGTTCAAGAGTTACACCGCTTAATTGCTTTGTAAGGCTTTCACCACTTAAAAGGTCATTAACGCCACTTATAGTTGAAAATTCATCTAAAAGTTGTTTTTCCTCACTTTCGATTCCACTTGGCAACGTTTCGCTTTGAAGATATTTAGGCTCGCTCGCCCCCTGTCTGTAAACTAGAACCTTGCCGGGGCAAAGCCCTTCATCTTCCAAGTTTTCCAAGTCAACCGAACCATCTTCAACACTAAGCACTCCAAGAGATAAGCGGTTTATAAATTCATGTTTACGATTTTTAACTGCATTAAAAGCGCGTTGAACAGGAATCAATCTTTCTATTATGCTTGAGCCCCAGAAGCAACCGGGTTGAGATATGCTTGTTTGTTTAATAAAAGGAAAATCTCTTTCATTTCCGTCTCCGCACTTATATGGCAAAATTCCGTCATAGACAAGTTTCTCGCCAGCAACAATAATAAGTCTACCCTCTGGGTATTGAGCAGAAGGTTTGCAATATTTTTCAATTACAACTGCACTATCTTCCTTGACATCCTCAACTATCTTTGGTGCTGTGCCATTAAAGCCAAGCCCGCCAACACCATTTGTAACATTATCCAAAGAAAATATTCTTACTTTTCCACCTGGAACATCAACTCCATACATATTTTTTATCTGCGAAATGGTATACGCCTTGGCATGAATTATGCTTTGGCAATCTTCTATTTCCTCGCAAATATTTGAATCAGGATAAATTTCAAATGGGCTTACCACCGAAATTTCTACATCGCCACTTTTTATTTTGTTTCCCTTATCATCATTGGCAACAACCTGTCCCAAAGCGGAATTCCAATCCACTTTATAAAATGCAGTTCCACAAACTTCCGACCACTTTATTGCTTGATTAACTTTATCATCTAAATCCAACTTGTTTTTAACTGAGTTGTAAATTTTCTTTGATAATTTTGCAGACTGCTTGTCTCTCTCGTCATTTGTAACTGGAATTATATTTATATCTGGTTTAATTTTAGATAATTTTGCATATCTAACATCAAAAATGGGTGCAATATGATTAAAAACCTCCCTTTCTTGCCAAAAGTATTGTCTGTCATTTTCTTCTAGTTTTCCGCCATATCCAATGTTGCAATATTGATTTCCCATCAAAAAATTCATGTTTATCTGCCAAATGAGGTCAAAACTTCTTCTTTGCTCAGCCCTCGATTTAAGGTCATCAATAACTTCTTTTACCAAAACTTCTTCTTTACTTTTCATTTTCTCTCCTTAATCTTTTTTTTAATTTAAAGGGGCTTTCAATTCCCTTTGGAATTTGCATTTTTGCAATACATTCATACATTCCTTTTAGGCATTCCTCACAAAAACACAAATCTCGCTTAATAACTCCCTTAGTCGAAAAACAATATTTTGCAAGGTTTGAGCAGCCATAGAAATCGCACTTGGTCAAGTGCTTACATTCATTCAATTCCATCATTATCCTCCCTAAGTTGTTGTTCAAGAGATTTCTTTTCTTGCAGGAGTTTTTCATCAGTCATTGACAGGACTTCTTCTTCATATGTCTTATAGTATTTATCTAATAGCACCTTAACTGCGGCAATATCTGGGCTAAAATGTTTTTTTGTTATTTTTTTCTTGGAAAGTTTGAGTTCACCATCTTCATTGTAGGTGTATTCCTCAACAACCTCGTTTGCATTATAACCAAGAGCCTTCTTTAAAAGTGCTTTTTTTATCTTGTCCTCTTCCCCCACAATATCCTCTCCCAACAACTAATGCCAATATTATAAAAGAGAGAAAACGCCCATTTCAATGTTTGATGACATTTTTTTTGAATTTTGTAACATTTATTTTGCAATTTGCTAAACTGATATTGTAGAGGTCGTCATGGAAAAACTACTTGAATTTAATAACGTCAAATACTTCTATCAAACAAAAGAAAGTGAAATTTGCGCTCTTGAAAATGTAAACTTTGATGTGGAAGATAACTCTTTTACCACTCTCGTTGGGCCAAGTGGCTGCGGAAAAACAACAATACTTTCCCTAATCGCAGGCCTCCTCGCACCATCAAGTGGCGAAATTCTTTTACAAGGAAAGCCCATTCAAAAACAAGATAACCGTATAGGTTATATGTTTCAAAGAGACCATTTATTTGAGTGGCGAACTATTTGGCAAAACATAATTTTAGGTTTGGAAGTGAAAAAACAGAAAAAAAACGCCCAAAAACTTGCTTTTGCCGAAGATTTATTAAAAAAGTATGACCTTTACAACTTTAAAAACAAAAAGCCTCGCGAACTTAGTGGAGGAATGCGTCAGCGAGTCGCCTTGATTAGAACACTTGTGCTTGAACCGACTCTGTTACTCCTTGATGAGCCATTTTCAGCACTTGACTATCAAACGCGAATGAAAGTCTGTGATGATGTTTACGATATTATTAAAAATGAAAAAAAGACTGCCCTGCTTGTTACTCACGACATATCAGAGGCAATCTCAATGTCAGACAAAATAATAATATTGTCCAAACGTCCATCCTCCGTAAAAGATGTTTTAACATTATCACTATCTGGCGATTCTCCACTTAAAAAGCGTGAGGACAAAAGTTTTGGCAGTTACTTTGAATTAATTTGGAGAAAACTGGTATAATGAAAAATAAAAATATTAACTTCTCTAAGGCTAGAAAATTATACCTAAAAAGAACGCGAAATGATAAAATTCTGGTAATTTTCATGCAAATTGCACTTTTTGTGCTCTTTTTAGGACTTTGGGAACTTTTTTCTCAAACGAAAGTCATTGACCCATTTTTCTTTTCAAGTCCTTCGCGTATTGCAAAAACCATCCTTTCTTTGGCACAAGAAGGAAATCTTTGGATTAACATATGGACTTCTCTGTATGAAACAATAATTGGCTTTATTCTTGCCACCTCAATAGGTTTTTTACTTGCCGTCCTGCTTTGGTGGAGTGAAAAATTAAGAAGAGTTCTTGAACCTTATTTAATAATTTTAAACTCTCTTCCAAAAATCGCCCTTGGACCCATGATTATATTTTGGGTAGGCTCGGGAACGGGTGCAACTATTGTAATGTGCATCTTGATTTGCGTTATAATTACCACAATTTCTATGCTAAATGCCTTCATTTCATGCGATAATGATAAAATATTACTCATGAAATCAATGCACGCAAAAAAATATCAAATATTTTTCAAACTCGTTTTACCAAATGCTTTGCC
>CANQKH010000004.1 GCA_947624415.1 uncultured Clostridia bacterium | reverse complement strand
TAAACTCCACCTGATGCAAGGTCAAAAGGGCAAATGTGCTTGTTCTCTCACGCCCCGAATGAACCGCTTGAACCTATTAGTAATAGTAGGGCTAGATAGATGATTGTCAAATACAGAACTCGGCTTACAGCATAACTTACCGACAATAATGTCGGTATTTTTTATGTTTAAAAGAATATAGTTTGTCAATAATTAATTTATGACAAGAAAGGAATATATAGACAGATTAACAAATTTAATATTCAATAGAATTAAATTTCATTCTCCAAAGGTATCTCATGATCTAGATTTAGCTCTTTTGGATGTAATAGGTATAGACGCTAAGTATCCAATTTTTATTTACAATAAGCCACTAAGCAAAGTTGTTTATGAGGCTTTTTTGAATGTGAAGAAATTATGTAAATATAATTTGATTTTAACCGAACAACCACAAATTAATAAAAGGAAATTAAAAAATCTTAATAATACCTATTTAATACTAGAAGATGAAATCGGGCCTCAACTAAGAGACGTCCTAACATCTCTTAATATTAATTATATTTCACATTCAAATTTTGATTTTGAATTTGAAGGTGAATATGTGAAAATAAAAGACAAAAAGATGAATTTTGAATTTAAGCCTTTTTATTATTTGGGAAAAATGATGGATGATGGCATAATTTATGAAATTAAAAATTATATTTTAAATGGCAAAAATTATATGGCTACTCTATCGAATACAACAAGAACATTAAGGACGGCAGAATTTGAATTTAATTTACCCTTACCTAGAGGATATTATATTTTTAAAAGAACTAGTAATTGTATTGAAATTGAAAATTTGACGAATAAAAATAGGGCATATTTCAATTTTAACGTAAAAAATGCAGAAATAAGTGTATCTATGGTAGACGGAATTGAAAGTTGCACTTTTGCAGGAATAAATTTTAAATGCAAATTACCTCTACTTTCAAAAGAAACTAGAAAAGTGTATTTTAATTTCGGTGAGAATAAATATTGTCTTTTTTCACCTCGTGATATGAACATTTTTTTTGATATTTCTCAAAATAAAATGAATGAGATTTTTGACACACAAGTTACCACACGAGATAAAAATTTTGATTATAATTTTAATTATCTTCTACCCCAAAAAATTTGGGAACACTGGTCAAAATTTGGCATTGATGAAAATAGTGAAAATTTATGGTTAAAAATTAAGGCATCATTGTTAAAAAATGATGATTTGGGAATGCGGGTTGAAGAAAATTTTAAGGGTTTGAAAGAAATTAAAGTTTATAAAAATAATAAATGGAAAAGGATTTTTATTGTCCATAACAACTCTAGATATTTATTTGCAGATAATGTAAAGTATTTTAATTTTACTATTATTACAAAGGAAATATTTGCTAAAAATGATGAGATTTACTTGTCTTTTAGAAACTAGTGTTGTAAAATAAAAAATATTTGATGATTATTAAATCATCATTATACATATTGGGGTAAAAATGGAAAATTTATTTGAAAATTTACATAATGACAAGAAACCACTTGCAGAAAGAATGCGACCTGCCCAATTAAGTGAATTTGTAGGGCAAAAACATATATTAGGTCAAGGGAAATTATTGCGTAGACTTATAGAAGCACAAAGAGTGCCTAGTAGCATATTTTATGGCCCTCCTGGAACAGGAAAAACAACATTGGCTAGAATTATTGCAGATTCATCAAAAGCAAATTTTGTTAAACTTAATGCAATTTCCAGCGGTGTTGCAGAAGTTAAAGCGGTTATAGAACAAGCAAAGAAAGATTTTGAATTATATGGAAGGAAAACTTATTTATTATTGGATGAATGTCATAGGTGGAACAAGGCTCAAAGTGATAGCCTTTTAGCAGCATTAGAAAATGGATATGTAATATTTATAGGATGCACTACAGAAAATCCAAGTTACAGTATGACTAGGGCGATAGTTTCAAGATGTTCAGTTTTTGAATTTAAAAGATTGGGAGTTGAAGACGTAAAAAGCGTTTTAAAACGTGCTATTGACAATGAAGACGGATTGAAAATTTATAACATATGTTTAGAAGAGGATGCTTTAACATACTTTGCTACTGCTTGTGGTGGTGATGTCAGGAGTGCTTTAAATGGTTTAGAATTAGGTGCAATTACTACAAACCCAAACAAAGATGGAAAGGTTGTAATAACCAAAGAAATAGCTGCAGAATGTTTGCAGAAAAAGAATTTAAGTTTAAATGATGATGTATATTTTCATATATTAAGTGCTTTTTGTAAAAGTTTGAGAGGAAGTGATAGCACGGCGGCTCTTTATTATGCAAATAGATTAATAGAGGCGGGGGTTGAGCCACAAGTGTTAGCACGACGCACGATAGCCCACGCATCGGAAGATGTTGGACTTTCTGCGCCTAATGCACTTGTGCAGGCTTGTTGTGCTTTGTATGCATTAGATAATTTGGGAATGCCTGAGGGAAATCTTGCCCTTACGCAAGCGATTATTTATGTTTGCGAAAGTCCAAAGGATAATCGTGTTGTGATAGCAAAAGACATGGCTATTGATGACGCACGAAATCATCCAGATGACAATGTGCCAGATTATTTGCAAAACCACACAGAGGCAAGTAAAAAATATAAATATCCACATGATTATGGCGGTTATGTAGAACAACAATATTTGCCAGATAGTTTGAAAGACCGATGCTATTTTAAACGCAAAGAGAAGAAATAGGAGAATTTATGGTTTATACAAAAAAGCAAAAAGTTAGTGCCAGTATGGCGGGGTCAGATGAGTGTTTGTCTATTTTGGGCACATTTCAGGTTGTAGAAGATGCAATAACCGATCTAATGGGAGAATTGAAAATTGATGGGGTTACAGCAAAAGAAAAATATAATGCTTTTTGGGTTTTTACCAAAAACAGAGTAAAAATTTTTAAAAAATTGAAATGGAATGAAGAATTTGTAATATTTTGCTTTATCTCCTTTAAATCACTAGTCAAAATGAATGTTGATGTTGTCGCCAAATCAATAAAAGATGAAATTGTGTTTTACTCTCGTGTTGAGGAGTGTGCTTTGGACATTTCAACGCAGAGAATTAGAAAATTAAACACTGTTGGAGTGAACGAAACAATGCTTGCAGAAACGCCATTGATTGACATTCAATTTTGCAAGTTTGACTATGAAAATCTGCCAATTGTTGAACAAGTAAAAGTGCGAAGTACCAATATAGATATGTCTCACCATACAAACAATTTGGAATATTTGCGTTTCGTTTTAAATACCTTTTCGGTTAAAGAATTAGAAACAAAATTAATTAAAGAAATGGAAGTTATATATGCAAATCAGTCGTTTGAAAATGACATGCTTGATGTCCATAAACTGGAATTACAAAACAAAGATGTTATTGTGTTGCAAAAACAAGACAAACCAATTGTTAAATGTGAGGTCTTATTCTATTAGATGCCTTTAAAAAGTGTAATGCAAAATTTAGAAAAGCAATTATCATTAAAACAATTCGAATCGTTTTTAAACTTTTCTTCCTTAGACAAAAGAATAAAACTAAAAGATATATCAATGCAAATATGATATACATAAAGTAAAAACCATTTCCCAGCTTAACTCTC
Source organism: uncultured Clostridia bacterium (assembly GCA_947624415.1). Classification (GTDB taxonomy): domain Bacteria; phylum Bacillota; class Clostridia; order Christensenellales; family UBA1242; genus Caccovivens. Next base: position 98,326 of record CANQKH010000004.1, on the reverse strand, counting down.
ATAAAATTAGTATAGTGTTTTTATTGCGAAAAAAACAAGTAGTTTGCAATTATTAGACAATAAATGATAAATAACAAGTTTACAAGCATAGCAACATATATTTGTCATGTTCAATTTTACCTAAAAAGAAAGTTACAATTTCTAAAATGAGGTGTTTTTGTTTTTTTTATAAAAATTTATTAAATTTAAAAAAATTGTTTGGCATAATTAGTATTTTGGGTTATAATTATTTAGTTAACTGCGGAGGAATTTAAAATGTTTGGACATAGAAATGATGGCAAAAAAGTAAAGGGAATGACGATAATAGAAAAGGCGGAACCTTTCTTTATGCCACAGAGGATTGATGCTGTAAACTATATAAATGTAAAGGCACCTTGTGGCCCCCTTGATGAATTTATAGCACGAGAAAGACGTAATGGAAATCATTATACATATATGCATATTTTGTTTGCTGCTCTTGTAAGAATTTTTTATACTAGAAAAAAAATGAATCGTTTTATAATGAGAGGAACAACGTATCAAAGAAATTATATAAGTATCTCATTAGATATAAAGAAGAAATTGGAAGATGATGCTGAAGACGTAACTTGTAAATTTTACTTCACTGGGAGAGAGAGTTTGGCAGAAATTGCAAAAATAGTAGATGATGAAATTGCAAGAAACTTGGTTGACAATTCAGTTCATAAAACAACTAAAATTGCCGGGATGTTTTGTAAATTGCCAGATTTTTTGTTTAGATGGTGTATGGCACTTGTTCGTTGGTTAGATAGACATGGGATGCTGCCAAAAAGTTTAATAAATGCAAGTCCATTTCATACAAGTTGTTTTTTGACAAATCTTAAATCAATAAAACTTCCATATATTTATCATCACTTGTATAATTTTGGAACTACTTCTATGTTTGTTGCAATGGGGAAGGAGAAGATCGAGCCTTATGTTGAAAATAATAAGGAGTTAAAATTAGGTAAATTTATAACTTGTGGAATGTCATTGGACGAAAGAATTGCGGATGGTTTTTATATGAGCAAAACTTTGAAACTATTTAAAGATTTGCTTGCAAACCCCGATTCACTAAAAGAATGCTTGCCAGATGATGGAAGTATTCCCAAAAAATTATTAAAGAAAAATAAAAAATCTAGTAAAAATAAGAAGGAAAATAAACATAAAAAGATAAAACCACTCGAAAATAAGAAAAAACATGATAAAAAAATAAAAAAAGACGACTTAAATGATAGCAATTTTTCAAAAAATGTTGTAGAATAGAGTTGGAGGGGATTATATGAAATCTACATTATATTTTATTTTGGCTTGCATTACCATTGTTTATATAGGGTTTTTATGCTATGTAAATATTTATGGAATGGAAGATATGGCTTTATGGATGCAATATGTTTCTATTTATGGAGGTTTGCTTATTGCTTTAGCCTATGCAGCAGTAAACTTCATAGGAAGTCCTTTAAAGATTGTGTTCTTTATTCTTTTAATTGTTATGACGATCTTGTTGGTTTTGACAATAGTAATACCAGACACATTTAGAAACTTATTTAAACTAGATAATGCAGGACAAATTTTAAACATTTTGAAAGTTATGAGGTAACATGACTAAAATTTTATTTGTAGACGGAAACAGCATAGTAAATAGAGCGTTTTATGCGCTTCCGTCTTTTTCTAATCATTTCGGCAATCCTTCTGGTGCTATTTATGGTTTTACCAATATTTTGTTGAAAATATTGCAAGAAGAAAAACCTTCTCATATTGTGGTCGCTTTTGATCATGCACGCAGGACTTTTAGAAATGAAATATTCAGCGATTACAAAATGCAACGCAAACCAATGCCTGATGAACTAAGAAAACAGTTTCCCGTAATAAAAGAAATGCTGAAAAAAATGGGTATAACATTTTTAGAGCAAGAGGGAATTGAGGCTGATGATATTATTGGAACCCTAACAAAAAAATTTAAAGGTGAAAAAATAATTTTATCTGGTGATAGGGATTTGCTTCAGCTTATAGATAATGATACTACAGTTTGGTTAACAAAGAAGGGTGTTAGTGAAGTTGATAAAGTTACTCCTCAAAGATTAATTGAATTATTTGGCCTTAAACCTTATCAAATAATTGAATTGAAAGGCCTTATGGGTGATGCATCAGACAATATTCCCGGTGTAAAGGGCATTGGTGAGAAAACTGCATTAAGTCTGTTGGAAAAATATGAAACAATAGACAATATCTATGAAAATATCACAAATATAACTGGCAAATTAAAGGATAAATTAGTAGAAGGGAAAGAGATGGCATTTACATCGAAAATCCTTGCCACAATTAATCGTGGATGTTTAATAGATTTAAATGAAGATGATTGCGTATATAGTTTTCCATTTAATAAAGAAGTTTATGACTTTTTTGCTGAGTGGGATTTTTCTTCATTGATAAAAAATAAAATGTTATTTAATTTTGATGCAAAAGAACAACAAACTAATGAATATGAAAAAATAAAATTGGATGCAAAAACGCTTAAAAATCTAAAAATTTCATCAAATGCATTTAGTTATGATTTAAATAAGTTAGAATTCTTTATTGACAATAAAATTTATTATTTAGAGAAAAATTTTACTTTATTTGATGAACCAATAACTTTAGAAGATGTATGCTTACACTTTAAAGGTGAATTTGAAAATGAAGAAATAACAAAATATACATTACACGCAAAGGATGACTTGCATTTTCTAAATAATTTAGGAATAAATATGAAAGGGTATGTCGATGTTGCTTTAAAGTATTATCTCGTTTCTGCTGGAATGAAAAGTAATATAGAAAACTTAGACATATCAGGATATTATAGTAAAAATAAAGAACTCGACGAAGAGTTATTGAGAAAAAATTTGATGTTTATTTATTCTCAAATAGAACAACCTTTGACTAAATTACTCTTTAATATGGAAGTTAGAGGATTTAAGATAAATGAAGAAAAATTGGACGAAATAAGTATTGAGTTTCAAAATAAAATAGATGAACTTGTAAATAAAATTTATTTCGATGCAGGAGAAGAGTTTAATATAAATTCCCCAAAGCAAGTGGCATATATTTTGTTCGAAAAACTTGGAATAAAAGCCTATAACAACAAAAAACAGTCCACAAGTGCAAATATTCTTGATGAACTTAGATTTATTCCTATTGTTGATAATATTTTAACTTATAGGAAATATTCCAAACTTATAAACACATATATAGATGTATATAAAAATATTTGTTTAAGAAATGGAAACACAATTCATACAACATTCAACCAAACCTTAACAAGCACAGGAAGATTATCAAGTAGTGAACCTAATTTACAAAATATACCAACCAGAGACGATGATGGTAAAATTTTAAGAAAAATTTTTCAATCAAAGTTTGAAGGTGGAAAGATAATTTCAGCCGATTATAGTCAAATTGAATTACGATTACTTGCAGATATGTCGGGTGAAGAAAATCTTATTAATTCTTTTATAAAGGGTGAAGACATTCACAGATTAACAGCCTCTCACATTTTCAACAAAAAAATTGAAGATGTTACAGAAAATGAAAGACGCGATGCAAAAGCAGTAAATTTTGGAATTATCTACGGAATTAGTGATTATGGATTATCGCAGAATATTAAAAGCACGCGTTCTATGGCAAAAGATTACATTGAATCATATTTTACAAAGTATCCTAAGGTAAAACAATTTATGGATAATAATGTCGAATTTGCAAAAGAAAAAGGTTATTCAATGACTAAATTTGGGAGAATAAGGATGATTCCTGAATTATCGTCATCTAAATATCAAACTCGAACATTTGGTGAACGCGTTGCTATGAATATGCCTTTACAAGGAACAGCATCTGATATAATAAAACTGGCAATGTTAAAAGTTGATAAAAGATTACAGGATGAGGGCTTAAAGAGCCAATTAATATTGCAAATCCACGATGAACTTATTATAGATACATTTTTGGGGGAAGAAGAACGAGTTTCCAATATTTTAAAAGAAGAAATGGAAAACGTTGTAAATTTAAAGGTGCCTTTATCAGTAACAATAGGAATTGGAAATAATCTTTACGAATGTAAATAAAAAATAAAAAAATATTTGTTTTTTATTTGACTAATATTTACGTTATAGGTTATAATGATAGTGGAGATGTAATGCAAGAACACAGGAAAATGGGGATTGATTATGGCGATAAGCGAATTGGCATTGCGATGACCGATGCACTTTGCATAATATCAAGCCCTTTTGAAGTTTACAAAAACATTGGGCAAGACGATGCGATTAATCACATAATAAAACTAATTAAAGAATATAATGTTGATGAGATTGCATTAGGGATGCCTTTCAATATGGATGGAACCATAGGTGAAAGAGCGAAATTGCATCAGGAATTTGGCGAAAAACTTCAAGAGCTTTCTGGTGTAAATGTTGTGTATATCGATGAGCGCTTAACCTCGGCAGAAGCAGAAGAAATATTAATTTCGAGCGGTGTTCGAAGGGAAAAGCGAAAGGAACTCATAGATAAAATTTCAGCACAAATAATATTGCAAACATTCATTGAAAATAAAAGGGGTTAATTATGGAAAAAGAAAACGAAAACAACGCAAAACCAGTAGATTTACTTGACATTCTTCTAGATCAAGATAATAAAGATCCAATCATTCTTATGGATGAAAGCGGAAAACAACTAACATTTGAACAAGTTGCTGTTATTCCTTATGAAGTAAGAAAAGAAAAAAGATTGTATTGTGTTTTGAAACCAGTTGATCATATTGAAGGAATTGCAGATGATGAAGCAATTGTATTCTTAGTAGATACAGATGATGATGGCAATTCTGTAATTAGAATTGAAGAGGATGAAGAAATTGCAATCGCTGTTTTTGATAAATATTATGATCTATTAGAAGAGGCGCAAAAGGAATCTAAAAAAGACGCTCAACCTGCAAAGAAGTCGGCACCAAAAACAGCAGGCAAGCCAGCAGGCAAAAAGTAAAAGGTATGTTGTTTAAAATTGAATAAATACTCAATTCACGTGTGAATAAGCTTTTGTATGCTATAAATAAAATAAAAAGGTAACTAACAAGTTATCTTTTTTTATGTATAAAAATTGAAATAAATGACAATCTATTTATACAAGGCAATCAGCCTTGAATTTCAGGAGGTGAAAACTATGTTTGGTAAAAACTCTAAGGTCGGCAAGTCTTCAACTAAGGGCAGTAAAAATTCAAGAACCAAAAATGTTGAAGCATCAAGCGAAGCAAGAAGCAAAACTTCTTCTAGAGCAAAGAACGTTGAAGCATCAAGCGAAGCAAAGGGCTGCAGTTCAAAAACAAACTCTTCTGCAAAAAATTGCAAGTAGTTTTCAGCCGAAAATCCATAGGTTTATTACTTATGGATTTTTTATATAAAAAAGCCCATGAAATTATTTCATGGGCTTAAATTATTGTTGGTGATAAAGAGAATATGTTAATTTACTAAATGTTAATGATATGTCAGTTTTTAGTTCATCGCTATGCTCTGTAATAGTGCAAGTTTCATTGTCGCCAAATAATGAATCACTTAATGTATTGTTAAAAACATATATAAACTTATCTGTATTTTCTCCATTTCCCAATTCAAAACTTATTTGAAATCTATAAACATTTAAGCCGTCTGCATTTCCTAAGTAGCAAATTGTTTTATTATCAGTTAAAAAACTTTCGCCATTATTCATACTTCCTTCTGTAAAAAGTGAATAATTTGTTGAGCCGCTTGAAATTGCAGAAACTGATAATTGAAAGGAAACATTTGAATAGCCTTCAGGCTGACAATCGATTTTGGTTAAAGAAGAATACCTCATTTTTTTTGCTTCTTCTTCAAAAACAGCAGTATAAGAGCCTGCATTTGAAGAATTATAAGTCAAGTTAAGTGTCTTTTCTGTTGATACAACAGTTCTTCCATTCTTAATCCAACATATAAAAGGATTTGTTTCTGGCATATTTTCATTAACTTCAAGGGTTATTTGACTTCCTTCTTGTTTTTCGTCTGAAGTGCCTCCTTTCACAGAACCCAATTTTAAATCACTTGGGCTTACGTTAATGACATAACTTGGCGGAGGAGTGCAGGCGGTAAGTAGAAACGGACATAGGCAAATAGCCAATAAATATTTCATTTTTCTTTTCATATTAACCTCACTATAATATTATTATCAACATTTCTCAATAATTTGTCAAATTATTTAATTTAATTTTTATTTTCTAAGTGTATTTTTAATAACCTTGCATAAAATATTCTTTGTAAGGAGTTATGTATGTGGGAATTTTCTCTTAATTTTAAGAGTGAAAATGCGGAAATGTCAAGATATGTTTATAACATACTATCAAATTATGTTAAATCTTTAAATGGCGTTGTAACATCAAACGAAGAGAATGGAAATATTTCTATTTTAATAGCTGTAAAGGAAGAGGATAAAGAAAAATTAAAATTAATATTAACAAATTCAATTATAGAAATAATATGCACAAAATTCAAAGCAGATTTCTTAAATAAATCACTTATATTGCCAGAACTAGACAAAGCAAGCATTTTTGCTTTTAAAAAAGCACTTTTGAATTTTGATAAAGAAACGGATAAGTTTATTATAAGAAAAAACTTGGTTTTAGATAACACATTATATCTAGAATCTTTTTACTATTTCAAACTCCGCTCTCTACATGACAAATGGGAAGAATTAGTAAATTTATCAAATGAAAATAAAGAATATCTAATTTCAAGAGATAGTTTTATAGATTTATTAAAGTTCTTAGTTGACAATTTAGATATTTGTGAAGATGAGATATCTGTAGTAAAAGAAAATGGAGGTTATAGAATTTTTTCGGAAGAATGCGAGTATACAAATAAACTTATAAGCGAGGATAGCATGGTCTCATCTGTAATCGATTTATCTCCACAAAAAATAAATTTATATTTTAGTGAAACAAGCAACGCTATTAATCTCTTAGAAAAGATATTTGAAGAAAGAATAACAATAAATCAAAACTCTTTGCAAAATATAAAAAAATTCAAATTAAATTAAAAAAAATTGTTGACAAAAACTTTACCATGTCGTAAAATATATATAACTTGGAGTGATAGACAAGTAGAATTTATTTGATTCGTGCAGAGAAAAGTCGTTTGGTGAAAGACTAAGATAGAATAAATTTGAAACCACTATTGCAGTGAAGAGTATAATTAAGTGGCTTTTATAAGCAATTAAGGTGGAACCGCGGTTATTAAATCGTCCTTATTTTTAAAGGGCGTTTTTTTATTAAACAACGCAAAATTTAGGAGGTAAGTATGGAAATTAAAGAAGTAAAAGATGAAAAATTGGAAATGGCAAGACATTCTCTTGCTCACATTCTTGCAAAAGCAATAGTAAGTATGTATCCAGATGCAAAATTAACGATAGGTCCAGCTATTGATGATGGTTTTTATTATGATATAGACCTTGACCATTCTATAACTCAAGATGAATATGCATTAATTGAAAAAAGAATGAAGGAAATAATTAATAAAGGTGAAATATTTACAAAAAAAGTTCTTTCTAGGCAGGAAGCTCTGGATTTATTTAAAGATAATAAATATAAACAGGAAATCATTAAAGAATTGAAAGAGGATGAAGAAATTTCTGTTTATTACACGGGAGATGACTTTTTTGATTTGTGCAGGGGACCACATGTAGAATCAACAACCAAATTACAAAATATGGCGTTCAAAATTCATAGTGTTAATGGAGCATATTGGAGAGGAAATGAAAAAAATAAGATGCTTCAAAGAGTTTATTGCTATGCCTTTAAAAGTAGTAAGGAATTAAGTGAATACATTAAAAAGGTTGAAGAAGCAAGAAAACGCGATCACAATAAAATAGGAAGAGAATTAGAATTATTTACAACGGTGGATTATATTGGACAGGGATTGCCTATCCTTTTGCCACGAGGAGCAAAAGTAATTCAGTTGTTAGAAAGATTTGTTGAAGATGAAGAGGAAAAGAGGGGCTGGCAATTAACAAAAACACCTTTTATGGCAAAAAGCGATTTATATAAAATTTCTGGGCACTGGGATCACTATAAAGATGGTATGTTTGTATTAGGTGATGAAAATAAAGATAAAGAGGTTTATGCTTTGCGTCCTATGACTTGTCCATTTCAATATCAAGCATATTTAAATAAGGTTCGTTCATATAAAGATTTACCTTTACGTTATGATGAAACTTCAACTTTATTTAGAAATGAAGCGAGCGGTGAAATGCACGGATTAATTCGTATAAGGCAATTTACTTTATCCGAGGGACATCTTATGTGTACACCCGAGCAATTAGAGGATGAATTTAAAGGATGCCTTGAGCTTGCTAATTATATGTTAAAAACTTTAGGCTTATATGAAGATGCTACGTATAGATTCTCCCAATGGGATGAAAACAATAGAGACAAATATATTGGAACGAAAGAACAATGGGATGAAGCCCAATCTACAATGAGAAAAATTTTGGACGATCTTCAAGTCCCTTATGTTGTTGGAATAGGAGAAGCGGCTTTCTATGGTCCAAAACTTGATATACAAATAAAGAACGTTTATGGAAAAGAAGACACGTTAATTACAATTCAAATAGATCAAATGCTTGCTGAAAAGTTTGGTATGGAATACACAGATAAAGATGGCGTTAAAAAACATCCTTATATTATTCATAGATCAAGTGTAGGTTGTTATGAAAGAACACTTGCTTATATTATAGAAAAATATGCTGGTGCTTTTCCTCTTTGGCTAGCACCAGAGCAAGTTAAAGTTTTATCGTTAACTGAAAGAAATAACGAATATGCTCATAAAATTAAAGAAGAATTGGCAAAACGCAACATTAGAGTGTTTGAAGACCTTAGAAATGAAAAAATAGGATACAAAATTAGAGAGGCTTCTGCCTTGAAAATTCCTTATTTAATTATAGTTGGTGATGAAGAAGAAAAAACAAACACCATATCAATAAGAGGAAGAGGTTTCGAGAACAAATCCGGACTATCTTTGTCAGAATTTGCCGAAAGACTTGAAAATGAAATAAAAACAAAAAAAATATAAAAGAAAATATTTGGAAATAGTAAAATTTTATGCTAAACTCATATTTAAGGAGGAAATAAATGGAAGTTACACAAATTATCCTTATTGTTTTTATTGTTGTGCTTATTATAATGTATCCTGTTATGATGTATTCAAGAAATAAAAAAGAAAATTTAAGAATGCAAGAACAAACCAATTCATTAAAAATTGGTGATAAGGTTTTAACGACAAATGGAATTTATGGAACTATAATTAGTATAAGAGATGAATTTGATAGAAAAGTTGTAACCATTGAGACTGGAGATGAAAACAATACAGGTTATGTTTCAATAGATGCTTTTGCTATTTATAAAATCTTTGATGATGGAACTGTCGACGGAACTCAACAAGGCCAAGAAGTTGGGACTTCAGAGGAAAAGACAGAAGAAAATCAAAATGAAGAGCAAGAAAATATCAGCAATGAACATGAAGAAAGTGAAAGTAACGAAGAAAAGAAAAATGAAGCCAGTGAAGATTCAGAAAACGTTACTTCTCCAGATGATAATGACACAGACGATGCACCAAAAAGTGAAGAGTAAAATCTTCACTTTTTTGTCGAATAGTCATTTTTTTATTTATGGCCTCATAATTTAATTTAGAAAATAAGTATATTTTTGTTAAAAGGGGTCAATTATGAAAATGAAAGCAAAAACACACTCTTTAAAGGAATCCACAAGTTTGAATATTTTGGGATTGTTGATTAAAGGAACGCTTATTGCTCTTTGTATCTCTCTTGTTCTAGTCCTTGTTTTTGCATTTTTATTAAAATTTACTAATATTCCGGATAGTGCGATTTTCCCTGTCAATCAAGTGATAAAAGGTGTTAGTGTATTTCTGGGAGTATTTCTAAGTTTAAGAAAATCAAAGGAGTTAGGACTTGTAAGTGGACTATTAATAGGCTTTATTTACACAATTTTAGCATTTTTAGTCTTTTCTGCACTTAGTGGCTCGTTTACATTTGATATAACTTTGCTCACTGATGTGGTATTTGGTGCGGTAATAGGTGCTATTTGTGGAATAATTTGCGTAAATATTAAAAAAAGTAGTAATTAAAACTTAAAAATATTTGACAACAGCCTTTTAATTCTTTATAATAGTCTAGTAGTTAATATTAAAGAGAGTTAAAAGGACTAAAATGTTAAAAAGACACGCAATAATAAAATTTATTTTTATAGCAATTATTGCTATACTGGGCATACTATTATGTGTATGTCCTTTTAGTGTTCCATATTCAACCAATAAATATAATGGTTTTGTAAAGGCAACAAAAAAATCATTAGATTTAAATGGGGGAGTATCGGCATTATATGAATGTAGTTTGCCTGCGGATTCAAGGAAAAATCTTTCAGATGCCATTGATTCGTCTTTAGAAAAATTGCAAACAGCGTTAAAATATGAGCGTTTTACAGAGTTGGAAATAAGAAGACAGGGTGGAAATAAAATTTCCTTGCTTGCATCAAATTCAGAAATTCCAGGTCTATATTTAAATGATGTATTTGAGTTGATTGAAGACAGCAAAAAAATGTTTTTCACGGCAGAAAGTGCAAGTGATAGCAATACTCCAGAAAGCCTGTTAAATTCAAGTGATTTAGAATCAGTAACTCCAGATTATGATTATGAAAGTGCACAAATTGGACTTACTTTAAAATTTGCAAGTTCTTCAAAAAACAAAATTAAACACATTAAGGATGTCTCAAAAAATACAACCGACAAAAAAATATATATCTATTTGGAAAAAATAAGCAGCGATAATGTATTTGTAGAACTTGATTATAAAGATTTAAAAGAAGATGAAATTTTTGTTACCTCCTCTGGAACTTACTCCACCGAAGACAATACAAGTGCTCGTGAATTGGCTTACAATATAACTGGGGGAATGCTTGATGTTAAATTAAAATTAAAGGAAGTAAGCAAAATAAGTCCTATTTTAGGTAAAAATACTCAACTTTATATAGGTATTGCAATGATTGTTGTAATTCTTATTGCTTTTATATTTATGTGGATAAGATATGCTGATTTAGGTTTATTAGCAATATTATCATTGACATTTTACCTAATATTCTTTGCTTTCTTAATGCAATCTATTCCATTCATTATGTTAAACATTGCGGGAGTTGTAGGATGCGTGATGGCATTTATAATAACAGTTTTTGCTCATTCTTTCGTTTTTGAAAAAATAAGAGAAGAATATTCAGTAGGTAAAAAGATTCATCTTTCATGTAAAAGTGGACAGAAAAAAGCATTATTCCCATTATTAGATGTTAGTGCAATTATTGCTATTGCATCCATATTGATTTGGGCTTTAGTCCCTTCTTCATTAAAATGTTTTGCAATTACATTGTTTTTGGGGAGCATATTGTCATTTATCTGCACACAACTTCTTTTAAGATGGTTCATTAATATTTACCTTAAAATAAACAGCACAAAATCAAAAAAACTTCATTTGTATAGAGATAAAAACATTATTGAAATAAAAGAAGATGAAGTAGAAATAATTAGCGAAGAAAATGTTTCATCTCAGGAGGAGGTGGAAAATGCTTAAAAACCTAGAAAAGAAATTTAAAGATAGTAAATTAAATATAAGCAAAAATTTCATTTATTATATCATAGGACCAATAATATTAATGCTTATAGCACTGATTGTTGTTTGCACAATAAATTTTAATTTAGGCAGTGATTTTTCTGGCTTTAGTTCAGTTAAAATCTATGTAAATAATGAAGAGAAAATAGAAACAACTATTTATGATTTAGACAAAAAGGAAGATTATAAAAGTCTAAAAGATAAATTAGAAACAATCTTTGATAGTAGTAATTTAAAAATTATATCATACAGAACTACAACAATAACGATAAGTGATTACGATGTTTATGATGGTCAAGCGGTTGAGGTTGTTTTTAAAAATAATTCTAAAGATAGTCAACAAATCCTTTTAGAAAATGTTGATTTAAGAGAGAAAATTGTTGCTGAATTTGACTACAACGACTTTGATTTAGCAGTTTCTTCTGTTGATTTTACAGAGGCTACTAGCCCTTATATGTTTATTGTTAAAATGTTTGCAGGAATTACTTTGGGGCTTCTGTGTGTTATAATTTATATGTTATTAAGAAAATATCGCTCTTTGATATTTATGATGATTCTTCAAGTTGCATTAGATTTATTATTAACAGTATCTCTAATTTCGATTTGTAGAATAGTTGTTAATTTTAATGTTGCAGTAGCACTTCTTGCTACGTTCATTATTTCTGTATTAAATTGCTTTATTTTCATAAACAGACAAAAAAATGATGCAAAAACAGGGAAATGCGATGGTTTAACCAATAATCAAATTGCAGATATGGTGGTTAAAGAATTGTCATTTAAAAAGATGCTTGCTTATATTTTAGCTATACTAGCAACTCTTGTATTTGTATGCTTATCAGTCCCAGGTGTAAGAAATGTTGCTCTTGCAGTTCTTGTAGGATTATTGGCAACGATGTATTCTTCGCATTTTAATATGCCTGCACTATGGGCAACTACTAAAAATTTAAGAAAGAAAAAAGATAAATAAGATTTAAAGATAAAAGTGCATCTTTTAATAAAATGATGCACTTTTTCATTTTTATTAAGTAAAATTACTTGACAAAAATGGATGGCTTTGTTATAATAGCAGGGTCATTGGACAAATAGCACTCATAGTATATTTTAATCGCGGTTGCCTAAATTTATTATGACAAAATCAATGTGATTAATATTAGCCATAATTATAAAGATTAATTATCTGAGGTTGTGATTAAGAGATAGAAAACTATGGGGAAGGACAAAAACAAAAGGAGGAAAAAGTTAAAATGTCAGTTATTTCAATGAAACAACTACTTGAAGCTGGTGTTCATTTTGGACATCAAACTAGAAAGTGGAACCCAAAGATGAAGAAATATATCTTCACAGCAAGAAATGATATTCATATTATCAATCTTGAACAGACTTCTGAGCAGGTGGACAAAGCATATGCATTTATAAGAGATGTTGCTGCTGCAGGAAAGAAAATTTTATTTGTAGGGACAAAAAAACAAGCCCAAGATGCCGTTAAGGAAGAGGCTGAAAGATGTGGTATGTATTACATTAATACACGTTGGCTTGGTGGATGCCTTACAAACTTTAAGACTATTAAGTCGAGAATAGAAAGACTTAACAGACTGAATCAAATGGAAAAAGTAGGAGAATTTGATTTATTACCAAAGAAAGAAGTAACTCTTCTTAAGGCAGAAAGAGACAAACTCGAGAAGAATCTTGGCGGTATTAAAGAGATGAGAGAACTTCCAGGTGCAGTTGTAGTTGTTGACCCAAATTGTGAACATATTTGCGTTAATGAATGCAAATTACTTGAAATTCCAATGGTTGGCCTTGTAGATACAAATGGTAATCCAGAAGGAATTAGTTATGTTATTCCTGGGAATGATGATGCAATTCGTTCAGTAAAACTTATAATTGCCGCACTTGCAGATGCAGTAATTGAAGCCCGTGAAGGTGTCTCAATGCAAAAAGATAACAGTGATGATGAAGAAATTGATCTTGAAAAAGCATTGACTGAAACAAAACCAAATATTGAAATTGCTGAAGCTGGTGAAGAACATCCTATCAAAAAAGGCAAGAAAAAATCTTCAAGAAAAAAGTCTGAGGATAAAAAAGAAAATGAAAACGGTGAAGATTCTCAACCAGAAGAAGTTGCTGAAACAACAGTAGAGACAAAACCAGAGGAGGAAGAGTAATGAATTTTACAGCGAAAGATGTTGCAGAACTTAGAGCAAAAACCAACGCAGGAATGATGGATTGCAAAAAGGCTCTTACAGAAAGCGATGGAGACTTTGAAAAAGCAATGGTTTGGTTAAGAGAAAAAGGAATTGCTGCAGCAAGCAAAAAACAATCTAGAATTGCTTCAGAAGGCATTGTTTCTTCATATATTCATATGGGAGGCAAGATTGGAGTTTTAGTAGAAGTAAATTGTGAAACTGATTTCGTTGCTAAAACAGATGCTTTTCAGGAAATTGGTCATGATGTTGCTCTTCAAATTGCAGCAGCAGCACCTAAATATGTTAGAATAGAAGATGTTCCAACGGAAGAACTTGAAAAAGAAAAAGAAATTTTAAGAAATCAAGCCTTAAATGAGGGAAAACCAGCTCAGATAATTGAAAAAATGGTTGAAGGAAGAGTTAAAAAATTTTATCAAGATGTTTGTTTAATGGAACAACCATTTGTTAAAAATCCTGAAATGACGATTTCTCAATATATTAACGAAAAGATACTTCAAATTGGAGAAAAAATTTCAATTAGAAGATTTGTTAGATATGAAATGGGCGAAGGATTGGAAAAACGTCAAGACAATCTTGCCGAGGAAGTTGCAAAGCAAATGAAGGGAAATAATTAAATTTATGTAAAATACATCTCAATTTTAAAATAAATGAGGTGTATTTTTATTTATATTCATATAAATGTTTTCTTATAAAATTTAAGTAAAAGTAAAAATGATGTATTTTTTATACTAATTAAGAAAAAATGTAGAGTATTAATTTAATATTACTATGATTTACATTTCATACGTAAAAAGTAAAATTTATTGTTATTGAACAATTAATTTTTTAATTAATAAGAAAACATTTGCAATATTTTTACTTTTATAGTAAAATAGAGCCAGGAGAATAATATATGAATGAAATGTTTTTAGAAATAAAGGAATCCTGCAAAGAGGAAATTAATAAATCTTTAAATCATCAACTAAATGAATATATGGTGGTAAGAGCAGGAAGAGCTAATCCGCATATTTTGGATAAAGTTTCAATAGATTATTATGGAGTGCCAACTCCAATAAAAAATATGGCAAGTATAACAGTTCCTGAAGCAAGAATACTTGCAATATCTGTTTGGGATCAAAGCCAAGTTAAAAATGTTGTAAAAGCAATTGCTGCTGCCGACCTTGGAGTTAATCCCAATGAAGATGGAAAAACAATAAGATTGGTTTTCCCAATGCTTACTGAGGAAAGACGAAAAGAATTAGTAAAAGACATAAAAAAAATTGCAGAGGAGACAAAAGTAACAATAAGAAATGCTCGTAGAGATGCAATGGAAATGATAAAAGATTTACAAAAAGATGGTGAAATTTCTGAAGATGAGCAAAAACGTTATGAAGATGAAATTCAAACTATGATAGACAATAGTTGTCAAGAAGTAGATGATAATTTTAGGACAAAAGAAAAAGAGATTATGGAAATATAGTCTTTAAGAAAATTTATAAAAAAAGGACTATAATAAAATGACTTTTAAACCAAAAAAAATACCTAATCATTTAGCAATTATTATGGATGGGAATGGCAGATGGGCAAAAAAAAGAGGATTTCCTAGAAATTACGGTCATAAGGTCGGGATATTTGCAGTTGAACGAACCATTGAGTATTGTTTAAAATATGGTATTAAATTTTTGACATTGTTTGCTTTTTCTACTGAAAATTGGAAAAGGGATAAAGAAGAAATAGATGGTATTTTTCAGTTAGTGCGGAATTATATATCAGAAAATAGAGATAAATTTGTCGGTGATAGTGTAAAAATAAATTATATTGGAACACTAAATCCATTTCCCGAAGATTTAGTTTCTATTTTAGAGGATGCAAGAAGAAAAACTGAGAAATGTGATAAACTCACTCTAACTTTAGCACTTAATTATGGTGGAAGAGATGAGATTTTAAGAGCGATTAATAAACTAATAAAAGAAAGTCATCATGAAGTAAACAACGAACTTTTTATTAAATATTTAGACACTAAAAATTTACCAGACCCAGATATAATTGTTCGTACTAGTGGTGAACAACGCGTTTCAAATTTTCTTTTGTATCAAATGGCATATAGTGAATTTTACTTCCCAAAAGTTTATTGGCCAGATTTTAATGAAAGAGAATTTATAAAAGTTTTAAAGACATATCAAAAGAGGGATAGAAGATACGGAGGCGTAAAGTGAAGACAAGATTAATGTCATCAATAGTTTTTATATTTATATTAGCAATATCTTTTATATTAAAAATTTTTGTTAGCAATTATTTTTTTGATGCAGTTATTTTGCTAATAGCAATAATAGGTAGTTTTGAAATGTCAAGACTGCTCACAAAAATGGGTAGATTTAACGATAAATATTTATCCACCATTTTTCCGTGCTTTTTGCTGTTGGCGTATATTTTAGGAATTAAATATGATGCACAAATTGGAGTTTTGTATACAATTATAATTGCGGTAGCAACAATGGTGCTGTTTTTCATAATATCTTTCTTAATCCCATTAATTTCATTTAAGAAAACGAGAATAGAATTGAAGACCAGGAAAGATATTACTTCTATATGGAAATTTTCAATTATTAAAGCATTAAACACTGCGGTAGTGTTTATTTATCCAACATTTTTAATATCATTTTTAGTATTAATAAATCATTTTGAAGATTTATCTTCAACATTTGCACTAACAGATTTTGGTGGAAAAATTTCATTTTTCTGTCTGTTATTAGCTTTTCTTATTCCAATATTTACTGATACATTTGCTTATCTTACAGGTAGCGTAATCGGTGGAAAGAAATTAGCACCCAAAATTAGTCCAAAGAAAACAATATCTGGTGCTATAGGAGGCCTTATTTGGTGTGTGCTTTTATCAATAACAGTATTTTGCTTGTTTAATGCAGTGCCTTCTATGTCTACTTTACTTTCAAGAGCAAATATAACTCTTTGGAAAGTCGGTATTATTTCGGCAGTAGGTTCCTTAGTAGGACAGGGAGGAGATTTACTTGAAAGTTTCTTTAAAAGAAGTGCCGGTATTAAGGATTCTGGGAAAATTATGCCGGGGCATGGAGGAATATTAGATAGATTTGATTCACACTTTATTGTAGCACCAATTGTGTTTATATCTTTTAGTATAATTTTTCTTTTAATATAATAAAATATCAATTAATATAATAAAATATCAATTAATATAATAAAATATCAATTAATATAATAAAATATCAATACGAGGTAAAATGTCTATATTATATATTATATTAGCCGTTGTTGTCCTTTTATTTATGGTTTTAATACATGAATTTGGACACTATACCATAGGTCGAATGTTGAATTTTAAAATAACAGAATTTTCTGTTGGCTTTGGCAAAGCCCTCTTTTCTCATAAAAACAAAAGAGGTGAATTAATTTCACTAAGATTATTTCCGTTAGGAGGATATTGCGCATTTGCCGGTGAAGATGAAACAAGTGCCAACGATCCCGAAGCCTTCAGCAATCAAAAACCTTGGAAACGCATTCTTGTTTTTTTAGCAGGTGTAACATTTAATTTTGCTACAGCCGTTATATTTTCATTAATACTTCTATGTTCTATTGGATATGACATTCCTCAGGTAAAATCAATAATTGACACATCGGCTTCAAGTTATGCAAAAATTGAACAGGTAAACGGCTTAAATAAGGATCAAGTATTAGAAGTTATAAAATACAATTTAAATGAGGATGAAATGTTGCAAGAAGGTGATGTTGTAGTTTCGATGAATGGCAAAAAAATCGATTTTGCCTATGGAACAACATATCAAGATTTAATGTCAAGCATTTTAATTTCATTAAATAGCAATCAAGAAAATTTACCAGATGAGAACTATAGAGAGAGTGCTATTTTTGATGCTGTTGTAAAAAGAGATGGGAAGTATAAGAATATAAAGATTGCACCTTACCTTGTAAAAATACAAAAATATGATGAAGAAAATAAGCCTACTGAAGATTTTCAATATATTTATGTTTGTAATTTTGAGGCAAAAGCATATGTCCATACCTTTATAGAAGCCGTAAAAAGGGCTGTGCCTTTTGCATTTGGTTTGGCTTTTGTTGTTCTAAAAAGTTTATGGTTATTAATAACATTTCAACTTCCATTATCTTCTATCGGTGGCCCAATAACAACAATTGCAACCATTGCAAGTTTTACCAGGGCAAACGCGATGAATTTATTATTATTAATACCTTTAATTTCTGCAAACCTTGCTATTTTTAATATTTTGCCAATTCCAGCACTGGATGGTTCACACGTTTTGTTTACTACAATCGAGGCAATACGTAAAAAACCGATAAAGAGAGAAATTGAAAATATGATTCATACTATAGGATTATTCATTTTATTCGGTGCTGTAATTTTAATTGACATTTTGCATTTTGTGTTATAAAATAAATTTTATGGATACGCTTGAAAAGTTAAATATTGAATACAAAGGAAAATATAATTTTTTAAAACTTTTAAGTGTGGTGTATGAGGAAGAAACTCAATTATGCACCATAACTTTTTTATATCCATATCAAATAGAAGAATTGCCTGAAGAAATTAGGGTAGATGTCTTGGATTTTTATAAAAAATTATTAAGATTAAACGGACAGGTTAAAGTTAAATTCAAAAGAAGTTTTTTGGACGAAAGATTGATCGTTGATTCCACTATAGAATATTTGATGGAAAATTCAAAATCTATCTTTCCTTATATTGAAAGAGATAACATTACTTCATCACATTTTGAACAAAATGTAACATTAAATATAAAATTAAATCAAGATATTTTTTCTCTCATAGACGACGTAAATCTTGCAAATAATTTGCGTAAATACCTTGAAAAACAATTTATAGCCAATGTTCAGGTAAATATTGAGGCAAATGAAGATACGCTACCTAATGAAATCGAGCAAGTTGAATTGCCTCCAATTGCTGAAAAAACAAGACGATACGAAGTGAAAATTGAAAAGAAAATAGTTGGTGGAGAAATAGTTCCAAAACCTGAATATATTTCAGATATACATACAAGTAAATCTTCAGTTATTTTGTCGGGGTTCATCAGTAAGAAAGAAAGAAAAACCTTTATACAAAAAAAGGGAAAGCGGGCAGGCCAAGAAAGAATTTTATATACTTTTCAATTAAAAGACAATGAAGGAACAATTGATTGCGTTTATTTTTGTGGAAAAACACATGACAAAGAAATAGATGCACTAGAAGATTTATTTATGGTTGTTTGCGTAGGGGATATAAAAACAGGTTTAAATGGCAAATTAACATATTATATAAGGAAAATATCAGCCGCTTCATTGGTAGAAAAAGAAGTAATAGAAATTGGTGTTGATAATACTTTTATACATAAAAAAGTAGTATTCCCAGATATTTTACCAAGGGAAGAACAAGAAAATTTTCTTGTAGAAAAAGCAAGATATAATGATTTTATAATGAATAATAATATTGTTGTTTTTGATATTGAAACGACAGGGCTTGACCCAGATATATGCGAAATAACTGAATTAGGTGCTGTAAAAATAGAACATGGTGAGGTAACTGAACGATTTTCTAGTTTTGCCAAGCCAAAATTTTCTATACCCGAAGAAGTTCAAGAATTAACTCATATCACCAATGAGATGGTCTCAAGTGCTCCACGAATTGAAGATGTAATATACGATTTTTATGAATGGAGTAAGGGCTGTTGTATAAGTGGCTACAATATAATTGGGTTTGACTTGAAATTTGTGCAGAAAGTTGCAACGGAAATTGGTATTAAATTTGAAAATGAAGTTGTGGATGCTTTTATTGTCGCAAGACAATCAAAAATAAAAACAAATAATTATAAATTGGGCACAATTGTTAAAGCATTAGGATTGACACTAGAAGGTGCTCATAGGGCATACAACGATGCCTTCGCAACAGCACAAGTTCTTCTAGAATTAAATAAATTAAAATAATTAGCAAAAATACTTGATTTTAATTATTATCTTTGTTATAATATTAGCATACTAGTAGAGTGAGGAGCGTGCATAATTGCAACGCTCCTCACTTCGTAAAAGGGGGAATTATTTTGGCTAGTAAGGTAAAAAGTATTTGCGAAGAAAAGGTTGTGCCAGTCATAGAGGAACTGGGTTATGAGGTGATTGAAGTCGAATACTCAAAAAAATCGGATGGAATGAATTTAACGTTTTTTATTGACAATGATAATGGCATCAAGGTCGATGATTGCGAAAAAGTGTCAAAAGCAATTGATGGATTATTGGAGGAGTTAAACCCTACAAACGACCAACCATATATTTTAAACGTAAGTTCACCAGGAATTGATCGCCCATTAAAACTTGCACGAGATTATCAAAGAAATTTAAATAAAACAATAGAGGTTACTCTTTTTGCAAAAGAAAATGGTAAAAAGAATTTTGAAGGCAAATTAATTTCCTTTGATGACGAAAAATTCACACTAGAAATTGACGGAAAGGAAAAGACTTTCGAAAAAAAGAATGTGGCTCATGTTGTGCCAGTGATAACATTGAAATAAAGAGGAGATAAAATATGATTAATAAAGATTTCTTTCAAGCCCTTGATGACTTAGAAGTAGAAAAAAAGATTGATAAGCAAACGTTTATATCGACATTGGAAACCGCACTTACATCAGCATATAAAAAGATGTATGGTGAAGCAAAATCTGCCATGGTAAAATTAAATCCAGAAAAAGCAACTATAAAAATCTATTCTTACAAAACAGTTGTGAATGAAGTAGAGGATCCAGACAAACAAATTTCATTAAGTGAAGCACGTTTAATTAAAAAATCCCATAAGGTTGGTGATGTTGTTTTGACTGAAGAATCAACAAAAGATTTTGGTAGAATAGCAGCCCAAACTGCAAAACAAGTTGTTATGCAAAAAATTAAAGAATTAGAAAAACAAATGGCACTTGCAGAGTTGGCTGAAAAGGAAGATGAACTTTTAACTACAATTGTTAAGAGAATTGATAATGGAACAATTTATGTTCAAATATCAAACTCTCACACAGAAGGAGTTATGTTGCCTGCCGATCAAATTCCAGGAGAAAAATTTAATATCGGTGATAGAGTCAAAGTTTATGTAAAAAAGATTAAAGATTCGTTTAAGGGAACACAAATTCAAGTTACCAGAAGCAATGTTGGTTTTATTAGGAAATTATTTGAATTAGAAATACCAGAAGTCCTAAGCGGAGATGTTAAAATAAAAAATATAGCAAGAGATGCCGGGAATAGGACAAAGGTTGCAATATATAGCGAAAAACCAAATGTTGATGCAATTGGCACGTGTGTTGGTTTTCACAGTCAAAGAATAGATACAATAATTTCTGAAATTAATGGCGAAAAAATTGATTTGGTAGAATATAGTGATGATCCTCTTGAGTATATAGCCAAAGCGCTTAGTCCTGCACAAGTTATAAGTGTTGAAACAAATGAAAGTTTACATTCTTCAAGAGTAATTGTTCCAGATGATAAACTTTCCTTGGCTATTGGTAAAAACGGGCAAAATGTTCGTTTGGCAGCAAAATTAACGGGCTGGAAGATTGAAGTCAAACCACAAAGTTCGTTAGCAAATGCCACAGTTAAAGAACCTGAATATGAATTAACAGAATTGAATGACGATGATGCATTTGAAGCTTTGAATAACTTTGAGGAAATTGAAGAATTGCCTTCTATGGATGAATTTAAACCAGATAGTGAAGATAACGAATAAAACTAAGAGAGGAATATGGACAAAGAAAGAATGTGTATTGCTTGTCGTCAAATGAAGACAAAAAAAGAACTTTTACGTATTGTAAAAAGTAAAGATGGAGAAATTGCAGTTGACACGACAGGTAAAAAAAATGGAAGAGGGGCTTATATTTGTAAAGATTTGAATTGTCTATCAAAATTAAAAAAACAAAAATTATTAAATAAAGCATTTAAGTGTAACATAGAAGATGAGGTTTATAAAACCGTGGAGGATTGTATAATTGAATCTAGACAAGATTAAAGGCTATATAAATATATCAAGAAAGGCTGGGTATTTAATTATAGGGGGAGAGAAATTAAAAAATTACAGAAAAAAACTTTATTTAATTATTTATGATGAATCTGCACAAAAAAATACCCTTAAAATTATCGAACAATATAAAGATAAAGAAATAATTTCTGTCAAAAACTTAGATGAAATAACATCTATAAATAATTGCAAAATTATAGGAATAAAAAATAAAATGATGAGTGAAAGTATTTCAAAATTATTAAAGGAAGGAGAATAGGCTTGGCAAATCAAACATTAGAAAATTTAAAGAAAATTCGTGATTTACAGAAGGAAGGAGAAATTTCAAACATTATCTCATCTCTTCGAGAGGTTAAAGGAAAAGTAGATCAATTAAGTGATAGAATTTCTAAAAGGCTCAAAGAGATCGAAGTTTATGAAATATCAAAACCTGAGGCGACAAAAGTCGAGACAATTAAAGAAGAAGAGGTAATTCAATCTAAACATGAGGTTGAATCTGTTTCTGTTGTCGAAAAACAAGCCGAAAAGGTAAATTACAATAACAATAATAACAATTTCAAAAAATTTGACAAAAATCAAAATAATAACAAAAATTTCAATAAGCCTATGGATCGCCAGCAAAACAAGAATAATTTCAACAACAATAATAATCGCTTTAATAATAAGGATAAAAAAGATAACAATTTTAACAATAAAAATGCTGGAGATAAAAAATTTAGAAATAACAATTTTGTTTCGTCAAAAGGAAATAATTTTAGGACTTTCTCATCTTCAACCCCTTTAACATCCACAGAAATTGATGTTAAAAATGATAGAAATTATGCAAATAAAACAAAATATGCACAAAAGCACAATAGCAATGGTTATGATGAAAGAAAAAATTCCAACAAAAAGAAAGAATTGTCTAAAAGAAATAATATTTTTATTGAAGATGAAGATGGAATAGAAGAATTAAGTTATGGCTCAAAGAAAAGCATAAAAAAGAAAAAAGAAAAAATAGAGCAAAATGTAATAGCAATAAAGCACGCTATTTTAACGTCAAAAGAAATAACTGTAAAAGATTTTAGTGAAAAAATTGGAAAACCAGTAACCGAGATTGTTAAAAAATTAATGTTAATAGGAGTAATGGCAACAATTAATTCAAATATTGATTTTGAAACAGCGGAATTGGTGGCAAGTGATTTTGGAATCACATTAGAACTCAAAGCAGACAAATCTTATGAAGAAAAACTTATTGAATCTGCATCAATGGAAGATGATCAGGCGAAACTTGTAAAAAGAGCACCTATTGTTGCTGTTATGGGGCATGTTGACCACGGAAAAACATCTTTGTTGGATGCATTTAGGAAAACTAATGTTGTGGCAGGTGAAGCAGGCGGTATTACTCAAAGTATTGGTGCTTATCAAATTTCATTTAATGGTGAAGAAATCACTTTTATAGATACTCCTGGGCATGCTGCATTTACACAAATGCGTGCACGTGGTGCTAAAGCGACTGATATAGCAATCCTCGTAGTTGCGGCCGATGATGGCGTAATGCCTCAAACTATTGAAGCTATTAATCATATAAAGGCGGCTAATGTTCCAATAATTGTTGCCATCAATAAAATGGACAAACCGGGTGCTAATCCTGACAAGATTAAACAACAATTGGCAGAAAATGGAGTTTTGCCTGAAGAATGGGGCGGAGATGCAATTTGCGTGCCAATTTCTGCAAAAACCGGCATGGGCTTAGATGATTTAAAGCAAACCATACTTCTTGTTAGCGAAGTTCAAGAATTTAAGGCGAATCCTGATAAAATGGCAACTGCAGTTGTAATAGAAGCAGAACTTGATAAAAATAAAGGACCTGTTGCTTCAATTATTGTTCAAAATGGGACTTTGCACGTTGGGGACTCAATTATGTCTGGTCTTACTTATGGA
Organism: uncultured Clostridia bacterium; assembly: GCA_947624415.1. Lineage (GTDB taxonomy): Bacteria > Bacillota > Clostridia > Christensenellales > UBA1242 > Caccovivens. The sequence goes on along the minus strand of CANQKH010000004.1, from coordinate 74,479 downwards.
AAGGTTAGAGCGATGTATGATGATGCAGGCAAATCAATTTCATCTGCAGAACCTTCTAAACCTGTAGCAATATTGGGATTTAATGATGTTCCATCGGCGGGTGATCGTGTTTACGCAGTTGAGGAGAACCTTTCTAAACAAGTTATACAAGAAAGAATAGCAAAAATTAAAGCTGAAAGAGCCGCTCATTCAAGTGGTGTAACTCTTGATAATTTTATGAACAGAGTTCAAGAGGGTAATCTTAAAAATCTTAATATAATCCTTAAAGCAGACACCATGGGATCTGTTGAGGCAATCAAAGCAACTCTTCTTGGAATAAGGAATGAAGAGGCAAAGGTAAATATTGTCCATTCAGGAGCGGGTGCTGTTACAGAAAGTGATGTGGACTTGGCTCAGACTACAAGTTCAGTTATTATATGCTTTAATACAAAACCATCTTTAAGAGCAAAAAATCTTGCTGAAAATATGAAAGTAGAAATAAAAGAATATAAAATTATATATGAAATAGTTGACGATATTACTGCAGTAATAAATGGTATGCTTAGCATAAAATATGAGGAGCAATATATTGGAAGTGCAGAAATTAGAATGGTTTTCAAACTTTCTTCAGCAGGAAAAGTTGCAGGTTCTTATATAAAAGATGGCAAGGCAATTCGTAACGCAATTGCAGTAGTTAAGCGCGGTGAAGAGGAAATAGGAAGAACAACAATCGAGTCATTAAAGATTGTAAAAGATGAAAAGGCAGAGGTTTTAAAAGGATTCGAATGCGGTATAAAATTAAAGGATAACATTGACTTTAAGGAAGGTGATACTATTGACTTCTATAATAAGGTTGCCATAAAAAGGTAGGTATAAGTAATAATGTCAAAAAGATTTGAAAGAGCAAATAGTGAATTACAAAAGTGTATTTCCTATATTATATTAAATAAAATGAACGATCCAAGAATTGACCCATTATTATATGTAAGTGAGGTAAATTTAACCCCTGATTTTCAGTTTTGCAAAATTAAAATTGCTCTTGATGATGAAGACAAGCAAAAATTGGAAACAATAATCAAGGTCTTGGAAAAATCGGAGGGCTTTATAAAAAAAGAATTAGCAAATATGGTATCAATGCCACAAATGCCAAAACTACAATTTGAAATCGATAAAGGCACGAGTGCAAGTATAAGAATAAATGAAATTTTAAAAACTTTAAATATAAAAAAAGATGAGTAATTATGGATAGTTTAAAAGAAATTTCAAAACAAATAAAAAAAGCAAAATCAATTGCAATTTTTACACACATTTCACCTGACTGTGATGCACTCGGTTCTTCTTATGCTTTAATGACAGCGTTAACTCAAATGAAAATCAATGCAGACATATATATAAAAGAAGCATTAACAAATGAGCAAATTAAACTTTTTAATGAAAATAGAATATTGAGAGCAGAGTGTAATACCGCACAATATGATTTATTTATTGCTACAGATGTTTCTTCTTTAAATAGATTAGGGGATTATAGTGAGATTTTCAGCAATGAAAAAAATTTAACTATTGTTCTTGACCACCATCATTGCGACAAATTAATTGGAAAACTAAATTATATAGATACTAATTCAAGTTCTGCCAGTGAGATAGTTTTTTTGCTATTAAAGGAATTAAAAGTTGATATAAAAAGTGAAATAGCAACTATGCTTTTTGCTGGTTTAACAGCCGATACATCCTCATTTCAAAATTCAAACACAAATGCAAAATCATTTTTAAACGCATATGAGTTGTGTGAATTGAATGCCGAGACTATAAAAGTTAATCAAATTTTGTATGAAAGCAAGACAGAACATGAAATGTTGTTTAATAAATATCTTTTAAACAATTTTAAAATAATTAACAATTGTGCCTACATAGCAATCGATAAAAAAATATTGAAAAAACTAAATGGTAGCAAGGCCGATTGTAGTTTTTTCAGTCGTGCATTGGTTTCTATAGAAAATATCGTTTATGGATTTAGTATCGTAGAAGAGGATAATGGTTTGTTTAGCCTGTCGCTGAGAGCAAAAGATGGTTATAATGTCAAGGTTATTGCAGAAAAGTTTGGCGGTGGTGGTCATATATGTGCAGCGGGTGCTAAATTATTTGCAAAAAATATAAAAGAAGCAACAAATATGGTATTAGAAGCATTTAATTTAAAGTAGAGGAAGGTAATGAGTATTAACGGTATTATTTTAATTAATAAAGAACGAGGAATCTCATCCAATAGTGTTTTATATAAGATAAAGAAATTGTTAAAAATAAAAAAAATAGGGCATCTTGGAACACTTGATGTTCTAGGAGAAGGACTTTTGCCAATTACACTGGGTAAAGGAACAAAAATCTTTGATTATTTTTTAAATAAGGATAAAACATATAAAACAGTTTTTAAATTCGGTGCAACAACGCCAACGCTTGACCTTGAAGGTGAAATAACGGAGTGTAATAATGTTATCGTTACTATGCAAGCCTTAAAAAAGAAGATTCCTTTTTTTATAGGGAAATACAATCAAATGCCTCCCATTTATTCGGCGAAAAAGATAAATGGGAAAAAGGCTTATGAACTTGCAAGAGCGGGAAAAGGCGTGGCTTTAAAACCTAAAGAAGTTGAAATTTATTCAATTAAAATTTTAAGAGAGATTGGAATCAACGAATTTGAATTAGAAATTGATTGCAGTAGTGGCACTTATATAAGATCATTATGTAGAGATATAGCAAAGTCATTGAACACATATGGTATTGTGATGAGCATACAACGCACAAGATGTGGTAAATTCTACTTAAAGGACGCCGAAACATTACAAGACCTTGAACAAGGGAATATTCATATTATACCATTAGAGGATGCTTTTAATTATCCTGAAATTCACTTAGAGGAAAATGAAGGCAAAAAATTATTAAATGGAGTTCATATTTCTTACACGATACAGGATGGGCTATATAAAATCATTAGTGGAAACTTTTTAGGTGTTGGACAAGTAAAAGATAACGTTTTGTCTTTTTATTTGAGATTAGTATAAAGGAGGTAATAATGGTTCTTTTTGGGCCTTCAGGATGCGGAGAAGAGTTTTATGATGAAGGGAATAAAGGATTGCTTGATGTTCCGTCTTGGATTAAAAATAAAGGTCTTGATGCTTATGAATATTCATTTGGCCATGGTTATCAAATGAGTAGCGAACTTGCTGAGAAAGCAGGCATTTTATTCAAAGAAAATGATATAAAACTTTCACTTCATGCGCCATTTTATATAAATTTTGCCAATCCTAACGACGAAATGTATCAAAAAACACGAGGATATATTTATACTGGAATCAAATTTATGCGAGCATTTGATTGCGATAGAATTGTTTTCCATCCTGCTTCAGAGGGGAAGTTGACTCGTGAAGAAGCTCTAAGGCTAACTACAAATCGTTTTGCTGAAACCTTTGATAAACTTGAAGAAGAAAAACTTATAGATGGATTATTTTTTTGTCCTGAAACTATGGGAAAAACAAAACAAATAGGGACATATAAAGAGGTTATAGACTTATGCACATTAAATGCTCATCTTATTCCAACATTTGATTTTGGTCATATTAATGCTTTAGAACAAGGTAGTTTAAAGACAAAAGATGATTTTAAAAGAATTTTGGATTACTCTTTGAAAACGATTGGTTATGAGAAAACAAACATTTGCCATATACATTTTTCAAAAATACAATTTGGTCCTATGGGCGAAATCAGACATTTAAATTACGATGACATAACATATGGGCCTGAATTTGACGGTTTGGCGGAAGTTCTTATAGAATATAATCTTTCCCCAAGAGTTATTTGCGAATCTATGAGCACTATGCCTAAGGATGCACAAATAATGAAAAAAATATATCAAAATCTACTAGACAAAAATAAATAAATATGTTAAAATGAATTAGAATTTTATTAAGGAGAAAAATATATGGTATTTGCAGGAGATTTTAGAAAGGGAACAACTTTTGAATGGGATGGAGTGGTTTATTCAGTAATAGACTTTCTTCATGTTAAGCCTGGAAAAGGTTCGCCTTTTGTGAGAGCAAAACTTAAAAACGTTATGACAGGACAGGTAAAGGAAACAACATTTAATCCATCAGACAAATTCCCTGTTGCTGTAATCGAAAAGAAAGAAATGACCTATTTGTATAATGATGGGGAAATTTATTATTTCATGGATTCAGAAACATACGATCAAATTCCATTAAATAAGGAAAGTGTAGAAGATGCATTAAACTTTGTAAAAGAAAACGAAAATTGCACAATGTATTTTTATAAAGGCAACCCTTTTTTAGTTTATGCACCAAACTTTGTTGAATTGGAGGTTATTGATTGCGAACCAGGCATTCAAGGAGATACTTCAAAATCTACAAACAAGCCAGCAAAGGTTGAAACAGGATACGTTTTACAAGTTCCTTTATTTGTCAATGTAGGCGACAGAATTAGAATAGATACTCGTGATGGCAGTTACATGGAAAGAATTAAATAAATTGTAGTTTTTCAATAGATTAGCATCTAAAAATAGATACAAATTTAAATTTGAGTTCGGTATTTTACCGGACTCTTTTTAATTTTATTTTACTTTTATTGATATTTGCTCTTTTTGACTTTATTTGTCGTATTGTAATTTGAATATTTTGTCTTTAATACATTAGCATAGGAGATAATATGCTAAAAAATATTCTTCCAAATAATATTTATGAGATTTTAGTTTCAAAGGTAAATTTTAAATCAATAAATGAAATACGTCTAAGAGCGGACAAGCCAATAGTTCTTAATATTGGCAGTCAAAGAATTTATCTTGGAGAGAATGGTGTTACAAGCAATCTTAAATTTGCTTTATACGCCTCCAAAATTATGGTTGAAGATGTTATATTTAGAGCAAGTGAATGTTCTATATACTCTGTTAATGAGCAACTAAAAAAAGGTTATTTAGTAACCAAAGGAGGTATAAGGTTGGGAATTGGTGGAGACGTTATTGAAGAGGCAGGCAAAATAAAAACATTGACTAATTTCAATAGTATTAATATAAGACTTCCTCATGAGATAAAAAATTGTTCTCTCAACGCCTTCAATTTTTTAATTGTAAACAATCAAATACTCAATACATTAGTCATATCTCCACCGGGTGCCGGAAAAACCACATTTTTACGCGATTTTGTTTATCAACTGTCTGAACGCAATTATGCATATAATGTTTTAATTTTAGATGAAAGAGGTGAAATCGACCTTGGAACAGATGGGTGTGTTGGAAATTTTTCAGATAAAATATCTTTTGCTAAAAAAAGCATAGGTTTCGAAAATGGGATACGTTCTTTATCTCCTGATTTAATTGTTACCGATGAATTAGGTCATCAAGAGGATGTCGATGCTATTTTATATGCGGTAAACTCAGGCGTATCCGTTATTGCATCTGCCCATAGTGATACAATAGAAAATTTCATTAAAAAACCAACTTTTGATGAATTAGTAAAAAATAAGGTTTTTAGAAGATATATTCTTTTATCTCAACGAAATGGTCCGGGAACTTTAGAAGGGATCTATGATGAAAATTTTTCAAGACTAAAATAGGAGGTAAAATGAGGATATTTGTGTTAGTAATTTTATTATGTATTTCAATTTATATAGGATATATCTTTTCTAAGAAATATAAAATACGAGCAAACTTTTTTCAAGCACTTGTTTTTTTATGTCAAAAATTTGACGTTGAAATAAATTTCTCAAGAGAACGAGTTAAAAATATTTTTTTAAACCTTGATGAAAAAGAAAAAACGAAATTACATGGATTAGATTTAAATTATTTGTCATTTATAGATAAAGAATCTAGTTTAGAAAAGGATATTCTTTTTAAAAATATAAATTTTTTAAAAGAAGAAGAAAAAGATTTAATTTTTATGTTTTTCCGTGGTTTGGGAAGAAGTGATGTGGACAGCCAGTCAAAAGAGATAAAGAATTTTCAAAGTAGATTTGAAGTTATATCGTCAAATGCTGTATCTGAAAACAAAAAGTATGGCTCGTTGTCGATAAAACTTGGATTGATTGCTGGAATTTTCATTTTCATTATTTTTATATAGGAGGTAAGAATGGATGTAGAAATAATATTTAAAATTGCGGCAATCGGACTTCTAACCGCTGTGGTGGGGCAAATTTTAAAACAAACAGGGAAGGAAGAAATATCAACTTTTGCCACATTGGCTGGACTCGTAATTGTTCTTGTAATGGTGTTGAATTTAATAGGTGATTTATTTGCAACACTAAAAACTATCTTTAATTTTTGAGAGGAATATGGATATTATTTTAAAAATTGTATCAATTGGACTAATAACTTGCTTGGCAACTCTTATTATTCGTCCATTGCGCAGTGATTTTGCAATTTTTATTGGGATTGCCGGGGGAATGATAATTATTTTTTTAATTATCAACTATTTCACTGGAATTTTAACTACTTTTAAAGATATAATAGGATATACAGGATTAAATTCAAATTTATACACATTACTCTTAAAAATTATAGGGATTGGCTACTTAATAGAATTTACAGCAGGGATATGTAACGAAACAGGAAATAATAGTTTAGGCGATAAAGTATTGCTTGGCGGAAAACTAGTAATAATGGTTATGGCAATGCCTATTATCACAAATATTTTGACAATAATTATGGGGCTTCTGCCAAAATGAAAAAAACTTTAATAATTTTAATATTGATTTTAATTTTTGTTTTTCCGATTGGCTGTAGTTCCGCCACCAAGACCCAAGCCACATCAAGCGAAAGCAATTCATATCAGGAGATTGATGATGAAATATTAAAACAATTAAATGGGTTAAATTTCGACTCACTTGATGATATTTTGAATCAACTTACTTCAGGGCAAATCGTAATTTTTGGAGGCAGAACCTTTTATGAAAAACTAATGAAATTAATAAAAGGGGAATTTGACAATGGTAAAAGTCTTTGGAGTAGTATATTAAATTTATTTTTTGATGATATTGTAGGATTAATACCGTTTATTTCTCTTATTATTGCAGTATCACTAATGGGTTCTATGTTACAAGGCTTAAAGTCGAACAGTAACGGAAAATCAGTATCAAATCTTATTAATTTTGTTACATATGGAATTATAGTTGTTATGGTTTTAACTATAGTAGCAAAAATGATAACGATAACAACAAATACTATTTATTCGATTAAATCACAAATGGAAATTATATTTCCTATACTACTTACATTTCTTTCCGCAATAGGAGGCACTGTTTCAGCATCCATCTATCAACCAGCAATGGCGTTATTAACAAGCACAATTATAAGTTTATTTACATATATTCTTTTGCCAATTTTTATTTTTTCGGTTGTTTTTTCAATAGTTTCAAATTTGTCAAATTCAATAAAATTGGATAAATTCACATCTTTTTTTGAGAGCACTTTTAAATGGTTAACTGGTCTCATATTTACAATTTTTACTGCATTTTTGTCTGTTCAGGGGTTGCAAGCGGGTTCTATTGATGGAATATCGATGAAAACTGTTAAATACGCTATACGTTCCTATGTTCCTCTTTTAGGTTCTTATTTGAGTGATGGTATGGGGATTGTTCTTGCCTCTTCAAATCTTATAAAAAATGCAATAGGAGCAACTGGTTTGTATTTGCTTTTAGCCACTATAATTTCTCCAGTTATTCAATTAGTTTTATTTATGTTGGCACTTAAATTAACTGCAGGAATAATAGAACCTCTAGGCAATAAACAGATTGCAAATTTTATATCTTCATTATCAAAAAGCATCGTCTTATTACTTGTTGTTTTAATCGGTATTGCATTTGTATATTTTATATTGCTTGGGTTGGTAATTTGCTCTGCAAATATTGTTTAGGAGGGCGTATGTTGGCTGAACTTTCCAAATGGATTTTATCAATCGCTGGCATTATAAGCTTATCTGTTCTTATAGAACTTATTTTACCGAGTGGACAAATGAATAGATATATTAAAGGTATATTATCGTTTATAATAGTTCTTGTGATAATATTGCCATTACCCAAACTTGTAAATGAAAAAATAAACCTCGACAACATATTTGAATATGATCAAGGTATTGAAGTTGATGAAGATTATTTATATCAGTTAAATCTTGATAAATTAAATGCTTTAAAAGTGCAATTGGAAAATAAAATAAAAAATTATGGATACAAAAATGTTTCGGTTTATATAAGTGCAGACATATTTGATAAAACTATGCAAATAAAATCAATTAATGTCGATTTAAGTCGTTTAGTCATAACAGAAAATGCAGAGCATACAGATATAATGAAAATAAAAAAAGATATAAGCAATATAATAATGGCTTGTGTTGAAATCAATGAGGAGGCGATATTGTATGACACTTGATTTTAAAGCAAAATTTAAAGCATTATATGAAAAAATTAAAAAAGTTAAACACATAGAAATTTATTTATCGGTGGGACTAGCCATTATAGTTGCATTAGTATATTTTGCATTTATTGTCCCTAAAAAGAAATCAAAGACCGATACGACAAATTTCGACAATGTTAGCACGACATTTTCAAATTCAAATGAATATATAGAATACCTTGAGAATAAACTTGAAAATGTAATAACAAGAGTGAAGGGCGTAGGCGATACAGATGTAATAATTACACTAGAAAAAGGCTTTGAATATGTCTATGTTACAGAAGATGAAACACGAACAACTTCAAATGGTGTTGATATAACATCATCGTCAGTTGTATTAGTGGATGGAAAACCTGTAATTAAAGAAGAAATCTATCCAGTTGTAAAAGGAATTGTAGTCATCGCAACAGGAGTTAATGATGTGGGAGTTAAAATGAATATAATTTCAATTATACAAACGGTGATAGATATAGACAACTCTAAGATAAATATTTTTGAAGGGAAAAGTTAAAAGGAGAGTAAAATGAAAAAAAGGACAAAGATAATTATTATTACAGTTATGATTTTATTACTAGGAGTTACAGGATACCTTAATGTAATGCTTAATAACTCTATTTCATCAAACAAAAACACAGTTACAACCACATCAAGTTATTTTCAAACGTATAGAACCACGCGTGAATCTACTAGAGATCAAGAAATGCTTTACTATGATGCAATAATTTCCAGCGAAGCATCATCTGAGGAGGCTGTTAAGTCAGCAGAAAAATCAAAACTTGCTTTAATTGATTTAATGGATAAGGAACTTGTTGTTGAAGGATTAATAAAGGCTAAGGGATTTGAAGATTGCATTGTCTCAATTTCTGACTTAAAAGTAAACGCTGTTGTTAAGGCTAGCGACTTAAATGCAACGCAAGTTGCTCAAATAGTTTCAGTTATTCAATCACAAATAGCCACGAGTATTGAAAATATAAAAATTTTCAATGTAGAATAATTGCAAATTATAAATGATTTGTGCTATACTATAAAAGTATAGGAGCATATATGAACAAAAACAGAAATGCAATGCAAAAGAAAGGTAAAGTTGAGATTGACAGGGATATTTTACTATCAATTATAAATTTAGCAACAAAAGAAATAAATGGCGTAGATTCTTTAACAAATGCCAAACTTTCTTTATTTAGAAAATGGTCTAAATCAAAAAGTGAAGGTGTTACAATAAAATTTGATGTTAATGGGACATTAAATGTAGATGTTTATATAGTTGTTAGAATTGGTTATAGCGTTCCTGATATAGCCTACAGAGTTCAAGAAAACATTAAAAATTCTTTGGGTTCCATGGTTGGAATCAAGCCTGGTAAAATAAATGTTCATGTTTGCGATGTTTCTTGTGAAGAGGCTGTAGAATGAGAAGGCAAGCACGTGAGTTGGCATTTAAACTAATATTTGAAAGACTTTTCGTTAAAAATAGTTATACATTTGACGAAGAGTTTTTTTCATCTTTAATTGATGAAAAAGACAAGAATTTTTCAAAGGAAATTGTCGAATCATTTATTAATCATAGAAATGAACTTGAAGATTTAATATCAAAACATTTACAAGGATATGAATTAAATAGACTTTATAAAGTTGATTTTGCTCTTATGCTTTTAGCTCTTACTGAGATCATTTATTTAAAAACACCTTATCAAATAGTAATTAATGAGGTTGTTGAACTTTCAAAATCTTATTCTACAAGTAAAAGTTCGCGATTTATTAATGGTGTTTTATCTTCAATAATAAAAGAACTTAATTTGACACAAGAGGGTAACTAATGGAAGCCATTACGGTTACGAGATTTAACCAGTATATAAAACAAATATTCGATTCTGAGGAATTACTTCATAATATTTCGGTAGTTGGAGAGGTGTTTGGAAAAAGTATAACACGTAACGTTATATATTTTAGTCTTAAAGACGAAGATGCAATTCTTTCATGTGTATGTTTTTATCCGGCATTTAACGATTTAATTGTTGAAGGCACAAAAGTAGTAGTTACCGGCTCTCCAAACTTCTATGTAAAAGGCGGAAAGTTGAATTTTAATGCGGTAAGAGTTGAGACTCTAGGCCTGGGGAATCTATTTGAAGATTTTTTAAAATTAAAACAAAAATTAGAACTTGAAGGTCTTTTTAATGCTTCAAATAAAAAACCATTGCCTAAAAGTATTAATCGTATAGGAGTTATAACGTCAAAAGAAGGTGCCGTTATACAAGATATAAAAAATGTGGCTTGGCGAAGAAATCCTTTCTTGGATATTGTTTTATATAATACAAAAGTTCAAGGAATTGGTGCTGAAGATGAGATTGCTAATGCTATAAATAATTTTGGGAAATACAAAAAAATTGATTTAATTATTGTTGCAAGAGGGGGCGGTTCTCTTGAAGATCTTTGGGCTTACAACACGGAAAAAGTGGCAAGAGCAGCATTTAATTGTCCCATACCAATTATTTCAGCAGTTGGCCATGAAACGGATTTTACTATACTAGATTTTGTTAGTGATTTAAGAGCACCGACACCATCCGCGGCCGCAGAACTTGTTACTTTTAACTTAGATGATAAAAAAAATGAATTAAAAAATTTGACAAATGTTTTTTTTAAAGCAGCCAAAAATTACATTGATGATAATATTGATAATATTGCATATTTTAAATTAGTGCTAATTAATAATTTTGAAAAAATACTTTCTAATTATACAAAAAATACCGCAAAAATAAAGCAAACCTTTATAAACTCATTTGAAAGTTATATTAATCAGCGAGCGTATGAAATGGGTTTGATTGAAAATACGATAAATAAATTAAATCCTTTAGAAATATTAAAGAGAGGATACGCAAAAATAGAGCAAAAAGGAAAAGCTATTAAGAAAATTAAAGATTTGGACAAATTTAACAATTTTGAAGTCGTGTTTGCTGACGGAAAAATAAATGCCAAATCTTATGAGGTGGATAATGGAAAAAATCAATTATGAAGATGCAATTCAAGAGTTAAATAATATAGTGAAATTACTAGATGAAGGTAATATTACTATTGAAAGAGCAACCAAACTTTTAGAAAGAGGTCAAGAATTAATAAAACTATGTTACGGCGAATTAGATAAAGCCAAAGGGCAATTGACTGAAATTAAAAATGTTTTGGGCAATTTAGAAGAAGAGTAATAAACACAATTAAATAAAAATATATTAATATGTGAAACAAATTAAAAAAATTTATACACAAAATTATAGCGGTGCATCAAAATATAAATGGGCAATAAAAATGTTTGTTGTTGCTATATGTTTTTCATTGTTCTTTGGCTTCGTTAGTCAAGCACTGTTAAATAGCATGGGAGTAGTTGTTGCTTCATTGTGTATTTGTGTTTTTATATTCCTCGCTGTCTATTCTGATATGATTGGTATAGCAGTTGCATCGGCGGATATTGAAGTCTTTAAAAAGTGGAAAGATAAAGGAATAAAAGGTGCTGAATATGGCTTAATTCTTTGTGAAAATTCAGAAAAAATGTGCTGTGTTTGTGCTGATGTAATTGGTGATATTTGTAGCACACTTTGTGGGGCAGGCGGTGCTTGTATAATAGCTACAATAACAAAGAAACTTACCAACTTGAATTTAATTCTCCTTGCGTCAATAGCGGTTTCCGCAACAATTGCAGGAATTACAATTTTTTTTAAAGCAATTATGAAAGAACGAGCATTAAATAAGTCTAATCTTATAATTTTAAGAATAGGATATATCTTTGAAATATTATTTAATAGAAAAAAAATAAAAAAGCAGAATAAAAACAAAAAAAGTAGTTGACAATATGTAAATTTTATGATATTATAATAAACATGAAAGTAGAAGTTCCACTTCTCACCAGTCAACAGTATAGTTAGATTTGGTAAAAACTTAATTTTTAATTATGTTTTTTGGTGGAATTTTGTGCTTCCACCAATTTTTTTTAAAAGGGGATTAAGATTATTTTTAAGGAATTATTTATAAACGAACAAATAAATGCATCACAAGTTCGATTAATAGGAGAAAACGGTGAACAACTTGGAATAGTATCTAGAAACGAAGCACTTGCAAAAGCAGAAGAAGCAGGACTTGACTTGGTTCTCATTGCTACAGGTTCAAATCCTCCAGTTTGCAAGATTTTGGATTACGGAAAATACAAATATGATGCACTAAAAAAAGATAAGGAAATAAAGAAATCTCAAAAAATCATTGAAACAAAAGAGGTTCGGCTTTCAATGACTATTGACGAACATGATATCGCATATAGGGTATCAAGTGCAACTAAATTTTTACAAGACGGCAATAAAGTCAAGATTTCATTAAGAATGAGAGGGCGTGAGCAAGCTTATGTAAAAAAAGCTATAGAAATAGTCAACGAATTTTGTAATCGCTTAAATGAAGTAGGGTTTACAGAAAAAGCCCCTGAACTCTTGGGCAAAAATGTATTTGTTATTATATCCCCAAAAAAATCAAAATAAAGGAGAATTAAAATTATGCCAAAACAAAAAACACATAGCGGATGCAAAAAACGCTTTCGCTTAACTGCAAATGGTCAGGTAAAATTTGCCAGACCTGGGAAAGGACACTTTCTTACAAAGAAATCACAATCAAATAAAAGAAAACTTAGAAAGGGATCTTATATCGCTGGAAAAAATACTCAAAACATTAAATCCCTTTTGGCTAAATAGGAGGACTAAATATGAGAATTAAAAGAGCAGTTAATGCAGTAAAAAAACGTCGTTCAATATTAAAAAGTGCAAAGGGATATAAGGGAACAAAATCAAAACTTTATAGATCAGCAAAAACTCAAGTTATGCGAAGCGGACAGTATGCTTATATTGGAAGAAAACAAAAGAAAAGAGATTTTAGAGCCTTGTGGATTACAAGAATTAATGCAGGATGCAGACAAAATGGAATTTCCTACTCAAAATTTATTGCTGGGCTAAAAAGTAAAGGAATAGAACTTAATAGAAAAGTTTTAGCGGATATGGCGGTAAGAGAACCTGAGGCCTTTGCTTCTCTTGTTGGACAAGTAAAATAATGCTAAAAGCAAGCAATAACTTTATTCAATCTTTAAAAAAGCAAAAGCGAGAAAATTCCTCTTTGCTTTTTTTGGATAATATAAAAATAATCAAAGATGCTATAAGCAGTGGATTAAAACCAATTTATATACTTGTAAACGAAAAAAATATTTCAACATTCGATTATTCTTATTGCCCAATTCTTTTAACCGAGGATAAAGTTATACAGCAACTTGCAGATACAAAAACACCACAAGGGGTATTATGTGTTATAGAATACACTCAACATATTGTAGAGAAGCCCACAACGAATTTTTTAATTTTAGATGGTTTACAAGACCCAGGCAATGTTGGAACATTAATCAGGACTGCCTATGCTTGCGGGTTTAATTATGTTTATTTGGTGTCAAGTGTAAATCCTACAAATCCGAAAGTTATTAGAAGTAGTGTTGGAAGTATCTTTCACGCAAATGTATATTCTGTTCAAAGATTAGATTTTGTCGAAATGCTAAAGGAATGGAAAATTCAGTTGGTTGCAACTGATATGCATGGTGAAAACGTTTTTAAATCACAATTAGAAGGTCAAATAGGTGTTGTAATCGGTAACGAAGGGCAAGGAATTAGTGATGAAATCTTTGAAATTTGCACCAAAACTATTAGAATACCTATGCAGGAAGGAATAGAGAGTTTAAATGCTTCTATTTCCGGAGCTATAATAATGTATCAAATCAATAAAGATAAATTATAAAAGGAGTTATTTATGTCAGGACATTCAAAATGGCACAATATACAAGCAAAAAAAGGCAAAAGCGATGCTCAAAGAGGTAAAATATTTACTAAAATAGGTCGTGAAATTGCTGTTATTGTTAAACAGGGAGGAGCAGATCCTGTTTCAAATCCAAAGCTCAGAGATGTTATTGCAAAGGCTAAACAAAATAACATGCCAAATGATTCAATTGAAAGAAGTATAAAAAAAGCCGCCGGCGAGTTATCTGGTGTAAACTATGAAAGTTGCACTTATGAAGGATATGGTCAAGGAGGCTCTGCCGTTATTGTCGAGTGCTTAACAGATAATAAAAATAGGACTGCTGGCGATGTTCGACATACTTTTGATAAATTTGGCGGTTCTCTTGGCTCAAATGGTTGTGTAAGTTATTTATTCCAAAGAAAAGGAATAGTCGAAATTGAAAAAAATGATAGTGTTAATACTGACGACCTTATGATGTTAGCACTTGATTTGGGGGCTGTCGACTTTGTAGAATATGATGATTATTGTGAAGTTATTACCGAGGCAAACGCTCATACGGCGGTAAGTGAAGCTTTAACAAAAGAGGGCTATAATGTTTTAAATGCTGAAACAACTTTAATACCAGATTCATATATTAATTTAGATGATGAAAAAGTTTTAAAATTTACAAAAATGATAGATGCTCTTGATGATTTAGATGATGTTCAACAAGTTTATCATAATGTAAACTTACCAGAGGAAGAGTAATAAAATATTAAAAAAGGCAATATGCCTTTTTTATTTGACTTGTTTTGACAAAATATGTAAAATTTAATTATGGTAATATTAGGAATAGACCCCGGATATGCTATTATAGGATATGGGGTTATAGATACAGACAAACCCGATATGGTTGTCGATTATGGGGCAATTACAACACCAAAGGATGATTCTATGCCTGTAAGACTTGAAGCGATAGATTCAAGCCTTAAGTTTTTATTTGATAAATTCAAGCCAGAAGTTGTTGCAATAGAGGAGCTTTTTTATTTTAAGAATCAAAAAACGGTAATTCAAGTTGCACAAGCAAGAGGTGTTATAATCTTAGCCTGTCAAAAATATTGTGGAAATATATATGAGTATACGCCTTTACAAATTAAACAAGCGTTAACAGGAAATGGACGAGCAGAAAAAGCACAAATTCAATATATGGTTAAAGCAATTTTAAATCTTAATACCATTCCCAAACCTGACGATGCAGCAGATGCCTTAGCAGTGGCTATATGCCACAGTCAAACAAGTCCGTTATTAAATAACAACCGTGCTTAAAAGGAGAATTAATGATATCATTTTTAGTTGGATTAATTGAAGAAAAAAGAGAAAATACATTAATATTAAATGTTCAAGGTGTTGGATTTGAATTATCAGTTTCTTCAAATACGCTTGGAAGTCTTCCTATGGAAGGAAATAACGTTAAAATTTTTACATATATGGCGGTTCGTGAAGATGATATAAGTCTTTATGGTTTTTCAAATATAGAGGAAAAAGAATTATTCTTAAAATTGATAACAGTTAGTGGCATTGGCCCTAAAATGGCAATTTCAATTCTATCGGGAATGAATATTTCAGATTTAGTTATTGCAATAATAAAAAATGACCTAAAAATATTATCAAAAATTAAAGGATTGGGTAAAAAAACTGCAGAGCGTCTATGTGTTGAATTAAAAGACAAATTAAATCCTGTAAGTAACCAAGATGATTTACAATTCAAAGAAGATTACAATGAGGATTCCGTTCAAATGGCTACTGATACTTTAATAAGTTTGGGAATAAACAAAAATGATGCATATATGTTGGCAAGAGCAAATGCTGGGAATAATGCATCAGCCGAGGAAATAATAGCAAAAGCATTAAGGGGGTATAAAGGGTAATGGAAGATACTGAAAGATTTATAACAAGCACCAAAAATTTAACTGATGCCGAAATAGAAAACTCTTTAAGACCTACATCATTTGATGAATATATTGGACAAACAAAGGTAAAAGAGGCTTTAAACGTTTATATACAGGCGGCAAAAGCAAGAAAAGAAAGCCTAGACCATGTTCTTCTCTATGGACCTCCTGGGCTTGGAAAAACAACTTTATCGCATATAATCGCAAATGAACTCGGTTCACAATTTAAAGTAACATCTGGACCTGCCATAGAGCACGCTGCTGATCTTGCCGCAATATTAACAAACTTAAATCAAAACGACGTTTTATTTATCGATGAAATTCATAGATTAAATAAAACTGTAGAAGAAATTTTATATCCAGCAATGGAAGATTTTGCACTTGATTTCATTGTTGGTAAGGGACCGTCTGCAAGAAATATGCGATTAAAAATAAAGCCTTTTACTTTAATTGGTGCTACCACAAGGGCGGGTATGTTGACAAATCCATTACGTGATCGATTTGGTGTTATTTGCAGATTGGAATTGTATACACCTGAAGAATTGAAAATAATAATAAATAGATCAGCAAAAATATTAGGAGTCAAAATAGAAGATGAAGCAAGCACTGAAATAGCAAAAAGGTCTAGAGGAACTCCTCGAATTGCGAATAGGCTTTTAAAAAGAGTGCGTGATTATGCACAAGTGTTGGGAGAAGGACAAGTATCTAAAAATATTGCTATGACAACATTGCAAATAATGGAAATTGATGATTTAGGATTGGATACAATTGATAGAAAAATAATGCTTTCCATAATAGACAAATTTGCCGGAGGGCCGGTAGGGTTGGATACATTGGCGGCAACTATAAGCGAAGATGCAACTACAATAGAAGATGTATATGAGCCTTATCTTTTACAGTTGGGATTTATTTCAAGAACCCCTCGAGGAAGAGTCGCCTTAGAACCTGCCTACAAACATTTTAATAAGGTTATGCCGATAAAGGAGTAAAATGGATAATATACAAAACAAAGATTTACTACAAAAGAGTAGTTACAATTATTATTTACCTGAAGAGTTGATCGCACAAACGCCAGTCGAACCCAGAGATAGTTCAAGACTTTTAACATATGATATTAAAAATGATAAAATAGAACATAAAATTTTTAGAGATATAGTAGATTATTTAAAACAGGGTGATATTTTAGTTGTAAATAATACAAGGGTGCTACCTGCGAGACTTTATGGTTTTAAAGAAAC
Source organism: uncultured Clostridia bacterium (assembly GCA_947624415.1). Classification (GTDB taxonomy): domain Bacteria; phylum Bacillota; class Clostridia; order Christensenellales; family UBA1242; genus Caccovivens. The sequence continues at coordinate 57,092 of CANQKH010000004.1, read as the reverse complement.
AGGGGCGAAGATTGAAATTCTATTACAAAAAAGAATTGATTTAAAAACGTGGGAAGTTATAGCAAGGCCAATAAAAAGACTTAAAGTTAACCAAATTGTAACTTTTAGCAAAAATCTTTCATGTAAAATTATTGAAATAGGTGATTTTGGTTCTTGTAAAATAGAATTTGAATTTCTAGGAGTGTTTGAAGAGCGTTTAATTGAAGTTGGACAAGTCCCTTTGCCACCTTATATTCATGAAAAATTAAGCAACAAGGAACGTTATCAAACAGTATATTCTAAAATTGAGGGTTCTTCGGCGGCTCCAACAGCCGGTCTTCACTTTACTAAGGAATTACTTGATAAAATACAAGAAAAAGGGGTGAAAATAGTAGAAGTCTTGCTACACGTCGGGCTGGGAACCTTCAGACCGGTAAAAGAGGAAAATATTTTAAACCACCAAATGCATAGCGAATACATTGAGATGTCAAAAGAAAATGCTCAAATTATTAATCAGGCAAAAGAAAATGGGCAAAGAATCATTGCGGTTGGAACAACATCGGTTAGGGTTTTGGAATCGTGTGCAGATGAAAATGGGAGAGTAGTCCCTGCCAAAAAAGAAACAAACATATTTATTTACCCATCATATAAATTTAAAATTGTTGATGCCTTAATTACCAATTTTCATTTGCCGGAAAGCACTCTTATAATGCTTGTTTCAGCATTTGCTGGATATGATAACACAATGAGATTATATGATATTGCAGTCAAAGAAAAATACCGATTTTTTTCTTTTGGCGATGCAATGTTTTTATTTTAGAAGATATCGTATGTAGTCTATCATACAAAATACAATATATTGGAGAACTATTATGGAAAACTTTTCATTCGAATTAATTAAAGAATGCCCAAAGACCGGTGCAAGAGCGGGTATTTTTCACACACCACACGGAGATATTGAAACGCCAATATTTATGCCTGTTGGAACTCAAGCAACTGTGAAGGGGCTAAAACCAGAGGAATTATTGGAAATAGGTGCACAAATTATATTGTCAAACACATATCATCTTTATTTAAGGCCGGGACACGAAATCGTAAAAAAGGCAGGCGGATTGCATAAATTCATGAATTGGAATAAGCCTATTTTAACTGATAGTGGAGGCTTTCAAGTTTTTTCACTATCTAATTTACGCACCATAAGTGATGAAGGAATAGAATTTCGTTCACATTTAAGCGGCGCAAAACATTTTATTACTCCAGAAAAAGATATGGAAATACAGGAAGCTTTGGGAGCGGACATAATTATGGCCTTTGATCAGTGCACACGTGCTGGATGTTCTATGCAAGAGGCTGTTGAAGCAAGAAGAGTAACAAAAATTTGGCTTGAAAGATGTTTTAAAGCTCATCAAAACGATACACAAATACTGTTTCCAATCGTTCAAGGAAATATATATAAAGATCTTAGAAAACAATGTGTAAACGATTGTTTGCCTTATGCAAAATGTGGTATAGCAATTGGCGGTTTATCTGTTGGTGAAGAAAAATATGTCATGTATGATGTATTGGATTTTTTGAATCCTCTATTACCTAAAAATCAGCCAAGATATTTGATGGGAGTGGGTTCTCCAGATTGTTTGGTGGAGGGATATGCCCGAGGGGTTGATATGATGGATTGCGTTCTCCCTACCAGAATTGCAAGAAACGGCACTGCTTTCACTAAATATGGGAAATTAGTAATAAAAAACGCAATATATAAAGAAGATTTTAGGCCAATTGAAGATGATTGCGAATGTTATACTTGTAAACATTTTACTCGAGCATATATTAGGCATCTTATAAATGCAGGCGAAATGCTTGGAGCAGAATTATTATCAATTCATAACCTTTATAATCTAATAAAACTCGCTTCTTCTTGTAGAAAAGCAATTTTAGGAGATTATTTTAAAGATTTTAAAGACGACTATATGTCAAAATATGACTTGTCAAAATCCAAATTTTAATGTAAGATTTGAAATCATAAAAAAGTAACATCGTTTCAGTTGACAATTATTTTTGAATATATTATAATTTTTATGGTAGACAAGTTCTACCTAAAAAGGGGATAAAATGAGCAGTTTAAGCATATTATGCAATGCTGCTGTAACCGCCGGACTTGTTAGCGGAATTATCGCACTTATCGTAGGGATAGCAGTAGGTGTATTAGTTTATAATATATTCGCAAGCAAAAAAATTGGAAAAAGCAAATCAAATGCTGTTAAAATAATTGAAGAGGCGTATGCAGAAGCGAAAAGCATAAAAAAAGAATCTTTATTAGAAGCAAAAGAAGAAGCTCAAAAGATTCGTGAAGAGGCGAATAGCGAAGCCAAAGAAAGACGAAATGAAATTCAAAAACAAGAAGAAAGACTTGACCAAAGAGAGGAATATCTTACAAAAAAGGAAACCTTACTCGACAGTAAAAGCGAACAATTAAGCAATGAAAAAAGCACGCTTGACGCAGAAAGAGAAAATTTAGCAAATAAATTAAAAGAGCAAGAAGAATTAAAACTCCAAATAACACAAAAACTTGAAGAAATCTCTGGACTTACAAAAAAAGACGCAAAAGCTCTTTTAATCCAAAGCATAACCGAAGAGGCAAAAAAGGATGCAGGTGTTTTGGTCAAACAAATTGAAGACGATGCTAGAGAAAATGGTGAAAAAATTGCAAGAGATATTGTTGTTGGTGCAATTCAAAAATGTGCAACAGATTTATCTTCTGAAATGACTATAACTTCTGTGGCTTTACCTAATGAAGAAATGAAAGGAAGAATTATTGGTCGTGAAGGAAGAAATATTCGTTCACTAGAAAGTGTAACAGGTGTTGAACTTATTGTAGATGACACTCCTGAAACAATAACTATATCAAGTTTCGACCCTGTCCGAAGAGAAATTGCAAGAATGAGCCTTGAAAAGCTTATTATTGATGGAAGAATTCATCCTACAAGGATTGAAGAAATTGTAGATAAAGCCACAAGAGATGTTGATAAAATCATAAAAGAAGCAGGTGAAAACGCTTGTAACGATGTTGGAATTTACAATATGAATCCTGAACTTATGAAGATTCTTGGAAGACTTAAATATAGAACAAGTTATGGGCAGAATTGTCTCAAACATAGCATAGAAACTTCTATTATTGCAGGACTTCTTGCAACTGAATTAGGCGTGAATGTTCAGGTTGCAAAAAGGGGTGGCTTATTGCATGACATTGGAAAGGCTTTAGATCATGAGGTTGAAGGAACTCACGTTTCTATTGGCGTTGAATTAGCAAAAAAATATAAAGAATCGGACGCAGTCATACATTGTATACACGCTCATCATGGCGAAGTGCCTTTTAACTCTATCGAAGCAATTCTTGTGCAGGTCGCAGATGCGATTTCAAGTGCCAGACCAGGTGCAAGACGGGAAAATCTTGAAAATTACATCAAGCGTCTTGAACAACTTGAAAATATCTGCAATGGATTTAGTGGAGTTGAAAAATCATATGCTATACAAGCAGGTAGAGAAGTACGAATAATTGTAAAACCAGATCAAATAAACGACAACGAAGCATTTATGCTTTCTAAAGAAATTTCAAAGAAAATTGAAAATGAAATGCAGTATCCAGGTCAAATAAAAGTCGTTGTGGTAAGAGAAAAAAGATTTACCGAAACAGCAAAATAAAGAATAAACACCTTATTGATATGCACTTCTAAGTCATCCAACTTTTGAGGTTCATTCATAGGGTGTTTTTTATAAATAATAATTTAAAATTTAAGGTTTCAATTAAAACAAGGATTGAAAATTAAAAAATATTATTTGATTTTAGAATATTAATATAATAATAACAATATATTTATACTATGATTTCATTAACAGATTTTTTATCAAATAATTTTGAAAATTGTGTATGGTTAGCCATAATTTTAGTTGCAATGATTCCCACATTAGAGAGCAAAATCGCAATACCATTAGCAATGAATAGTGAAATTTGGGGAACATCCTCATTTTCACCTTTTTTATCTTTTGTTATAGCTTTTGCAGGGTCTCTTCTTCCAAGTATTTTTATAATATTGATAGCAAGGAAACTAAAAAATAGAGCAACAGGATTCATAACTAGTAAATATATTCAAAAAAGCCAAGAAATAAATAAACAAGAATCAAACTTTAAGAAATATCTTTTATTAACAGGCTTTGTTGCCATTCCATTTCCGTTGACAGGGGTATGGTCAGGAAGTTTAATTGCAGGATTTTCCAATTTAAACATCAAATGGTCTTTTCTCTCAATTTTAATTGGAAATATTATCTCTGCAGGTGCTATAACATTGTTGTGTTGCTTGTTTTCAACATCTTTATCATATATTTTAATAATATCCTTATTAATAATTATTATATTTTTATTTATAGATTTGTTTATTTCTATGTTCAAATCTAGGAAAAAATCTAGTTAAATAAATTTTTATATAATTCAATTTTTAATTATTTTTTAACCTAAAATGATATAAAATAATTTATACAAAAAATAGGAGATTTAATGCTCCTATTTTTCTTTTACAAATATAACCATCAAATTGCTGTTCTTATTTCCAAAATTTAACCAAAGCAAATTTCTTAATATAATATCTTAATGGCAAAACTATAAACAAAATTATGATAGGTAATATTAGGGTGGTTGCATAATAAACAAAATCTTTTGTTGCCACTCCGAATATTAGATTTAACCCTACAACAATACAAGATGAAAGTAAAAAGAATGCCCATATTTTCCAATTTGGATTAATTTGATTTGGCAACCAACTTGAATACATTTTATAGTTATAAAATTTCCATGCAACATCAATAAGTAATAATGCTGGCAATAATATGTATAGAAAATTTGTGCTAGCAAAAGTTTCGTGTGTAAAATGCAAAATCAAGAATAGACAAGTAGAGGAGACTGCAGCCACTAGAAAAGTAACAAAACTTACCAATAAATATATTAAATTTGTATTATGTTCCTTTTTCTCATTTGCTTTTTTATAAATATTGAAAGAAATGTTTTGACTTTCGTAAAATTCTTTTAAATCATTATAATCGTAAATTGCATCGTCTCTTATTTCGCTTGAAGAACTATCTTTTGTCTTTGAATATAATTTATTTAAAATTTCTCTATGTGAAGGGTCTATAGATGTATCTCTCTTTGGGGCAGGTAGCCTTGTATCTTTTGTGTTTTCAGATACTATCTTTAACCTTGGAGGTTCAATTTTCCTTGCTTTTCCAATAGAATTTTCATCAATTCTTCCAGTTATAAGTTTTGCATCATCTTTTACTTCTTGCTTAATTTCAGCCACTTTAGGTGGAATAGGTTCAGGTGTATTATTAAATATATTATTGTAACTTTTGCTTTTTGGAAGATCAACATTTGTCATACCTGTTGTGCGATATTTCATTTTATTTTCTAGTATAGAATTTTTAAATTCCTCTCTACTCGCACGTTTCTTATCATTGGATTCAATTAAAGGATCTGTAGCGGCTATTGCTATTTGATCTTCTGCAAAACTTCTTTTTCTCTTTATCTTATTTATATCTTTTGATATATCATACAGTCTTTGGTTATATTCCTCGGCATTATCTTCCTTTGGCAATAATACTGCATCATCTTTCTTTTCTGCAGCACCTATGTTTTCGGTATTTTTACTTGTATCATTTTCATTTTGTTCGGCATTGCTATTGAAAGGTGAGGCGTTTGTAATAATGTAATTATTAAACAGATTTGCTGACTGATTAGGGTAAATATGTTCAATAATAGTCGATTGATTAGCGGGGAGAGGAGCTTTCTCTCCAATATCCTCCTTATCATTTTCTTGCTTGTTTATTATAACATTGTCATCTTCGTTATCGTTTTCAATATTAGAAAAGTCAAAATATTCATCACTTTGGCTTGTAGATGAAACTTCTTTATTCATTAATTCTTCATTATTCTTTTCAGTTGACGTTTCATTGTTTTGCCTTTCTTGTCGAATAGGTGATTCTAATGCATCTATATCTGCAAAATCTCTAAATACGTCTATCTTATTCATGTCAAAATAAGCCTTTAACTCCTGATAAAAGCCTCTTCCTTTTTCTGTTAATGAATAATATTTTCTATTTGGACCATAATTACTGCTTTGCAAGTATGAGGAAACATAGTTTTGCTTCTCCATTCTTGTCAAATTTGAATATACGCTAGGTTTTTTAAGATTTATTTTCCCATAACTTCTAGCAGAAATTTCACTTATAATGTCAAGTCCATAAAAATCTCTTTCCTGTAAGCAGGTTAGTATTAAGAAAGATAATTGTCCTTTTGCGTAAAGTTCCATAAAATAACCTCTATTAAAATTATAAATTATTAATAAATTTAAGTCAAGGTTTTTTAATCCTTTTTAGAATTATTTTACATTAGGGGAGTTTTTAGAAGAAATAATTTTGCAAAGAATCAAGGAAATAAATGATTAGAGAAGCATATAATTTTAAAAATTACAAATTTAAATCGCGTAGGGCAATTATAATATCTATGCGTAAAACACAAGTTTTACGCATAGATAACCGCATACTAGCATGAATTTTAGGACTATTTTGTTATTTTTTTATAATTATTAATTTTTTATATATTTTATAAATTATGAAAATATTGCAAGCATTTTTGCAAAAGCTATTCCAGTATTGCCGCAAACCTCGTCATTATATATTGTTTTAGTTTCATCATTTATAGAAGGAATATTTCTTACTCCTTTAATAGTTATATAATTTATCAATTTCATAAATATTTTATAAATATCTTTACCTTTAAACAATTCATTTGGACAGAAACATAAAACACTTTCAATATAGATTTGATTTGGCATGAAATTATTTATATTATAGAAAATTGTATTAAATATCTTTAAAATTTTAGTAAAATTTTTTCCTGTAGCCTTCATTTTTTTTCTTAAATTTGATATTCGATTCTCTAAATTAATATCGATAAAGCCCTTTTTTCGACCTCTATAATATTTAAAAACATTGGCAGTATTATAATTTGCTAAGTATAAAACAATGGCTGTATTTACTCCAAAATCTTCTTTACCATAAATTCTTATAACATTATCCTGTAAATTTACCAACGTTGTTTCACTCAAAAAAGGTAACAGACTATTTTGTAAATCTTCTGCCATATCATAAATATTATACCTTGTCGGATCAAATCTTACCTCTTTTACTTCTTCTTGTTTACGTTTTCTTTTAAATCTAAATCTTTTTTTCTTATTTTTTTTCCTATTTTTCCAGGCATATTTAAACCTTTCCTTAAAATTTCTCCAAAAATTAATTTTCTTATAAGTGTTTAATTCAAGTTGAGGATTATTTATTGCCAAAATATATGAAAAACTTGAATTGTCAACAAATGCTCCATTTAACAATTCGTTAATTGGTTGCAATATAACATTTTCAAGACTAATATAAGAAACTTTTTTTGAGAGGGAATCTATAGCCGAAGAAAGAAGACTGTTAACCTTTTCATTGGTATCGTCAACAAATTGATCTTTGTCTTGATTCGCAACTGACGTTATAAGTTCTTTCGTGATTTTTACTGTCGCCATTATTTACCTTTAACCTGAGGTTGTATTTTATCCTTTCCGCCCATATACTTTCTAAGAACTTCAGGTATATTTACAGAGCCATCAGCATTTAAATTATTTTCTAAGAAAGCAATAAGCATTCTTGGTGGTGCTACAACTGTGTTATTTAAAGTGTGTGCAAGTGCTATTTTACCATCTTGCGTTTTATATCTTATACCAAGCCTTCTTGCTTGTGCATCAGTGAGATTTGAACATGAACCTAATTCACCAAAATATTTCTTTTGTCGAGGACTCCAAGCATTTATGTCGCATGATTTAACTTTCAAATCCGCCAAATCACCACTGCAGCACTCCATAACCTCATGTGGTATGTCTAAGGTCTTAAAAAATTCAGATGAAATTTGCCACATTTTATTATACCACTCTCTCGATTCACCCGGCTTGCAAATTACAATCATTTCTTGCTTTTCAAATTGGTGCAAACGGTAAATTCCTCTTTCTTCTATTCCATGTGCACCCACTTCCTTTCTAAAACATGGTGAATAAGATGTTAAGCATAATGGCAAATCCTCTTCCTTTAATATTGTATCTTTAAATCTACCAATCATTGAATGCTCACTTGTTCCAATTAAATATAAGTCTTCCCCTTCAATTTTATACATCATATTTTCCATTTCTTCAAAACTCATTACGCCATTAACAACATCGCTTCTTATCATAAAAGGAGGGATACAATAAGTAAATCCCTTATCTATCATAAAATCTCTTGCGTAGGACAGAATTGCCGAATGCAATCTGGCAATATCTCCGGTCAAATAATAAAATCCGTTTCCGCTTGTTCGTCTGGCACTATCTAGGTCAAGTCCATTTAAACTTTCTAGAATATCAACATGATAAGGTATTTCAAAATCTGGAACTCTTGCTTCGCCAACAGTAAGCCTCTGAACATTTTCTTTATCATCTTTTCCAATAGGAACATCTTCATCAATTATATTTGGAATAGAACACATTAATTTTTTTAAATTAATAGAGAGTTCATTCTCTTCACGCTCTATTTGTTCTATTCTTTCATTATTTTTAACAACTTCTTCTTTTATTTTATTCGCTTCTTCAATATTTTTTTCTTTCATCAATTTACCAATTTGACTACTCAAATTATTTCTCTGAGAACGAAGATTATCACCTTCCTTTTTTAAATCTCTTATTTTTTCATCTAACTTAAGAATTTCATCCACGTAAGGCAATTTATGCTCTTGAAATTTTTTTCTAATATTATTTCTAACTAAATCTGGATTTGCTCTTATAATATTTATATCAATCATTTTTTCCTCCAATGTAAATATTATATACATAAGCAAGTGATTAGTCAAATAAAAAAGATAAATTAAAATATTTTACGCATAGATAAAAAATGATTTACTTTTTTTTAAATTGATGATATAATTCTTGTTATGAAAAATAACTTAACATTTTATCAAAAAAGAGATTTACAAAACCGCTTAAAGATGGCAAAATATACTGAAAAATTACCTGATTATTGCACCGACTTTTTTATTGGAATTGAAAACAATACTTCATCGTTAACGAGATACAACTATTCAATGGATTTATATGTTTTCTTTAATTTTTTATCATGTTACAAGTTTCATAAGAAAGAGATTGAAATACAATTAAGTGATTTAGACACATTACAAGCAAGAAATATTGAGCAATATTTGTCTTATATTTCATATTATGAATTAGACGGAAAATCATATAAAAATGACGAAAAAGGCAAGGCAAGAAAACTTGCCTCTCTACGCTCATTTTTTAAATATTTATTTAATCATGATTTAATATCATCTAATGTTGTATCCAAAATTGAAACTCCAAAATTACATAATAAGGAAATTATAAGACTCGAGAAAAATGAAGTTACAAAACTTATGAATGCTGTTGAGAATCCTGCAGAGTTTTCTCAACGACAATTTAATTATAACAAAAATACTTTTGAAAGAGATAATGCAATTATCACACTATTTTTGGGAACAGGTATAAGAATATCTGAACTTGTAGGACTTAATTTAGAAAGTTTTGATTTTTCTCAAAATGCCTTTCTTGTAACACGTAAAGGTGGCAATCAAACGACTCTATATTTCTCAAATGAAGTTGCTATGGCCTTAAAAACATGGTTGGAAAAAAGAGCAACATTGCCATTATCAAATGATGAACACGCTATGTTTATTTCTCTTCAAAATAAACGAATTTCTATTCGAGCTGTAGAAAATCTTGTAAAAAAATTTGCTTTAATTGCTTCACCTCTAAAGAAAATCTCGCCCCATAAATTAAGAAGCACTTTCGGCACCAACTTATACCGAGAAACAAAAGATATTTATATAGTTGCCGACATTCTAGGCCATAAAGATGTAAACACAACAAAGAAACATTATGCCGCTATTAGTGAGGATATGAGGAAAAGTGTTGCAAATAAGGTATTAATAAATGAAAATAATTAAAATTGTAATGCATAATATTACTAATACTGCACAAGATAATAGTGTGAAGGAGATATGCTTCACATTAACCGGAAAGGAGTTGTTACAATCAGTATGCAACTCCTTTTTGGTATTATGTAAATATTATTAAAACATAACATACTAGACGTAAAAAAGAGCATTTAAATGCTCTTTTTTATAAATCAAATTGTTCCAACATCCAATCGCTATAAACACCATAACCTTTTGTGGGATCGGCTACGAAAACATGAGTTACCGCACCAACTAATTTGCCATTTTGAATTATTGGTGAGCCGCTCATACCCTGAACAATTCCTCCTGTCAATTCAAGCAATCTTCTATCTGTTACCCTTATAACTAAACTTTTGTCTGTTGATTTTGATTGATAATTTGCTTTTATTATTTCTATTTCATATTCTTCATTAATTCCACTAATATTAGAAACTAATTTTGCCTTTCCAGGTTTTACACTTAGTCTTCCCCCTAAATTAATAGTTTTATTTAAATCGACAATGTTTTCTATATTTTCGATTCTTCCATATATGCCAACATTAGTGTTCTTTTCAATTTCACCCTGCTTATCTCTTTGAACAAAAACACATCTCAGTTCCCCTGGCTTATTTTTTAATCCTTTTTCTATGTTTATAAGTGAAGCGTTATAGATTTCTCCTCCATTAATTGGAATAATATTGTTATCCTTTCCACTAGTTATGGCGTGTCCTAATGCCGCAAACTCTTTACTATCTTTCCTTACAAATGTCAATGTCCCAATGCCTGATAAATCATCTCTAACCCAAATTCCAAGTTTCTTTTCGCCTTCTTTATTTTTTATTATAGGCAGAGTAGACAACTTTTCCTTGTTATCTCGCTGTAAAAGCACTTGCACGCTGTCGTTTTTTGTCGAATTTACAATATTTTGTATGTCATCAATGCTTCCTATACTTTTCCCATCAATCTCCTTGATTATATCTCCATTTTGCAATTTTTCATTTTTAATAATTGTCAAATCCTCAATCATTGTATCACTTATTACCATCGCACCTTGAGAATGAATTGTTAAACCAATGGGAATCCCCCCTATATAAACCTCCTCTTCAGGCAACAAATTAACCTTAATCTTTTTAATAGGCAAAAACCCAAACAATTTTACTATAAACTCCCCTTCATTTTCTCTTTTATCTCCTGTTTTAATATCTTTTTCTTTTAACGATACACTAACTAAGCGGCCAAAAATATTTTCTTTGTTTGCTCTGTCAACTTCATCAAAGTTAACATAAAAGTTTTCAGGAATACACGCTATTTCATAAAACTTAATATCTACAAAGCAAAGACAAAGTCCAATAAATACGCTTACAATGATTAAAAATTTCCACCGCTTCAACCTTTATCCTCCAAAAAATAGACTAACTATCAGTTAGTCTATTCATTTTTTTATATTTTATTCTTTAATTTTAAACGCATATCATTAATTTGATTTGTTGCCATCGGTGTTATATCATTTCCAACAATTAATTTTGAAATATTTTCGTCTATTTCATCATTATTTAAATGCTTTATTTCTGTTATAGTCCCATCTTCTAATTCTTTCTTTGATACAACATAGAAATCATCACCATAGCAGGCAACCTGAGGTAAATGAGTTATACATATAATTTGAAAGTGTTTGGTTATATTATTTAACTTTGCTCCAACCATTTTTCCCGTTTCGCCACTTATGCCCGCATCAATTTCGTCAAATATCAACGTTTCTGCTCCCTCCATTTCTGCAAATATATTTTTTAATGCCAACATAAATCTATTTAATTCTCCACCAGATGCCGTTTTGGAAAGCGATTTAACTTCTTGTCCCTTGTTTGCCGAAAAAACAAATTCAACATCATCATAACCATTTGGAGTTATATTTTCTAGTCTTTTAAAATTAACATCAAATTTACTTGATTTCATACCAAGTTGACTAAGTTCGGCAAGTAGTTTTTCTTTTATTACTTTAGAAGCCTCCCTTCTTTGGAAGTTTAGTTTATCGCTTAAACCCTCCAATTCAAGCATGATCTCTTTTTGCTTTTTTTGCAATTCTAAAATTAAAGTTTCGCTATTTTCTAAGTTACAGTATTCATCTTTAATTTTATCCAGATATTCAAGTGCACTTTCAATAGTGCCTCCATATTTCTTTTTTAATGATTTTATAAGGTCTCTTCTCTTATCCAATTCTTCAAATTCCCTATCATCAAAATATGTAGAATTATATATATCTTTTAGAGTTTCACTGATATCCTCAACTTCAATCATTACACTTTTTAATCTTTCATTTAAATCATCTATATTACTAAAGCCGTTAAGATTGGAAAGTGCATTGATAGAATTATACAACTGATTTACGCAAGCATTATTTCCTTCAACTAAATTGTTCTCGCATTCTGATATGGCCAATTTAATCTTCTCTGCATTTTCAATGATTTTTAATTTTTCATCTATATCTAAATCTTCACCTATAGAAAGATTTGCGTCTTCAATTTCTTTTATTTGAAATTCTAAAAGTGATTTTCTGCGTTCTCTATCATATTCATCTCCACCCAAAGCATTTATTTTATTATTAATCTCTTTTAAACATTCAAATTTATCTTTTAATGTTCCTTTAATTACTTCTATTTCTCTTCCGCCAAACTTGTCAAGCATATTGAGATGGTTCTTAGTTTTTAGCAAATCTATACTTTCATGCTGAGAATAACTATCAACCAAAATTTTACCAACTTCGCGTAAAACACTTTGAATGGTTGGAAGGCCATTTATCCTAATACTTGTTTTTCCCTCATTATTTAATGCTCTTGACAATGCAATTTCACTTCCTTCAAAACCCAAATTGGATAATTGAGCCATTGTATTTGTAGAAAGATTATCAAAAACAGCATCCACTCGCATTTCATTTTCACCATAGCGTATCAAAGTTTTGTCGGCCTTATCTCCTAAAACAAAATTAAGAGCATCGAAAATAATACTTTTTCCTGCCCCAGTTTCACCTAACAAAATATTTAATCCTTTTCCAAATTCTATATCTAACTTTGATATCAAAGCAACATTTTTTATTGATAATGATTGCAACATTTTTCACCTCTAGCCCTATTTAAGCATATCATTTAAAGTAACTACTGCTTGACTTGCTGTCGTCGTAGTTGGGAAAATAAGCATAACAGTATCATCGCCGTTAACAGCACCCATAAGTTCATTTATATTAAGTTTATCCACAAAACTTGATACGCCGGCCCCCATACCTTTCATAGTTCTAACAACTACAAGGTTCATTGCAATTTTAACAGATATAACGGATTCCTTAAAAATAGAAATATACTTATTGGAAATTAATTGCTCATCAGAGCCTACAAAACAATATTTATATTTCCCAGAACTTGACAAAATCTTAGTCAATCCTAATTCCTTTATATCTCTGGAAATGGTTGCCTGTGTAATTTCAAAATTTGCATTTCTTAACTCTCTGGCGAGTTCGTCTTGCGTCTCTATTTCCTTTGTAGAAATAAGTTCCAAGATTTTTGACTGTCTGGCACTCCTAGCCATATTCTTTCTCCTTTAAACGCTATATCTCCCTATTTAAGCCAAATGTAGCGATTTATGAATAAATATAAATTCATCATTATTCATTCATTTTTGATTATTATACAACATTATTTATAATTATGCAAGTGTTTTTTGCATATTTATTCATTCATTTTTGATATATATTGCATAATATGCAAGTTTATAAATTCCTGATTAATAAAAATAATGCATTATACATATTTTTGCATAATACATTAACTAGCCTTATTAATGACATAAAAAAAGAGCATCAGTAAAATGCACCTTTTACAACACACTTAAAACTACGCTCTTTTTATTTGAATTAGTTCTTCATTGGCCAAGCATTCTTCAACCAACTTCTCTACATTAATTTTCGCCTCTTCTTTTAAGACTTTTTCTATTGTTGGTTTAATAACTGGATTTTTTGGCAGGAAAACAGTGCAGCAATCTTCATAAGGCAAAATTGATATTTCGTAAGTTTCTAATTGTTTTGCAATTGCCATAATCTCCTCCTTGTCCATCGCAATACAAGGTCTAAATATTGGCAATGTTTTTACAACTTGACCAGTAACTGTCATGCTTTGCATAGTTTGACTGGCGACCTGTCCCAAACTTTCACCCGTTATAATAGATTGAAGATTATTTTTTTCGCATATTTTTTCTGCAATCCTCATCATTATTCTTCTCATAATCGTAATCATATACTCACTTGAACAATTCATATGAATCGACTCTTGCACTTTTGTAAATGATATAATATGCAAATTAACATCCCCAACGTAATTTGTTAATTTTTTAGTTAATTCTAAAACCTTATCTTTTGCCTGTTCTGACGTGTAGGGATAACTATGAAAATGCAATGCATCAAATACCAGCCCTCTTTTCGCCATCAAATACCCGGCAACCGGACTATCTATACCGCCAGAAAGCAACAATAAGCCTTTGCCAGCCGAGCCTAAAGGCAATCCACCTTGACATTTTATAATTTCAGTATATATATAAGCCTTACCATTTAATCTTATATCTACATTAAACACAAATTGCGGATCATAAAGATCAACTTTCGCCTCTGGATTTTTTTCTAAAATTACACCGCCAAGCTCTTTTGCTAATTCCATAGATGTTATAGGAAATCTTTTATCTGCTCTTTTTACAGCAACTTTAAAGGTATTACCACACGAGAGGTTTACATTTTTTGCCGCCTCTTCTATTTTTTGTATGATTGCTTCTACTTCCATTGCTGGGCTCAAACTATATAGTCCAAAAACTTGCCTCAATTTTTCAATTATAAACTTTTCTCTACTTTTATCGTATTCACTTATTACATACCTTCCAAATGTTTTTTCAAATTTAAAATTTTCTCCGCTCAGTTTAGACTTTATATTATTAATAAGTTGTTGTTCAAAAATATATCTGTTATTTCCTTTTAAATATAACTCCCCAAATCTCAATAATAAAACATTCATGAAATCTTCTCCCTTATATCATTATAAACATTAACTATAATTTTACTTGCCTCTTCTACTTCCTCTAATGTATTCAACTCACTAAATGAAACTCTAATATGAGATTTTATTTCTTCCAAAGGAATTCCCATGCTTTCAAGCACTCTATTACCTGATTTTTTTGAGGAACAAGCACTTCCTTTTCCAACCAAGACACCTTTATCTTGCAATGCCCTCATAAGCGTTTCACCATTAACTCCCTTAAATGAAATACTTAAAATATAAGGACTTTGACCTGCCGTTATCTTAACGCCTTCAACATTTTTTAAATTTGACAAAAAATTATTTCGCAGGCTTTCTATTTTTTTATAGTTATCTTCAATATTTATCATTTCAATTGCTTTGCCCATGGCAATTATACCACTAACATTTTCAGTGCCAGACCTATAACCATTTTCTTGTCCACCCCCAAAAACTATTGGTTTTAATGCATTAATGTTTTTTACATAAAGCGCCCCAACTCCTTTTGGCCCATGAAACTTATGCGATGAAATAGTATAAAGGTCAACATCTAATTCATCTAGGTTAAAAGCAATTTTACAAAACGCTTGAACCCCATCAACATGAAACAATACGTTTTTAGACTTTTGTCGAATCATCAAAGAAATCTTTTTTAAATCATTTACAGCACCTGTTTCGTTGTTCACATGGATTACCGAAACCAGTCTTGTATTTTCATTTATAAGTGATGATATTTTATCATAATCAACTTGTCCATTAGAGTTGAGACCAACAAAATGAACAATAAAGCCCTGTCTTTTTAATTCGTTGGCAACATTGTAAACACTTGGGTGAGCCCCTTGCGAAAAAATATATTCATATTTTCCATTTCTTTTACTTCCCAGAATTGCCAAATTATTACTTTCAGTTGCCCCACTAGTAAAAACGATATTGCCTTTACTTGCACCTAATTTTTTAAGTATTAAGTCTCTAACTTGGTTGATTTTTTTTGCTATTTCTAACGCAACTCTATATTCAGCAGAAGGATTATAAAAAGAATTGCAGGCATATTCTTTATAAATGTCTGCACATTCTTCATACATTTTTGTTGTTGCAGCATTATCAAGATAAATCATCTTAAAACCGCTCCATGTTTATAAGATAATGCCTTCAAAACCTTATTAACAACATTTTGAACTTCATCATCAGTTAATGTTTTATTTATATCAGAAAGTTTTATTTTAAAAGCTAAACTCTTCTTATTCTCTCCCAAAGAATTGTTTCTATATATGTCAAACAAATAACTATCATAATACAAGATGCCGCAAGCAGATTTTATTGAAGTCAATATCTCTTCTACAGTAACATTTTCATTGACAACAACAGAAATATCCCTTTCTACTATTGGATATTTTGAAATTGATTTTACATTGTAAACCTTTTCTGGTAAATCTGCTAGATATTGTGTGTTGACTTCACAATAGAATACATTAACTGGTATGTCGTAGTTTTTGGCAACAACAGGATGAATTTTACCAAAAGATGCTACAACTATGCCATTTTCATCCAAAACGTCTGCTGATACACCTAAATGTAGAAAACTTTTGTTTGAACGAACCAAAGTGTATTTTAAAGACGTTTTGCTTAATAACGATTCTAAAACTCCTTTTAAGTCAAAGAAACTATACCCATCTTCACAAACAGCAATTGCCAACATATTATCCTCATAAGGCAATTCTTGCAAAGGGAGAGTTTTAGCCCTAAACGCTTTACCAAATTCAAATATTCTTAAATCTTTATTTCCAACACTTAAATTATAATTTATATTTTGAAATAATGAATGTGCTAGTGAAGTTCTCATACAAGATATACTTTCACTTATTGGATTGGCAATTCTTACTATTTTATAATCATCATCAGGCAATAATAACATTTCATTTATTTTTCCCGAAACTAAAGTGTAAGAAATGTTTTCATAAAATCCTCTTTCTATTAACGCATTCCTGTATTTTCGTTCAAGGCTTAATCTTGGATGTGTATGCCCTTCTGTTATAGTCGCATTCTCAAATAAATTATAATTTAAATTGTCATAAACATCATATCCATAAAGCCTTATAATTTCTTCTGCTAAATCATAGTCATTTTCAATGTCTTCCCTATAAGGAGGAACTTTACAATTAAGTTTATCACCATAAGCCTTTGTTTGAATTCCTAAATTATTAAGAATTCTAACCATATCCGCTGTTGGAATTTCAACCCCAAGTATGTCATTTATTAATTTTATTGACCCAACAACCTCTCTTGCTTCATTCTTTTTGTTACATATATCTATAACACCACGAACAACACGTCCACAGCCCAATTCCGTAACAAGATGCAATGCCCTAGCCAAGCCCAATTCTGCATTAGCTACATTAACTCCTTTTTCATATCTTGCAGAAGAATCTGTCCTCACTCCAAGTTTTCTGCTTGTAATACGTATGGATTTCAAATCAAACACAGCACTTTCTAAAACCGATATTTTTGTTTCATCGGTTATACAAGAATCTACCCCGCCAATAACACCGGCAATGACCATTGGACCTTCATCGTCAGCTATAACCATATTTTCTTCTGTCAAGTCATAACTATTATGATTTAGAACACTAATTGTTTCTCCAGGTTTTGCCTGTCTAACAATTATATGACTTCCCCTGATATTTTTCTGATCGAAAGCGTGCAAAGGCTGTCCCATTTCTATAAGAACATAATTTGTTATGTCAACCATAGTATTTATAGGTTTTATACCAACAGCATTCAGTCTCGCTCTAAGCCAAAGAGGCGATTTTTCTATTTTCACGTCTGTAATTGCACTTGCCATATATCTATGACAATTATCGGTTTGAACATCGACATTTACATAATTTCTAACTGTATCTTTTGAATAAACATCTATATTGTAATTTAAATTAATTTTTTTCAACTCTTTACCAAGAAGAGCACATACTTCCCGTGCAATACCAATAACACTCATGCAATCTGCCCTATTAGGTGTTATTCCTATATCATAAACAACATCATTTAGCATTAAAGCTTCCTCTATAGGTTGTCCAATTTTTAAATTCGAAGGTAAAATTAAAATTCCATTAACGCCAGCTCCTTCGTAATAGTTTTCATCAATGCCTAATTCTTCTCCAGAACAAAACATTCCGCATGATTCAACACCACGCATAACAGTTTTTTGAATCTTTACTCCATTTACAAGATCTGCACCTTCTAGGCTTACAGGAACAACTGCACCTACAAACACATTTGTTGCCGCCGTTAAAATTTGAGTAACCTTACCCCCTCCCAAATCTACTCTGCATACAACCAATCTATCTGCATGAGGATGTTTTTCTATTTGAATAATTCGTCCAACAACAACATCATGGAGATGTTCGTTTTGATAAATAATCTCTTCTACCTCCATTCCTGCTGAAGTTAATTTTTTTGCCAGCTCTTCAGGTGAAATATCAATATCCACCATTTCTTTCAACCAATTATATGTTACTTTCATGTTTTCTCCTCTATTTCATTTGATTTAAGAATCTTATATCATTTCTATAAAAATATCTTATATTATTTATGCTATTTAATATCATTGCAGTTCTGTCAAGTCCAAAACCAAAAGCAAATCCTCTGTATTTCTTGCTATCAATTCCTGACATCTCAAGCACCTTTGGATTTACTATTCCTGCACCAAGCAATTCCAACATACCCGTTCCCTTACAAGTTTGACATCCTTTACCATGACAGTTAGGACAAGAAACATCCACTTCAATACTTGGCTCTGTAAAAGGAAAGAAAGATGGCCTAAATCTTATAGTTGTATCCTCACCATACAACCTTTTCATAAGAATTGTAAGCATTGCTTTTAAATCAGCCATTGAGATATTTTCATCTATAACAAGTCCCTCAAGTTGATGAAATACAGGACTATGCGTTGAATCACTATCATTTCGATAAGTTTTACCAGGGCAAATTATTTTAAATGGTGGTTTTCTTACCTCCATCTCTCTTGCCTGGACAGCAGATGTCTGCGAGCGAACCAAGATATTATCATTAATGAAAAAAGTATCTTGCATATCTCTTGCAGGATGGTTTTTGGGGGTATTTAACGCCTCAAAATTATAATAATCGGTTTCTATCTCTGGTCCTTCAACAACAGAAAAGCCCAAACTCACACAAATGTCAGTTAACCTATCTAACACATTTGATATTGGATGAGCCGCTCCTATCTTTTCTCTTGAAGGCTCAGTTATATCAATCTTCTCCTTCTCTAATCTTTCACGTAATTCTTGTTTTTCAAAATCTTTTTCCTTTGAACTGATTTTTTCTTCCAAAAAATTCCTAACCTCATTAATTAAAGCCCCTACAACAGGCCTCTCCTCAGGAGATAAATCCCTCATGCCTTTGGAAAGTAAAGTTAAACATCCCGCCTTCCCGAACACCTTAACCCGAATATCCGCAAGGCCTTTTTTATTTGAAAAATCAATTTCATCAATTTCGCCACATATTTCCCGTTTTAAATTTTCTAAGTCTTCTGTTAACATAATCCCTCCATTTTTATAATTAAGTTTGTAAAATATAAAAAAGTTCTCCATGTCTTAGGACGAAAGAGAACTTTTCGTGGTACCACCTAATTTCGATAGAAATTTCTTCTATCCTTATTTTTCATTAACGCAGAATCACGACATAAACTACTATAATTTCGTAAATGTAGCTAAAAAGCGAATTCGCATACTTCATTATATTTGTTTTCCAGCCGTAGAACAAACTCTCTGAGATAAATCCATATGTTACTACTCTTTTATCATTGCCTTTCCCTATTTAATTATATATAATTATTTTTTTTTGTCAACTATTATCAGTTTATTTTTATTATTTTTTATGTTATAATATTTAAATGAATTACTCTAAATTTATAATATCGAAAAATTACAAATCAGTTTATTATTTTTTAAAAGACGAGGGATTCTCTGAGAATTTTATTAAGAATTTACGTAAAAAAGAAGATTTTATAAAAGTAAACGGAGAATCAGCAAACACTAGCACCAAAATATACGCTGGTGATTTGCTTGAAATTAACAACAATCCAAATAATAAAACTGAAACAAAAAGTTGCATACTACCCCTTGATATTGTATATGAAGATGAATACTACCTACTAATTAACAAGGAAAGTGGCATTTCCTCTATGCCAACCAGAAGTCATTATATGTTTAATCTTGCAGGAGCAATTTGCAATTATATGAGCACAAAAGATGATAATTTTGTTTTGAGAATGGTGAATAGATTAGATAAAGACACCTCAGGCATTATAGTAATTGCAAAAGATAGCATATCACAGAATAAATTAACAATAATAGAAAAAGAGTATCATGCGATTTGTAATGGAAAAATCGATGAGGAAATTATTGTAAATAAAAAAATAAAAACAATTTGTAATAATGGAAAAAATGAAATAAAGAGAATTATATCTCCTGACGGCCTCTCAGCAACCACTTATATAACACCAATAAAATTTAATAATGAATTTTCTTTAGTAAAACTTATTTTAGACCATGGTAGAACACATCAAATAAGAGTTCATCTGGCAAGCATTGGCCACCCACTGGTTGGAGATGAACTTTATGGTGAAAAATCTTATTTTATTAATCATACTGCTTTATTGTGTAAAAAAATAGTATTTTACCATCCCTTCTTGCAAAAGGAACTTACATTTGAAGTAGACTATCCAAACGACATAGTTTCCTTAATAAAAAAGACCTCGCTTAATTGAAATACCATATTTTTAAAAATACTTCAAAATGCAAGATCTTTTTTTATTAAAATTCACAATTATTTGGTGTTCGTGGGAACATAATAACATCTCTAATATTAGATACCCCAGTTATATACATTAATATTCTTTCAAAACCAAGGCCAAAACCACTATGTTCTACAGAACCAAATCTTCTTAAATTTAAATACCACCAGTAATCTTCTTCTTTTAACTTTAAATTATTCATATGATTTTTTAATTTTTGATAATCAGTTTCCCTCTCGCTTCCACCAGTTACCTCGCCAATGCCAGGAAATAGTAAATCACAGGCTCTTACAGTTTTTCCGTCGTCGTTTTGTTTCATATAAAATGCTTTGATTGCTTTTGGATAGTCGGTAACAAAAACAGGCTTTTTAAAGACAACTTCTGATAAATATCTTTCATGTTCAGTTTGAATATCGCTTCCCCACTCTACCGGGAACTCAAACTTTTTGTTATTCTTTTTTAAAATTTCAATTGCTTCGGTATAAGTGATATGTGCAAATTCACTATTAACAATATTATTCAACTTATCAAACAGCCCCGGTTCTACAAATTCATTAAAGAAATTCATTTCGTCTGGACATTTCTTTAAAATATTAGAAATAATGTATTTCATCATTTCTTCTTCTAAGTCCATAAGTTCATCTAAATTCATAAAACAAACCTCTGGTTCCAAGTGCCAAAACTCATTAAGATGGCGAGTTGTATTGCTATTTTCAGCCCTAAAAGAAGGTCCAAAAGTGTAAATTTTCCCAAAAGCAAAGGCGGCAGCCTCTCCTTCTAGTTGACCAGTAGGAGAAAGATATACTTTTTTCCCAAATAACTCGTTATTAGGATCAAAAGGCCCTTTTTCATCATAAATATTTTGTGTTGTAACTCTAAAGAGTTCGCTTCCACCCTCACAGTCTGAAGATGTTAACAAAGGTGTATGGACGTGAACAAAACCTTTATTTTCAAAAAATTCATGAAGTAAAAAAGCAAGTTTACTTCTAACACGAAAAACAGCATTAAATAAATTTGTTCTTGGTCTTAAATATGCAATTTCTCTTAAAAATTCCAAAGAATGTCTCTTTTTCTGTAAAGGATATTCATTATCTGTCGCGTTAATAACCGTTATATCTTTTGCTTGTAACTCAAAAGGTTGTTTGTTATTAGGAGTTGAAACTAGAAGTCCTTTACAAAGGATAGATGATCCGGTATTTAATTTTTCGATAATATCGAAATTTGCAAGATCAGATTTAGTAAAAACGATTTGAAGTCCTTTAAAGCAAGTTCCATCGTTGAGATCAATAAATCCCAAATTACCATTGCTACGAGATGACTTTACCCAACCTGCCGCAATTATTTCTTTATTAAAAAGCCCCTCTCTTTCATCATATATTTTTTTGATATCTATCTTTTTCATGTTTTCTCCTCAATCAATAACTTTTATTCCCAGTTCTTTTAAAGTTTTTTCATCTATTTTGCTTGGTGCATTCATGAGCAAATCTCTTCCATTTTTATTAAGCGGAAATGCTGCAACCTCACGTATAACATCATAACCAAAAATTTGCATCAACATTCGATCTAAACCAAACGCACCGCCTGCGTGAGGAGGTGCACCATAACTAAACGCATTAAATAGAGCCGAAAATTTCTCTTTAACAACATTTTCATCATATCCTGCCAAATTAAAGGCTTTTATCATTATTTCTGGGTCATGATTTCTAACTGCACCACTCAACATCTCATAACCATTGCAAACAAGATCATATTGATATGCAACAATATCTAGTGGATTTTTGTTGTTTAATACTTCAAGTCCACCCTGAGGCATAGAGAAAGGATTGTGTGAGAAATCAAGTCCTCCAGTCTCTTCATTAATTTCATAAAAAGGAAAATCAACAATCCAACAGAATTTTACATCATTGTTATTTATTAAGTTTAATTGTTTTCCAAGTTCATTTCTTAAAACATTAGATAATAATATTGCCATCTTTTTCTCATCTGCTATAAAAAATAGTGAATCTCCAGATGAAATAGAATAATTTGAAATTAAATCCTTCTTTTCTTGTTCTGACAAAAATTTTGCAATAGAGCCAGAAAAATCATTTCCATCATATTTCAACCAAGCCAAGCCTTTGCCTTCATAACTTACTATTAATTTACCCAATTCATCGTAAAATCTTCTTGGTTTTTCTTCGCATTTTGCAAAAATCATTTTTATAGTTTTATCCTTAAAAGCATTAAAAGTGGTGTTTTTGAAAATTTCAGTAACATCATTTACTATTAGAGGATTTCTTAAGTCAGGTTTATCTGAGCAATATTTTTCAATTGCTTCCTTATATGGAATTCTTACAAATGGTGATTTGCAAACATTAAAAGTCGTAAATTTATTATAAAGTCCAGTTATAAATTTTTCACACACTTCAAATATATCTTCTTGTGTTGCAAATGACATCTCAAAATCGACCTGATAAAATTCCCCGGTCATTCTGTCTGCCCTTCCTGCCTCATTTCTAAAACAAGGTGCTATTTGAAAATAACTTGAATATCCCGACACCATTAATAACTGTTTGAATTGTTGTGGTGCTTGAGGAAGTGCATAAAATTCACCTTTCGAAAAAATCGTGGGAACAATATAATCTCTTGCCCCTTCTGGAGAACTTGAAGTTAAAATAGGTGTTTGAACTTCTAAAAAGCCCATATCATAGAAACAATTTCTTATATATCTTAAAATTTCACCCCTTTTCACAAGAACTTGATGTGTAATTGGATTTCTTAAATCAATATATCTATATTTAAATCTCAAATCCTCCTTTGTATTAGGTGCTTCAGCAACTTCAAAAGGTAGAACACTTTGACATTTTCCTAAAACAATCAAATCCTTTACTACTACCTCTATATCACCAGTTTCCATATTTGGATTTTTTGAAGAACGCTCAGATACGCAACCTTCAACACGGACAACTGTTTCCTTATTGATGCCATCTAAAATCCTTTCATCATGAAACAGAAGTTGTGTAACTCCAAAATGATCTCGTAAGGTGGCAAAAACGATTCCTCCTAATTTTCTTATCGTGGCAAGCCACCCAGAAAGGACAATATCTTGCCCAACATTTTCAATTCTCAATTCTCCACAATTATGTGTATGATAGTAATTTGTTTTCATATAAAATCTCCGCATTTATTATATCATAATATTTATTAATAAGCAAAACAATTTTAAAAGTTAATTTAATAATTTATAATCAAAAAATCACTTTATAGCCGATTTCCTCTATTACTTTTTGAATATTTTCATTATCAACCATATCTAGCGATTTTATCAACACCTTTCCACTGTCTAATTCCACCTTTACTGTCTTTATTCCTTCAAGTTGTTTCAGTGCTTTTTTTACCTTTTTTACACAATTTGAGCACCCCATACCTTCAATCACAATTTTTTTTTCAATCATAATACCTCCTTTTTATTCCAAACAAAAATTCGCTCCAACCTCCTTACGGATATCAAAGCGAATTTATTTGGTGCGGGCGGTGGGAGTCGAACCCACACTCTTTCGAACTTGCCCCTTAAACAAGCGCGTCTGCCATTCCGCCACGCCCGCACATGAATTTAAAAATACCCTATTATTATATAAATCAACACGAAATTTGTCAAGTATTTTAATAAAATATTTTTTAAATTTTAAAATGTATTTCCAAAAATTAATAATTGAATCAAATTAAACAAGGAATAGAAAAAGAGGTTTAGCAAACCTCTTTTTTATTGTTAATATTTTCCTCTTTTCTTATAATTTCTGGCTGACCATTCTCCAATTCAATACATTGCGACGTTACAACAATTTTTTCAATATTATGATAACTAGGAGCATCAAACATTATTTTTGTCATTTTAGACTCAATTATTGACCTAAGCCCTCTTGCTCCAGTTTTTAATTCCATTGCCCGTTTTGCAATTGACCTAATAGCGTCATCGGTAAACTCAATATTTATATTATCCATTTTAAACATTAGTTTATATTGCTTAATCAATGAATTTTTTGGCTCTTGAAGAATTCTTACTAAAGCATCTTCGTTGAGATCATCAAGACCTACAACTACAGGTAATCTTCCAATAAATTCAGGTATCAATCCAAACTTAATCAAATCATTTGGTTGGATGTCCTTATAATATTTGGAATTATTTTCTTCTTCACTAACTTTTATATTAGCATTAAACCCTAATGAGGTGTCATTCTTTCTGCTTTCAATTATTTTATCTAAGCCTACAAAGGCTCCACCGCAAATAAACAATATATTAGTTGTATCAATTTGCAACATTTCCTGATGGGGATGTTTCCTGCCGCCCTGTGGAGGAACTGAAGCAACAGTGCTTTCAAGAATCTTTAACAAGGCTTGTTGAACACCCTCTCCTGCGACATCTCTTGTAATAGATACATTTTGAGTTTTTTTGGCTATTTTATCTATTTCATCAATATAAATAATACCTCTTTGTGCTCTCTCTATATCATAATCAGCATTTTGTATAAGTTTTAATAGGATGTTTTCAACGTCATCACCAACATAACCAGCTTCAGTTAATGTTGTCGCATCAGCAGTAGCAAAAGGAACCTTTAAAACTTTAGCCAAGGTTTTTGCAAGCAAAGTTTTACCAGAACCAGTTGAGCCAACCATCAAAATGTTACTTTTCTCCAATTCAACATTTTCTATTTCTTTTTGATTTTCCTTATCAAGATTAAAATTTAATCTTTTATAGTGATTATAAACAGCAACCGATAAAACTCGTTTTGCCTCGTCTTGACCAATTATATATTCGTCAAGTTTAGATTTTATTTCATTTGGAGTTGGTAATTCAATTTTTTCAAACTCACTTTTGGGAATAACATCTACTATAATATCTTTACAAATATCAATGCATTCATCACAAATGTAAGCCTCTCCATTGGGACTTGCTATTAATTTTTTTACTTCACGTTGCCCCTTCCCACAAAAACTGCATTTATATTCCAAATCGTTCACTGTAACCTCCCTTTCAGTTTTGTTTTACATTCCTAGATACGAAAATTTCATCAATAATTCCGTATTCTTTTGCCTCCTGTGCTGTCATATAGTTATCTCTATCCGTATCTTTTTCAACAATTTCGAGCGGTTTACCTGTGTTTTCACTTAACATTGAATTCATTCTATCTTTAATATATTGAATATGATTTGCTTGTATTTGAATATCGCTTACCTGACCTTGTGCACCACCTAGTGGCTGGTGAATCATAATTTCACTATTAGGTAAAGCAAATCTTTTTCCCTTTGTGCCACCCGCTAATAGAAATGCACCCATTGATGCTGCTCTTCCGACACAAATAGTTGAAACATCACACTTGATGTATTTCATTGTATCATATATTGCCAAGCCTGCACTCACACTGCCTCCCGGACTATTGATATATATGGAAATATCCTTATTTGGGTTTTTCCCTTCGAGATAAATCAACTGTGCCACAATAATATTAGCAACATTATCATCAATTTCGCCATTTAAGAAAATAATTCTATCTTCTAAAAGTCTTGAATAAATATCATAAGACCTCTCACTATTACCAGTTTGGTCAACAACCATGGGTATTAACATATTCTTCCTCCATTAACAATTAAATTATATGCCAAATTTATTTTTTATTTTCATTCTTTTCTTTGATAAAATTTAAAACTTTTGTCATAATTGCGTTGTTTTCAAAGAATGCATAATCTTCTGGGCGCATTGCCTTCTTAAAATCCTCTAGTGTCATTTGATATCTCGATGCATAATCATTAATACTATCATCTACTTCCTGCTCAGTTATTGTTATCTCATTTTCAGAAATTATGCGTTGAAGCACAAGCCTTGTCTTAATATTTTTTTCTGCATCGAGTTTTCTTTCTTCCTTAAATTCATCAAGGGTTTTACCCAAATAACTCAAATAATTATCCATCGTCATTCCTTGATGAGATAATCTATGCTCAAAATCTTCAATCATATGGTGCAATTCATGCTCAATCATAGAATTTGGAACTTCAATTCCGCTCTTCTCTGCTATCGCATCTAAAAGGTCAACTTCATAGTCTCTCTCTATTCTTTCTTCCTCAGCCTTTGCAAGATTTTCCTTTACAGACTTCTTATATTCTTCGAGAGTTTCAAACTCTGTTGTATCAGAAACAAATTTATCATCAATTTCAGGAAGAACCTTTTTTTCAACCTTCTTCAAAGTTACTTTAAAAACTACTGGTTTGCCCTTTAAATTTTCGGCACCATAATTTTCAGGGAAAGTAACATTCAAATCTTTTTGTTCACCCTTTTTCATTCCAACAACTTGCTCTTCAAAACCCTCAATAAATGTGTGGGAACCAAGTTCCAACCTATAATTTTCTGCCTCGCCGCCTTCAAACTTTTCACCATTTAAATAGCCAACAAAATCTATAGTGGCAAAATCGCCATTTTCTGCAGGTTTTTCCTCTTCAACATATCTTGCGTGTGCAGCCCTGGTTGTTTCAAGTTCGTGAGCTATTTGTTCATCTGTTATCTTAACCTTTTTCTTTTTTACATTAAGCTCTGTTAAATTTGGTAAATTAAATTCTGGCATTAAATCAAATTTCAAAACCGCTTCAAGCCCAGCATCTACAGTGAATTTATTCATATCAACGTGTGGATGACCTGCTGGAACAACTTTTGGATTTTCCTGCAAAAATTTTGAATATTCATTTGAAATTACTTCATCAAACGCATCGTCAAAAAAAACAGTATCTCCATAATTTTGTTCAATAACTTTTCTTGGGACTTTGCCCTTCCTAAAACCCTGAACACTATATTTTGATTTATTTCTTTCATATGAATGCTCTACGGCTTTTCCCCATTCTTCGCTTGAAATTTTAACATTTAAAATTCCTTGTTTTTCTTTTTGTTCAAAATTATACATAATATCTCCTTTATTTCAACTCTTCAATAATAACATATTTTTAAATTTATAGCAAGCAAATTTAATTAATTTTAATTTGACATAAATTAAAAAAAAGATTTGCCCTTTTACACAAATCTTTAACGTATAACTGCTATGGAAATAATCATTATAACAAGAACAAAAAGAATTTTAAAAATATCAATCACCTTGTAGTAACTTCTATTCTTTTTATGTAACTTTATGTAAAAATCTATATTGTCATCAAATTCTTGTTGCGTTATATTTTTAGAATTGATAATTTCTGCTTTAAAATTTTTAAAATCATCTTCATAGTCCTTGTAGTAATCTATATAATAATACAATGATAATTGTATAACCCAAAACATACAAATCAATATAATGCAAGCCAAGGCAAAATAAAGAAAGTTTGCCCAAACAAATTTTAAACAAGCAAACACTACCATTAATGTCAAAAATATTCCAGTTATTATCCAATTTTTCATCTTATATTGTTAAAATAAATAAAACTATTATTGTTACGACAAAAACTACATAGCAAACAAGCCAGGCAATTTGTTTATGCGTTCTAACCCACGAAAAAGCAAGAACCATACAAATAATGTATGCAATAACCTGCCCAACTGCACTAAAGGCCTGAGGTAATTTAGAGTTACCCTCAAATATTAATGCCAAAATGAGGGCTACCGCTATACAGCCGATTCCTACATATGATATAAGCGAAAGGATGCTATTAAATCCCATGTTGCGCTTTGTAGAAACTTTCTTTTCTTTTTTATTGTTATTCTCTTCCATTAAGTCTCCTATTTGCAAATATACTCGGCGAGGTCTACTGTTTTGTTTGAATATCCCCACTCATTATCATACCATGCAATTAATTTTACAAATGTTGGACTTAGCATTATTCCAGCATTAATATCAAAAATAGATGTTCTTGAATCGCCAATAAAGTCTGAAGATACAACAGCATCATCAGTCCAGCCAAGTATTCCTTTTAGTTCTTCTTCACTTGCTCTTTTAATAACGTTCACTATTTCTTCATATGTTGTAGGTTTTGATAATCTTACAGTTAAATCAACAACAGAAACATTTATAGTTGGAACTCTAAAACTCATTCCAGTTAATTTTCCTTTCAACTCAGGAATAACCTCGCCAACTGCTTTAGCCGCTCCAGTTGAAGATGGAATTATGTTGTTTGATGCTGCACGTCCTCCTCTCCAATCTTTCTTAGATGGTCCGTCAACTGTCAGTTGTGTCGCCGTTGTTGAATGCACGGTTGTCATAAGCCCTTCCTCAATCCCAAAGTTTTCATTTATAACCTTTGCAAGTGGTGCAAGACAATTGGTCGTACATGAAG
Organism: uncultured Clostridia bacterium; assembly: GCA_947624415.1. Lineage (GTDB taxonomy): Bacteria > Bacillota > Clostridia > Christensenellales > UBA1242 > Caccovivens. Next base: position 27,904 of record CANQKH010000004.1, on the reverse strand, counting down.
CATTAGAGATAACTTTCATATCATCTTTATAACTCGTATTATTAACCCCCATAACAAACATTGGCATATTTTTACCAGGAGCTGACACAATGACTTTTTTTGCGCCTCCTTGCAAATGTAAAGCCGCTTCTTCATACTTAGTAAATTTACCAGTCGCTTCAATTACAACATCAACATCATGTTTTCCCCAACTTATTTTATCTGGTTCTCTTTCAGCATAAAATACTATACGATTATCATTTACGACAAGACAATCACCATCAATCTCGCATTTCCCGTCAAATTTTCCATGAACAGTATCATGTGTAAACATATATTTAGCATATTCCAAATCAATAAAAGGATCGTTTACAGCAACGACCTGAATATTTTTTCTTGCCGCACAAGCTCTCACAACCAGTCTACCAATTCTTCCAAACCCATTAACTCCTATTTTAATTTTTTTCATTATTCATCCCCCTCAAATACATATTCAACATTTTCCAATGCTGCCTCTTCGACATTTTTCTTTCCTACAAATTTATTAAATATAGTTATCACCAAAGTCATTATAATTATTGCCAAACAAATCAAGTCTAAGCATACAATTAATAAACCGATTATCATGTTAATTGTAACGAATACAGACAAACATACTGTTACAACAACACCAACAATTAGTGCTGACAACATAATGATCAAGTATATCAGTAAAGATTTTTTATCAATATCCTGCTTAACTGGTTCTCCCGCAACTAATATAGTTTCTTGTTCTATGCCTCGCCATCTATTTGCACGAGTGGAAAAACTTAAATTTCCCGATTCTGAAATAACCGACGATAAATCTTGTCCCAAATAAATTACAGATGTATCACCCTCATACATCTTTAGTCCCAAGAAAAATTTCAACATATGTTGCCAAATAGCAAATAAAAATGATTGAAATTTATTTTGCGATCTCCTACACGTTACAACATCTTTTTTGGATGCAATAAATTTGTTAAATTCACTTATCTTGATAGGTTTTCTCATTATCATAGTAGAGCCAACTCCTACGTGAACTTGTAGTGCATTTATTATACCTTCCATGGTGCTATAATTATTAAATACTGTAACATTAAAATTTTCTACGTTTTCGGTCTCTTCAATTACAGTGTTGAAAAGTTCCTCCCTTATGCCGATAAAAACATTTACCTCGTCAAGATGAGCAAGATCCGATAAAATATCTTTATATTTATATTTTTTATCAACAATAGGAATTATAACATTTATCATAAATTACCTCAATATTTTTTTATTCTCCTTGAATGTCTGCCACCTTCAAAATCAGTGGTAAGGAATACTTTTACAATCTTAATAGCCTTCCTTACTGAAGTATATCTCCCTGACAAGCATAATACATTTGCATCGTTATGTCTTCTTGCTAAAGATGCATAATTTTCGTTGTGGCATAATGCTGCCCTAATTTTGGGATTTCTATTTGCAACTATGCTCATTCCTATTCCCGTTCCGCAAATAAAAATTCCAACATTTCTAGGGTCTTCCAATATTTTTGCATTACCTGCCTTTGCGAAATCTGGATAATCATCAAGCTGCTCCTTAGAATAACAGCCGACATCAATAGCAATAATATTTTCTTTGTTAAAAAATTTTTTAATTTCCTCTTTTAAAGGATATCCGGCATGATCACTGGCTAATATAATCATTGTTTTCTCCACCTCTTTATAATTTCAATTAATTTATCGTTTGCCTCCATGATTTCAAGTGCAGTTTTCATGTAAACATCTTCACTTTGCCCATAAGGATCATCTATATCATGACCAATTAAATTTTTCATTGTTATTACATTAGAAGATTGGATATATTTAAGCATATTTTCATTCATTGCTATATAAAGCATATCTTTGTCAATTTTCCCAAGTTTAATTGATTTTCGATTTGACGATAAAGCACCCAAACTTTTTAAAACTTTTTTTGCATTTTCTGCTATATTGTCGCCTTTCGCTCTTAAACCTTTTGAAAATACTTTTATATTTGTTATATGAGCATCTTTCAGTTGTTTTTTTAATAACCTCTCCGCCATAATCGAGCGACAAGTATTACCCGTACAAACAAAACAAATCTTTTCCATCTCCAACTCGCTTTAATCTTTTTTAAACGATATTTTCTTTGATTGCCATAATCTATCCAGATTATACTTTTCTCGCGATTGCGGAATAAATGAATGAATTACAAGTTCTCCTAAATCATATATAATCCACTCGCCCCTATTGTAACCCTCAGGATATTTTTCTAAGCCAAAATCTTTCATAAGAATATTTGCAAGTTTTTTATTATTAGAAACCGAAGATACTGTCATTAAAATTATATAATCATAAGATTGTTCCTCTTTCGATAGGTCATACGCTGAAATATCCTTACATTTTTTTTCACTTAAATATGTTAAAATTTCACCAATTTGATTAATCACTAGTTCTCACCTTCATAGTAATTATAAATATTTTTTAGTTTAAAGTCAAATAATTGTCTAAATATTTTATATTTTGTCCATAAATTTATATGAAAAAAATATTATTTTTATTTCAATTTATATTAAAATGCAGTTTAATCTTTTTGATTGCTTTTATTTGGCTAAGATTTTTTCTTCATAAATTATGGCTGTCTTTTACTCTTGCTTTAGCAATAACCTGCCTGACTGAACTTGCAATATATATTTTTAAGAAGAAAAACAATAATAAAATGAATCTTAAATTGAAAGAACGTGAAGATGCAGAAAATATGTTTTTCTCGCTTATTTCAATGACAAATGGTATTGAATTTTTTGAAAATTTGGCAAAAACAAGACATAATAATGTTTTAAGAAAAAAAGATTATTTAATTGTTACAAACAATGAAAAGGAAAGAATACTATTATATCCTTTCTTAAAATTAGACGCCCTTACTCCACAAGATATAGTAAACATTCAAAAAAACTCACTAAAAGAAAATATACAAAAAATAATAATTGCTTGCTATGATTACACAAAAGACTGCCCTCTCTTTATTAAAAATTTTGACAACAACATCTTGCTCCTTAATAAAGATGAATCTTATGCACTACTTTTTAAGGAATATCAATTTTTCCCAGAAATTACTAATAAATATAAAAAAACAAGCAATTTATCATTGAAAGACTTAATTGCTTATTCTTTTAATCGTTCTAGAACTAAAGGCTATGTTTTTTCTGCGATAATACTTTTTATTACATCATTTTTTGTTCGCGTCAATGTATATTATTGTGTAATAGCAACCATTCTTTTATTATTTGCTTTAGTTTCGTATGTTAATCCTAAATACAACAAAAAAGCAGATTGCGAATTACTTTAATCACAACAATTCTATATGTTTAAAATCTTTTTTGGAAGATTTTCTGTAAACAATCAAGACTCCACCGATTACTTGCACAGGCTCTGCATTGAGTGTTTTACATATTAATTCCATTAACTCTTTTGGTGTTGTTTCACAATTTTTTAATACCTTTATTTTTACTAATTCCCTTGCTTCTAATAACCCCTGCAATGTTTCTTTTGCACCATCACTAAATCCTTCCTTACCAATTTGCATAACTGGGTCAAGTGCATTACCGAGTCCACGCAAAAATGCTCTTTGCTTTGTAGTAATCATATTTTCCTCCTTATAATTATAAAATCATAACTATTCTACATATTCAAAGGCTATTCCTTTGATTTTAATAGTATGTCCACTTTTTAGGCCTTTTTCTTTTAGCATTTCAATTATTCCCATACTTTCAAGCCTTTTTTGAAAATAGGCAAAAGAGCGTGTATCAGAAAGAACCACCCCTCGCACAAATTCATCAATCTTTCCGCCCGAAACCACAAACGCCCCTTCATCATCTCTCGAAATAACTATAGACTCCTTATCTTTTATGTCAAAGTCAACTTTTTCCACTTGAAGCGGTGGTTTTTTAGGAATTTTACTCAGTTTTTCTAAAATTTTCAGCTTCAATTCCTCTATTCCTGAAAATGTTGCACCAGAAATTAAAAAACATTCCTCATTATAGTTATTTTTAAAATTATTTATTCGTTCTTTTAATGTTGCCTCATCAAGTAAATCAATTTTTGTTAAAACGACAATTTGTGGCGTTTTGGAAAGTTCAATACTATACAATTCTAATTCTTTGTTAATTTTTTTATAATCGTCAATAAAGTCTCGTCCATCACTCTGTGATACATCCACTAAATGGACAATCAACCTTACTCTTTCTATATGTTTCAAAAAATAATGACCTAAACCTTGTCCCTCGCTCGCTCCCTCAATCAAGCCAGGAATATCAGCGACTACAAATGTTTCGCCCTTCACTTCACAAACTCCCAAATTAGGATAAAGTGTGGTAAAAGGATAGTTTGCGATTTTTGGATTTGCATTTGAAATACAAGATAACAAAGTAGATTTTCCTGCATTAGGAAAACCAACAAGACCAACATCAGCAATTGTTTTTAACTCAAGAATTACCTCTTTGGGTTTTGTTTCCTCTCCCAGTTGTGAAAAATGTGGTGCTTTTTTTATAGATGACTTATAATAAGCATTGCCATGACCGCCATTGCCGCCCCTTAATGCTACAAACCTCATACCATCCTCATATAAATCAGCTATAACCTTTTCACTCTCCGCATCTAACAAAACTGTTCCACACGGCACCCTTATTATTATATCTTTTCCGTTTGCACCTGTTTTTAGCCTAGAAGAGCCATTTTCACCATTATCTGCATAAAACTTTTTGTGAAATCTAAAATCATACAAGGTATTTAGATCCTTAGACGATTGAAAAATAATATCTCCACCTTTGCCGCCTTCACCACCATCTGGACCTCCGTCCGCAGTTTGTTTGGTATGCAAAAAGGAAGTGGCTCCATTTCCGCCATTTCCTGCCTTAATAAATATTTTTGTTCTGTCTAAAAACATAAATCACCTCATTTTGTATTATGTCTTGCATACAAAATACTTTATATAGTATTCGCTTTTTCTTTATAATATAGACAATCTTTTTGAAAAAGACATTTGGCACAATTTGGATTTTGAGATTTACAAACATAACGCCCAAATAAAACAAATTGTAAATGCAACCTACTCCAGTCCTTCTTATCAAAAATTTTCATTAATTCTTTTTCGCATATTAAGGGATTGTCGGTTTTTACAAATCCCAACCTATTAGAGACTCTTAATACATGGGTATCAACAGCTATTGCATCACCATTAAAACCTTCAGAATAAACTACGTTGGCAGTTTTTCTTCCAACCCCTGCCAGAGTTTGCAAATCATCCTTATTATTGGGAACTTCACCACCAAAACGTTCAATTAAATCACTGCTCATCGCAAGAATATTTTTCGCTTTATTATGATAAAATCCACAAGAATGAATTTTCTTTTCCAATTCTTCTACTGAGAGTTTTATCATCTTGTAAGGGGTATTAAAATTTTTAAATAACTCATTTGTTACAATATTTACCCGCTTATCTGTGCATTGTGCCGATAAAATAACAGCAACAAGCAACTCATATATTGAATTATACTTTAACTCACATTTTGGCTCTGGGAACAATGAATTCATTTTATCTACTACATCCTCTGCATTCATCTTTACCTCATTGTAGGAAATAGAACCGTATCTCTTATATTAGGTAAATCAAATATAAATTGAAGGAATCTATCTATTCCAAATCCCAAACCAGATATTGGAGGCATTCCATGTTCCATCGACAATAAGAAATCTTCATCTACATCCATTGTCTCTTCATCACCAAGAGCTTTTTCTTGGAGTTGTTCAATAAGCAATTTTCTTTGAATTTTTGGATCTACAAGTTCAGAATATGCTTTGACTAACTCCGCTCCTCCAGCAACAACTTGAAAAGCATCAACAATTCTGGCATCTTTGTCGTTTCTTCTGGCCAAAGGCATCAACACAGCCGGATAATTATAGATTATAGTTGGATTTACTACTAAATTTCTAATGTGTCGTTTATAAATGTAGTCAATAAGGGTTCTCACCGTTTTGCACTCATCCAATTCTTTCAATGAATATAATCCCTTTTTTACAACTTTAGCCTTAAATTCATCGACATCGCTTATATCTAAAAATTCAAAGCCGAGTAATTCATTCATTTTGGCAACATAATCAATTCTTTCCCATTCTTGTGCAAAATCAATTTCCTTACCTTGATAGTTAACTTTTGTTGTTCCTAAGCACTCATTTAATAATTGCAAAATTAACTTATGAAAAAAGTTGATATTGTCTTCATAATTCCAATACGAAGCATACCATTCTACCTGCGTAAATTCTTGAAGATGAGTGGTATCCATTCCCTCATTTCTAAAATCCTTTCCAACTTCAAATACCCTGTCAAAACCCGCACTTATGCATTGTTTTAACCAACACTCTTTTGCTATTCTTAAATTACATTCAAGATCCAGAGCATTGTGATGAGTGAAAAATGGCTTGGCACTCGCCCCGGAAACGCTTGTTTGTAAAATTGGAGTTTCAACTTCAATAAATCCGTTATCCTCCAAATATCTTCTCAAAAATGAAACAACCTTACTTCTTGTTAAAAACACTTTCCTAGAATTTTCATTTGAAATTAAATCAAGATATCTTTGACGATAAATAGTTTCAGTGTCGCTAAGACCATGAAATTTCTCTGGCAAAGGTCTCAATGTTTTAGAAAGCAATACAATCTTTTCACATCTTACAGTAACCTCGCCTGTTTGAGTTAAATATACTTCACCCTCGACTCCTACAAAATCAGCAATATCAATCATTTTTTTATAAAAATCGTAATCTTCTTCATTTAACTCATTTCTACCGACAGAAACTTGTATTTTTGCCTTTAAATCTCTTATTTGGATAAACCCAAACTTGCCCATAACACGCTTAAAAATTATTCGACCTGCAATTTTAACCCTTTCACCAACCTTATTTCTCGCTTCATCAATAGTGCAGGTTCTATCAAACTTATCTTTATATGGAATCTCTCCTCTTTCAATCAAATCTTCTATTTTTTTTCTTCTTATGTCTACCTCGCTAGACAATGCTTGTGTATCATTCATGTTAATCTCCTTTACGTTATAGATTAACATATTTTTCATTTTAAAGTCAAATTATTTATACTTGTTTTTATAATATTTATAGTTCTTTAAAATCTTATTATAATAATTTAATGTTTCTTTATAAGGTATTTTTAATAGTTTACCATTTTTTGAATATCGCTCATCTTTCAACCACTCTTTAACCATTCCCAAACCGGCATTATAGGCACATAATCCCAGTTTTTCATCCTTAAAATAGTTAATTAAATAAGAAATATAATAACTTCCTAACTTAATATTGTAATCTGCTTCATACAATAATTTTTCATCATATTCAAGATCCAATTTTCCCGCAATCCACGCAGCAGTCGAAGGCATTAACTGCATTATTCCAACAGCACCTTTATTAGATAAAGCATTTGCATTAAAGTTGCTTTCTACGTTTGCAATCGACGCTATCAAAGCTCCCTCAACAGAAAAATCATCGGCACAAGATTCTATCTCGTCTTTAAAACTCATAGGATAGGCATAAGCATAAAAGCACCCCAGCGAATATGATAAAACCACTGCTAAAATTGACAAACTTAAAATTGAAAAAAATACTTTCATATATTTATTTTATTTAATTAAATTATAAAAATACATTAGAATAATCTTTCATACGTATTTCTCTGCCCTTCGCAAACCACACGATACATTCCGGCAAATGAGCGAAAAGGTTTTGACATAATAACACTTCTTACTATAGGCAAAAAACGTTCTTCAAATTTAACAGAAATTCCACACGATAAACCAGCATCCTTGGGAGTATTGATTATTGAAACACGATATCCACCATTATTTAGTATATTAGCCAAATATAATGTCTCATTCCTAGAACGAAAAGCGGCCAAACAAAAACTCATAAAAAACCTCCCTTTCTTGCACAAAAATCCCCCTTTTACATTATATTGTAATTATAAAGGAATGTTTATAAATGATATATTTAGATAATAGTGCAACAACATTTGTAAAACCCAAAGAGGTTATAAAAGCGGTAAATGACAGCCTTATACATTATTCTGCTAATCCTGGTAGAAGTGGACATATTGCAAGCATAAAAGCCGCCCTTAAAATCGAAGAAGCCCGAGAAAGGGTCGCAAACCATTTTGGAATTACCAGTCCTGAAAATGTTATCTGGACACAAAATTGCACAGAAGCATTAAACTTAGCAATATTAGGCAGCGTAAAAGAAGGCGGACATATAGTTTGCACCGAAAACGAGCATAATTCTGTGCTTCGTCCACTAGAATACTTAAAAAACACCAATAAAATTACTTATTCAGTCGCCTATCAACACAACAGTGGTGGTATTACATTAGATGATATAAAAAAAGAGGTTACACCAAAAACATATATGATTATTTGTAATCATATCTCTAACGTAAATGGTGATATATGCGAAATAGATAAAATTGGTAAATTTTGCAAGGAACAAGGTTATATATTTCTTGTTGATGGAGCACAAAGCTGTGGTCATATAAAAATAAATTTAAAAACAAGTAATATTGACTATTTAGCTGTTGCAGGACACAAGGGCTTCTATGCTCCACAAAGCATTGGTTGTCTAGTAATGAATGATAATTTTAGGCCAAAACCAATAAGATTTGGAGGAACGGGAACTAATTCCTTGGAACTTTATCAACCAGACATATTCCCAGAGCGTTTGGAAAGTGGAACAATATCTACTCCGCTTATATTAGGTTTAGAAGCAGGAATTGAATTTGTTGAAAATAATTTCAGTGAAATAAACGAAAAAATAGATGATTTAACAACGTTTTTAAACTTCGAACTTCACAAAATTGGAATAAAAACATATACAGAACCAGAAAATTCTTTTGGAGTATTATCATTTAATATTGGTGATATAGATTCTTCAGAAGTCGCAAGTATTTTAAGTGAAAAATACGAAATATGCACCCGCGGAGGTTTCCATTGTGCTCCATTAAAGCATAAAGCACTAAAAACCATACCACAAGGTGCAATTCGTGTTTCTATATCTTATTTTAATTCATTTACAGAAATTCAAAAACTAATTCTTGCAGTTAAGCATTTAAGTAAATCATTGACTAATACTTAATTACTCAACCTCAGGTTTACTTTCTTGCAATTCATTTTCTTGCAAACTTTCACTTGTCTCAGGCTTATTTACCTTTGGTTCAAGTCTTCTTAAATCTATACGCCCTTTATCATCTATCTTTATAACTTCAACCTCTACAATGTCGCCTATTTTTACAACATCTTCAACTTTTTCCACTCTTTTTCTTGATAGTTTCGAAATGTGAATCATTCCTTCCTTGTTTCCACCAAACTCTACAAAAGCACCAAAATTCATGATGCGAACAACCTTTCCGTCATAGACATCACCAACTTCAACTTCTTCAACTATTCCAAGAATAATCTTTTTCGCTTTCTCTGCCATTTCCAAATCTTGTGTAGCAATGAAAACTAAACCATCATCATCAATATCAATCTTAACACCGGTCTCATCAATGATTTTATTAATCATCTTTCCGCCAGTTCCAATAACATCTTTAATTTTATCTGGATCAATATTAAATGATATAATTTTAGGTGCATATTTGGAAAGTTCTTTTCTAGGTTCAGGTATCTCTTCGAGAAGTTTATTCATAATAAACATTCTACCTTCTCTGGCTTGTTTCAATGCGGTAGTTAATATTTCCTTGTCGATACCCTTTATTTTTATATCCATTTGAATCGCAGTAACGCCAACAGTTGTTCCTGTAACTTTAAAATCCATATCACCAAGAAAATCTTCAAGCCCTTGAATATCAGATAAAACGGCAACTTGCTTCGAATTTTCGTCTTTTATCAATCCCATTGCTATGCCGGCAACAGGTCTTTTAATAGGCACACCTCCATCCATCAATGCCAATGTAGAGCCACAAACAGATGCCATAGAAGAAGAGCCGTTAGAAGAAAGGACTTCAGAAACCAAACGCAGTGCATAAGGGAATTCCTCTTCGCTTGGTATTACAGGTTCAAGCGCTCTTTCCGCCAAAGCACCATGCCCTATTTCTCTTCTGCCAGGGCTTTTTATTCCTCTTGCTTCACCTGTTGCATATGCAGGCATATTATAATGATGAACATAACGATTTACCTCTTCATCATCAAGACCTTCAAGTTTTTGCATATCAGAAACAGTTCCTAATGTCAAAGTTGTAAGAACTTGAGTTTGTCCTCTTGTAAATATTGCACTTCCATGTGTTCTTGGAAGAACACCTGCCTCACACCAAATAGGTCTAATCTCTGTTAATTTTCTTCCATCAGGTCTAATACCATGATTTAATATTTTTGCCCTTACCTTTTCTTTTGTCATCTTATACAAGACTTGTCCAATAAATTTTTCGCTTTCTGGGAAAATTTCCGCAAAATGTTCTTTTACCTCAACGTCCAAAGCATCCTGTCTTGCTTGTCTTTCCTGTCTATCAAAGGTGTCAAGTGCATAATCAAGTTTTTCATCTGCATATGCTCGCACCTCTTTATCAATTTCATCTGGCACAATATCATAAACTAAATGTTCGCATAAAGGCTTTCCAATTTCCGCCTTAACTCTTTTTTGAAATTCGACAATTTTCTTAATTTCTTCATGAGCAAACATAATTGCATCAAGCATTGTCTCTTCTGGAACTTCTTTCGCACCAGCTTCAACCATTAACACAGCCTCATCCGTTCCAGAAACAGTTAAGTTCATAAGTGAAGCCTCTCTCTCTGCTGCATTTGGATTAATTATAAATTTGCCATCTACTAGCCCAACTTGAACTGAACCTGTTGGCCCCATAAAAGGTATATCGGAAATAGTTAAAGCAAAACTAGAACCTAACATAGCAAGAGGTTCTGGTGCTACATCTGGATCAACCGATAATGCCGTTGCAACGACACAGACATCATGATAAAAACCCTTTGGAAATAAAGGTCTTAAAGGTCTATCTATTAGTCTAGAGGTAAGTATTGCTTTGTCGGAAGGTCTAGTTTCTCTTTTCTTAAATCCACCCGGAATCTTTCCAACAGAATACATTTTTTCTTCGAAATCGACAGACAATGGAAAGAAATCAATTCCAGGTCTAGGTTCTTTCGACATGGTTACATTAACCATAACGACTGTTTCACCACATCTTACAAGACATGAACCATTTGATTGTTCACATAATCTTCCCGTTTCGAATGTAACTGTTTTTCCACCAATTTCAACTTGATAAATTTTTGCATCTTCTTTCATAAAATATCTCCTTTATATAAACTTTAAAAAAGGGAGCAAAAAGCCCTCCCTATTTTATTATTTAACATCTCTTATTTTGAGTTCTTTAGTAAGATTTCTATAAGCTTCAATATCTTTTTCTTTAAGATAAAGCAAGAAACCCTTTCTCTTACCAACCATTTGTAAAAGTCCACGTCGTGAATGGTTGTCTTTTTTATGAGTTTTTAAGTGTTCGTTTAAGTGATTTATTCTTTCAGTTAAAAGAGCAATTTGAACTTGAACTGAACCTGTATCATTTTCAGATAACTTAAATTTCTCAATAATCTCTTTCTTTTCCATATTTTTCCTCCTATTTTAAATTAATTCCTTTAACGAAGCAAGAAGTCAGAAGGTTTCTAAATGCTGCGTAAAAGGATAATCGACTTGTTAAGTATAACATAAATTTATTTAAAAGTCTATAAAATTTTTAATATTTTTTAAATTAAATATAAAATTCTTTTTTCTTTTCAATCATTTCATCAATTCTTTGAATATAATCCTCAATAAATTTCACATTAGCCTGCCTCTCTATTCGGTTTTCTAAGTTGAAAATTCTTTTACTTATTGCACCCGCTCCGACACCCAAAATGCTGTTTGTTTCTTCCATGCTTTCCACATTAAACATACAAAGGAATTCATCGCGATAATACCCTACATTTTCCAAACCTTTAAGTTGATTTTTCTGTCTATAAATATAATATGGATGATACCCGTTTTTTGCAAGTTCATTTTCTGCAAAATCGATCATCTTGACAACATCTTTGTCTTCTATTTTGTCGTTTTTTAATAATGCACCATTTTTTATTGACAAAGTGTGGACTGTAATGTTATGAGGATATAATTCAAGCAGTGTTTTAATGGTTCTTTTAAAAATCCCCAATTTTTCGCCAGGTAATCCAGCTATAACATCCATATTTACAATAAAATCTTTTTCTAGTGCCATTGAATAAGCATTTAAAACTTGAAGATTTTTTTGTTTCCTTCCTATTCTTTTTAATGTTGCCTCACAAAAAGTTTGTGGATTTATTGAAATTCTAGTTACTCCATGATTTTTTAAAACATCCAATTTCTCCTCAGTTATGGTGTCTGGACGCCCACACTCAACTGTAAATTCATTAACTGGAAAACGCAGTGCTTCTAAAAGTCTATCTAATTGTTCTGCAGAAAGAACAGAAGGCGTTCCTCCTCCAATATAAACATTTCGGACAATATACGATTTTCTCTTTATAATATCTTTAATACAATTAATTTCTTTTATTAAGCAATCCAAATAAACATCAACCTTATCTTTTACCCTTGCCAATTCATTTGATATAAACGAACAGTATCTACATCTTGTTGGACATATTGGAATATTCACATAAATATCAACAAGGTTATCATTTCGAATTATGCCCCTTTGGTTTTTAATTATTTTACCGACAAGCCTGGCTTTTTCAACGTCAACAAAATAATCCCTTGCCATAATTTCTGGTATAGTATGCTCCTTTGCCTCGCCATATGCAACTAAATCTCTTGCAAATTTGGTTGGACGAACACCAGTTAAAGAGCCCCACGGTAATTTTATACTATATTCATTTGAAATGATTTCATAAAGGTAATTTTTTACCCTTCGTTTTCTTATAGACTTTTTTCTTAAATCACTTAACTCCTTTTCTGTTATAAATTCATAACTAAATTCCTTACTTTTTAAAGGGTTTATAATTTTAAAGTTCTCAACATACAACTCTCCATTTGATACTTCTTCATGAATTATTAAATCCTGATTATCAATAGCAAATAATTTAATAAGGTCTTGCATTTCGATAATGTAATCATCTACGTTGGACTGAATTGTCATCTCTCACTCCTATAAACATTAGTAACATTTTTCATATTTCGTATTGAATTTATTGCACTTTCGAGTTCTGATTTATTCTTAACTTCAACTACAAGCGTGCATAGGAAATTTTCGCCAATATCTTTGGCATCAAACCCTTTTATATTTATTTTCAAACCTGTTATTAAATTTGTAAGTCTACCAATATTATTATCCGACTTTATTGCAATAACCTTAATGTTCGCAGTAAATGATGCATCTTCCTTAATTTGCCACTGTGCGTCAATCAACCTTTCTTTTTCGAGATAATCCAAATTAGGACAATTTGTTCTATGAATTGTAACTCCTCTACCTCTACTTATATATCCTATAATATCATCGCCTTCTATTGGAGAACAGCAACGAGCAAAACGAACCATCATTCCACTATCGCCATCAATTAGCACGCCCTCTTTGTTTCTTTTTAAATGAACAACGTTATCAAGTTTTGGTAATTGTTTATTTTCGTTATTATATATCATGATAAAGCGAGATAAAACTTGGCCAGCAGATAACGACCCTGACCCTATTGAAGCATAGAGTTCTTCAAGAGATTCTAAATTATATTTTTTAAAAATTTGTTCTAAAATTTTAGATGAAAGAAGTTGATTTGAGTTATATCCTCTATCCATCATTGCTTGATTAAACATTGACTTGCCTAATTTTATGTTTTCATCTTTCAACTCATTTTTAAAAAATGCCTTTATTTTGCTTCTAGCACTTGCAGTTTTAACAAACTTTAACCAATCTCTAGAAGGTCCTTTTGAATGAGGATTTGTGATTATTTCAACAATATCCCCATTATGTAATGTGGTTGTAAATGGTTTTAATTGTCCATTTATTTTTGCACCTACACACCTATTTCCAACATCAGAGTGTATTGCATAAGCAAAATCAATTATAGTTGACCCTGCAGGAAATTCAAGCACTTTACCCATTGGTGTTTGGACAAGCAACAATCCTTCGTATAAATCACTTTTTAAAGTTTCAATAAAATCTTCGTTTGACATATTCTTGGCATTGTCAATCGTTTGCCTAAACCATGTCATTTTTTGATCAAATGCATCTTGTTTTGATTTTTTTTCTTTATACAACCAGTGGGAATAAACACCATACTCTGCCTCGCGATTCATTTCCACCGTTCTTATTTGCACTTCAAGCGGATGCTGATTTTCCACTATTATAGTTGTGTGCAAAGACTGATAGCCATTGGGCTTTGGGTTCGCAATATAGTCTTTCACGCGACCTATCATAGGTTTATATATACCATGTATACGCCCCAAAACAGCATAACATTCTTCAATATTATTTACAATCACCCTCATAGCTAAAATATCATAAATTTGATTCAAGGTTAGGTTTTTATTGTGTAATTTATTAAAAATTGATGAAATATGCTTAATTCTGCTTAAAATTTCTCCATTAATATGCATTTCATCTAAAATTTTCTGGATTTTAGTCTTTGTCAATTCAAGCTGTTTACTATTCTCCTCTTGCTCGCTTTCTATTGTTTTTTTCAATCTTGCATATTCATTTGGATGCTCTAAACGAATAACATTATCGTATAAGTTTTGCTTTAACTTGTCAAGTCCCAAACGTTCAGACAAAGGAACATGGATATCTTTTACTTGCTTAACAAAAAGCTTTTGCTCTTCTGTTAAAGGATTTTCAAGGCTTGCGATGTCATAATAGATTCCAAACATCTTAATAATGACAATACGCAAATCTCTGCTCATAACTATAAACATTCTTTTTATATCTTCAATTTCTTCACTTTTCGTTAACCTGTTAATATCCTTTATCGTTTTAAAATCATTATACATCTCTTGCTGCTCTAATGACAATCTTTTTGCCAACTCGTCCCCTTCAACACTTTTAACTTTATAAAATTGATACACTAAAAATGCTATACAAGAATTTTTATCTAACTTCATGTCGACAATTAAGCTAACTATTTTGAAAACTCTCGCCCAATTTAAATCGCAATTTAATGCTTCTTCAATAATTTTTTTTTCGTTTTCATCAAATGAAAAACATTCATATACTTTATTTTTTAGATTGAGGTTCATTTCTTGCACCATTCACCTCCCCATGCAAAGATTCTTTTAATTTTAAAATTTCATTATAAATTTTAGATTGAGACAATTCACTTTTCTTGTCTTTATTTATTTTAAGTCTTAAAATATCTGTTTCGGTAAATTCTATAAATCCTAATTCGCTAAAAACAAGCAACGCTGCATAAAATGTAAAGAAAGATATATCTTCAAACTCGCATTTATCATAAAGTTCAAAAATATTTCTTATATTCTTTTCGTTATATTTGCAAAGTGCTTTAAAAATGCAGCCAAATACCTCCCTTGATAGGTCAATTCCACTAAACTTTCTTGCATCTGCAACCTTTTCTATAGGAATATAAATTTCTGCACTTGTAATTTTATTTAATTTCGCAACGAAATTAAAATTTAAAACAGGCGACAAAAACACAATTTTAGAAAAGTTTTTTGCCCAATCAAGCCCTCTCGGTGAAAGCAATATTGAATTATAACCCAAAACATTAGAATCGTAAAATCCAAAATAATACAATCCCTTTGTATCATATTGCTGACAAAAATTTACATATTCAAAACATGAATAAGTAACAAAGCAAGTCCCAAAAACTGTATTTGAAGTTCCTCCAACAAAATTTGCCAGTTCACTTTGTGGATAATAATTAAATTTTGCATCACCGTTATCATCTATATTTAATTGATTTAATTCAATCGCATTTAACTTCTTATACGCATCTTCTACTATAAAACTACCACCATCAAATTGAACAATTGTTCCGTTTGTTGAATCAGAATCCAACTCAAAAATAAATGTTTTTTGCCTTGAGAAATCAAATTTTATTAAATTTTCAACATAATTAAAATATATTAATTTTAATTTCCCAATATAAAAATAAGCATGTTGAGGAGTTTTCTTTAATGGTTTTATTTCCAATTCTTGTGTTGTAATCTTGAAACGAGGTCTTGGATTTCCACAACCAACCGGCTCTAATAATGAGAGTTCCTTTAAAAAGTCTTCATTTAAATCCTCTTCGTCAATTTCTTGATCGTAATATTCTATTGGCATAAAGACAGAATCGTTGATCTTGCTGGATGCAAATGCATTAATTTTTTGCGAAAATAAATTATAATTTTCCAATTTTAACGAAAGTCCCGCAGCCATTGAATGTCCACCAAAAGTAACGAGAATGTCTTTTAATGATGAAAGTAATTCGTGAATATTTATATCATCAATACTTCTACCCGAGCCACTTAGAATATCTCCTTCTTTAACAAATAAAAATGTTGGTTTGTGATACTTTTCGACTAGTCGCGAGCAAACAATACCCAAAACACCCTTGTCCCATTTACTAGATGCTAAAGTAATCACTCTTTGATTTTTTAAATCTATTCTCTTAAGTGCTTTTTCACAATCATCGTAAATCTTATTGCAAAGTTCTTGCCTCTTTAGATTATGTTTTTTAATTTTACTTAAATAAGTTTTGATAATAACAGGATCTGTCTCCATATAAATCTTTAAAGAATCGGCAGCATCTCCCATTCTTCCTGATGCATTAAGCTTAGGTCCAACCTTAAATGAAATATTTGTGGAACTTGGATTTTTAATGTTAATCCCATATTCCTTAAACATCATTTTAAGCCCTATAGGCAAATATTTTTCGCAAAGACTTAACCCTCTAGCAACTATTGTCCTGTTTTCATCTTTTAATGGGACAATGTCTACAATTGTTGCAATTCCTGCTATAGGAAGATATTGTTCTGCTTCCTCCCTTCCAAGCAATGCCTCCGCAAATTTATAAGCCACGCCAGTTCCGCATAACTCCTTAAAAGGATACTCCTGATTATCTAGTTTTGCATTTACAACTATTGTGTTTGGTATAACGTCTGGAATCTCATGATGGTCAGTTACAATAACCTCAATTCCTAGACTTTTAGCATACTCTACTTCATTTGCACAAGAAATGCCACAGTCAACTGTGATGATAAGATTTGGACTATACATATCATTCACCTTATCTATAACTGCGTTCGTTAATCCATACCCATCGATATATCGATTAGGTAGATAATATTCTGCTTTTATTCCAAATTGTGCCAACGTTTTAAGCATTATTGCTGTGGCACTGACACCGTCAACATCATAATCGCCAAAGATTAAGACCTTATCTTTAAGTTCTTTTGCAAGTTTTACTCTATCAACAAGTTCACGCATACCATTTAATTTGAAGGGATCATTCAATCTTTTAGGATTAAGATATTCTTCAAACTCTTCTTCGTTGTTTACCCCTCTTGATAATATAAGTTCGCAAATTCTTGAAGATAAATTAAACTTATCCGAAAATTCTTTGGCTTTATCGGCGTCTTTATTAAAAAACTTCTTTAAAATCATTGCCTTTTGCCTTCTTATGCTTTAATTATATTAAATTCAAAAGCATTAGGCAAGTGATTTTCGATAAAAAATAAAAAAAGACATTATACGATTAAAAATAATATAATGCCATTTTTATTTAAATTTCTTAAATTTTGTATATATTGTATGTTGTATAACATACATACTACAATAACTATTGTTTATTGCTGAGTATTGTATACAAGCCTTCGACAATGCTCACACGTAGTGATGCCATCCTTACTCAAATTGGTAAGTATGGCTAGCGGTAATTCTGTATTGCAACCACCACAAAATTTTCCTTTTAATGGAACTAAAACAGGGAAAACCTTTTCACTCCTCTTTTTTCTATATGCCTCCATTATTTCAACATCTACCGATAATGCTATTTGTGATAAACGCTTATTTATCTCTAATTTGTCTTTTTCAATCTTTTTTATTTCTGTTTCATAAGCATTTTTTCTTTTTGCATATTCATCTCTTGCATTATTAAAAGTTTTTATTGTTTTGTTAAAATCGGCCAATACTGCATTCATATTCTCCGCAAGCGTTGTCAAATTCTTCTCTAAAATAGTTAAATTTTGATTTAATTTATCTTTTAGGTTGCTCAATTTTTCGACATCAGTTTTGCTCATTTTTTCGACATTCATCGATAAAAATTCATTTAATTTGTCTTCTTGTATTTTGCATTGTTTCTTGACTTTATCAATTTCATTTAACAATTCTTTTGCTTTTTCTTCTAATTTGACTGAGCGTGCCTGGGCAACTCTCATATTTTCATGTAATTGTTCTGCCATCTTTTTATTGGGATTTTCATTAATCTGCTTTTCTATTTTATAAAGCTCAACATCTAATTTTTGATATTCTAAAATATTCTCTACCTTCATATCCCCTCCTTTTATTTAAAATCCACAAGTTTTTTGCTTCTGTTAGGATTTTTTAACTTTCTTAATGCTTTTGCTTCAATTTGTCTTATTCTCTCCCTTGTTACGCTAAATTCCTTTCCAACCTCTTCGAGAGTTTTGCTCTTCCCGTCAATCAACCCATATCTCTCCCTGATAACTTGTTGTTCTCTTGGGGTAAGTGTTTCAATAACAGCCAATAATTGTTCGTGTAATAATTTTTGCGTGGCAATTTCCATTGGGCTTTTAGCAGATTCATCTTCGATGAAGTCGCTCATCTTACTATCTTCCTCTTCACCTATTGGTGTTTCTAGAGAAATAGGATCTAAGGCACTCTTTTTTATTTCAACAACCTTTTGTTCACTTATTCCCATCGCCTCTGCTATTTCTTCTATAGTTGGTTCTCTCGATAATTCTTGGGTTAATTGTCGAACTGTTCTTGAATATCTGTTTATTGTTTCAACCATATGCACTGGTAATCTTATTGTTCTTGACTGATCTGCTATTGCTCTTGTAATCGCTTGCTTAATCCACCACGTAGCATATGTTGAAAATCTAAATCCTTTTGTATAATCAAATTTTTCCACTGCTCTTAAAAGTCCCATATTCCCTTCTTGTATTAAATCTAGAAAGGAAAGTGCATTTGTGCTTGCCCATCTCTTTGCTATTGATACAACCAATCTTAAGTTTGCTTGACATAATCTCGCTTTCGCTTCTGGATCACCAGTTAATATTCTTTTTGCTAAATCCACCTCTTCATCCGCTGTCAATAAAGGGACTTTCCCAATATCTTTTAAATACATTTTTACTGGATCGTCAACTGACATAAACCCATCAAAATTGAAATCTTCTGTATCTAAATCGCTTTCTGTTGTTTTAAGTATTTTAATAGAGTGGCTTTCCATACTTTTAATAAATTTTTGTATTTCTTGTGCAGAAAGGTCATATTTAAGAAGTTTAAAGTAAACCTCTTCCTCATTAATAGAACCCTTCTTCGCAGCAATATCAAATATTCTTTTCATTTCTATATCTACTTTATTAATTTCTGACATAAAATTCCTCCATATTTTTCTCTCGAATAGCCTTATTCAAGGCGTTTAATTTTGTTACAATTCTTACTCGTTCTTCCCTGTCTTGACATTCTTTAAATTTCTCGGTCAATTTAGTTTGTTCTTTAACCAACTCCTGACTTACAATAAGCCAAATGCACTCTTCAAAGTATTGCTTGTCATTATCCTTATATCGTGCGAAGTCCATGCCTAAACAGTCTTTCAGCACAGGATAATTATCTACATCAAAATAATCATAATATGCGGAAATCGGCGTATCTTTTTGTGCTAATTCAATAATGTCTTTATACTTAGGTAAAAGTTTTTTATAATCAATAAACTTATTTACGAAGTTCTTTCTAAAAATTAATGAACTCAAAATAAATCTTATAGCCCTAATATTCCCATTTTCTCGGGCAATTAAAACATCTGTATTGATATTTTCGACATTTTTTGGTTTTGTTTTTTTTAAATTCGCTAAGTCTCTTCTTAAAACATCGATAGGTATAGATGCTATATCTTTGATTTTTTCTAAATAAGTTTCTTCGGCACTATTTGAATCTAACTTCGATATTACATCTAATGCACCTTTTATATATTTCACTTTTTCATCTGGTTTGTTTAGATTATATTTATTTAACTCTAGCGATAATAAATAATCGGTAACTGGCATTGCATTGTTAATTAAACTTTCTAAATATTGCACACCTTTTTCTTTTATTATTTCGTCTGGGTCATGCTTGTCCGGCAATGAAACTATGAGAGCATTAACTCCTTCTTCTTTTAAAATATCAATGCTTCTTATTGTTGCCTTTATGCCCGCTTCATCCCCATCAAAACACAATATTACATTTGGAGAAAGTTTTTTTATCTCTTTAGCATTTTCTTTTGTTAATGCAGTCCCCATGCAAGCAACTGTATTTTTAAACCCTGCTCTATGCATAGCAATCACATCTATTTGTCCTTCAACTATTATAACCGATTTTAAACCTTCTTTTTGCTTTAAGGCTTTTACCAAATTAATCCCAAAAACAACCTTTCCTTTTTGAAAAAGTAATGTTTCTGCCGTATTTTTATATTTTGCGTAATCGGTTTTACCCAAAACTCTTGCACTAAATCCCACACATTCCCCAAAAGAATTAAATATCGGGAAAACCAATCTTTCAGCCATTACATCATAATAATGATTATTTTTTGTTTGTGCAACACCAGCGTCCATCATTTCGCTATATGTAAATCCCTGTCTACGCAATGCCTCTATCAATTCATTCCAATTTAATGAATATCCCATTTTAAAATCTTCTAGTTCGCGTCTTGTAAATCCTCGTTGTTTTATATAGTCCTGGGCAGGCTTTGCTTGAGGCAAATAAAGGTTTTTCATATAATGCTTATATGCAAAATCTAAAAGTGCCAAAATACGTTCTCTTTTTTGTTTTTTCTCTACAACTTCCTTTTCGCCCCTAAATTCTGGTATTTCCATATTGGCTTGTTTTGCCAATATCTCTACTGCTTGAGGAAAATCGCAGGATTCGTATTTTTGCACAAAGGAAATAACATCTCCACTTTCCTTACATCCAAAGCAATAAAAAAAACCATCATCCTCGCTCACAGTAAATGAGGGCGTTTTTTCATTATGAAAAGGACAACACGCCCAATACTTACTACCTTTTTTGTCTAGATGAATATATTTTCCTACAACTGAAACAATATTATTTCTCTGTTTTAATTCCGCCAACCAATCTGCTGGATATCCCTTATTTAGCACCCCAAAACTATCCTTTTACTTTATTTATACTACATAAATCTCTAAATTCCTTTTTTTATTTTAAAAAATTTTTATATTTATTCAATAATTACTTTTTTATTACAAAATATGTAAAATAACTATTCAAACACTCTATCTTGTAGATATACGCTTGGAATACTCCCAATTATTACACTTTCACAAATGATTATTTCAAGTTGTGTATTAAAGTTTTGGGTTTTGGTTGGCATAACTAATCCAATGTTTGCATTTATAGAAAAATAAAGTTGATGAAGAGTTTGATTTATGCCTGAAGACTTAAAATTAGATATGAATTTCGTCGTAACAGTGCCGACTGGAACTAGTTGTAAAGATATATTGGGCCCAACACCATATAAAAAAGGAATGCCAGAAAATGTTCCTAGCGCTACTCCAATCTTTTCATCACCCAAATTATCAAATTTGGACTGAACTCCTTTAGTTATTTCTCTAATGAGAAGATTTGTTTTTACAGAATCAATTTCTATTAATTCTACTTTATTATTGCTAGAATACTTTATTTCAACTAAATCACTGTAAGTTATATTTCCTTTTGATAAAACATCTCCAACAACTTCACTTATTGAATTTGTCGCAACCGCTCTAACTTTTTCTTCGCTCAACCTTGCCACTACTGGACATACTATTTTTATGTAATATATAAATGCTAAAATCAATATTACAAGCAAAAAGAATAAAACAATTCTAAATTTATGTTTTAAAGGCTTGTGCTTTTTAATTGTTTTTGTGGTTGCAACTTGCATAATATACTTATATGCTTTTAAAAAATAAAGTTTTACTATAAAAAAGAATGTGCCTTTCCACATTCTTTAACTTTTTGTTTTTGATTTAAAAATAAGAGCAAAAATAAATGCAAATAAAACCGCCGCCGCAATACCTCCAGCAGTCGCTTCCAATCCTCCAGTAAACGCTCCGACAATTCCTCGTGCTTTCACAGCACCAATTGCCCCCTTTGCTAATGAAGCTCCAAAACCTATAATTGGAACATTAATTCCCGCCTTGGCAAACTCTGATATAGGATCAAAAATACCAAAAGCCTCAAGTACAACACCTATCAAAACAAATGTAACTAAAATTCTAGCCGAAGTAATATTTGTGTAAATTATCAACACCTGCCCTAGCATACATACAAGTCCACCTATAAGAAATACCCATAAATAATACATAAATTAAGCCTCCTTTTTTTTGCCATAACTTACCTTTCTTGTTGTGGTTACCCTTCTTTTTTTATTCTGGTCTATCTTTTTATTTTCTTCAATATCACTTTCTATAACAATAGCATGACATACTCCTGGTATGGTTTCTCCTTGTTGAGAGGCTGTGGTTGACATTAATGCACCTGTAGGCATAAATAAAACTCTCTTCAATTCTCCCTTTCTTAATTTATCTATTATAAAAGAATTAAATACAGTTGCACTGCAACCACATCCGCTTCCTCCAGAAAGTGTATTTTGATTTCTGGTAAAATACATCTGCCCACAATCATTATAGTTCAATCCTAACTTTATACCATTATATTCCATTAAATCAACAAGTATTTCACTTCCCAATTTCCCTAAATCTCCTGTAACAATTAAATCATAATCATCTGGAGTCCTTCCTGTATCTTTGAAATGGGCAAGCATTGTATTCATTGCCGAAGGTGCCATGGCTGCCCCCATATCATTTACGTCGTTTACGCCATAATCAATAACCTTTCCAAAAGTTGCCATTGTTATTTTAGGGCCTTTTCCTGTTTTTGATAACACTGTTGCTCCCGCCCCAGTTACAGTCCATTGCGATGCTGGTGGACGTTGATTACCAAGTTCGAGCGGAAATCTAAATTGTCTTTCCGCAGATGAAAAATGAGATCCTGTCGCACAAACAAGTTTATCAAAATGAGATGAATCAATAAATGTTGCACCTATTGCCAAACTCTCAGCCATAGTAGAGCACGCACCGAATAGTCCAAGAAAGGCAACATCAAAATTTCTTGCTGCATAAGAAGATGAAATTATTTGATTTAATAAATCTCCCGCTAAAATTATTTGTATGTCTTTAGGTTTTATTTTTGCGTCTTCAATTGCCCCAACGATAGCACTTTCAAGCATTTTTTTCTCGGCTTTTTCATAGGAATCCTCACCAAAACTATCATCTTTCATAACATAATTAAAATATGGACCAAAATTTCCTTTTCCTTCCTTTGGTCCCACTATCGAATAACTTCCTATAATTACAGGCTTATTTTTAAAAACAATTGTTTGATTATAACTCATATTTTCCTCTTTAAATAAACAAATATATTAATCCTACGATAATGCTTGAAACAATACCAGCC
Source organism: uncultured Clostridia bacterium (assembly GCA_947624415.1). Taxonomy (GTDB): domain Bacteria; phylum Bacillota; class Clostridia; order Christensenellales; family UBA1242; genus Caccovivens. Next base: position 4,180 of record CANQKH010000004.1, on the reverse strand, counting down.
ACAATAACAGGTCCTGCTATGGTAAACATTTTCACGCATATACCATAAATAATTCCTTCATGTTTAAATTCTATCGCAGGTGAAGTAATAGAATTTGAAAACCCAGTTATTGGAACTATTGACCCTCCGCCAGCAAATTTGCCAATTTTATCATATACACCTATACCAGTCAAAAATGAAGCAATAAATACAAGGATTACCAATGTGTATCCCCATGCCGTTTGCTCTGCAAGGTTTGGAAACCAAAGCATAATTAAATCGTTAATTCCCTGCCCTATAGTGCAAATTATTCCACCAACAAGAAAAGAATTAAATAAACTAGGCCAAGGTCTTGTCTTTGGAATTTTTGCTTTTACATAATTATTATAGGCTTCATTTCTTTTTTTCTCATCCATATTTTCACTCCTTTATGTTTATTAACGTTAATACATATTTTTATACATTAATTTTGAATAATACACATTGTTTTGTGCAAAATAAATACATGGAGGAAAATTATGAAAAAAGGGTTATTAATTCTTTTGATTATATTGTCAACAATCTCTATGTTTGGGTGTACTAAAAATGATAACAAAGCTTTAATTAATTTTAATAAACATCTTGAAAATACAGAGGCTGTCATAAGAAACACAAGTTCAAGTGAAATTTATGAAATAAGTCCTGCAACAAATTACGAAGTGGTTGACTTTAAAAATCCAATACAACTTCATAGAGCCAATTCATATGAAAATATGATGAGAGAAGAAAATATAAGACAGCAAATCCTCTCTGTAAGTGCATATATTAAAAACATTCCAAGCGAAAAAATAAAATTATCTAAAAATAAAAAGGAAATTTTAAAACAATTAAATAAAAATTTGGAAAAATATTCTAATTTATTAAATGAAACTAAAGAAGATGTAAGATTATCAGTAGACACCATTAAACGCAATTTAGTCATTGGAAAAATAGATGTGCAAAACGCCGAAAGAGCCTATATTATGTTAAACAATAGTATGAATGAAAGATATACTTATCTATGCAATATTTATGATAATTTACAATTCGCAAAAGGTATAATTAATGAAGATTTATCAATAGATAATAATACCAATTCCGACTTTACACCACAGCAATCTGATGAAAATAATAAAACTTATAAAAAAAATATAGATAGTTTTAATAATTCTGCACTAGATAACATAGATGAAAAAAATTTATCCACAAATAATCCTGTTATAGAAAATAATCCTGAATATTATTATAATGGCTATAAACCATTTGGAAATCAAGGTTATAATCGATATGGGTATAGATATTATGGATATAATAGATTCAACCCAAACAGAAATACAGACACTTTCTACCCTTATAATAAAAACATTGACACATATAGATACAACCCTTATTATTATAATAATTTTAATAACTATAATGAAACTGGTATCATGCCACTAAACAATACAAATGAAAGGATTGCAAATGATGAACGATTTAAAAATAATTCTCCTGTTAAAGAAGAATGCCCGGAATGTATTCAAAAAACATAGCACAACAATGCTATGTTTTTATGATGTCAATTTATTTTTTAAATTATTAAGAATTTTATTTTCCAATCTTGACACTTGAACTTGGGAAATTTTTAATTCCTTTGCAATTTCACTTTGTGTTTTATCGAAATAATACCTAAGTAAGATTATTTTTCTATCTCTCTCTTCCAATCTCTTTACAAGTTCTGTTAGTGCAATATTATCAATCATTTTGCCATTTATATCATCCTGAGATTCTAATCTATCTATTAGATTTAAAGATTCTGAATCATCTTCAATAGGAGTATAAAGTGATAATGGCATTTTAGCTGAATCCATTGCCATCACAACGTCTTGTTCATCAACATTAAAATGCTTAGCAATTTCTTCAATTGATGGACTTTTTTCATTTTCATGACTATATTTTTCTACAAATTTATTTATTTGAAGATTTAATGTTTTTAATGCTCTTGAAACTTTAATTGAGCCGTCATCCCTCATAAACCTTTTGATTTCGCCAATAACCATAGGAACTACATAAGTTGAAAACTTTACCCCAAATTGAGGATTAAAATTTTTTATAGCTTTTAAGAACCCCATACACCCAAGTTGAAATAAGTCATCATACTCAACACCTTTATCTCTAAAACGTTTGATAACGCTCTTTATAAGTGGCGAATTTTCTTCTATAAGCACCGATTTCGCGTCTTGGTCCCCTTGTTGAGCTTTTTCGACCAACTGCAAAATTTGTTCATTGCTAAGCATTCCCCACCTGTAATGCATCATTACTTATCTGTTTAAACATGGTTACCGTTGTTCCTCCTTGCTCATTTTTTTCAACTTCAACCCTATCCATAAAACTTTCCATCACAGAAAAACCCATTCCACTACGTTCCTCATTAGGCTTTGTTGTAAAAAACGGCTCTCTCGCCTTAGCAATATCCTTTATACCTATGCCACTATCTTTTATAATAATTTTTATGCTATCTCCTTCAATTTCACATCGTAGAGTTATAATACCATTTTGCCTTGGATACGCATGAACTACGCAATTTGTAACAGCTTCTGAAACTGCTGTTTTTATATCCCCAATTTCATCAATAGAAGGATTTAATTGAAGACAAAAACCTGCAACACATAATCTTGCAAAGCCTTCATTAATAGAAAGTGCTTTGAAATTAACTTCCATAAAATTTGATTTAACCATTTTATCTCCTTTAAACTATTTTGGGCATTATGTCATAAAGCCCTGTCATTTTAAATATTTTTTCAGCTTGTCTTGATGGATTGCAAATATATATTGGAATTCTTTTTATTTTCATTTTTTTATACCTTCCAATTAATACACCTATTCCCGTGCTATCCATAAATTCCAGTTCGGATAAATCAATAATTATTTGTTTAAAATTGCTTGCATCAAATATATCATCTAGCGTATTTCTTGCATTGCTTGCCGAATTTTCATCTAACTCTCCACAAAGAACTACATAAAGTGTGCCATTATATACTCTGCTTTTTATATGCATTTTCCCCTCCTTTGCACAAAAAAATTCTAGCATAAATAAACTTGCAAAAAATAAGACTTATACACGAAATTTAGCAAATAAAAAAGAAAGGACTAAATAAGCCCCTTCTAATTTTGATTAATTTTAAAATTTGATTGCACCTCCAGCAACCTCTATAATTTCTCCCGTTATAAAACTTGCACTTTCACTTGAAAGAAATTTTGCCACATTTGCAACATCTTCTGGCTCGCCTAACCTTTTTAAAGGTGTTGCATTTGCAATCTCCTCTTTTTCATCATTATTAAATACTTTTGTCATATTTGTAGATATAAAACCTGGTGCTATCGCATTTACTCTAACATTAAAACTTGCACATTCCAAAGCCAATGACTTTGTCAAAGCGATAATCCCCCCTTTTGTTGCTGAATATACGCTTTCGCAACTCCCACCATAAATTCCGTAAATAGATGCTATATTTATTATACTGCCATGTCTATATTTAACAAAGTTTTTCATGGCCTCACGGCATACAAAAATTGTCCCCCTCAAATTAACATTTAAAATTCTATCTATGTTTTCATCTGTTTCATCTATAAGCATTTTTTCGGACATTGAAATACCAGAACAGTTAATTACACTTTCAATAAAAGCATTTTCTTTAAAAACCTTTTCAAAAAAAATTTTTATTTCTTCACCATCACATATATTCAACTTGTATTTTAAAAAAGTTGTATACTTAATACAATAACTTTCTAATTCTTCTACATCGCTATTTAAATAAGTTGCAATAATATTATATCCATCTTTTGCAAAAACTCTACACACAGCCGAACCTATTCCACCAGACGCACCAATTACAATTACACTTTTCTTCATTTTTCACTCCAAAATTTATATTTAATTATATAATAAAAATATAAAAATAACAAAAAAAATAAAGATTATTTTAAATATTTTTCATAAAATAGATATGCTAAATATAATATATTTGAATTATTTACTTCAAATTAAAAAAAAATAAAAAAAGTTATATTTTTCCCTTGACAAATTTTACAAAATATATTAAAATAGCAATGCAAACTTGTGCTGACGGGGTGTGGCTCAGTTGGTAGAGCGCGTGGTTTGGGACCATGAGGTCGGGGGTTCGAGACCCTCCACCCCGACCAC
>CANQKH010000003.1 GCA_947624415.1 uncultured Clostridia bacterium | reverse complement strand
CCCTCTTTTTTGTCAACTACTTTTTTAAACTTTTTTTATTTTTTTTCTCTGTCCTATGACACTCCAAGACCCGTTGTCGCATCGTTTTGATTTTTACCTATCTTTTTGTTATTATTACTATTTAATATTTCCCCGTATTGACAAATAATAAATAATATTGTATAATAAATATTGAAGCGAGGTGTTTATGAAAGATAACAAAGAAGATGAATTTGACGTTGATGAATATATAAAACAAATCGAAGAAGAAGACAAGAAACTTTTAGAAGAAGGTAAGGCACTAATTTCACAATCACAAAAACATTTTGAACTTAATGAAGAAGATCGAAGACTCATCGAACTAGAAAAACAAATTTTTAGTGAACGCGAAAAAGAAGATAAATACGTGAAAACTCTCTCCCCTGAGCAACAAAAAGAATATTTAAGAGAAAAATACGAGATAGCCGATGAGCTTGCAAAACTTAACAAGGTAAAAATTGTAAAACTAAAGTCGCCAGATGGCAAAAAGGAGTAATATATGTCAAATATTTGTTTGGATACCTGTGCTTTCTTCGCAATGATAAAATATAACGAAACTTTTAATAAAAATGGCATGGACGCACTTGATGATATGCTTAAAGAAGATGAAGAAAAAATAAAAGCCTTCGAACAAAGCATAAAATCTTTAATGAGTGCCGATTTTTTGAAAGAATACTCTCAGTATAGTTTTTCAGAGCAATTAGAACTTTACAAGGATTATGCTACTTCTAAAATGGCTTTAGCTGAGCAAAAAGTTGATACCTATGAAAAAAATGCCCAGGGAATTTTCTTTGACAATGGAAATGAATTTAGAATGCAGATTACCGATGCAAAAAGGGCTTCTCTTTTGAAAAAAGCACAAATTTTTAAAAATTTACATGATAACATTTCAGCGACATTCGAAAATTTTAAACAATTAAAAGAAGATTATAAATTGCTTGTAAACAATCATCAAATGGGACTTGTTTATAGGAATGCATTGGAAGGCAAATATGATTTCTTTATAACACCAACCGTTTATGCCGAAATTTTAAATCATGAAGATGACAATGATTCAAAATCTGAAAAAGGAAATATCAAGTTCGAACAAAGAAAAATTGATGCTTTGTTTGAAAAATGCACATTTTTATCTATGGCTACACAAGAAATAAGAGAGCAAGTAGATAAAATTTCAGAGGATTTTAGAACAAAGGGAGATTCACCTGCAAAAGAAATGGCGCCAGATATAAACTCGCTTGGAATTTATGGCGATTCAATGATTATGGCCGAAGCAAGTTTGGCCGGCATGAACTTAATCACTCTCAACAGAAAAGACTTTATTTATGACAATTCAATTAAGCAAAACAATGATTTTATTAGACAACATATAGCTTTTGTCGAAAAAGGTTCTCCTTTCACAACAGATGCTTTGCCATACTCACCTGCTGAATTGTTGGAAGGAAAGACAACTGAGCCTTCCATTAAACCTTATTATAAAATTCCTTTACAAACTTTTTACCAAAAAGTTCAAGACTACGATGGCAATATTGCTGAATAAATAAATTAAAAATAAAACACAAGCATTATTTGCACTAATTTGCACATTATATTTGCTTGTGTTTTTTAATATCTAAATATTTATTAAATCAATTAATTTCAACGACCAACATTTTTCACTATATTAACCATTCTATTTACTGAATCTTCTATTGTCGAATAGCTTGTGTCAATTATAATAGCATCATCTGCGACTTTTAATGGTGCAACCTCTCTATGTTCATCATTGAAATCTCTAGTTTTTATATCTTTTAAAATTTCATCAAGTGAAGGTCTATCATTTTGCCCCTCCATTTGTAAATAACGCCTCTCAGCCCTTATTTCAACACTTGCTGTAATAAAAAATTTAACATCAGCATCAGGCAAAACTATTGTCCCTATATCTCTGCCCTCCAATATACAATCATTGTTTTGTGCAAACTCCCTTTGGATATTCAAAATACTTTCTCGTAATTGCTTATATGCAGATATGGTTGAAGCCATATTTGAAATCTCTTCTTCCCTTAAAAATGGCGTATAATCCTTTGAGTTGACAACAACTTTTTGAATTTCTCCATCAAAATAAACATCTACTTTTAAATCTTTTATAAAATTTAGAACATTTTCTTCAGTTATTTTAATTCCAAATTTTCCTCTATATGCACAGGCAAGTCCTCTGTAAATAGCACCTGTATCTAAAACCTTTATTCCCAATTTTTTAGCTAATGCGTGAGCTATTGAACTTTTGCCACTACCCGCATACCCATCAATTGCAATATTCATATTTACCTCCATTCTTATTATAGCAAAAAATACAAAATTCTTCAAAAAAATTGACAAATTAATTTAATTATTATATTATTTTTATGAGGTGTAAAATGTTAACAACAGAAATAAACAATCATATAGGGTTTGCTCCTATAATATTTGATGATAGTGAAATTCTAATACTCGGCTCTTTCCCTTCTGTAAAATCAAGGGAAAATAATTTTTATTATGCAAACAAGCGAAACCGCTTTTGGCGATTGATGGCAAGCGTTTTTAATTGCCCTACTCCCGAAACTACACAAGATAAAATAAATTTATGCAAATTAAATAAAATTTCACTTTGGGATGTCGCTCATCAAAGCGACCTTTCAGGTTCAAGCGATATTAAACTTGAAAAATCAAATTTAAAGTTAAATGATATAGAAACATTTTTACAACAACACTCAAATATTAAAAAAATCTTATGCAATGGTGCCCTAGCATATAAAATTCTAACAAAAAAATTTAAATTGGATTTACCTGTAATAAAAATGCCATCAACTAGTCCTGCAAATGTAAGATTTAATGCCGATGAATGGGAAAAAGGATTAAAAGAAAAGATCATTTAGTATTTTAACATTAAGGTTATATCTAAATGACCTTTTTTATTTGTATGAAATCTTACACTTACACATATTATTAACTCTTCTTCTTTCAAGTCTTACACTTACACATTCATAAGCAAGAACATCTATAGCCTCCCATAAAAACACCCAGGCACAAATGTCAATTATCTCAAATACAAGCCAATGAAAATTTAAAAATTCAGTGAGCCACAGTGCCAAAAAGAAAAAGACCGACAAGACTAAACTTAAAACCACAGTAATCATATATCTTTTAAACAAAAGTTGCGTATTTTTTAATTTATTTTCATAATAACGTTTTGTCGCAAGTGCAAACGTCTCTTTTTCTTTATTTGTAAGATTTTTACAATGAAGTTTTAAGTGTATTGCCTGCTTTGGAGGTATCGCCTTAACTACGTTATCAAGCATTTCAGCGAAATCACCATTAATAACTTGCATTTTGTCTACATGATAAGGAGAAAGGACTTCGCTTTTATCTTCTATAGAGATATCAATCAAAGCCCTTCCATCTTCATCTTTTTGAAAATTCTGTTGTTTTTTATTATTTTTACTTTTGAACAAACTTAAAATATGAAACATTATTTTTGACCCTTGTCTTCATTCTTGTTTTGATTTTCATTAGTTTCATTTGTTTCTACTTTTTCTTTTTGCTCTTCAGTTTCTTTTACGTCAACTACTTCTGTTGACGCTTCTTTATTCTTCTTTTGTTTACCTTTTTTCTCTTTTTTGTCCTTCTTTTCACCACGTCTTACAGAAAAAATCTCAGAAAGACTTGCATTCTCTAAGTTTATATTATGATGATTTTCTCTAACCTTTTCAACTCTTTCAGGTAACCCATCGCCAACCACATAAACTGGTGGTTCATCATTTCTTTCTCTAACTTCAATTTGATTAAATGGAATAGAAATTTTATTTCTCTTCAATTCATTGAACACGCTTTCCATTGTATCAAAGTATACATCCCAATAATCTTCTCTATCGCACCAACATCTTGCTGTTACCTCAAGGCTGCTATCCCCCATTCCACTCAATCTGCAGAAAGGTTCTGGAGTTAAAAGAACTTTTCCATTGGCAACCATACAATCTTTTACAACTTTCTTTACAAGTTCTACATCGCTTTCATAAGCAACTGTAAATTTAAAGTCAACCCTTCTCGTTACATGGCTGTCATAATCAACAACCGCACCATTTACAATTGAAGAATTAGGTATTGTAATTCTTTTATTGTCAGGTGTTATGAGTGTTGTGAAAAGGAAATTAATTGATGAAATTGAACCTTCTTTCCCATCAACTTGTATATAATCTCCCTTCTTAAACATCTTGCTTGAAACAATAATAATTCCATTTGCAAGGTTTGCAATATTGTTTTGTAAAGCCAAACCAACAGTTAATAGTAAAGCACTTAATGCAGTCAATATTCCTGTTATTTCAATGCCAATTATACTTAGCAATGCCAAAATCAAACATAAATATAACAGCACTTTTATAACGGTAATTATAAACCCAACAGCAATCTTTTCCATTTTTGTTTTATTTAATATCCTTCTAAGGACATTAATAAACAATTTGATAACTACAATTCCAATAAAAAGAACGGCAAAGAATAATACAATATTCCATATATTCGTTTTAAAGAAATTTACAATATCATTCCAAATTCCTTTCCAATCCATTTTTTCTCCTTTTTTATCACATCAATTATATCATTATCATATAAAATATGCAAATAAATTTAAGATTTTTTTAATTTTTCGCGTTCAAATTTTCAAAGGTGCTTATTATTCCAACAATATCTCCTTCCAAAGCACAATTATCTTCTTTTACAGATGCTGTTATTTTTAAAAGAGCATTCGCATCAAATTCAAATAGATATATTAATTCCATAAAGCCTTCCTTATTAACTAAAAATTTGAATGCCTTTTGATTATTTGAACATACAAGATAATTGTCTACAACAATCTCGCCCTCAAGTCCCGCTCTGTAATTCTCAACAAATTCTTCAATACTTACATTCTTCTCAACAACCTCTATAAGTGCTTCACCATTTTCTTCACTTATAAATTTTGCAGGCATATAATTCCTTGCTTCATGATTATATTCCACCTTATTTTTTTTGTCTACTTGAAACCCAAAATTATAGTATGGAACATATTCAAATCTGTTCGGTGTTAAAGCCCCAATTTCCACTATTCTTACTGCACCAATAGACCCGAGATTCATAAAATAGCAGTTATCTCTTGCAAAACGCTTTTGTTTTTCATCGTTTGTAACAAGAACATAATCATATAAACTCATAGCCAAATCTTGATTTTCTTCTGTTGGAGCATAAGGAAAATCTTTATAATTCAAATAATCTATCATCTCTTTAAATGTAGGACGTGAAGGAAACTGGTCTAAGTTATTTTTTTGCCTAATATAATTCAATTCATTATTAACATATTTAAAAGCATAATCCGAGTCATCATAATAGAGTGATAAATTTAATATGTTTACTGCCATTTGCCAATCTTCTCTTTCTATGCATAACCATGAAACCAATCTTAAATATCTTGCATATGCTAAATAATTCCAAATTTTTGGATAAATTGCTTTAATATACTCCTCTGCCTTGTCTAAATTAAGTTGAAATTTCTCAATTTCAATTTGTTCAAAAAGAATGTTTAAACAATCAGGAGCCATTTCAAGCAGTTCTTGAATAAGCACTTTCGCTTCATCATATCTTTTAAGTTCAATAAGTGCAAAAAGTTTTCTGTCAAGAAGTGAAAACTCATCAGATGGAACACTCTTAAAATTCTCTCCTAAATGCTTTATTGAATAATAAATAAATTCAAGTTTCGATGTATATTGCAAACATTTTTTGCCATCTTCCTCTCTTGGATACCTATATTTTTCAATATTTTCGTCAATATGATTTACAATCTCTTCCCATTTCTTTTGTTCACCTAGATTGTTTAATTTTGCAAAAATATTGTTCTCTTCAAATTCCCTTAATTTATCATTATAATCCTTTATATATGCAATGCATTTTTGCTGAGCATAATCATCAAACTCTTCAAATTCACTCCAAACTAATCCGCCATGCTGAACTTGACCAGGTTCATATCCACCTACCACACCAAAAAGCCAAGGCGAATTTTCATTCTCTTGAAATTTTAAAATTACATAAGTTTTATTATCTAATAAGAATATATTTTCTATTTCAATAGAATATGGCTCTTTACCTAATTCGTTTGGATGTTTAAGCCATTCAATTAAACTTATTACTGCATTATTTTGCTGTTGAACTGTTAATCTTTCCATTTCTTCTCCTTATTTATTTTCTTTAAATACAAAATTATAGGCTTCTTCAATATTGTCAACGTATTTAATATTCATATCGCCAACAATTTCATAAGATAATTTTTCAATATCCTTTTTATTCTGTAAAGGAACTACCACCGTCTCAATCTTATTCCTTTGTGCTGCAAGCAACTTCTCCTTTATTCCTCCAATTGCAAGGACCTTCCCCTTTAAAGAAATTTCTCCGGTGAATGCGTATTTGTGATTTATCGGTATTTCTTTTATTGCAGAAATTAAACATAAAACATCGGCAACACCTCCCGAAGGCCCATCATGTGATACTGCATGATGTGGTGAGTGTATATAAAAGTTGTTGTTCTCAAAAACAGCAGGATCAATTTCCCATTCCTTGCATTTTGATTTTACTAAGCCAAATACAGTTTTAAATGTCCATTTTGCAGTTCCCACCAAATTGTCAGACAAAATTTGTTCGCCATTTCCCTTAACAAGGGCTATTTCAAGTCTTGATACGCTTCCCGTTGAGCCAGAAACACTTAATTTATTTACAACACCAACTTCGCCTTCAATAGCGAGATTATATTCTTCCTCATAATAATCTTCGCCAAGAAATTCTCGTGCCTCTTCAAGAGTAATTTCCTTTGGTGATATAGGCAAATTTTTCATTTGCAAACTAATTAAGTATTTTTTACAAATTTCATTTAATGCCCTTTCTAATTGGCGAACTCCGCTTTCAAATGTATAATCTTCAATTATTGTTTGTAAAGTTTTATCTTGTATTGTAACAAGATTTTCGTCTACTCCAATCTCTCTTAAATTCTTTTTTAAAATATAATCTTTTGCAATGTGAACTTTTTCGTTTAATGAATACCCTTCAATGTTTATTATTTCCATTCTGTTTTTTAAAGGGTCTGGAACGGCAGTTATATCATTTGCTGTGGCTATAAACATAACCTGACTTAAATCAAATGGCACATCAAAATATCTGTCTTTAAATTCCTTATTTTGATTTCTGTCTAACACTTCTAATAGCACACTATAAGGATCACCACGATTTGTTTGTTGATTCATTTTGTCAATTTCATCTAAAAGTATAATACAATTTTTACTTCCCGCCTGTGTTAAACCTTCCATAATCCTTCCAGGTTTTGCCCCTAAAAAGAATCTTTTCATACCATTAATTTCTTCTGGGACTGAAACTCCGCCCAATGAAAAATTAAAATAATCTTTGTTGAGTGCCTTGGCAATCGATTTTGCTATTGTGCTTTTACCAACTCCAGGTGGCCCGTATAGACACATTATTTGGCTCTGATTCTTGCCGCTAATCAATCTTAATGCGATGTAGTCAAGGATCTTTTGCTTTAACTTATCCATCCCGTAGTGAGTTTCGTCAAGAACTTTCTTTGCATATTCTATATCTTTATTTTCCTCTTTTACAACTTGCCATGGAAGTGCTACCAGTCTGTCAAGCCAATCCACAATATTCCCATACTCTGCTTGTCCAGGTCGAGTGGTTTTAAGTCTTGTAAGTTCATCATAGACAATACGTTTTACATCTGCAGACAAGTTTAATTCGTTAATTTTCTCTTTATAATAAGCAAAAGTGTTTTGTCCTTTATCCGACTTCTGTTCATATATTCTTGTTTCTAATTCTGAATTTAAAATTTCAAGACGTTTTGTAGCATCCAATTCTTCAAGCAACTTACGTTTCGCCTGAACCTCAAATCGGCATGATACAGCAATCTCTTGAATTAAATAATCTATATCCTTTGCATTCTTAACCGCTTCTATTGTTGCAATATTTACAATATCATATTTCAAATATTCTTTAAATCTTTGATAAATATCTTCTCTAAGTTTTTTATGCTCAGGTAAAAATTGTTGTCTGTCTAGTAGTTCAATGTCAACATAAATTGAATTGTTTACTATGTCTATCTTAACAATCTTACATCTACTTAAACATTTGTAACTTATATTGTATTTTTTATTTTCTTCACTATATGTAACTGCGTTATACTGGCAATAGGAGGCAATTTTTTCCTGTTTTTCTCTATAATGTTCAATGCTATATTCTAGTGGAATAATTACTATATCTTCCTTATTTTTAATCATATCTTGATAAATTTTTATCTTTTCCTCACTTAAATTATTGTAAGGAATTGTAGAAATAACATCAACTAAAGTTGCAACGGACTGCATTGCAATTGCTTGAATATTTTTATAAATTATTTTCATTTATACCTCCAAAGAACCAATTTATTTTAATAAACTAGTCTTATTTTATAAGACCAAAAACATTTTGCTTACAAATTAGTATACCATATTTACTATATATTGACAAATAAATAAAACAAATAAATAAAATAAATTTTGACAATTTTTATTTATTATGCTATATTATAATAAAGGAGTTTTTAATGAATAAAGTTGCTGTCATAACAGGCGGAACAAGAGGAATAGGATTGGAAACTGCAAAACTATTTCTTGAAAATGGTTACAATGTCGCAATATTTGGCTCACGAAAAGAAAGTGTAGATGATGCACTTAATAAATTGAGTTTATATAAAGAAAAAGTTATAGGTTATTTCCCCAACCTTACAAAAGAAGATGAAATAGAAAAAACATTAAGCAAAATATATGACATATTTGGACGAATTGACGTTTTGATTAATAATGCCGGTGTATCTTCTAATACTCTTATAAATGATTATACCAAGCAGGAAATAGATAAAATTTTTGATATTAATTTTAAAGCCCCCTTCCTTTGTTGCAAAGCAGTTGTAAAATATTTAAAACAAACAAAAGGTGTTATATTAAATACAAGTTCAATGGTGAGTTTTTATGGTCAAAAATCGGGATGTCTCTATCCAATGAGCAAATTTGCAATCAATGGTTTAACAAAATCTCTAGCCAGAGAACTTGCTCCTTATGGAATCAGGGTTAATGCTGTAGCACCTGGAATAACAAAAACTGATATGGTAAAAAATTTGCCAGAAAATATGATTGAACCTATTTTAAAAAATATCCCATTGCAAAGAATGGGCGAACCTATTGATATAGCAAACGCTTTTCTGTTTTTAGCAAGTGATGAAGCAAGTTTTATTACTGGTGATATTATAAAAGTTGATGGCGGTATAATTAATTAAAAGGATAACTTAGTTATCCTTTTTTTATATCTAAAATGTCATCTAAATTTAATGGCGTTTTGTCTATTAAAATTATTTTATTCTCAACATCTAATTCTGCCACTCCTGTTACTATAACATTTTGTCCATCCTTAAAATATTTCACAGTTAATATCTCTCCTTTTTCAAGATTTATAAGAATCTTTGACAACTCCGTCGCTTTCTCCTCGCTCAACTCACCTTTTGTTATTCTGTCATGCTCAAACTCTTTCACCCTTAAAGCGTCATGCAATCCTTTTAATGCATCAAATGGTGCAAATTGTTTCGCTCTATCTGTTCTACTCATCTTCACCCTCTCCACTATTATGTCCTCCTATCATATTGTTTCTATCTATTTGGGTTGCTTTTTCAAATAAATCTAAACCTTTTAATATAGAATTTTTTCCATATTTATCTTGCAATTCAATAACACTTTTTACAAGTTTCTTTTCCCTCTCGATTTTTTCGATGTCTGTAAACATATCATACATCTCATATTCATCGGGCAGAAGATTTGCAAAGTCATATCCTATTTTTCTTATTGGCCTCTTCTTATCAACTATCTCTTCAAATATTTCATCAAAATATTTGCCTATAAATGAGAATAAATTTGTGGTTACATTCATTCTCCTCATACCCTTTGTGCCTACACTCTTTTTATCACCATAGCCTATATATAAATATACAAGTTGCGTTACATATTTTTTCCTTGCTAGTTCGTAACAGCCATTCTGCACCATTTCACGCATGACAATTTTTGCATCTTCATAATTATAATTACTTGGTAAAATTTGCGAGGTGGACATGGATTTTGATTTTGTCTTATAATTTTTAATATCACTCATAAGACAACTTTCTCTTCCCCATGCGTGGTCAATTAAAAGTTCTGCATTTATACCAAATTCCTTATATAAAAGATCCTCTTTTGCATTTGCAATCCCCGCCATATCATAAATTCCATATTTTTCAAGTCGTGAAACTGTTCCGCGTGATATCTGCCAAAAATCAGTAAGGGGTTTATGGTGCCACAATTCTTTTTTAAACTTTTCTTCTGTCAGCCAACCTATGCGGTCAGGCGAATGTTTTGCTGTTATATCCAGAGCAATTTTTGCAAGATACATATTGCTTCCAATCCCTGCAGTCGATGGTATATGCAGTTTTTCATAAATTTCGCCCATTAATTTAATTGCAAATGGTTTTGCCTTTAAATTATAAATTTTTAAATAGTCTGTAACATCAATTATTGACTCGTCAATTGAATAAACATGAATGTCATTTTTGTCAATGTATTTTAAATAAATACCATAAATTTCAGCAGCATATTCAATATATTTTTTCATACGTGGTTTAGCGATAATAAAATCAATATTTTTGGGTATTTCATATAGCCTACATCTATTTTTTACACCAAGTGCTTTAAGTGCCGGAGAAACTGCAAGACATATGGTGGCATCTGTCCTTTCTTGATCGGCAACTACAAGTTTTGTCGTAAGAGCGTCAAGCCCCCTCTCTGCGCATTCTACAGATGCAAAAAATGATTTCATATCTATTACAAAATACACCCTTTGTTTTTCCATTTAAACCTCTTAAAAATTATATCATAATATCCTAAAATTTCAAAATAATTAGTATTAAAAAATACACCTTTTAAAGTTTTCACTTTTAAGGTGCACTTTAATTAAAGGTGTATTTTTTTATTTTATTGTTGTTTTTTCTTCTTCATCAATATTATTGCCAATAACAATATGAAGGCAACAACTGCTATCGCAGGAATTGAAATTGCTAATATAAGAACTTCCTTATCTAAATCTTTATCATTTGTATCATCTTTTCCATTTACTATAACGTTAATAATTGAACTTTCTGTGCTAATGCTTTGATTGTTAGAACTTGAAACTACAACTAGTCTATAACTACCAGCATCTTCTTGATTTGCATAATCTATTGTTAACGTTTTGCCGTGTTGATTTGGAACTTGTTGACCGTCCTTATACCAGAAATAAGTGTTCACATCACCAAACTCTTCTACATTGGCAACAATATTTAATTTTTGACCAACATCAATCGTTATCTCACTTGCCACTTCGATTTTTGCCGCTTTTAATGTGCTGTGAATAATTTCTTCTTGCTTCTCTGCTGCCACTTCTGTTATAAACTTAACATCAAGTATAGTTTGAAGATTTGAAATCTCATCATATTTTAATGTAACATATGCTGTCTTATTGTCTGAAAATTCTACAACAGTGCCATCAAGAGTTATAGATTCAATTATGTAACCAGTTGCTGCTTCAATTGTAACTGTTTCTTCTTCATCTTCTTCAGTGAGCAAATCTTTATCAAGTGATATTATTGAACCTTGAACATCTCCAGTAACTGTTCCACCATAATTATTTGAAAGTATAACTTGTTTCATTGCATTTACAGGAGTTTCTTGGTCTGCTTCAACAGCAACAATTGCAAATGGACTGAATGCATTACAGGTAATAATGAGACCATACTCAGTTATAATACAATCAATTTCTTCAACTCCAGTTACATGATTTTGCTCATCTCTCATAAAGTGATATGCCTTGAATGTAACACCGGCATCGTTAGGACCATATCCTTCTGGGAATCCAAGAGATATACGAACTTTGTCCCCAGTTCTTACAACTTGTGCTTTGCAAACAGTTAGGCTTATATTGTATGTTTGGCTTTCTTTAATTTCTTTTCCACCAGACACTCCGCTTATCAATTTTTCCATTTCCTCTTCTTGTTCATAGGTTGTGTTTGTTACAACAAGAGCAAGGCGGTGTCTTAATAAATCACTTACCTCCTCTCCATCGCTTGTCTCCCAATTTTGCATAGAAAGATCTGCGTTCTCAAGAAGTTGTGGTTTTGCAAACAAATTCCAATCATAACCTTGTGCCGCATAAGCATGAGCAACACAACCATGAGTTATGTAGTAAATCAACTCGTTTGGTGTTTTTCCACTCTTTTCCCCTACAAGATTTTTCATAGAAAATAGATAGAGTATTGAATCATGAGCAAACATTTCGCTTGGCGTAAAGTCAAATTCAACCTTAGAAGCATCAACCTTTGGATCCCATTTAACATTTTCTATTGTAACATAATCTGCAAGATTGCGCAAAACTTCATTATATGGCGTTTCTCCAACAAGAGATACCCCATAAGGCAAATTTGTGTCTTTTAATTTTAAATTATCATCATAGTAAACTTCAACATGATATGTCTTACCTGTTGTCAAACTCCCTGTTTGAACAGGGCTTGATTTTTTAATGTATGGCTGTGCAACATAATAAGGATCACCATATTCGGCTTTAATAAGACCTGACTCAGCATAGAGTTTTGTTGGATCTCCACAGTAGGTTGTAACTTCTAGCATTAAATCATCAAAATTTGGATTTGTTAATCTATCACCTTTTATAGTGTCAGGATCTCTTGCAGGAACATCTGTTACAGCAAATTCAAAATATGTGGTTGTTGCGTTCCCCTCAAGTTGTAAAGAGTCCTCTGTCTCAGGCAAATAATACATTTCAGGGTCTAAGTATGACCATCTTGTAGAATGTAAGTCCTCTTTTTCATCATCAGTAGATATGAAATATTGTTTCATTAAAAGGTAGTATCCCTTGTTTTTTAATTTAGTATAGTTACACCACTCTCCATCAAGGTAAAAACTAACAGAAATATCTGTTGCGTATGCTTGTTCCCCATTCTCATCCAATACTGGCTCATACCCCGAAATATGTCCATTCTCATAAATTGGATGGTTGAGAGGTTCGCCTTTTGATTGAGATATTTTAAATAGTTCGCTTGACTTAGAAAATGTTTCCCCAAAATTTAATTCGCTTAACTCTGGATAAGCAAATTCAAAGTTTGATTTTGATACAATAGCACTTGGAGCGTGTTGTCTATCCATAATAGTTGCACCCTTCAAGAAGTAGTTATATGAAATTTCTGTGCCATTTATCGATTTGTCAAGGTCATCAAATGTAACGTCAACACCAAGCCAAACGTTATCTATATATACATAATTCCACATATGTAACTCAACAGCAGTTGAACTATGGCGATATGCACCTTGAACAAGAACGCAAGGAATTCCTAATTTGTCCAATGCGTTTTTAAATGCACGAGCATAACCTTCACAACAGCATTCCCCTTTTACAAGAGCACCAAAAGCCGTTCTTATAAATCCTATATTTTTTGGTTTTGCTGTATTCTCAAGTTTGTAAACTGCTTTCTCTGAAATTTTATTATGAACATATCGAACTTGTTCTGCTATATTGGTTTCTTTCCTAGCATCTTCTACAAGTTTATCTAATGCTGTATTATACTCATTTATATACACAAGTAAATCTGCTTTGCTATTAATTCCCTGCGTATAATATGTTTCTGCTCTTCCTGTTCCTAGATAGCAAAAATATTCACCGTTACGCAATGAAACAGTAAAGGAAAGATAAGAAAAATCAACATAGAATAATTCGGCATGATCAAAATAGAATGCATCCTTTGCCGCACCAAAATCATTTAATAATTGATTTGACTTCCCTGTTGCAAAGTCGGCAAGTTGCTCCTGAGTTAATACCCCGTCTACAATCATGTCGCCGCCTCGAATGAACACGCTCTCACCATTCTCATCAATTTCAGCCATTTCTTCCATTTCATGGTAAAATTCGCGTTGTGTGTCATTCGTTAGTTGATTATAAAAATATTTTTCAGCAGTAACTACATCATCTGCCTTTGCCAATTTGAGCGGATTTACCCCCAAAACAATTAAAGGCAAAGCAAATGCGATAACAAGTGCAATAATAAAACTTTTTATAATAAATTTTTTACTCATTTCTCCTCCTTTTTTTTTAATTTCAACCAATGTATAACATAAAATTTTTAACTTGTCAACTACTTTTTTAAAAAAAATTTTTATATTTTTTTAAATTGAATTAATTCATAAATTATATAAAAATCATTTAACATTTAAAATATAAAATGAATATAAATTTATACTATTTTTTTATGAATTAACAAAAAATAGACAACTTTTCATTGCCTATTTTTATATAACTTTTCAATTAATTCCTTAACAAGATTTGGATTTGCCTTACCTCCTGTTTTCTTCATTACATGACCAACTATAAATCCTATAACACGGCTTGGCTCATTTAAATAATCTTGAATAACTTTTCCATTTTCATTTTTAAATTGAATCAAAATTTGAGTAATCTCTTCCTCTCCTATAATAACTATTAAATTTTTCTCTTTGGCAATATCTTTTGGTTTATGTCCAGTTTTTATAACTTCATCTATAATATCTAAACCAACATTTTTATTTATTAAATGATCCTCGACCATCTTTATAACTTCGCACAAGTCTTCTTCACGTATTGGAAAGACAAATTCTTCCTGTCCCTTTACAAGTTTTAAAAGATCAACCATTATCCAGTTGCTTATTTTTTTTGGATTGTTATAAATAGTAAGACATTTTTCAAAATAATCAGAAATATATTTTGAAGATGTTAAAATTATCGCATCATATTCTGGTAATCCATATTTTTCAACATAAATCTCTCTTCTTTTTTGTGGTAAAACAGGCATTTGGCTTCTCAATCTCTCTACATCATCTTTGCTTATTAAAATAGGCAGTATATCAGGGTCGGGAAAATATCTATAATCTTGCGAATCTTCCTTACTTCTCAAACTCATGTTTTTCCCTTTTGCATCATCCCATTTTCTTGTCTCTTGTATTATTCTTCCACCTTCTTTCAAAATTTCTGTCTGTCTTTTTATTTCATATTCAATCGCACGTGTTACACTTTTAAAAGAGTTCAGGTTCTTCATTTCCGTTCTTGTTCCTAAAGTTGATGAACCTTGGGGCTTTAAGGATAAGTTTACATCACATCTCATTCCGCCCTCCTCCATTTTGCAATCCGCTATATTTGAATAAACTAAACTTTCCCTTACTCTTTTTAAAAATTCATCTACTTCTTCCGCTGTTGAAAAATCAGGTTCTGTTACAATTTCAATAAGCGGTGTCCCTCCTCTATTATAATCAATCAATGTCCCTATCGCACGACTTATATGTGTCAATTTGCCAGCGTCCTCTTCCAAATGTATCCTGTTTAATCTCATAACCTTTCCGCTTCTTAGTTGTATTTTTCCACCAACACAAATGGGATAGACCATTTGGCTTATTTGATAGGCTTTTGCAAGATCGGGATAAAAATAGTTTTTTCTTTCCATTACTGCATAAGGTGATATCGAGCAGTCAAAACACAAGCCTGCTTTAATGCACAATTCTACTGCTTTTTTGTTTATTATTGGCAACGCACCCGGCATACCAGTGCATACCGGACAAGTGTTTTCATTAGGTTTTGCCCCAAATTCATTTTTACAACTGCAAAACACCTTGGTTTTTGTCTTTAATTCAGCATGAATTTCAAGCCCGATAACTACATCATATTCTTGCATCCCTTTCACCTCCCTTTATTATTTTAGCCACATCATATATTATCTTTTCAGTCCTATTTGCACCCATTATTTGAAGTCCCAATGGCAAACCCCTTTTACCCTTTCCAAATGGTATTGATATTGCAGGTATCCCAGAAATGCTTGCAGGAACAGTAAATAAATCTTCAAGATACATTGAAATTGGGTCATTGATTTTACCACCTATCTCAAAAGCCTCATTAGGTGTCGTTGGTGTTAATATGCAATCACACTCTTGAAAAGCAAGTTCAAATTCCTTTTTAAGTAATGTTTGCAATTTCTTTGCTTTGTTGTAATAAGCATCAAAATACCCACTTGACAAAACAAAGTTTCCCAACAATATTCTTCTTTTAACCTCCCTTCCAAATCCCTCACTTCTACTTTTTATAAATACTTCATCTACATTCTTTGCCGTCTTGCTTCTTGTCGTGTATTTTACCCCGTCAAATCGTGCCAAGTTAGACGTCGCTTCTGCAGGAGTTAATATATAGTAACAGGCGAGGCTGTTTACAATATGTGGCACTGATACCTCAACGATTTCGCAACCTTTATCTTCTAAAAGTTTTATTGCCCCTTTAAAATTATAATAAGTTTCAAGCCTTTCAATTTTTTCTTTTAATTCTTTACATATTCCTATTTTATAACTTTGCTTTACCCCTCTTGCTCCAAAATCATTATCTATACTTGTTCCATCATTTTTATCTTTTCCAGCAAGAATTTTAAGAACATACTCATTATCTTCAAGACTTTTCGTTATTGGGCCGGCTTGGTCTGTAGAACTTGCAAATGCGGTTATTCCATATCTGGAAATTGTCCCATAAGTAGGCTTAATACCAACCACACCATTAAAAGAACTTGGCTGTCTTATTGAACCACCTGTATCCGTTCCTATTGCAACTGGACAAAGACCAAGTGCTACTGCAACAGCGCTGCCTCCGCTACTGCCTCCAGACACACAAGTTTTATCATGGGCATTTTTACAAGCACCATAAATACTATTTTCGCAACTTCCACCCATGGCAAATTCATCCATATTCGTTCTTGCAAATATAATGGCATCTTCTTTTTCTAGTTTTTCGACAACTGTTGATGAATATGGCGAAACAAAATCTTGCAAAAATTTACTAGCACATGACATTTTTCTGCCCTTGCAAAGAATGTTATCCTTTATTGCAACAGGTATTCCTGCCAGCAATCCAACCTTTTCGCCTCTTAAAATTTTATCATCAATATCTCTGGCTTTCTGCAAACAGTCATCGAAAACTTCAATTACTGCATTATAATCTATGTTTTCCTCGCATTTTTTTATAAAAAATTGTAAAACCTCTTCGCTTTTAAAGTGTTGGGACTTTATTCCCATTACAATTTCTTCTATTCCCATCTTGTCAAATTCTTTCATTATTCCACCACCAAAGGAGTAACAAAGCACCCCTCTTTTTTCTTTGGAGCATTCGCAAGAACATCATATGATGGTTTTGTTTCTTCTTCATCTTGTCGTAGTTCGCTGAGTGCTACCGCTCGACTTTTATCCTCTTCAGGCAATTCTAAAGTTGTTATTTCGTCAACAAAATTAATGATGTTTTTTAAATCTCTTTCAAATAATTCAACCTCATCATCTTCTAACTTTAATTTACTCAAATTCTGTAAATGTTTTATATCAATTTCCATTTCCCCCTCCTTTTTATGGTCTTATCCTGCTTGGCCCACGGAATAAAAATATGCTTTCCTTAATGCTTGGCAAATCTAGTAGTTTTGTTATAAATCTATCAATGCCAAACCCTATTCCTCCATGTGTTGGGCATCCATATTTGAAAAATTGTAAATAATCCTTCATCTTCTCGCTGTCAATTCCATGCTCCTCTATTTGCTCTTTTAAAACTTCATATCGATGTTCTCTCATTGCTCCACTATTCATCTCCCATCCTCGGTATAACATATCAAAGGACATACAGTCAAATGTTGAATCAATTTTTTTAGAATAAAATGCTCTCGATTCTGCAGGATAATCACATATAAATACCGCTTCGCTTCCATAATATTTTTCTGCATATTCACAAATTAGTTTCTCTTGCTCTGGTTCTAAATCTAACTGCTTTTCTTCTGGGATTTCCATGCCATAAACCTCTTTAAATATTTTGAACACCTCACAAAGTTTGATTCTTGGTATCTTTTGAGGAACTTTGATTTCCAAATCAAAGACTTCCTTTATTACACTTCCATATTTATCTTTAACTTTGTTTAAAACATATTTAAACCATTCTTCTTCTAAATCCATAACCTCGTGATGAGATTGTATATGGGCAATTTCAAAATCCAAACAAACTGCTTCTGCTGTATGGCGTGCCGTGTAAGATTTCTCTGCTCGATAATATCCACCAATTTCAAAAACCTTTTCAAATCCACTTGCTATCGCCATTTGCTTGTAAAATTGTGGGCTTTGTGTCAAATATGCTTTCTGTCCATAATAATCTACAGCAAACACATCAGCACCACCCTCCGAACATTGAGTAGATATTTTTGGCGTGTGAATCTCTATAAAATCATGTTCTATAAAAAATTCCCTCATAATATGCTCAACATAGGTTCTTATTTGAAAAATTAACCTTTCCTTGTCTTGCCTCAAATCAATATAGCGATAATCCAACTTTAATTCTTTTCCACTTGTCTCATCTATTGGCAATTGCTCCGCAATGCTTACTATATCAATTTTTTCTGGCAAAAATTCAATTCCTCCAAGGGTTACCATATCTTGTTTTATTGCTTTCCCCTCAAAACTAACAACGCTGTGCTTTGAAAGTTTTTCAATTTTGCTCGAAAAGTCCTTGAATTTTTCTTTCTCTATTGTAACTTGTATTCTTCCTGTGCCATCTTTTAAAACAATAAAAATAATTGTCTTTTGGCTCCTTATTTTTTCAACCCAACCACTTATTTGACATTCAATATCGGGCTGAATATCTTTAATATATATTCTTTTCATAAAATTCTCCTTATTTTTAAATATTTTTTTATTAATAATGTCTATAACAAATTCCCGCCCGCTACGGCGTTATTCAAATTATTTAAAAATAAGAAAATCTTTTCCATAATTCCTCCTATAGAATAAAAAAACAATGAAGTGGTTTCTTTCACTCCATTGTTTTAACTGTCCAAATTAATTTTTAGTTAATTACAATAATAAA
Source organism: uncultured Clostridia bacterium (assembly GCA_947624415.1). Classification (GTDB taxonomy): domain Bacteria; phylum Bacillota; class Clostridia; order Christensenellales; family UBA1242; genus Caccovivens. The sequence goes on along the minus strand of CANQKH010000003.1, from coordinate 104,443 downwards.
AGAAACCCATTATCAAATGTGCTTGCGTTATTATTATTGTTATTAACTCTTAATGCTTTCATTTTTGCTCCTTGTGTTTTTATTGTAACACCATATTTTTGCTTTGTCAACACTTTTTTTATTTTTTTGCACTTATAAAAATCATGATTGAAGATTGAAAATCAAATATTTTGCTTTTATTATCATATAAACGCAACCTTTCTTTATATTGTTTTTCCAATAAATCCAACATTTGCTCTTTTACAATATCACCATTGTTTGCACGTTCCAAACAAAATAATGCATTTGTTAATTTTGTCAAATAATTCCTTTCTATTTGGGCAATAGCTTTCTTTCTATTGGGTTGTGTGTCCGGAGAATAATAAACAATTCTTTCAAATTTTAAATCTATATTTTTAAAATTATACTCACTCAGTCTTTGCATGGTTTTGTCTGGGTCTTCAAGATATTTTGCAACAGGCTCGCGTTCTTTATACTCTAATTTGCTAAACAATTCACCAATTTCATCCTCTAAAAACATAAATGGTTTATCGTTTTTCTTTATCATATCTACACGCATGATTAAAAGTCTTCCACCTTCCTTTAAAACCCTCTTTTGTTCCTTAATAAAAATATCAAAAGGTATATGTTCGACAACTGTATGAGAAAAAACCAAATCAAACATATCATTTTCAAAAGGAAGATTATTTATATCTGCCACACTGTATTTTACATCAAGTTTTAATTCAGCACATCTTTTCTTTGCAAACTCAATATGATTGTCGTCAATATCAATGCCATAAACTTCACAATCTGGGAAATAAAGTTTGATCATGTTGGTGAAAAGCCCACCACCACAACCAACTTCAAGAATTTTCATTCCATTCTTTATTTTAAAATATTTAAACCAATCATTCCTATTATCTTTATTGAATTTCTCTTTTCTCGAATAATATAAAAGTTCTGTTGATTGAACTTGCGAAGACCAAAAAGTGTTTTTCATTTCTACCCCCTTATATTAGTTTAAACTTTTATAAGGGTTTTGTCAATTTTTTATATACATAAATATCTTTATTTAAATCAACTTTTTTATCTACATCAACAAATATAAACTCATCATCACCAATTTTCCTATATAAACCCTCATTTTTTATGCCTTTCTCTCTTTTCCTATTACGAAAATAGAAATTATCTTCACCGGTCATTTGCAACTTCATTATTGCTTTATCATAAGTGAATTTTTTACCTAAAATTTCAAAATCACCAATCTCTTTTGTCATTACATGAACTTCGTCTTGACTTATAACTTCAAAACAATCAAATAGTGGCGACAACTCAGGATATTTATCTTCATTATGAACGTTACCATCATAATCATTTATTTCATTTTCCTTTATTTTATCAAATATGACCCAATTCCCAAGCATTTTACAATTAAAATCAGTTTTGTCAACTACTTTGTTTTTCTCATTTAAAAGTTTCTCTATATCTTCCATTGTATAAAGATTGCCGTTTTCTTTATGATAAATATGAATGGCATTGTTCATCATTCCCTCTCTTTCAATTAGTATTATGTAGTCGTCTTCGCCTCGCAACCACCAATAACTTTTTTGTTCTTTACCTTTTGTATTTAGTGTTATAATTCTCTTTGTATATCCTATATATTGCGAAAAATCCCCACTTTCTCCATTTAAATCAGTTCCAACAAAGTCCCTTGTCATAAAAAACATCTCTGGCATAGATTTATCTTTATAATCGCCAAAAATATTCTCAAAAAATCCAGAAATGTTTTTGCAACTACCGTTGTAAACCCATTTGCCCATTAAATAATCAACTTCATTCATTATACTTCCTCCTCTTAAAAGGCATACTTTGCCTTTCTCAATAGAAAGCATATCATTATAGTAAACTATAAACTCAAGCGATTTTGATTTTTTTTAATATTTTTTTATAAATTAATTATTTTTTATCTTTTCCCATGGAAATTTCTCCCATCCAAAATGTCCGTAGCAAGCCGTTTGCTGATAAATTGGTTTTAAAAGATTTAATTCTTTAATAATATTACTAAGTCTAAAATTAAAATTTTTATTTACGTAATTTTCTATTTCACTTAATGAAACATTGTTCGTTCCAAAACATTCAATTGATAGTGAAATTGGTTGGAAATAACCAATAGCATACCCTATTTGTATCTCACACCTTTCTGCATACCCATGTGCAACAATATTTTTTGCAACATATCTCGCATAATATGCACCCGATCTGTCAACTTTTGTTGCATTCTTACTTGAAAAGCATCCTCCACCCACTCTTCCAACACCACCATATGTGTCAACAACAATTTTTCTTCCAACACATCCACTATCACCAAAACTTCCCCAAATTGTGAATCTTCCACTTGGATTGATTATAAATTCTGTGTTTGAGGAAATAAGCACATTATACTCTTCTAATACTGGCATAATAACATTTTTTGTTATTAATTCCCTTAATATGTCATTTTCGACATTTTTCGCATGAGAAACACTTATTAAAATTGTTGAAAACTCTTTTGGCTTTTCATCCTCATATATAATTGAAACTTGACACTTTGCATCTGCAAAAAATTTGTTACCCCTTCTTCTAAATTCATCATATCTTTTCATTAACTTGTGAGCAACCATAATAGGCATGGGCATATATTCCCTTGTTTCATTTGTTGCATACCCATACACCATACCTTGGTCGTTGGCGCAAAGTTCCTCTTTTATAACTGCTTGATTAATGTCTGGGCTTTGCTCACTTATTTCCTTGATTATTTTAAATTCATTTTTGTAACCAATTTCTTTTAAAACTCTTCTGGCTATTTTTTCATAATCTATTTTTGCTTTAGTCGTCGCCTCGCCATAAATAAAAAGTTTGTCGTTTTTTATTGCACATTCAACTGCCATTTGACTATCTTTATCCTGCTTTAATGCTTCATCTAAAAATGTATCAGCAATAAAATCGCAGGTCTTGTCTGGATGGCCAATATTTACACTTTCACTGGTAATTATCTTTCTCATATTTTTTCTCCTAATTATTTTTTCCATAAAAGTGCAATAAAAAACCCACCATAGACAGATGGGATGATTTTTTGTATTTTGCCCATCGGTCAGCCATTAGCACCTTGCACTTGCAGGTTGCTGTGTGGTCATAGGGGCTGTCCCTCGCACACTCTTTATGGATATAAAAAATTATAATCATTACATTTAAAATGTCAACAAATTTTTTACAATTTAATATAATTTCACTAAAATTTGTGTTTTTTGGCACTTTTTTACTTTATTTTTGCCAAATTATAACTTTCCTGCAAGAGTTGCAAAATAAAATCGGTGGAAACTTTTTCATCAAGACAAATGGAAATCCAATGTTTTTTATTCATATGATAAGCCTCAAAAAACCTTTTGTTATCTATAAGTTTAGATAAATTTTCAGGCGAAATTCTTATATCTATAACTTCAACCCTATCTTGGCTGTCAATTTTAAGTTTGCTTTTGGGCAAAACAAAAAATACAGCATACCACTTTGAATTGTCTTTTCTTCTTGCAATTGCGACATCTGGGAATTTCTCCCAAAGAAACTCTATTTTATCATCATAATTTTGTGTTATGTAATCAATAATCATCTTTGTTTGTCGACACTTGTATATGTCATCTTCAAAACATTTTTCATCTATATCATGTAAAATATTTTCAATCTCTCTTCGCACATTGCCGACAAATTCACCTGTCGCATCTTTCATGAGTGGCAAAACATATTCTTCTTGAAATTTTTTATCGATAATATTATAACTAATTTCCCCTTCTGTATTTATTTTTATATTTATTTCAAGTTCGCCATCCATTAAATCTTTTGTATAATTGTATTCTTTATTGTAGTATTTAAAGCCATAGGCAACAAGTCTGTTCAAATTCACCTTTCTATTACTAAAAATTTTATTCAATTTCTCCCTCTAACCTTTAATAACCATTCTTTCAACAGATAAAATCTTTTTAAGTTTTAAAGATTGCCCATTTTGACAAACTTGATGGCATTTTCCATCCTCAAATTTATATGCTTCCCCATAAATTTCATAATTCTCATCATTGTCAACTATATAACTGCCATCTGTTAATGCAATAAAAGGCCTCCTTTTGCTGTCTTCTAAAAGAATATTTTGTAAATCCTTCCATGCCATAGCAGTAGGAGTCTTATAGTGAGGCTCTATATTGATTTGTGTCAACCCTAATCCTTCAAAATATCGCTCCTCATTAAGTTCACCTATATTGTCTGGTGAACAATATACTTCATCTGAAAGATTCAATGCTCCCGCACTTTGACCAATTATTAATTTGTTAAGATTAATCAATTTTTTTCTTAATTTAATATCTTTAAAGAATTTCATTTGTTTACGTGTGTCTCCACCTGCCAAATATATCAAATCTGCACTTTGCAATATTCCGTCGGCTTTTTCAATAGTTCTATTGTCTAAAATAACAAGATTTTTAAATTCCAAGCCAGACATTTTAAAAGAATTAAAAGTTATGTTTGCATAACTATCATTTGAATTATAAGAATTAGAATCACTAGCAACATATACGAAATTTCTTGTTGATTTTATATATTTTTCTAAGTTCTCTATAAAATGATTTACATTATTTAATTTTGTTACTATTCTCTCTCCATTTATTTTTTTGCTTGCTCCAATATCGCTTGTTAAAAAAATTACACTCATTATTTTTTTCTCTCCTTTAAATTTATCCAATATCTTTCTATAATTACACCATTATCCTTGTTTTGTGTATCCTTTATTTGTCTTTTATCTTCAAGTTTACCACCATTGGCTATAATGCATTTTCGTGAAGCTGTATTGCTATCTTTACAAGTAACAAGAACCATGTCTATTCCCAACTTTTTACACTCTTCTAGCCCTAATCTTAAAATCTCCTTTCCATATCCCTTTCCACGTTCCTCAATTGCAATGCTATCCCCAATATGTCCTCCATAATTTAACAAAAATTCATTGAGAGTATGACGTATTTGCAACATGCCAACAAGTTTATCATCTTTTTCTCTTACGCAAATATATTGAGTTGCCGGCACATAACCTTCTGGCAAATTTATGCCTTTTCTATGGTCATTGCACTTATTAAGCCACACTTTTACTTTATCGCTTTTTAATGAACTCGTCCCGTCAAACGAGGAATTATTTAATAAGAAATTGGATTTATATTCTTCAACTTGGCCTAAATATTTAACTGTTGGCAAAACTAACTTTAATTTATCCATACAATTCTCCCTTCAATTTAAATTAACTGTTTAATTTAAATTCAAACACACTCTCGATTTATAAATTTTTTACATTATTCTTATAAAAAAGTCAAGAATTAATTCTAATCTTTTAATAAACTTGTTATTAAATCTTCAAGTTCATTTAATTCAAACACACCCGCATCAAAGTTAAAATGCCCCTTACCTTTTATAAAAATTGGGGTTGATTTTATAGCCCTAGAATATTCTTCCAAGTTTGATTTATCAAAAAATATATCATCATCGCAAAAAAGCGAGTATTTAGGAAAACTTTTATTTCCAAAAAGTCTAAATTCTCTTTCTGTCGGCTTAAATAATTTTGAAATGGGATTAAAAGAAAAGGCCCTTTCTGGTGCTGTTGATTTCAAATTCAATACGTCATAAGGTGCGGCACATGAAATATAGGCTTTAACATTAATATTGCTTTCTACTAAATACTTCACTAAAAATTGAGTGCCTATAGATTGACCAACAAAAATGGTATCCTCTGGAATAATATATGGCAAAATATTTAAGTCGCAATACCTTTTCCAATCTTCATAAGTTATATTTTCTCTGTAACTTCCAAGTGATGGCATGAAAACTTTTAACCTCTTCACATTTCGCTTTTAGGTGAGGAAAATATGGCTCTTTTTCAATTCCACCTATTCCATGAATAATAACTATCGATTTCATTTCTCTCCTTCATTCCTCATCTTTTATAATTGCATACATTTGGCAATCAATCAACTTTCCTGTTTTGTCAGGATTATATTTCCTTAACAATCCTTCATGCTGCATCCCCACTTTTTCCATAACTCTTCCACTTTTTGGATTGTATACATCGTGGATGGCCTCAATTCTTTTATAGCCTACTTTAAAAAGATGTTCAATCACCACCTTTGCTGCTTCAGGCATAATGCCTTGCCCCCAATAATCATCACTTAGCACCCAGCCAAGTTCTGCCCTTGACTTCTTTTCATTAGAATTTACAACATCAATGCATCCTATTACTTGATTTGTTTCTTTTAAAACAATCGCCCATCTATATGTGCTTTTATTCTTATATTCAGGCAATACAATATTTTGTAGATAAATTTTAGTGTCATCTACATTTTTATGAGGATACCAAGTTAGATATTCTGTTACTTTATCTCTGCTTGTATAATTATTATACATTTGTTTTGCATCTGTCAGTTTAAATTTTCTTAAAATTAATCTGTTAGTTTCAATTGTTATTGTTCCTGTATGTTCCACTTCTTTACTCCCTTCAAATTTATAAAATTACCTTATCGTAAACCTTTCTTAATTTTGTATTCTTCATAGCATTATAAAAAGAACTTTTTGTTAGTTTAACTCTTATCTCGTCAACATTACTATTTAAAGCAGGACAAAAATTTGTCTTTTCCCCAACAATCTCGCATCCAATTTTTTCTTGCATATGTCTTGAACGGTCATTAAATTTAAAATATCCGTTTTCAATTTCGTTTGCACCTAACACTTCAAAGGCAAATTTGGCTCGTGCAATCCACACCTCTGTTCCATATCCCTTGCCAGTATAATCTTCATTTAGCCATATTCCTCCACCATATTTACCATCATTCAAATCTAAACTTGTTCCGCCTATTACTTTGCCAGTTTCTTTTAATACAACTGCAAAAGCATAACTATTTTCATTATTTTTTAAATGTCTTGAAATATATTCAATTGAATTTTTCTCGCTATATGGGAATGGAACTGTGAGATTTTTTGCCGTTTCAAAGTTGCTTAACCCCTCAACTTGATCCTTTACATCGTCAAGTGTCCATTCTCGCAAAATTAATCTCTCTGTTTCTATACTTTTCATTTGCTCTCCTTAAATAGATTTTAATTCCTAAATTCATATTAAATATCAGTTATTTCAAATGCTTGAAAATATATGTGGCATATAATATTATTCACAAAAGTTATTTTCATTTCGTAAATTGGTTTAGTCAAATCTCTTCCGGGAATTGACAAAGCATGATTTTTAAAAACATCTTTTAGAAATTCATCTTTTTTATCTGCAAGAGTTACAGTTAAACTATCAATATATGTGTCATCCCAAATACACAAATTGTTTATACCAATTAATCCATAACAATTAATAACTATATTTCTCTCTTTTTCGTCATCTAACTGTATAAATATTTCCGCTTTATCATATTCAACATTTAGTCTTTTAAAGTTTGCATCGGCAAAATCTATTTCATGTAAATCCATTTTTACCCCTTTTTTATCTTTCTAGTTTTGATTGTAATATTGATTATAACAGTCCTGCCAAGAATTTTCTGCAGCACCCTTCATTTTTTCTAATTTTTCCTTCTTTGAAAGATTTTCATCGGGGAATATCGGTGGCAAAATATTTATTCGCAATCTCCTTATTCCGCCCCTTTTTGACTTTTTAAATGAACAAAAAATAGGCAATATTGGCACATTGAACTTAATTGCATAATGAAAAGCACCATCCTTCATAGGACGTGGCTTTTGATAATTCCACCACATTGACTGCTCGGGATAAAAATTGATTATCTTTCCCTTTTCAAGTTGACGGCTCATCTCTTTATTTAAATTTTTCATGGCTTCGGCATTTTTGCTAAATGGCCACATCCCACCATGTCTTATAATATGTCCCCCAATTCCCTTTTTGTTGTTCCAGTATCCCATTGTGTGGAATGATCTAAAATCACCTATTGCTCTTCGAACAAAAATAGTATCAACATAATGAAAATGATTACATATTGATATAGCTCCCTGCTTTTTGAGGAGTTTGAGATTTTCCTTTCCCTTTACACGTGCCCCAAAAAATAGTGTCAAACAAGGTCCCAAAGAAGCCATAATGCTTCTCCAAAAAAATGTCTCACACCTTTCATACCAAGGCTGATTATATTTATAATTTTTGTCTGGCATAGTCCAGTTTTTGCCATAAGGAATGGTTTCTCGGTTTAGTTGTCCCCTTTCTTCAAATACCTTTTGAATACGCTCAATCTTTTCCTGCTTTGATCGCTTCTTCTTCATCATCACTCCGCATAACTCTTTCTGTCGCTTTCCACTCTATATTCTCGTTTTTACGTATTTTTCTGGCACTTGAAAAATATATTGGTATATATTCTATCAGATAAAAAGGATTAAAAATAGCAACGGCTATATATTCTCTTTTAGTTAAACTTGAAAATGCATGATTAGATGACATAAGGGCTAAAACACTATAGCAATGTAATAGCAAATAAAGAATAATAAGTGGCAAAGCAACAAGTCTTTTTAGTGCAACAATCCACAATGCACTGCCCATAATAGAATAATAAGCAGCAAGACCTAAGCCAGCCAAAACAGCGATTGCTTCACCTGCAAGAAATACAAAATATGGAAACAATCCAAAAAAGTATTCAAATTCACCACGAGTTATTTTTTTCCTAACTCTTATTTGTTTTTTAATTTGCTTTTTATATTTTAAATCACATTGTTTATAACCTGTCAGCCAACGAACCCTTCGAACATAATTTTCACGATGGCTTTTTGCCTCTTCTGTATAAAGAACAGCATTTGGATAATAAATTGACTTGTATCCACGAAGTAAACTATCAAGTTTTAACTCATAATCCTCAGTCATTGTTCGATATGGCCAGCCACCAATCTTTTCTATTACATATCGTCGCAAAACCAATCCTTGACCAACCAAGTTAAGTGGCATTCCCTTTTTTGTTCTGTATGCATTTCCTAACTCATCGATAATTGGATATGTAAGTGCAGAACAGTTGGAAAATAATGAACGGCACTTTTTTTCACCAAGAAAATTTTTTGCAATCTTTTGCGTTTCTATTATATCTGCATCTGACTCCAAAGCATTGTTTATCTCGCTTAGATAAGTTGGAGAGAGAAGTCCGTCTGCATCGACAATAACAAATGCATCATAACTTGCAAGTTTTTCCATAGATTGTGCCATGAAAAAACCATCAAGGGCATCACCTTTGCAATGTTGGTCGGGAACAATAGTTACACTTGCTCCAACCTCTTTTGCCATAGCAATTGTAGGGTCGTCCTCCTCCTTGACAATAACAAACATATCATAACAAGATTTTTCATAATCCTGTGCCAATATAGATTTGAAAAGGTCTCTTATTATAGCACTTTCTCCTCTGGCAGGGATTATAATTCCAATTTTTCTTTTTGAAGTCGCTACAAAAGTTTTTGACTTTTTAAAACCATATATAAAACCAAATAATCTTGGGATATATAAAATTAATGCACAAAGTGCGAATGCAAAATATATCTTTAAAACTAAATTTATCATTTGCGAATCCTTTAATAATTAATGATAGGTAAATATTTTACCATATAAATCTATATTTTGCAAATAATTTTTATATTTTTTAAAAACTTCTTTTTTTTTCTTATAGAAAAACTAATAAATCATCTACTCTTTAAAATTTTAATCTTATCATATATTTCTTTCAATTTTGTGGATTGAAGTGTGCTGTAAAAGTCAGTTCTTGTCAATCTTGTGAGAATTTCTTTAACCTCTTGGTTTAACGCAGGACAAAATTTGATGGAATTTCCAATAATTTTATATCCTATCTTTTCTTGCATATGTTTAGAGCGGTTATTAAATTCAAAATAGCCATTCTGTAAATCATTTAATTTCAACTCTTCAAATGCAAATTTGGCACGTGCAATCCATAACTCTGTGCCAAAGCCCTTCCCTGTATAATTCTCATTAATCCAAATTCCACCACTATTTTCATCACTCGATATAAATAAATTTGTCCCACCAATAACTTTTCCATTTTCTTTTAACTCTACAGCAAATGCATAATTATTTGTGGTATTTTTTAAATGATGCTTTATATATCCAATCGAATTATCGGCTGAATATGGAAAAGGAGTTATAAGATTTTTTGCCGTTTCAAAATTTCCCAACCCTTCAACTTGGTCATTTACATCATCGAGTGTCCATTCTCGCAAAATTAATCTTTCTGTCTCAATTCTTTTTATTTCTAAATTTTTCTTCATATTATGCCTCTTTTGTTGAAACTAATATACAATTAACTCTCTCCTAAATAAAAACTTTCCAACAATCCATTTTTTTCATATCCTACATTCATATACGATTTATTTGATGGAATATAATTAGTATCTGTATATAAAACCGGTGTAATGCCATTAGATAGTAACATATTAGTCAAATTGTAAATTAAATTTGAACAATATCCTTTTCTTCTCTCTTCAACAGGTGTATAAACTTTATTTATACTCGCAACATCATTTACGCAAGTATATCTTGCCATACAAACAATTTTATTATTTTCATCTTTTAGAATATAAAAATTGCCTTCATTTATCATGCTTTTCATGTCAATTTCTGCTTGGACTTGTGAATAGTTATGGTTTTCCATTTCAACATAATCGTTAAACCAATATCTCGCAAGAACACTTAAATCGGTTAATTTTGCAAGTTCCATATGACCTTTAATAATTTTTGGTGGAATTGTTTTTATACAAAATAACGTCCCTATTTCAGAACTCAATTTTCTGTTAATATTAATATCTTTATCCAACAATAATTTATAAAATTCTTTCTTGCAAATTATTTTACAATTCCTATTGAAGTGCATTTTCAATGCTACAATTATCTCATCTACACATTTTGAATCTATATCATCTCTTGCCCATATCCAAATTGGCAAATTTTCATTCATTTGCATAATTACAAAATTTTTTTCATCGCTGTAAAGACATGAATTATTGTCTGCTAAAATTTTTAGTGCAATAAAAAATTTATACCTGTCTTTTTCAAATTCCTTACTTTTAAATATTGCATTGTCCTTATTTATTTTTATCAATTTTCCTCCCATACTACAAATATATTTTTCTTCTTTCATATTCCTTCAATTAATTTTTCATAATTTTTAAAAAATCAAAATTCTTTCTTAAATTCCATAAGATAACTAAGTTCTTGCTCTCTAAGTTTTTTATCTTCTATAGGAGAAAATAATATTCTAGTTAAACAAAGTTTCTTCAACCTTTCTTTAACTTTTGCGTTGCTTAATTTTTTTACAACTTCTGGTGAACGATAGATAATGCTAAACAAATAGGTGTCATCCTCATTTTCAATCAGCTTAAACATTTTTTCTATAACAGAAGTTAGAATTTCATCGGGTGCATTTTTAACTACAACATCTAAAATACCACCATTTTCCATACAAATATGGGCTGCAACATCTCTTGTGATTATAGACTTTAAATCTTTATCCTTTATTTTGCTATATTCTTGCCTCTTTTTGATGGGCAGTTTGTCAACAAGATTGAGCCAATCCCTTTGTAAAAAACTTGTGGCAAGGTTATTGGCTTCAATTATGGCTTTTTCAAAAAATTGCTCATTATCTTCACTTTCAGTAATTTCCACACCTTTTGTTATTATATCTATCAATTTTTTAACTTTATTATTCATATTCCAAACAATTAGGATTGTGCGACGTTTGATTTCGCAAAAAGCCTAATAAGTTCCCCCTTTAAATAAAATTCATCTTTGTGCCCTTGCCACTAAAACCTCATTTGTTTTTCTTTTATCTGCTAGCAATATATTCATTTGAGGCTAGTTAAAAAAACATTTTTAGAAAATCAAAAAATTATGTCCTTCCAGATCCCCGTTTTTGCAACTCTTTTTTCAATTTCATCATCTTCTTCCTTAGATGTTTCTCTATTCTTATTAAAAAATTCTCTTTCAATGAAATCTACAAAATTTATTCCGCAAATAGGTGAATCGGTTGGCTGCCAAAATGAAACCATGGGCATATCATCCATCCCGTCAAAAAAACATCTATGACTATAAAATGGAATAAGTTTAGGACTCTTATGTAAATACTCAAGAACACATTTTGCTAATTCTTTTTCGTCTTTTGCTTCTGGAAACTGATCTTTAAAGTCATTAGCAAAATCGTTGTGTTCAAAATCAAATAAAAATGCTTCCTCAACACTATCTTGAAAACCTTTTATTTTTTTAATATTTTCTTCACTAAAATCTCGCCAATCATGAAAATAATCACCAACTGGCATTCCATAAGAAAGAAATTCTCTAATTTCTTTTGGAAAATGAAAGTTATATGTTTTTTCAATTTTGTCAAATTCTTCATTTGACAAACCTTTTTTAAAATGAAAGCCCCTTAACTTTAATCTCCAAATTATTTTTTTCATGTCGTTCATTTTAACTTGTCTCCTTGAAATACAACTTTTATATCAAACAACGCAGGGCTACTGTCAATAACAAATAGAAAATTATTTTTAAATTTCTTGTTTCTTTGGCAAAATTACTGTGGAAAGAACTTTGTTTATACTTGCAGCCTGGGCAAGTGCATCACTAAGTTTTGAGCCATCTGGCCATGTATGATCCCAATCATTTTCATTAAGAGAGTTTTTAAGTGCTTGAACATGATCGGCTTCTCTTCCTTTAATCAATGATGGATCACGAAATACTTTTTGTATGTGCCATTGAATATGCTCGATATTTTTTACGCCCGAGTCTTTATATTGGCAGAGAAGACGAATGTTATCTCCTGCTGCAAACAACTTGCTCATATCACGACTATACTTAGCTGACTTTACATTTCCCAAAATCCCTCTAGATATATCTGCTGATCCACCGTCTGCACTGATTTTACAATCATAAGTCCAACCTGTAAATCCACCTAAACCAAGAACATTTAATGATAGTCCAATTTTTAGTTTTGATTGGCTGTTGCTTGAATCCGTTGTATACCCATTGCTTCCATTCCAATAATTTACTTCATTTCCCGTAAGGTTCTTTTCCAACCTGCTGCTATACAGTGCAATATTGACATAAATATCTTTTGATCTACTATCACGCGTGCCAAAACTGTATTTATTCCCAAACCACTCGCCATAATCATCTGGCAAAAGTGAGTCGCTTACACCTCCGGAAAGCAACGAACCCTTATTTAAGTTTTTTATTGCGTTTTTAAGCCCATTAACATTATAATAGTTCAAAACATCAAAGAATCCCTTGAAATAATAATACTGCGATTTAGCATCCGCATTTTCGAGCGTTAAACCTTTAACGCATTCGGTAATTACAACATTTTCAATGTAAGCGCTTGTCCCCTCGTAGTAAAGTTGCAACGCCGCACTAGCAACATATCTTAACACAGTATTCTTAATTGTTCCTCCATTTGATATGCTCATCTTGGAATAATACTGAATATCTGAATAATATGCACCAGCAATAGAAAGATACAATCTATCTTGTTTTGGTGCTATGTCGGTGTGTGGATTTCTCCCCTTCAATGTTACATTATAAAGCGTTCCAAAATGAGTTGCATTACCATTATTTTCCGCTCCGCCATCCAACATATCATCTGTAATCACATCATTTTGTGCTTTTATGTTCACTTGATAGCCATTGCCATATATAATGTCTTGTGTCATGCTTCCATTATTTGATCCACTTAAGCCTGTAGGATTTAAAATTAAGCCGTCGCTTTCTGCTTTAGTTAACAAATCGCCACTGAGTTCGCCATCGCCATAAAGACTGTTGTGAAGCACAATTCTTCTATTTGCCATATATCCAGCCGCATCAAACACATTGACAAGGGTGTTATCGTCAAGCACATTAAAGTTGAAATGGGTGTTTATACCGTTTTCTGCCCCGTCGCCAGCTTCCACTCTCAAAAATGAGAATGCGTTTGCAGAATATTCGAAATTTCTGTTGCTATTGTTATTCACCACCTTTGCCGGTTTTGTCCAAGGTTTATCGTCAAATGCCCCAAAGTAATCATTTTGAACATCACTTTCTGAAAGCCCTGCAAAATTTCCAAAATAAATTCTTGCATAGTCTGGCTCGCTATAAACATCAACCCATGTTACTCCATTTGCAATATTTCCGCTTTGATCTTTAAGAACATATCCATTGCTGCCTTGTTCTATTGTATATTGCTTGCCGTCATATGTTACCTTTTTGCCTTTTTGAATTGTCAGAACCTTGTCTACCTTATCTCCTACAAATCTTGACAACTTCCATGTAATATTATCAAGAGATACCGATGTTTTAACATCTGTAAGACTTTTTAATGCCGTGAAAGGCATCCTGAAATAGTCGACTTTTTGACCATTATAGTAACTATGTTTTGCAAAAACTCGAACTTGTTGATATCCTAGATAAACATCTCCTTTTTCTTTCATATTAAATCCCGTGAAATAAATGCTCTCAATATGAACACGAGCGAGATTTAACTGCAATGTTATTGTGTTATATTTAATTTTGACAATTCGATTAAATTCTTTTTCATTATTGAAAGTAATTGTGATTTGGCAGGCGGCGGATAAGTAGTCAACTTTCCAATTTGAATCTTGTTCGGTTTCGGTCTTAAACATTTGCTCGAAAGCATCACCAAATCCACCTAAAAACTCACTGGCAATAGAGATTTCTATTGTCAAATAATCGGCATTTGAAGGCAAATCAAAGTCGGCACTTGATTGACTGCTCACATTGTCTATATGTCCAAGTGCTCCACTAGACGTCTTAAGTTGAACGTTAAAGTAAGACAAATCGCATTTAATTATTTGAATTTCCGTTCTTGCACCTTTATCTTCTGAGCGGAAATAAATTTTTGAAGCACCATTTAATTGAATGCTTACTTCACCATCAACTAGATTTATTCCATACCATACACTATCATCTAAACTATATTCAACATTTTTATTGTCAATGTCCTTGCCATCTTTCCTCTCAGCCACAACACCAAAAGAAAGCGAATCCACCAATCTTTTATATTGTATCGTGCTTTGTAACTCCAACGTTCTATTGTAAGTTACCTTGACTGTGTCTGCTTTTGAAATTATGTTTATGCTTAATATAAATGTATATCCTCCAACTGAAAGAGACATTTCATGGCTTGTGCATCTGTCTTTGCTTGTTAATGTTATTTGTTGCCCATCTGCAGAAATTTGAACTCCAACATAATTTGTAGGCAAGATTGATGGCGAATGAGTTTTGAGATCAAAATCTCCTGGCGAAAAGGTGTTTGTTATTGTCAAAACAATATCTTCGCTTATGTTTGAAAAATTAATGTTATTTTTAGTCGCCTGTGTCAAAGTTTCACCATTGTAAGTAATGGTTGGGGCTTTGTCAAGTAATCCCCTAGATGTGCTTACTCTTCGAGTAACGCTCAAAATACTATCTTTCTGCTTGCCAAACTTTTGAGTAATTTCTGCCTTATAACGAATTTCAAAACTTATATCATATGAATCTCTATCTGTGAAACTTATAGAGTTTGCATAATCGTTAAATTTATCAGCTTTTATCTCCTGTCCGTTATATACAATATATAACTCTTTCCCTTCTGTCGAACCATTTTTATCTTGAACGGAAACTGAATAATTTACACTGTCAAGGCTGGTTCTAAACTCATTTTCATTTTGCCCACCTAATAAAATAGTAATATCACCTATTTCGATATCGTAATCTACATATACCTCAATAGTCCAAACTTTTACTTCAGCACTTGCAGACATGAGGCGAACCTCTTCTGCTTGTGATTTTTGTGTGGCTGTAATTTGAATTGTTGCCTCGCCACCACGCAAAGCCTCTATACGATAAATTCCATTGTCATTATCAGGTTTGATAAGTTCAACAATGCCCCCACCTTTAACAACTTCATATTTTATCTCCGCTTCCAAAGGCTTGTTGAAAACAATAATTCCTTCTTTTTTGTCTTCGCCATTAGAATTCAAAACAATACTCTGTTCGGTGGTGTTATTGCTGGAAAAATCTGCTATTTCTTGATTTTCGGCTTTGCTTATGTAGGTTATTATTATTTCAGACTGTAATATTGTTTCTTCTCCATAACCAATCACTAAGACCTGAACAGTTGCCACTCCGTTGGCAGTGAATTTCAATTTTTCGTTGCTTAACTGGGCACAATCTTGACCGGAAATAAGTTTATATGAAACTGTGTTTGTATGCCCCTCTGGCCCGACAAGCACATTAATGTATGAATTGGCAACATTATTTAATATTGTAAATGTCAATTCTTTTATTAACGATTGAATGCTTGAAACTTGCGTGCCATTGTAGGAAATCGATAAAGTTTTTGCATTGCAATATACGTCAACAACCAATGTAAATGTCATTCCGCCGATTGTGAGAGACATTTGGTCGCCTTTGCAAACTGCTTGGCTTGTAAGCGTTATTGTTGCGCCTCCGTTGGAAATTTCAACATTCACAAAATTTGATGACTTAATTTCTGGTTGACGTGATTCTAGATCAAAATCTGAAGGATTAAACGTTTTCTCTACTTCTAAGGTTATACTTCTGTTTATATCAACAAAGACAATATTGTTGCTTCCATAAGTTAAAGTTTCTCCACCATTTATTTTTATTGAAGGCACGTCAACAAGTTTGCCATGTGTAGTGCTAATCGTGCGGTGCACAGATACAAGCGCTCTTTGATCAACATTATAGTCGCTGACCACATTTGCCGCATATCGCACTTCAAATCTAACTTCAATTTCATTTTTGCCGTTAAAATTTATCGTCTCATTTTTTGACAAACCTTCTATTTTTGTTTCAACACCATCAACAACAATATAAAGCTCTTTGCCCTGCATCTCGTCATCGTTGCTAGAAACTATAACTGCATATTTAAATGTTTCCAGACTTGTTTGGAATGTCTCTACATTGCTATCATTTATTTCTATATCAAAATTTCTTTCAGAAACAGGTTTGTCAACATAAACATTGACCCTCCATTGTAGAGCATCACTTGTCTCACCGATTGCTTCTATTTGAATTGTCGAAAAACCACCTTTCAAAGGCACAATTTTATAGATTTCATTATCTTGTTCAAGTCTAACTACTCCACTATCTTCTAAAATGCTATATTGTAAAAATGTGCCACTTGGAGTATTGATAACAATAACCCCTTCTTTTTGAATTTCGCCAACAATGTCCAAAGCAATGTTTTGTTGTGTGGTATTATTGCCTGAAAAATCTGCTACTTCTTGATTTTCATATTTAATTATGTAGGTTATTGATATTTCCTTTTCTAATATGGTTTCATTTTCATATCCTGATACTACAATTTTTACTTTTGCAGTTCCATTTTTATTGAAATTCAATTTGCCATTGCTTAACTGGGCACAATCTTGACCGGATATAAGTTCATATGAAACTATATTTGTATGTCCCTCTGGCCCGACAAGCACGTTAACAAGTGAAGTTGAAATGTCATTTGAAATCGTAAAAGTTAATTCTTTTATTAATGTTTGAATATTTGAAACTTGCGTGCCATTGTATGAAATTGACAAAGATTCGGCATTTCGATATATGTCGACAACTAATTTAAATGTCTTTCCACCAATAGTAAGATACATCTGGTGTCCACTGCAAACCGCCTTGCTTGTAAGCATTATTTTTGAGCCATCTTCAGAAATGCTAACGTCCACAAAATTAGATGAATTTACCGTTGGATGATGAGATTGCAAATCAAAATCTGATGGGTTGAAAATTTTCTCCACTTCAAGGGTTATCGTTTCATTTAGGTCTGCAAAAACTATTTTGTTCTCACCTTCAAAATTCAAGGTTTCGCCATCTTTTATATTAATCGTAGGCTCTGTATCCAATTTCCCGTGCGTTGACGAAATTGTCTTGCTTACTGAAATAAGATCAGATTCCTTTGAAACATCATAATCCTTTGTTAATTCTTGAGAATATAAAACTTTAAAAGTGATTTCAAGTTTTTCATCTTGAGTAAACGTTGCTTGCCCATTATAATTGTTGGATATGTCGGTTATAATTCCGTTAATGAGTGCTTGGAGTTTCTTGCCTTCCATAGCACCATTCGTGTTGTCTACATTAACTAAATAATTGACACTTTCAAGACTTGTTCTAAAATTCTCTGGATCTTTTCCATTGATTGTAATTGTGAAATCATTCTCTTTGAGTTTATAATCAATATAAACATTAATAGTCCACTCTCCAGTTTGGACGCCTGAATTGGATGCTGTTATTTTAATCTTTGCAAATCCGCCTTTCAAAGGAGTTATTATATAATTTCCGCCCCGTTCTTCCTCTTGTGAAACTTCTATTAATCCTACTCCACTTTCAATTTGATAATTTACGGTTGCACCCTCTTGCTTGTTGAATATAACAATACCTTTATCACAGTTTGATGGGTCTATCATTGATAAAACAACATAAGCCTCTGTCACACTGGTTAAATCAATATTTTTCTCTCCTGGCTTAGGTTCTGTGTATGTAATAGTTATGTCTTTTGATACTGTTTCCTCTCCAGAAGATGACTTCAAAATAATTTTTACTTTTGCTGTTCCCGCACTATTAAAATGTAATCTATTGCCTTCGAGTTCTGCTATATCACTTTGGAAAAGTTGATATTCAATCGTGTTTGTTGAATTTTTAGGGTCTGGTTTGATATTGATTTGCGATGCACTTTGTTGTAACTGTGTTGTAAAGGTCAAAGTCTCTCGCGTGGTGTTTATTTCAGTTGTCTGAACACCATTATATGAAACGTTGACATTTGTCGCATTAAGATTTACATCAACAACCAATTTGAATGTCTTTCCACCTATGTCCAAAGTCATTTCTTCGGCTTTGCATAAATTAAGACCGGTTAACGTAATTGTTGTGCCATCTGCCGAAACATCAGCCTCGACATTTGCCGTTGAATTGATTTTTACGTGTAATTTTAAATCAAAATCTGTCGGTGTGAATTTCTCAACCACTTTCAATTGGGCTGTTTTGCCAACATTTTCAATCACAATTGAATTTTCCACCCCGGCACTTAAAGGATTTGAAGCATATAAAACCTCTGGCGTCTCATCCAATTTACCATGTGTAGTTATTACAGTGCGGAGCAATGATATTAGTGTTGTTTCAACTACTTTATAGTCGTTAACCACATTTTCAGCATATCGCACTTCAAATTTAACTTCAATTTTATTCTTGCCTTCGAAATTAACTATTCCCTCTTTTGACAAGCCATCTACTTTTGTTCCATCACCGTCAACAACAATATAGACTTCCTTTCCTTCCATTTCACCATTGTCATCAAAGACTGAAAGTGAATATTTAAAATTTTCCAGGCTTGTTCGGAAACTTTCTGCATCGCTTCCATTTATTTTTATATCTAAATTCTTAGTTGAAAGGGGCTTGTCGACATAGACATTGACCGTCCACACTTGCTCGCTTTCAGCCACTGACATAAGTCTAGCCATTTCTGGCTGAGATTTTGAAGTGGCTGTGATTTGAATTGTCGCAAAACCACCACGCAAGGCTTTTATACGATAATTTCCATCACTATCAACCGGTTGGATAAGTTCTACAACATTATCGCCTTCAACAACTTCATATTTTATCTCTGCTGCCAAAGGTGTATTGAAAACTATAACCCCTTCTTTTTGATTCCCATTAACGTAGTTTAAAACAACGTCTTGTTCTGTGGTTTTATTGCTAGAAAAATCTACTATTCCCAAATTTTGAGAACTATTTAAATAGGTTATTGAAATTTCATATTGTAATATAATTTCTTCTTCATAACCAGACACCAAAACTCTTACCCTTGCAGTTCCATCTTTGTTGAAATTCAATTTTCCATTGTTTAACTGGGCACAATCTTGACCGGAAATAAGTTTGTATGTAACTGTATTTGTATGTCCCTCTGGTCCTACAAGTACGTTAATGTGTGAGGCGTCTATAAGATCTTTTGATGTAGTAAAAGTCAATTCTTTTATTAACGATTGAATGCTTGAAACCTGCGTGCTATTATATGAAATTGACAAAGACTCAGCATTGCAATATACATCAACAACCAATGTAAATGTCTTTCCACCAATTGTAAGAGACATTTGGTCGCCTTTGCAAACTGCTTTGCTGGTAAGCATTATTGTTGCACCATCATCATAAATGCTAACATCTACAAAATTTGATGACTCAATTTCAGGTTTATGTGATTCCAAAACAAAATCTGAAGGATTAAACGTTTTCTCTACTTCTAAGGTTATTGTTCTATTTAAGTCAACAAATACAATATTGTTGCTTCCATAGGTTAAAGTTTCTCCACCATTTATTTTTATTGTAGGTGCATCATCAAGTTTCCCATTTGTTGTGCTAACCGTGCGGCGCAACGAAACAAGCGTTCTTTGATCCACTTTATATTCGCTGACCACATTTGCCGCATATCGCACTTCAAATCTAACTTCAATTTCATTTTTACCGTTAAAATTTATCGTCTCATTTTTTGACAAACCATTTACTTTTGTTTCAACGCCGCCAACAACAATATAAATTTCCTTCCCATACATCTCGCCACTATCGTTTGATGCCGTTACTGAATATTCAAAGGCTGTTAGGCTTGTTCTAAAACTTTCTGCATCGCTCCCATTTATTTCTATTTCAAAATTTCTTTCCGAAACAGGTTTGTCAACATAAACATTGACTATCCATTGTTGCACATCTCTTGCAACGCCGATTGCTTCTATTTGAATTGTCGAAAAACCACCTTTCAAAGGCACAATTTTATAAATTCCATTGTCTTGTTCAAGTTTAACCACTCCATTATCATCTAAAATGCTGTAATTAAGATTTGTGCCACTTGGAGTATTGAGAAAAATAATTCCACTTTCTTCTGTTTCACCGTTAGAAGTCAGTTCAACCCATTTTTCTTGTTTGTTAACTTCAATCTGTTTTTCAAAACTTTTTAAGGATACACTTGTAATTGAAATTTCCGTTTGAGCGTGCCTTTCTTCTCCGCGAATAAGCGACAAGCGAACTATTACTGTGCCATCGCTGTTGAATGTTAAATTTCCTCCCTCGAGTGTCGCGATATCTCCGCCAGAAACAACCTCATATCTCCAATCGTCTGTATGGTTTGCAGGTAATCCCCAAATGTTTATAGTATTTAGACCTTGTGTTGAATCTGTCAAAAAACTAAACCTTTTTTGCGTGGTGCGAATTTCACTCACTTCTTCGCCTAAATACGATGCTTTAACCATTGTCGCTTTACGAGTTACAATTAATGTAAAACTCTCTTCATATTGTTCGTTCATGACATTGCGTTCTGCATCGTAAACTGTTGCAAATACAGTTACTTTTATACGATCCTTTCCTTGTGGCATTGGGCCTACAAAGGTAAACTTATTTGTATTTGTGTCGAATTTTAAAACATTTTCTTCTATGTCATATGTAACGGATTCTATAAGTTTGTATGCTCCTACTGGATCTGATTTGATTTCTATTGGTAATATCTCGCCATTTGCATATTTGTCATAATCTACCGTGAAAGTCTGTTGGCTAAACAATCTCCCAGAATAATATCCGCAGGTAGATATAATTGTTTTCGTTTTTTCTATCGAGTAGCCACCAAAGTCGGTTGCAATCACTGATATTTCAACCTTGCCAGCGTCTTTGAAAGTTATATTGCCTTGTCCGTCCACTGTGGCAACATCTTCATTGCTCGATTTATAGGATAATTTTATTCCACTATTATTTGGATTTATTGTTACGTTTGGAAACTTTACTATTGTTTCAGATGTGGTAAGCGGCGATGTGTTTACTTCCAAACTTGTCATTACTGGATAACTTGTAATGTCCACTGAAACCCTAATGTCATTATTGTCATTTGAAATGGCAGTAATGGTCGCAGTTCCAAACCCCTTTGCATTAATGTTTCCGCTGGCACTGACTTGCAAAATATTTTCGTTTGAACTTTCCCAATGATAAGTAGTATCGTCAGCATTTTCAGGCAAAACAACAGCCTTTAATTGTTGTGTCGTCCCTTGATACATCTCATTTTTAATCTCACAGTCAAATTTAATAATGTGGGCAGCGTGATCTGTAACAATAATTTCTCTAACGTCGGTTGCTGCTATGTTTTCCTTGCTTGTAGCATGAACAAATGTAGAGCCATACCCAATAGCAGTTATTATTCCCTCTTCATTTATTGTAACAATATCTTCATTATCACTGGAAAAGGTTAAATCACGATTTGTCGCCTGCAAAGGAAAAATTATTACTTCTTTCATTAAATCATGTGTTGGAGGATTTTGTTCGTCTGGCATCTCTAAAATAAGAGCACTTGTTTCAGATATTTCAAGCCTCTCAACATAGACAAATGATGTCATGCTCATAATAGCACCACTGACAAGCAGTATAGCCAATAAAATAAGTGGCAACACAATTATAGTAGCAATCATCAACTTTTTCATAGCTTTTCCTCCTATACCTCTATTTTCCTATATTTTCTATTTACCGTAAACCAAAAAATAATTACGTTTATTATTGCGTAGACAATTGATGTTCCAATTATGATTAGATATGCCCACAAATTTCCTTGTCTCACTATCTTTGGTAGCAAAAATCCTGTTAAACCGTAAATTGCTGCAATCACCAACCCTATAATAAGCATGAAAGTTATATTTATTTCCTCTGGCTCTCCATTTGCTTTAGGTTTTAGGTTTGGATTTGCAAGATTCAAGTTAATGCCATTAAAAACTAGTCCAACAACAAAAATTAATTCGCCAGCCATCAATACAATTATATCAATTGCATTTATAAATTGAAGAGCAGCCATAACAATTGTGCTTATAAGCAAAGCACCAAGGCTCACCACTATATTTATTATTGCTTTCATTAATAGTTGTTTTCTATAAGAAACAGGAATAATTTTTGTAATGTAAAAGTTTTTCCCTTCTATGCTTAGTATTTGAGCAGCAAATGAACTTATCATTGCCATAAATACAGATATAACTAATATGGCCGCCCCAAAGTTAATTCCTTGCCCCATTTGAGCCTCGCCAACCATTGTAACAAGTCTATTGCAAAGAAATACCATAACAGGGGTTGAAATTGCAACACCTAAATAAAAATATGAATAAGATTTTGTATGTATTATTTCACTGAAACTATATCTCAAAATTGCCCTTGCACTTCCATAATCATCTATTTTTGAACTATGCCTGTATACTTCTCCAGAGCCATCTAATTCTTTAATTCGAATTTTGTCATAAACAAATTTCGCAACAAAGATTCCGCTTGATATAAGCACTATGCTTGCACTAATAATCCCCGCTAACCCAATCCAAAAATTCTCAAAAAATATAATATTTCCTATGTAATAGGCTGGATTATAAAACTTATCAAGCCCAACGAGAAGAGATTTCCATATTTCAAGTGTTCCAACCTCCCAATTTCTATGAATAAAAAATTGAGCAAGAACCGTTAATATATAATAATAAAGTGCAAAACAGCCCGCCAAAACAATAACAAAAAGTATTAGACGAATAATATTATGCTTTTTTAAAAGCGAGTTTATATACATTATGGGTATTGCAATAAAAATGGAAAGTCCGAAAGGAATAAGTGGCAAAAAAATTAACCCGAGGAATATCCCAATAACATATACTATTGTCAAGCCACCTATTGCCCAACCAAATACTAGCATTATAGGCAAAAGTAAAATCGCTGAATATATACAAAGATCTATGTAATTTAAAATCAAGTAACTTACAAAAATTTTAAAAGAACTTAGCGGAAACCTGGCGGTTAAATGTATATCACCTGGCCTATACAACCTATTGATTTGCATACTAACCGCAACCACCGTTAAACCAATCAATAAAATTGTAAGAAAAAGAACTGCCAGTTGCTTCCCTGTTACTTCTACTGTTGACTTCAAAACATAAGAAAGCCCATAAACAAGGGCAAGGGCAACAATTACTGCAAGCATAGCCACGATTGCTGTCATAATTGCGTTCTTTTTGCTGTTGTTCTTGTTTAGCCCCCATTTCAGTTTAAGTTGCAAGCGGATGAAATTAAACATCATCCACCTCATTAACTTCCATAAAGGCTTTCTGTAAATTGTAATCTTTGTTTTGACGCAAATCGACTTTTCTTACTATTTTCCCATGCTTTATGAAAATAACAATATCGCAAGTTTTTTGCACTGTTTCAAGACTATGTGAAGAAAACAACACTGCATGAGTTTTATCTGCATAATTACGTATAAATTTAATCAATAACGCCATCGTTTGTGGATCAAGCCCCACCATTGGTTCATCAAGTATCCAAAGTGCCGGCTGATGGACAAGAGCACCTAAAATACAAATCTTTTGTTTCATTCCATGCGAATAACTTGCTATTTGATTGTCCAATGCGTAATTTATGTTAAACTTTGGTGCAAGTTGCTCTATTACATATTTTTTTTGTTCCTTGTTCGCTCCATAAAGACTGCCAATATAATTTATATATTCTCTACCCGTCAATTTATCATAAACTGAGTGGTCGTCTGGCACATATCCAATATTTCTCTTGGCTTGTTCTGGTTGTGCAACAACATCAAAACCATTTACTTTAATTTTCCCTTCTTGAAAAGGAAGAACCCCTATTATGCTCTTTATAATTGTTGATTTGCCAGCACCATTGCTCCCAACAAGCCCAACAACTTCTCCTGCCTTTACAGAAAAACTGACACAGTTAACAGAATACTTGTCATTGGCAGGATATCTTTTTGATAGATTTTTAACTTTGAGCATATTATTCTCCCTTTTTTATTGTGGCTCTTTTTGTCATTATAACACATTTTTTGTAAAATAGGTAGTAAAAAAAAAGCCAAAATTAAAAAAAGAGAAATTTATTTATTTTTAACCTAAATCATCAATGTCATTAAAAATATTATCATTAAAAAAGTCTGCCAGACTAATTCCTAGTCCACCACAAAGCAACGACAATGTATAAACAGTTATAGATCTAGCATTTTTATTATAAAAGAAAGTTTTTATAGTTGACCTTGGAAGACCACTTTTAATTGACAGATCATTGTAATTTGTTCCTTTTTCCTTCATTAACTCACGAAGTCTTATCTTTATCGCATCTATTGATTTCATATCATATTAGTTTTACTTCATGTGAAAATTTTATGTGGCTTTTTTCTTCTACTCTTAGATTTTTCAATACTAATTAAAAAAAATTTGTCTTTTTTTCGCAAATACTGTATTATTAAAATATGATTATCAAAATTGGCAATGGTTTTTACTTTATGTATATCATTATTGCTTTGATATACTTTGTTTCTCTTTGTCTAATTTTAAGAAAAAGAAATGAAAAAACTCAACGCATAGTGCTTTTAGTAATTCTTTTCCTTAATTTTTCTTTGCATTTTATAAAACAGTTTTTTGTGCCATATATAAATAATTTCCCAACATCTCTTCGCAGATCAACAATTGAAAATATTTGCGCAGGCTCAACTGTATTCTTCCCCTTTATTTTTCTAATTAAAAAACAAAACGTCTTGCACGATTATATGTATTTTATAGGTTTTTGCGGCGGACTTGCTGCTTTACTTTTCCCAACAGAAGCAATAAACCAACCCGTATTCGCTTTCGATGTGCTTCGTTTTTATATTTGCCATATCAATCTGATTGTTGTTCCGCTTACTGCCTCTGTATTAGGGATAAACAGACCAAGGCTTAAAATGTTTTGGGCAATTCCTTTAATATTTTTAGCACACGAATCAATAATATGCTTAAATGAACTTTTTCTCATAAAAGTTGGACTTGTAAACAGCACATGGCCACAATTTTTTGATAGAAAAATTAGAAATTGCAGTTTCGTTTTTGGCTTAGCACCAGAATTTGACTCTCTTCGCTTCCTTTTTGATCCACTCGTTCCATTCTTCTTCAAAACTGATGCCTTCCATATAAATGGCGGAACACCTTTTTACTTCCCTGTTCTGTGGCTGATAATTCCAGCATTTGTTTACCTAATCCCTGTTTATATTTTAGTTTCCTCGCCCTTTTGGATTCCTGAGTTAGTTAAAAAGCACCGACCACATAAAAAGAAATAGATGAATTTTAACACCATTTTGTTCGTCTATTTTTTTATTTTAGTTTATGCAGCATATAATTATCTCTTTTCAACCATATTATTTGAAAAAGTAATTTAAGGCATTTCTCAACGTCCCTTTATTTTTGCGAAAATTAAAATTTCAATTCCATTAGTATTTTATCTATTCTTGGCAAACTTGTTACGTTATTCCTTTTTGTGAAGTGCCCATACCCCTCACAAAAGACCGGTTCTGCATTTAATGTTTTTATAAAATTATCAAACATTTCTTGCGTTGAATGGTTATCATTATTGGAATAATATAAAAAGATTTTTTCAATATGCTCCTTTGCATAATCTAATTCCCTTAAACTCGGAAGAGAATTTTTTTTAATTTGAGTATTATAATTGTTCTCTCTTATTTCTGTTGGTGATAATTCAATTGCCCCTCCCACTGAAATAAGTGCTTTCAAAGATAGCGAAAATTCGTAGATATATTTGATTAAATAATTCGCACTTATGCTGTGTGCAACAATAACTGTATTTTCATTTAAGTATTTTCCATACTTCACTACCATCACATTTTTAAAATTCTCATAACTACTCTTTTCTCTAATTTCAAATATTGGATAGAAAACATCAAATCCAATTTGAGACGCAGTCTCCGTTAAACTATCCTTAAAACTTTCTTTGGTATTTCCATTAAGAGAATGCAATATAAACATTGAGTCATAATTCCCCTCTTATATTTTAACTTTTTTAATTTTTCTTGGCATTTTCTAAATTCTCTAAATTTTCTATTATAAAATTTAACATATTTTCCCTATCAAACGATGTGTCAAATGTCTTAATTCCATATTTTTTAAACATTTGATTGAAAAATTTGTTTTTCTCTATAAAATATTTAACATTTCCTTTTAACTCCTGGTCATCGCACCAATATCACTTTGCAAAAAGGGCATTAACTGTTCAAAATCAATATGAATTTCTTCAATCACCCATTTAATTCCACTGTAAAAAATAGTGCCCTCCGATAATTCAGTTTAATATTTAATCAAAAATGGTGCTAACCGTCTCGCTGTGTCAAATACATCTCCATCATGATGTATTTGCAATTCCGGATATGCCTCTAATCCACTAACTATATCTTCAATGCTAATTAAACTATACCCTTTTTCTTTTGCTAATTTCTTGGCAAGTGTAGTCTTTCCACTTCTTGCCGTTCCAATTATTAAAATATTTTTATACATTTTGTTTATCACCTTTTACAACAATTAAAGCAAAGAATTTTATAAAGACAGCAAAGTTTTTTTAATTTCAAAAACTTTTTCACCAACTTTTATAAATCCTGTCAAAATTAAATCAAATTTGATTTGTAAAATTAAAAGTTATGATCCCAATCAACCTTATAATTAAACAATTTATTCAATTCTTCCCACGAAGAATAATACTCATCATAAACGCCTTGTTTTATTGTTAAATTCTCTACCTTTGGAGCAATAAAAACATAATAACCTGGTTCCTCGTCATTTTTACTTTCTTCGTCAGTCTCAATCAAAACAAACCAATTTTTATAATTTCCATCTAAGATTTTCCCAACTTGATTTAACTTAATTAAATTCATTGTAACCTCCTCTTTAAGAAGACAATTTAATTACTTTATATGAAGCCAGTAAGCATTGCGAATGCTGAAAGGCTCCAGTGCAAACAAAAGTTTGCGTTTTGCAAAGCAAAACAAAAAAATTGCTTTGCAATTTTTTACTGGAGCTGATGATGGGATTTGAACCCACGACCTACGCATTACGAGTGCGTTGCTCTACCACTGAGCCACATCAGCATAAATAAGAGAGTTCTTTTCTCTTATTTCTACTTAGCAAAACACAATATTTAGTATTTTGTCTTTCATTCTTGATCCGAAATATATGACATAAGACCAATTAGCCAACCAACTTGAAGGAAACCTTCTCGTCTTCTATATCAACATCTAAAACTTCAACTTTTACCTTCTCGTCAAGTTTTACAATTTCATAAATCTGTTTATTATTGGCTTCTGTTGCATTCTTTATATGAAGAAGTCCCGTTGCCCCATTCTCCAATTTTATTATTGCACCAAACGTTAATATTTTTATTACAACCCCTTCATAAACTTGCCCCTCTTCCAATTCCTTGATTGCTTTCAATTTTGGACTTTCGAGAAGTGCTTTATAACTGAGGGCAACCCTCTTTTTTTCTTTATCGATTTCAATTACTCTAAAATCGTATTCTTCTCCTTCCTTAACAACTTCGGAAGGGTTTGAAATTCTTTCATAACTCAAATTGGAAATATGGCAGAAGCAATCAAATCCCCCGACATCTACAAAAATGCCAAAATCAACAATTTTCTTAACTGTTCCTTTTACAATTTTGTTTATAAAAATTGATCGCCAAAACATTTCTTCATTATTTTCTTGTATCTGTTTTTCAAGCATTTTTATACTTATAATTATTAATTTTTTATCTCTATTTATCTCAGTTGCAACACCCTCAAACTGGCGACCAACACACTTATATGGATCGCGAGTCTTCATTGAAATTTCCCCAATTGGAACTAAAATATTATATTCTCCCATTTTGGATTTTAATTCTTGTTTGTTTGCTTCTGTAACCACAAAGGTAACTCTGCTTCCTATTTTTAATTTGTTTGCGTTTTGTGTGGCTATTATTTGATTATCGGCAATTACTTTTGAAACTACAAGCATTCCTTCTTCATTTTTATTATTGATTATGACAACTTTAAATCTATCCCCTATTTTTAAGTTTTCCCAATCCTCTACCTCTTCGCAAGGAAGGAACGCATCATTTTTACCACCTATATTAAAAATACAACCATTTTCCCTTTTTATTACTACAACACCATCAAACATCTGTCCTCTTTTATAAGTTGTAAATGTTTTATCAACAGCCTCCAAGTTAAATTTGTCTTCCATAATTCTCCTTTATAGCATTAAGTCTATCAAAATATTATTTTTTTGTCAAAGAATTTAAGACATTTTCCCTTAATTCATTCATTTTATCTTCTACAATTAGTGATGCCTTGTCAAGTTCTTCTTGTGGCAGTTTCTTATCATAAAACTCATTTAATTCAAAAGGCTGACCAATATAAATTTTTGTTTTCCTAAATAATTTAGGTTTTCTTGAAACAAACATTGGAACGATTGGCACTTTTGCCTTGCAGGCAAACATAGCAACGCCATGTTTGACCTCCCCTAATTGCATATTTTCATTATTTACCCTTGTTCCCTCTGGGAATATTACAAGTTTCTTCCCATCTTTTAAAATTTTTAAGCAAGTTTTAATTGCCGACACATCACTTTTTGATCTATCAATCTTTATGCACCCAAGCCCCGTATAAAAAAGATTTGATATTTTTCTCTCAAAAAGTTCCTTTTTTGCTAAATATCTTTTCTTTTCCCATGTATTTAGAGCAAGCATTATTGCATCAAGATTAGATGTGTGATTACTTGCAATTATACAGCCTCCTTTTGGTAAATTTTTCTTGCCATAAACTTTTGACGGAAAAAGTGTCTTTATGGGAAGATAACATACAATTTGAAAAAACCTAAACATTATTTACTCCTTTTAAATATTTTTACTGCAAGCATATGCAGTCGAAAATGCCGTTTGTAGATTAAAACCCCCAGTCAAACAATCAACATCAAGCACTTCGCCAATAAAATATAACCCTTTTACAAGTTTGCTTTCCATAGTTTTTGGATTTATTTCTTTTAAATCTATTCCCCCTGCCGTGATGATTCCACTTTCCACTGGATAAACTTTATCGAATACCAAAGGGAAATTTTTCAAAAGGGAAATTAAATCACCCCTTTGCTTTTTTGTCAAAGAATTCAATTTTTGCGTTAATGAAATATTAAGTATTGAGACAAAAACTTCTACAAGCCTCATAGGAAGCAACCCTTTTAAAAGATATTTTATGCTTTTATTTGGCATAGACGATATATCCCTTAAAATTCTATCCTCCAACATTTTTTCATCAAGGGCTGGTTTAAAATCAATACTTATTTTAACATCCTTTTGATTTGATATAAAACTTGAAAGGCTTAATGCAAGAGGCCCAGAAATAGCATCGTTTGTAAACAATAATTCTCCTAATTGAGAAAATTTCATATCTCCATATTTTGCATTTAATTTAATATTTTTCAATGTTAAGCCTTCCAGTGAACTACAAAAAGCATCCTTGATTTTTATGGGTGCTAATGCAGAATGAGGTTTGATAATTGTATGGCCAAAATCCCTAGCAAACTTATATCCATCACCTTGACTGCCTGTTGCCGGATAACTTTTTCCACCTGTGGCAATAACAACTTTATCAAATTTATATATTCCACTTGTTGACTTTATTAAATATGAATCTTCAACTTTCACTACCTTTTCAACTTTATTTTCTAATAAATAAGTGCAATTTTTTGAATGCAACATTAATGCTTTTATAATATCGCTCGATTTGTTGGATTGT
Source organism: uncultured Clostridia bacterium (assembly GCA_947624415.1). Classification (GTDB taxonomy): domain Bacteria; phylum Bacillota; class Clostridia; order Christensenellales; family UBA1242; genus Caccovivens. The sequence continues at coordinate 73,799 of CANQKH010000003.1, read as the reverse complement.
GGAAAAACCCTGTTCCCTCGTTCAGTTTTTAACTTTACACCCAAATTTTCAAAAAAATTTATTGTATCTTGGCATGAAAAACCATTTATTGCAGACATCATAAACTTTTTGCCGTTGACAACATTTTGCAGATATCCCTCATTATCAGTATTATTTGTAACATTACATCTGCCTTTGCCTGTTATATATAACTTTTTGCCCAATTTTTCGTTGCCATCAAAAATACTTACACTATATCCCTTTTGTGCGATAAACCCGCCGGCCATAAGGCCTGATGCTCCGCCACCTATTATAGCAACGTTCATTTTGCCCTCACAAGTAAGTTCAACTCATCTTCCGTTAGGTCTCTATACTCTCCTCTTTTTAATCCTCCCAATTTTACTCCACCTATCCTAACTCTTTTCAATAATTTAATTTCACGTCCTATCGCTTCAATCATTCTTCTAATTTGTCTGTTTTGCCCTTCATCAATTATAACAGATATTTTTGTGTATCCATTTTCATAAGACAACCATTCAACTTTTGCTGATGGCATTCTTTCACCATTAACAACAACGCCTTTTCTTAAAACTGCAAGTTCGCTTTCCTTTATCTCACCCTCTATAGTTACTCTATACTCCTTTTCCAGCAAATATTTTGGATGAGCAACTCTATTGGCAAAATCTCCATCATTGGTAAGAATTATAAGTCCCTCAGTATCATAGTCAAGCCTGCCTATAGAAAAAAGACGTTCATCGCATTGAACTAAATCATAAATAGTCTTTCTCCCTTTCTCATCAGATGCACTGCAAGTATATCCTTTGGGTTTATTTAATTTAATATATACAAAAGAAGAGGGCAGTGTAATTACCCTATCTTCTACCGTAATCTTATCTTTTTTCTCATTTATATTTAACCCAAGTTCTTTTACAACTTTTCCATTTACCTTTACAACCCCAGATAAAATTATGTCATCACATTTTCTTCTCGATGCAACTCCACTATTTGATAAAAACTTATTTAATCTCATATTACCATTTTTCTATAAAGTCTTTTACCTTTGACCAAACAGAATTTCTCCTTACACTTTCAATTGTATACACTTTTTCTGTAAAATGCAAGTCTTTATCAATAAAAATTTTAATCTCTCCAACTTCAATGCCTTTATCTACCGGTGCTTTTATCTCTTTTATTATATTGTATTCATATCTAACCTTTGAAATTTCATCTGCTCTTAACGGATAAAAATAATTCCCAAACGTTCCTATTTTAACGCTTTCGCTTTTGCCATCTATAACAGGTAAACTATCATAATATGCATAATTCGATGTCAAATCAATGTAATTATATTCGTTAAATGCCCTTTCTAATAGTTCACCGCTTTCTTCAAACATTGGCCCACAATTTAATACAACGCATACAACACTCATTCCATTTCTTTCGCAACATGAAACAAGACATCGCCCAGCATCATCGGTAAAACCCGTTTTTACACCACAACACCCCTCTAATGTATTCAAAAGTTTGTTCTTATTTTTTAAGTATCGTGTTTTTCCATCTTTATTTGTAATTTTTGTGTTTTTTGTAGATACTATCTCCTTGAAAGTTTGATTTTTCATAGCATAACTTGTAATTAGTGCCAAGTCATATGCTGTCGTATAATGAGATTTGCTGTCTAATCCATGAGTGTTCTCAAAATGACTATTAAATGCTCCTATTTTGTATGCAGTTTTATTCATAAGTGTAACAAATTTGTCTACATTGCCGCAAATTGCTTCTCCTATAGCCACTGAGGCATCGTTACCAGATATAAGCATAAGTCCATATAATAAATCACGCAATGACATCTCTTCACCTTCTTTTAAATATAAACTTGTTCCGCTTACACCTATAGCCTTGGGAGATATTTTAATTATTTTATCAAGGTCATTACAATTTTCAATTGCTGTTATCGCTGTTACTATCTTAGTTGTGCTTGCCATAGGCAATTTGCATTCTTCATTATTTGAATACAATACTCGATTTGTGCCTGTTTCCATTACACACATACCCTTTGCCGAAGACAATTGATGGGCATCTGCAATAATTTTAACACCACCCGCAAGTGCCCCAACGAGAAATATTGCTATAAAAAAGAGAGCAAGTATTCTTTTGCAATGTTTATTCATCTTCTTCACTCTCCACAACTTCGCTGTCATCACTTACATTATTATCTGTTTTTGCATCTTCGTCAATTTTTGAAAGAATTGAATTAAATAAGTTTAAAAAAGTTTGATATAACGTCTTATTTTCAACATTAACAAATTTTACATCGCCACTTTTTATAATTAAAAATCCAACAGGAGACAAACTCATACCTCCACTTGAACCTCCTGCCATAGGAAAATGATTGGCAACTCGTCTCGATGAAAGGTCGGCATATTCTCCGCCACCTACTACATATCCAACCGTTACACGCGAAATTGGTATTATAGTCGTCCCATCAGAAGTCTCAACCGCCTCGCCAATTACAGTGCTTGAATCAACTATAGTCTTAATTTTATCCATTGCGACATTAATTAAATTATTGATGTTATCATTACTATCAAAATATTTCATTTTATACTCCTTTTTTCTCCATTATTTGCTTTTCATTTGTTTTCTTCCTAGTTAGAATAACCGAACGTATCAAAGAATATACCACATCAAATAAAGAAATTGACATTGAAGTCTTTAATGCAAATTGACAAATTTTCTTATTATAAGATATTGTGTCATAAACTCCCATAGATGCAGTCGGCTTTGAATTCTTAATTGCTGTCATGATGGAAAACAATATAACATTTATTGTTCCTCCAACCATTGCAGATGAAAAAGCATCTCCAACTCCTAAATTATAAAACACATACAATTCTTTTAGTCTTGTCTTGTCTTTAATCTCATGGCTTAGCATCTCAAAAAATATGACTTCCTTGCTTTGCGTGTCTAATTCATGACTTTCAATCTCATTTTCTTTTTTAGTGATTATCTTTTTATTCTCAATCCAAAACTGTTGATATTCAACTTTAATTCCAAATACAAACACACCAAAAGCCCCCATTTTTTCGAGAACATTGAAAGAAATTCTCACCTCTACTTTAACTGGTATAAAAAATATCAAAATTATAAAAAAGGGAATAAGCAAATAAAGATTCATTTTATCGCCTCCTTTAGTGCCTGAGATATTATAAAACTTGCATTTTCCACATCCTCTTTTACATCTTTTGAAGTGAGTATTATATCTCGCTCGTCATCTTTTATACTGCTTGAAAATATCATAAACGGCACTCCAATCGAAATACAGTTAATCCCAATTGTCTCCTTGCAAATTCTATTTCCAAACCTATTCACTCCGCTGCCTGGCGTCATACCCGATGTGGTTATTTGAAAAGACGAGCCTAAGCGTGAAAGAGATGAGGTTGTAAGTGAATCTATTATTATAATTAAATTTATTTTGAGTTTTTGAGATAACATTTTTACTATTTCGAGCGTATCAATACCTGTATAGAAAAAAATATTAGGACAAAATTTGAAAATGTTATTCTTCTTATTCATCGGTTTTATTTCAATTTCATCAAATACATTTTTGCCAAGCCTATCAGCATCAATGTCAGGATTACCTAGCCCCACAATCAACACTCTGTCCTCTTTCTTGTAATTAAAATTTTTTAAACATCTTTTTAACTTATTCTTTAAACAATTTACCATTACAACTGCACAGTCCTGTCCAAACTCACTAAAAAAAGGACAACTTACTATAAAATACTCTCCTTCAGCAAGCCCCGTTTCTTCACTCTCTTTTCTGTCATGCACCTTTAAATATGCCTCGCTTATACCAAATTCACCAACCTCTTTTATGGTATAGCCATACCGTTTTAAATCCTTTCCACACTCATCTATTAAATCAAACATACAATTATTTTGCTAAAATTTAAAAAAAATATTTATTTTACTTGATTTCTTGTTTTTTTTATGTTATACTTTTGTCTAGAGTAAAAATTTATAAAGGAGATAAGTATGCCTAATATTAAATCAGCAGAAAAAAGAGTTAAGGTTATCAACAAAAAAACTGCAGAAAACAGAGCAATAAAATCAAGAATTGCCACCTATGCTAAAAAATTTAAATTGGCAGTTGAAAACAAAGAAGTTGAAAATGCTCAAAGCCTTTACAATGAAGTTGTTTCTCTTATGGACAAAGCAGCTAGTGATAATGTTATTCATAAGAATAGTGCAAACAGAAAAAAGGCTCATTATGCTAAAATGCTTGCAAACCTAAACAAATAAATGACTTTTTCAAGTCCCCTTTTTAAGGGCAGTAAATAAAAATAGGAAGAAATAATATGTTCTTCCTGTTTTTTTATAGTAAACCAATGTTTCTTAATGTTATTCCTTTTATTTTGATAATATCGACTATTGTTTTTTATATTTCATTATTGACTTTTTAATATTATTTTGTTATATTTTATTCATGGATAAAAAACTTGGGTTCTTCTCTGCTTGTAAACTTTTGTGGAAAATAGGAAGCAAAAAAGATAAGGCTATTTTTATAGTCCTTCTTTTTGCCTGTATAATTCGCTCCTTTACTTTCCTTTTAATCCCTTTAATAACTTCTTGCGTAACTTCAAAACTTTCTGGAAATTCAGCATCTATACTTTTTATAAAATTTCCAGATAGTCTTTCTAATACAGCACTTATTTTGATTGCTTTTGCATTCCTGCCTGTGCTGCAAATTACCGCCACTGTTTTACGTGCTTTAATGAAGTTGTTTGCTTATAGAATGAGCAATAAAACACATATTGAAGCATTAAATTATATTTTGGAATACAGAAAAAATTTTAATTTAAATATGACAAATGGCGAAGCAAGTTATATTGTTAAAAGTGCAAGCGACCAAGTTTTCTCATTCTTTGAAGATTTTCTTATAAAAATCTTTACCCCTATTGTAGTTGCTGTTTTTTCTTGTATATATATTTCAGTTGTAAACATCTATGCTCTCCTCATAATTCTTGGCACACTTGCAATAATGAATATTTCCATTTGTTATAGAATTGTCATGGATAACAAAATTAACAAGATTTTGGAAAAAATAAGCGGAAAACAAAATAATCACTTTTTAAACAATATTGAAAACCTACCTTTTATTGGATTTTTTAAAACAAGAGAGCGAGAATATCAAATTCTTAAAGAACTAAACAATGAAAATTACAGGCATCAAAAGAAAAAATTAAACACATATCTTATTTATTGGACTTTCACTCACATAATTGAATATGCAAGCACGATCGGCATAGTTCTCCTCGTCTTAAACAGCAAAACTATGACAAGTGCAGAAATTATTTCATCATTAATAATTATAATCCCCTACGTGCTTGATGTTTATAATAAGTATGAAGATCTCGCCTTTGTCATGGGCAATGTGCAACAATATTCTATAAGAATTTCTCGCTTACTTTTATTAAAAGAAAATCCCGAAAATATAATTCAACTTGGCAAGACTTTGCCAAAAGAAGAAAAGATAAATAAAATAACTATGAAAAACATGGATATTGAAATTGGCAAATTTTCAAAATTAATTCATGAAATAAATTTTTATAAGGGACAAATAAATTGTCTCGCTGGTGGTAGCGGAAGTGGAAAAACATCTTTGATAAATTGTTTGCTTGGTCTCAAAGAATACAAAAGTGGTGAAATTATAATAAATGATAAATTTGAAATAAATTCCCTATTTTTCGAAAATGACAGAATTGCTTTGGCTTTTCAAGAAGAAAATTTGTTTGATAGAAATTTTGAGGAAAACGTTATGTATCCTGACTTACAACTCAATGAAAAAACCAAAAAACTTATAAGCGACTTTGATTTGCAAGAACTATTTGAACGAAATCAAACTAATGAATCAATAAAAACCACGCTTTCTGGTGGCGAAAAAAGACGAATCAATCTTATTAGAAGTTTCGCAAAAGATGCTGAAATTTATATATTCGATGAGCCTACAAATGATCTTGATGGAAAAAATGTCGAAAAAATACTATCAAAACTTATTGAAATTAAAGAAAATTCTATAGTAATTGTTGTATCTCACGATAAAAGATTGGTGGAAATAAGCGATAACGTTATAAAATTTTAAATTTGTCGATTGCATAAAAAAAGAACATACTGATTTATTCACAATATGTTCTTTTTTATAATCAAATTCAAATTTATTTGTAATTTTTAGTAAACTAAATCAATTAAACCGAATTTGCCATCTTTTCTTCTATAAATTATGTTTATTTTATCTGTATCAGCATTTATAAATACATAAAAATCATGTCCCAAGCGTTCAATTGCAAATCTTGCTTCATCTACGAGCATTGGTTGTAACTCAAAAGTTTTTGTTTTAAATACGTCTGGAAGTTGTTCTGGCTCTTCTTCAATAAATTCAAATGGCAAGAAGTTCTCCTGCTTTGACCCTCTAGCACGTATCATTTTTCTCTTTTCACTATTTCTAACTATTTGTTTTTCAAGTTTTGGCAATGCAAAATCAATGTTGTTATACATATTATCGCTTGTAACCTCACTTCTATACATTAACCCCTTGCTTGACACGGTGATTTCTAGTTTTTCTAGTTTTGCCGTTCTTGAGCATACAACTTTTACATTCATTGTGTCCTCAAAGTATTTTTCCAGTCTTGTTAATTTCTCAGTCAATATCCTTTCTAGTCTTTGGCTGACTTTATAGCCACCTCTTTCTAATATTTCTAATTTCATTTGCTACCTCCGCAACTATATTCTAGCAAACTTTTTATTTTTTTCAAAACAAATTTTAATTGTTGTTGAAAGTTAATTTGCCATTTTCTATGTCTATAATTATTCCACCCTCTTTATTGAGTTTTCCAAGCAATATCTTCTCCGCAATTTGGTCTTCAACCTCTTGCTGGATAAATCGCTTTAATGGACGCGCTCCATATTCAACATTTGATCCTTTCTCCACTATAAATTCAAGTGCATCCTCTGTCATTTTCAATGATAAGTTTTTCTCTTTTAGTCTCTTATTTATATTCTTAATTAATATTTTAGCAATTTTTATAAGATCCTGTCTGCTAAGTGGGTCAAAAATACATATTACATCAATTCTGTTTATTAACTCTGGTTTAAATTTGTTCTTTAATGCATCCATATAGATTTTTTGGGAATCTACTTCTTCTTCATCTTCATGATAGCCAAAGCCAAGTTGCTTTCTTTGCTCCTTAACCTCTTTTGAGCCAAGATTGCTTGTCATAATAATTATACAATTCTTAAATGACACCGTCCTTCCCTGTCCGTCAGTTAACCTTCCATCATCGAGAATTTGTAAAAGAGTGTTAAAAATGTCTGGATGTGCTTTTTCTATTTCATCAAATAAAACAACTGAATATGGTTTTCTTCGAACCTGCTCCGTCAATTGTCCACCTTCCTCGTAACCTACATATCCAGGAGGCGAACCAATCAATTTTGAAACACTATGAGATTCCATATATTCGCTCATATCTATACGGATTATATTGTTTTCATCATCAAACATCGCCTCTGCAATTGCTTTGCATAGTTCAGTTTTTCCAACACCGGTCTGTCCCATAAATAAGAATGAACCAATTGGTCTTTTACTGTCTTGTAATCCAACTCTTGAACGTCTTATCGCTTTTGCAACTGCTTCAACCGCCTCGTCTTGGCCAACAACACGTTTATGCAATATGTCTTCAAGATGAACAAGTTTCTCCTTTTCACTCTCAGTTATCTTCGTTACTGGAATTCCTGTCCATTTTGATACAACCTCGGCAATCTCATTTGCCCCAATTGAATTTATAGAAGACTTGTTTTTCTTTACATCAAATTTTTTGTTTGCTTGTTTTAGGTCATTTTCCAAATTAATTATTTCAGATTGAAGTTTTGCCGCTTTTTCATAATTACGCTGTAAACTTGCCTCATCTCTGTTTGCTGACAAGGATTTTATTTTCTCCTCAATTGCCCTAACTTCTTGTGGCTTTACAGTAAAGTTTACTTTTGCCTTTGAACTTGCTTCATCAATTAAATCTATTGCCTTATCGGGCAGGCTTCTATCTGAAATATACCTATCCGATAGAACGGCCGCTGCCTCTATCGCCTCGTCAGTTATAGTAATTTTATGAAAAGCCTCATAACTATCTTTTAACCCCTTTAAAATTTGTATTGTTTGCTCAACTGATGGTGGGGATACCATAATAGGCTGAAACCTTCTTTCAAGAGCCTTGTCTTTTTCAATAAATTTTCTGTATTCATCTGTAGTTGTAGCACCAATTGTTTGAAGTTCACCTCTCGCTAGATATGGTTTTAACATATCCGATGGAGATGTTTCACCTTTTTCTGAACCTGCTTGTGCAAGTGTGTGAATTTCATCAATAAAGACAATTATATTTTTACTCTCTATAATAGTTTCTATTGCGTCTTTCAGTTTTTCTTCCATTGCACCTCTATATTTTGTGCCAGCCATAAGCCCGCCAATTTCAAGAGAATAAATAATCTTATCTTTTAATATTTCTGGAACATCTCCTGAAACAATAGCCTGTGCAAGTCCTTCGACAACAGCAGTTTTTCCAACTCCTGCTTCTCCAATAAGAACTGGGTTGTTTTTTGTCTTTCTACATAAAATTTCAACCAGTCTTTGTATTTCTTCTTCACGACCAATGACTGGGTCTAATTTATGTTCCTTTGCCTTTAATGTTATATCCGTTCCCATATCTAGTAGTTTGTCGGGAAGACTACTACCTACCTGTTGATTTTTATTACTTTCGCTTTTTTCCTCTTTAATATTAGTGTTAAAAGACAATGCTGACAAAAGTTTTGCTTTTAAAGCCTCAACATCAACTCCGTATTGCCCTACCAAAATCCTGTAGGCTACGCTCCCTGTTGACGTTAAAAGTGCAAGTAAAAGATGTTCTGTTCCCAAAAAGGAATGGTTCATAGATATTGCTATTTGCTGAGCAACTCTAAATAAATCCTTTGTTCTTGGCGTCATTTCCACTTCGCCGCCTAGCCCAAAAATGTCGTCCTGGCTTACATTGTCCTCAAAAAACTCAAACAGGCTTTGTTCAGTTACTCCAAAGTCTGACAGCATCTTTGATGCTAAGCAATCTTTAACACTTGCAAGTCCATAAAGTATATGCTCACTTCCAATTAAGTTTGAGCCAAATCTCAATGCAAACTTGCTTGCATTTTTAATAACTTTTTGTATATTGTCTGAAAAAGAAGATGATTGATAATTCATACTAGCCTCCTTTGTGATAATTCTTTCACCTTGCTAGATATATACTCCGCCCTTATAATGTTTTCCTTTTTTTGTGCTTCTATCCCAAAAATTTCTTTTAAGTTTGCACTTGCCCCCTCAAAGAAAAGTTTTTGAAATTTATCTTCATTGTTTATGTCTATAAATCCCAATACTTGTCCCAATTTTATTAGTGCAAGTTTTTCCATCATTTCGCTTTCACTTAAACTATAACAATTTGTCAATATTCCATAAGCACGAAGTGTTATATCTTTATATTTTTCGCTTTCCTCTTCAAGTAATTGTTCCCTTGCCTCTTTTTCCTCATTGCATAGCGAATAAACAAATTCGCTTACATTATCGATTATTTCATTTTCATCTAATCCTAAGGACCCTTGATTTGAAATTTGATAAAAGTAGCCCAACGCTTTGCTACCTTCTCCATAAATCCCTCGTATAGTAAGTCCCCCTTCTTTTGCCCTAATGTATACATCTGGCATTCGTCCTGTCAATTCGCACGCCGGAAGGAAAAGCATTACGGATGCTCTCATCCCCGTTCCTAAATTTGATGGACTTGCTGTTATAAAACCAAATTCATCATCATATGCGATTGGAAGCGTTGCCAACAACTCATCGTCGATTTTAGAAATTCTTCTAAAAGGTTTGTATAAATTAAACCCTTTTTCTATACATTGCTCACGAATATGGTCTTCTTCGTTTATCATAACTATCATTTTGCTATCTTCACTTATTGCCACACCCGATATATCTTTATTCTCAATCAACTCTTTGCTTATTAAATGTTGTTCAAACAAGGCATTACACTCATTAAGCGACATATTTTTTAGGGAAATAAAATTAAAATCTTCAAATTTCTCAAGCGTTTCCATGACAGAAGATGTGATGTATGAAGCATCTTCATCACTTTGTAATTTTGTAAAAAAATTAAATCCATCAACATTTCTTGCGAGCCTTATGCGTGAAGAAATGGCTATATCATCATAAACTTCCATTTTTCGCCCTCTTCCCTCTATGCACCTTATTGGAATACATTGATTTTACAGCCTTTCTTAACTCTTCTATCTCGCGATAACATTTACTACATCCAACAAATCCTGTTTGACGAATTTCATTGAATGAAGTGTTACAATATGGGCATTTATCCATATTTATTTCCTTATTCTTTATCAATACCTTTCATTGTTAATGATATTCTCTTTTTATTGAGGTCGACAGAGAGAATCTTCACGTCAACTCTTTGACCAACCTTCAACACCTCTGATGGGTGCTTAATATATGAATCTGAAATTTGGCTTATATGCACAAGACCATCTTGGTGAACACCAATGTCTACAAATGCACCAAAATCAATAACATTTCTTACCACACCTGAGAATACCATACCCTCTTTTAAGTCTTCCATTGTGATTACATCGCTTCTTAATACAGGTTTTGGCATACTCTCACGTATATCTCTTCCTGGTTTTAAAAGTTCTTTTGTTATATCATTCAATGTTGGAACACCAATTTCACATTCCTTAGCAACCTTTTCCTCGCCTTTTAAAGTTATAAGATTTGGAAGATTTGAAATATTTCCATTCTTGACATCTTCTTCTGTCATATCAAATAATTTTAATAATTTTCTTGTGGCCTCGTAACTCTCAGGGTGAACGGCGGTGTTGTCTAGAATATCATCTCCACCAACAACCCGTAAAAAGCCTGCACATTGCTCAAACGCCTTTGGTCCTAACTTTGGAACAGCAAGCAACTCCTGTCTGTTCTTTATCCCTTTTACTTTTGCTCTGTAATCAACTATATTCTTTGCTATGGACATATTCAGCCCAGAAACATAACTTAATAATGATGGGCTTGCAGTGTTTAAATCCACACCAACACTATTAACGCAATCTTCGACAACACCTGTCAATACTTCGGTCAATCTGTTTTGTGGCATATCATGTTGATATTGTCCTACACCTATTGACTTAACATCAATTTTGATAAGTTCTGCAAGTGGGTCTTGAAGACGTCTTGCAATTGAAACTGCACTTCTTAGTGATACATCATAATCAGGAAATTCCTCAGCACCGAGTTTTGATGCTGAATAAACGGACGCTCCTGCTTCGCTTACAACTGCATAACTTACCGGTCTTGAAACGTGTTTTATAAGTTCTGCCACAAATATTTCTGCCTCTTTTGATGCAGTTCCATTTCCAATTGAAATTATATCAACTCTGTGTTTTTCTATTAATGTCTTCAATTTTTCAATTGATTCTTCAGTCTTAGACTGAGGTGGAGTTGGATAAATAACAGTGGTGTCAAGCACATTCCCGTTTTTGTCAATTACAGCAATTTTACAACCCGTTCTATATGCAGGGTCTAATCCCAAAATAATATTATTTTTAAGTGGGGCTTCCATGAGAAGAGGCTTTAAGTTCACTTCGAACATCTTAATTGCCTGTTCATTTGCCATATCAGTTAAATTATTTCTGCATTCACGTTCAAGAGATGGGAAAAGTAATCTTTCATAAGCGTCTGCAATTACCTCTTCCATAATTGCGTCAGTGTCTGGATTATTTTTCTTGAAATGCTTTGAAATTATATTTAATGATAGTTCCTCATTTAATTCTATATCAACTTTAAGGCATTTTTCTTTCTCACCTCTATTTATAGCAAGGACACGATGGCTTGGAAGAGCCTTTACCTCTTGTTTGAAGTTTGCATAAGTTTCATAAACAGGACTATTTTCATTTTCAAGCAATTCGCAAACAATAATACCCTTGTTTTCAATTAATGCCCTTAACTCTTTTCTTAAATCTGCATCATCAGAAATTCTTTCAGCAATTATATCCTTTGCCCCCTGCAAAGCATCATCTACAGTTGGAACTTCCTCTGTAATATATTTCTCTGCCTCTTTTCTTATCTCAACACTCTTAGACTGTGATTGCAATGTGTCTGCAAGAGGTTCGAGACCTTTGGCAATGGCAACGGTGGCTCTTGTCTTACGTTTTGGCTTATATGGTCTGTAAATATCTTCGACCTCAGTTAATGTCTTTGCATTTTCAAGAGCAACCTTTAATTCCTCAGTCCATTTTCCTTGCTCTGTGATTGTTTTTTCTACTTTTGCCTTCTCTTCATTTAAGTTTCGCAAATATTTCAATCTATCGGCAAATGCCCTTAAAGTTTGGTCATCACAGGTTCCGTGCATTTCCTTTCTGTATCGGGCAATGAAAGGTATTGTGCAACCCTCATCTAATAAATTTATTATATTTTGTGAATATTCGACTTTTATTCCAAATTCTTGTGCAAGCACTTCATGTAATTCCATTTTTACTCCTTTATCCCTTTTATTATTTCTTTTATTTTTTTTCTATATAAAGAAAGTTGAGCCAATAATTTTTCATCTTTATTTTCATACTTACAATCAAATATACAATGCAAATTACTTTCAATTTCAAGAGGAATCTCATTCTCCCCCTTTTTATATTGCAAACTCTCTAATAAACTTTCCTCTTTTATTAATCCTCGACTAAACATAAGATTTTGAGTGTTTATGTTTGCAAGTTTGGCCTCGCCCAACATATCTATATTATAGCATCTTCCGCTTGAAAAAACAAATTTTAAACGGTTATAAATAAAATTAAATAAATTTATTGCACCCCTTCCACTTTCTCCATCATCGCGTGGAGACAAAATTAAGGTGGGGTTATATTGTTTAAGCAACTTTTGATCTTCCTTATCAAGAAAATTCAAACCCTGCAAATAGCATTCTCTATCCAAAAACCCAAAATCTTCCAAAATCTCAACCGGGCTTTTATTATATTTATTCACAAGTTTGCCAACCTCTTTTAGGTCTTGACATATAGTTATAATAATTGGCGTTTCCGTTCTTCCGCAAAAATCAGATATACTTTCCAAATAACCCTCTTCATAATCAAGAAGGTCTTCAATGTGCAAAAATAAATTTCCGCCCAAAAGGTCTTTCGTTGTAAGATTTGGCATAATGCGAGCAGATAAAACTTCATTCCCTTCTAAATCAAATTTTTCAAGTGCCTCTCTTCCAATTTTTGATACAGGAACTTTAATATTTAAAAATTTTACTCCCGCCACCTTATTCTTTAAAACGGCATACTCGACAATGGTCTTTAAATCTTCTATACTTATTTTTTCTAATATTTTATCTTCATTATAGTCTGTATAAACATCTAAATATTCTCCCAATACCGATGCTATACCATCACAAAAATAATTTTGAAATCCTTTTAATATCATATTTTCGTCGTTACGCATAATTCTCCAACTTTTTACCTATTATACAATAAATGGAAGAGAAAAATCAAATAAATAAGAGGGTTATTTTGCACGCTGATGTAAATAATTTTTTTGCTTCTGTCGAATGTTCCATTAATCCGCAATATAAAGGAAAGCCAGTCGCGGTAACTGGAAATCCAAACAAAAGAACAGGCATAATTCTTGCAAAAAATGAAGAGGCAAAAAAGTTTAACATTAAAACTGGGCAAGTTATTGGCGAAGCAATGGCTCTTTGTCCAAATCTTATATGCCTCCCTCCGCACTATGATATATATGAGGAAATTTCCCACGAACTTCAAACAATTTATCTTGAATATACAAATTTTGTCGAACCGCTTGGGCTTGATGAATGTTGGCTCGATGTAACAGGTTGCGAAAAATATTTAAAAAAAACTGGCAAACAAATTGCCGATGAATTGCGAGAAAGAATAAAAAAAGACTTTGATTTTACTATATCGGTGGGCGTGTCATTTTCAAAGATATTTGCAAAACTAGGTTCAGACATGAGAAAACCAAATTTTACAACAGAAATACCTTTTGAAAATTTTAAAAATTTAACATATAATCTCCCATTAAATTCTATTGTTGGAATAGGTGCAAGGCTAGAAAGAAAATTCTTTGCAATTGGAATAAAAACTATTGGCGATTTCGTCAAACTTGATGACAGCTTACTTGACAATATGATGGGAATTAATGGAACAAATTTGAAACAAGATTTGTTAGGCACAAGATTTGTCCCTGTGCTTGACTATTACAAATTACCCCCTCCTAAAAGCATAGGTAATGGAACGACAACTATAAAAGATATTTCATCCAGAAAAGATGTTGAAAAAGTCATCTACTTTCTTGCACAAAAAATATCTTCACGGATGTTGCGACATAAAGTTTTTGGTTCAACAATTTCACTTAGATTAAAATCTTCTAATCTTAAGACGGTCGCTTCTTCAACAAAAATGCCACAAACAAATACAATAAAAGACATTGCTGAAAATGCAATGCGTCTTTGCGATAAGTTATATAAATATAACTATCCCCTCCGTTCAATACGTATTAAAGTATCATCGCTGACAAGTTCATCTATAATTCAATTATCAATGTTTGACATACCAAAGAAGGATTACTCAGAAGTTATGGAAAGAATAAACAAAAGGTATGGTAAGATATTTTTAGCCTCTGACAAGGCATCATTTATAAATACCTCTCCACACCCTCAAGAATCCTAAATTTTTGATACAAATTTACTTGCTTCAAGCCCTGCGACTGCACCATCTCCAACCGCCGAAACTATTTGTTTTATATGGCCTTCACAGACATCTCCGCAAGCAAAAACTCCCTCTACGCTTGTTTTAACCTGGTCATGACAAACAATAAACCCTTTGTCGGAAAGTTTGACTTTTCCTTTTAAAAACTGTGTTGATGGTTGGCGACCTATTGCAACAAAAACACCTTTTACATCAATACTTTTTTCCTTCCCTTCTTTAATATAAACGAGTTTTGAAATTTCATCTTCACCCTCGATTCTTGATGATATGCCACCTTTTATCACCTCAACGTTGGCTTTGCTTAATATGTCAGTGGAATAATTTATGTTTTTTAACTCCTCTTTTGTTAAAAGATAAACCTTTTTACAAATATTTGATAGATAAGCAGTATCTGAAAAGGCTGTATCACCTGAGCCAACAACAGCAACATTTTCATCCCTAAAAAAATTGCCATCACAAACCGCACAGTAACTAACACCTTTACCCCTAAATTTTTGTTCTCCTTCAATATTTAATTCCCGTGAATGGCTGCCAAGTGCAAAAATAACAGCCTTCGCTGAATATTCACCCTTTTTACATTTTATATTTTTAATGTCATGCGACAAATCAACATCAACAACCTCGTCAAAAATAAATTTTATATCATTACTTTTTGCGTGCATATAAAAATGATTGGCAAGCTCTACACCGCTTATACTTACAAATCCTGTATAATTATTAATTTCTGAGATGTAATTTAACTGACCACCTGGCACAACCTTCTCGATTATTGCCACATTTTTGCCTGCCCTTTTTGCATAGATACCGGCTGAAATGCCAGCCGCTCCGCCCCCTACAATTATTATGTCAAATTCCATTTCTGCTCCTAATATTATTTTATATTAATTTCTTAATTTTAGCAACAAAAAAGACCTGCTTTTGCAAGTCTTTTGTAATTATCTCTTTGAGAATTGTGGTGCTTTTCTTGCCTTTTTAAGACCATACTTCTTTCTCTCTTTCATTCTTTGATCGCGAGTGAGAAGTCCTGCCTTTTTAAGTTCTGGCTTATACATTTCATTTGCTTTTACAAGTGCTCTTGCAATTCCATGGCAAATAGCACCTGCTTGACCAGCAATACCACCACCAACTACTCTTACTATAACATCATACTTATCTCCTGTTGAAGTAACTTCAAATGGTTGGCGTGCAACTAAAAGAAGTGTATCTCTTTGGAGATATTCTCCCATATCTCTTCCATTTACAACATATTTCCCTGTTCCTGGAAAGAGTCTTACCCTAGCGATTGATTTTTTTCTTCTGCCAGTTGAGATAATTTGGCTGGCTGGCTTTGTCTTCTTTTCTGCCATTAGTTTCTAACTCCTTTTACTTCAACTTTTTCTGGCTTTTGAGCCTCGTGCTTATGAGCCTCATCTTTGTATGCGTGAAGTCTTGTAATTTGCTTTCTTCCCAAAGATGTTTTTGGTAACATTCCCTTAACTGCAAGTTGTAATACCTTTGTTGAGTCCTGTGCCATTAATGTCCCATAATCTACTTCTTTAAGGCCTCCAATATAGCCTGTGTGATGTCTATACATTTTATCATTGAGTTTGTTTCCTGTAAGAACTAATTTATCTGTATTTAAAACTACAACGAAATCTCCGCAATCAACATGAGGTGTATAGATGGTTTTCTTTTTACCTGTTAATAAATCTGTAACGAGAGTTGCCACTCTTCCTAGTGGAACACCCGCTGCATCTACAACGAACCATTTTCTTTCAATGTCCGTTGACTTTGCCATATATGTTTTCATTTTTCCTCCGAACAGTCCTTCTAGGCACTTCGTCATTTGCGGGGCTAATTGCAAACAAAAAACGCCTTAATTTAAGACGCTTTTTATTTTATATAATTTATTTATATTTGTCAAGAGTTTTTAGCAACTTTTTTGAAAAAACTTAAATCTATAATGACATTCGTCTTTCTTCGTCGCCAAGCACCATATAATCGTCGCTCTCTCGCCTTTGAGCACCACGTGCAATCTCGATATTTGAATAGAATCGAACTACACTCTCAGCAACTTCATTTACATAATCAACCTCGCTGGATATTGCCTTCCTGGCAAGGCTGTTTACATAATCCTCAACAAGTTCACTTCCCTCTGCACCCTGCTCATTTATCGTAACAAATGGAAGACCTCGCATTAAAATTTTGTTTGTTGCTGCATACTCGCTATAATCCTTTTGCACCTGTGATGCATCCAATATCTTAGGCTCTCTTTTCTCCTTTATTCCCCCTTGAACAGCACTATACAACACCCTGTTTGAAATCCTTTCAAGATCCTCTTCAAGTGCCTTTCTGCTTATTTTCTTAGACTTATATAAATCACTGTTTATAAATGACAAAAACTCCGCAGGAAGCAATTCTAAATATTCATCAAATTCTTTGTCAAAATCAACATCATAGCCTCGCATTTGAAGATATTTCGTGTAAATAACCTCTTTCATTTTGGTGTCTCTTACCATCTTATCCGCGTCAGAGTAATCAATTATCGATTTTCTATAAATTGATGCTAGTCCATTTATAAAAGATAGTGCTCCGCTAATTGATATTTTTTTGTTTGGAAGAGCCTTCTTTATATCCTTCAACATTTCTTTTGATGGACCTGTTTTCATATTACCCTCCTTTGTATATATTTAGTATAACACATTTTGTTATAATATGCAAGATATTTTTTGTGAATATTTATACATTTTATTGTATAATTATGTATAAAATTTTTGTTTTTTGCTTGAAAAAAACTTGACTTAATACATTAATATGTTTTATAATATATTTACGACAATTTTTTTAGTGTTTTTACTATAAATAACTCCCTAGACCTTCTGGTCAATTATAAAATATTAATACAAATCAGCCCTTCTTTTGTTCTTGACGACCAATTATTATAATTTGAATATTTTAAGCGTGGACAAGTCATGTTTACCTACAAAAAATGAATATGTCAAAAGCAAATGTAATGTGCTGAAACCCTATTTAGGAGTGCATACATGTCTAATGAAAAGAATAACGTCTTACAAGACGATAACGATAATAAAAAAAAATCATCTTTAACTAAAGATGGTTCTTTTGTCGCTGACAACGACGACAGTATTTTCAAAGAGATAGAAGAAGATTTTATTAAAGCAAAATATAAGAAAAATCAAGATATCGTTTTTGAAAGCAAAGAAAATTTAAATACAGATGTCGAACAGGAAGCAATTGAAGGCAAGGCAAAAAAGAAAAAGAAGAAAAAGCCTTCCTCTTATGAAAAAACAACCTTTGCCCATAAAATGAGGGTTCTTGGAATTCTAACCGTTCTTGGAATTTTTACCGGCTCGGGACTTGGAGTTTATTACTTCAATAATTTTTTAAGATCCAATGTCGACTACTCTAAACTTAAACCTGCTGACTATATAAAAAGTGTCGATGATGTTCTTGCAAAAAGATTTTCAATTACAAGTTCCTCCGATAAGGAAAACTGGATCCAGATAGCCCAAAATCAAGGCTTATCGCCAATAGATTTGTCCCCTGTCGACAACTTAATTCTCGCAGAATATAATGCCAAAAATGCATCATCTTATGAAATCGTCGGAAATGGTGCTGTCGCAACTATTGCAACCCAAACTATTTATAGTATGAGAAAATTTGATGGCAAAACATATACATTTGAATCTATAAGTAAAGGTATGTTGAATGTTGCAAACTGCGACTATATGCCTAAGGGGGCAAGAAGTGTCGAGGTATATAAGGGGGCAAACGTTACAGTCAGCGGTGCCGATTGGAACTATTCACAAACTGTTAGCCTCGACAACTATAAAGCAATGGCAGGAACAATGCCTAGCGATATTCAACCTTACCTTATATCTGACAAAAGTGTTATTTCAAGCACCGATGTAGTTTTTGACGATAGCAAGGGACTTTACTCTTTCACATTACATATTGACCCTGTCGCAGGTGTTCTTTTATACTACAAGCAAGTGAGAAGAACAGGCGGTCTTGAAGGAGACCCTGAATTTGAATACGTTAATCTAACTGTTACAATCGATGAGGATTGGAATCTTGTCTCTAGCTATATTCAAGAGAAATATGTTGCAATTAAATTTGGGTTGCCAAACAAATGTGTTGGAACTTTATATTCTACTTATAAATTTAATGATGAAGTTACCCTTCCAACCCTTAACAAATAAACACATGACATCTGTTTTGAATTTTTATTTTTATATTAAAATCATTAAAAATTTAATATTCTTTTTCTTTTGCAAAAAAAAGTGATAAATCAATAATTTTTTAAGATAATTATAACTTTTTTACGAAAATTTGCCAAAATTTGCATAAAAAATCGATATTTTTTTCAAATTTTTTGTTAATTTTCATATTTAATAAGGGATATATCCAAATGGTTTTATTCGTTCAGCCTCTAACTCAATAAAAAATATATTTTTATTATCCTCCCTCCTAAATCTTACAATAGGCTCGTTTTTTAACAATAAATAATTTGATATTATCGGTTTTAATTCCTCTTGGAGTAATTCGCAAACTCGTTGCGGATTGCTCATTTTGTCTTTATTCAATATAAATTCCATTCTGTTACTTATTGAATAATCCATTACACTCTCCTTTTTATATTTCTTTTAAAATATCCCATAAGCCCTCTATATTTGTATGTGCAATCAAAAATTTTCTTAGACCCATTATGTATGTTTTCGCTTAAAAGTGTGAAGGCACGTGCACTCTCTATTGACTGGACTTTACTTCCAAGTGAACATGATGAACCTATTGCATCATCTTCTGGAATGACTCCAAGAAGAGGCAAATTTAACGCCCTTACTATACTTTCAATATTCATCAGCTCACCACTTAAAAGCATATCTCCCCTCATCCTGTTTATTACAATACCTTTATATGTTATGTTATATTCGTCAAGAAGGCTGGCAACCTTATCTGCATCACGAATTGAAGACAAATGCGGTGTAACAATTATAAGTGCTTCGTTTGCCGAAAACACCGCCCTTTGAAAACCACTTTCAACACCCGCTGGACAATCTATAAGAATATAATCAAAATTGCTCTCTATTTGCTCTATTACATTCTTTATATGTTCACCTAAAATCTTGGTGCTATTATAGGCGTGAGATGATGGGAGAAGATAAAGCGAAGATATTTGCCGGTCTTGAACTAATGCTTGCTTTGGTCTACACTTACCCATAATAACATCTGTTAAATCAAAGATTACTTGATTCTCCATGCCTAAAACAACATCCAAATTATTTAGACCTATATCGACATCTACAAGTGCAACCCTAAATCCAAGTTTTGCAAGTTGAATTCCAAGATTTGCACAAACTGTTGTTTTCCCAACACCACCTTTTCCGCTTGTCAAAACTATTTTTCTCGCCATATTTACCTCTTAACTCTATTTTAGCAAAGGAAAAGATATAACAAAAAGGAAGAAATGTCGATTTCTTCCCTTAAATGTCTTATTTTGACTAAATGTTTTCAATTAACTTTTTAAGTAAATTTTCATCGTCAAGAAGTTTCCCAGCACCTAATATAGCAACATTTTCACCATCTTCAACAATTCTAAATGGATATCTTAAATTTTTTCTTAAATAACTTTCAAGTCCATTTATTTTGCTCATTCCACCTGTAAAAATAATGCCACTATTTATAATGTCTGTTGATATCTCTGGAGGCAACGATGTTATTGTAACATCTATTGTTCTTATTATTTCGGCAATAAATGGCTCTAATACTGGCAACAAATCATTTGATGAAATTATGTAAGAGCGTGGAAGTTTGCTTTCGGTGTCAATGCCAGAAATCTCCATATTTAATGTGTCATTCTTATACAAACTTCCCACTTCTATCTTTATTTTTTCTGCCATTCCAAGACCAACTAATATTCCGTGATTATAAGCGATTGTGTTTGCAATTGCAACGTCAACTGCTCTTCCGCCTATTCCCAGTGTCGCACCCTTAACAATTGAATTCATGTTTATTACCGCAAAATCTGTGTTTGCTCCGCCAATATTTACCATTAAATAAGTTTTTGTTGAACTTATATTCTTCCCCGCACCAACTGCTCCGCAAATAATTGTTGGAATCAACAAAACCTCTTTAAATCCTATATCATGCATAAGCGCCATAAAATTATCTTTATCTTTAAGGCTTAAAGCACAATTCACCAAAACAAGTATGGAATCTTGATTTTTTCTAAATTCAAGTTGGCTGAAAAAATACTCCAACAATTTTTTTAAGTATTCGTAATTTACTATCTTGCCATTAGAAATAGGACTGAAAACCTCCACTGTTTCATTTGTTTTCCCAAGCATATCTTTCGCCGCCTTTCCAAGGCCTACTATTTTGTATCCCTCAGGTGTTGGCTCTGCAGAAATTAATGTTGGCTCACACAGGGCAAAACCCTCATCCTTTACATATATTTTTGTATATGCTCCGCCAACCTCTATGGCATATCTTATTTTTTTCATTTGTTCTCCTTTGAAATATTAAAACGTTATTGTAACACCAATTGAACCATTAAAATCAAATCTTACACTTTCACCCTCATTCACCTTCAATAGCAGATAAAGCAAATCATTCCTATTATTAATACTTATCTTTTCGCCATTGTAAGTGCATGATTTTATAATATGATTATTAAGTTTTGCAAATTTCGCGCTTGTTTTTAACACATAATAACCTTCTTCGTCAAATGAAAATGCTTTGCTATATGAATTTACATTGTAAAATTCACCATCTATAAAGTAATAATACTCATTCCCCACTTTAATCGTTATTGAACTGCAAAAATCTGCCTCGAGATAATCTATCCCACTTATTCCTGTCGAACTTAAAGTGTATATCTTTTTATTTGCATCTGTCTCATAGTTTAAAATTATCCTGTCAAGCACTTTCATTATTGGATAAATTGGAACAACGCCATTCATTTGAATACCACCGGTTGCATCAATGTCCATACCCAATGTCGCAAGTCCTATAAGATAACCTTCTTTATCAAAACAACCGCCACCTGAGTTGCCACCAGTTATGCTTACGTCTACATCTATTACATTTTCATATATATTTGATAAAACATTATATTTATATATACTGCTATAATACTCGTTAAACGTGTATTCTAATCTATCGTTCCCAGAAAAATATATTGTGTCCATTGTCGTCATGTTCTGCCCATGATTTGTGGCAATATTGCCGCAGGTAACTCTATTTAAATATGTTAAATTTAATGGCGTCCCTATAATGAAAACATCTTCAATATTATAATGTTCTTCATCGCTGCAATCTACTACTTTATCTTTCATTTTTATATAATTGAGATTTTCATCTGTGTATACTATCGCCACGTCGCAATCCTTATCATACCACAATACTTTCCCAGTAAATGTCTCTTCGTCCTCATTTATTATAGTGATTTTAACATTCTTATATTCTGGTTTATCAACTAAGTCTATAACATGATAATTCGTCGCAATATAACTACCCATGCTTGCCGTGTAGTCCTGCTCTCCATTTTTTAATGTATAGCCATTTGACGCAACGCATACTCCACTACCCAAAAATGACGCCGTCTCTCTGCTTGAACCATATTCACCGCTACAAATTATTGCAACTGTGGAATTGTTTTCAATATATGTGTTGGCAATTTCTGTCAATGACATATTTTTTGTTATTCTGTCATTAAGGCAAGATGTCCCCGAATATGTTATTCTTGTTTTTAGCAAAGGCAAAATCAAAAAAGTAAAACTAAAAGATATAACAAGCACAAGAATTAAGGATATAATTACCTTGGAAACATTTTTTTTCATTAATCCTCCTTAAAAAGCGGATTTTACTCCGCCTTTTTAATTGGTATATTTAATTTTTGACTTCTTTTACCCTTTTATACTAAATTACCTGTAAACTCTTCTTATATACCTTTTTGTAATCTTGGGCAACGTTCATCCCTTCAAGTATCTCAAAACTTGCATCTCCACTTGCAACCGTCTTCATAATCATTGAATCACCAAGTATATCACAAGCTATATCTTTTATTACACCATTTCTAGATGCATTTAAGTTTACTGCGAGTTTTACTATAACTCCCAACTTCCTTACTGCGTCAAGGTCTTCATCAGTGAGTATATCCTTATATTTTATCCATTCATTCAATGAAAAATCATCTAAATTTTGACACATACATATAAAACCTGCAATTAATAGTTCTCTATGCGTTGCCCCCTTTATTGATGAATAAACAATCATGTCAAAACCATATCTTGAATAGTTGGATTCATTTATAACCTTTCCACTATCATACATAAACGATGCTATTCTTAATGGTTTTACATAAAATCTTGGCAATTTGTGTATAACCTTTAATTGCTTAAATAAAATCAATGCTAAATCATGAACGTTTTGATTGATTGAAAACTCATCTTTTGAAAATTCTTGATAATTGTCAAGAGAATTTGATAATAAGTCGTTAAACCTTTCTTGGGCTAGTGATGTTACATTTACACCAAGAACACCATCTTTTAAATCTGCCGTTGAAATAGCAAGTTCCTGAACACTTAATGCGTCCACTATACCCTTTATTATTGCAAACCCAAATGCAAGCTTATCCGCATCCTCATAATCAACACCCTTGATTTTTCTTATCTTATCAAGTTCAAGGTCTCCAATAAACTTAAAAGTTTTATCTATTGTTTGTGCTGAAATTAAATAGTTGTTCTCAACATTCAGTGGGTATCTTTCTATTTTTCTTGCAATTTGTCCCATTGCCAAAAATATATTCCCAACACCTACAAATTTGCTGACTTCCTCTTCCTCGCCAAACACCTCATTTAAATTTATCTTCTTTTGAACTAGACGTGATAAATCATCAAGATTCTCTCCTAATTCTTTTATATTGAATGTTCCAAAAGGAAGAACAAAACTATTTAGTATTGCCCTTCTGTTATAACGAACAATATAACTTGAAAAAGCCCCTACATAAATGTAAACACCTTTTGCATTGTCAATTGAATTCACTACAGAATTGAAAAGATATTTAATATATTCGTCGTCTGAAAGTATAACAAAATTTATTCCAGTGTTATTGTAAATTTCATCTATAAAACCTCTGTAATTCCTTGCCCTGGCTATTATATTTGATGAAACAGCAAATATCCTTTCCACCCCAAAACTCTCAATCATTCTTCTGTAAACTTTGAGAATCTCTAGTATCCTTGTCTTTGTTTGAGGGCTGAGCAGTTCATCCCTATATATTTCTACCCCTGTGTTAAGTGGTTGGGATTGAGAAATTGCTAGTCTATGTCTCGCTCCGCTAACTTTATAAATTGACAACTTTAACGCTTTTTCATTTAATTCTATAACCGCTACTTTTTCCATTTTTACCTCTATTTATCCAATTTTATGGCTTCCACTGGACAACTTGCCTGGCAAGCACCACAGTGAATACATTTCTTTTTATCAATTACTGCTTTTCCGTCTTTATCAAAACTTATTGCCCCTACCGGACATATCGCCACGCACGTTCCGCAACCTATACATTTGCTTTTATCTACCATTTTATCCTCCGTTGAGGTAATTTTAACATATTTTTTCTATAAAGTAAACTAATTTTACAATTTTAATATATTTATTTATTTCTAAGTATATTAATTGATTGAATTATTGCCAAAACACAAAGGAATATACCAAAGGCCTTCCTTAAAATATATGTTGGACTTATACTTGCAAGTAGTGCTCCAATAATAGAAAATATTACCCCTCCAATCTCAATAAAAATAACGCCTTTTGTTACAATAAATCCATTTTTATAATGAATTATTAGTGAAAATAATGCCATAACCAAAAATGATATTAAATTTATGCCTTGACATAACTTTTGTTCCATTCCTAAAAATATTGTTAAAAGAGGTATTAAAATAGTTCCGCCACCCATTCCAAGACCTCCAAAAACCCCCGAAATAAGCCCGAAAAAAATATTTAAGAAAATCGTTAAATAAATGCTCATATAATTAATTTTATTCCCCCTAAAAACATAATTATCGCAAATATTAATCGCACCACTTTGGGAGGTAAAAATTTTAAAGCAAATGCACCTATTATGCCTCCAACTACGACCCCAAGCCCAACTGTTAATAGCGGAAAAGAATCTATAAATCCATTAAAAATATAAATACATGAAGATATAACACTTAATGGGAATATTACTAGTATTGCAGTGGCATGAGAATGTTTCGCATCCAACTTTAACACCTTCTGCAAAATTGGAACGCAAACCATACCCCCTCCGCCACCAAAAAAACCATTTAAAAATCCTATTATAGCCCCACTTCCAATTAAGGCTAATTTCTTCCTTGTCTGCCCTGTTTTTACCTTTGACCTATTTGTCTTTTTTTGTTGATTTATGTCTTTCTTTGTTGCCTCAATCATATTTCCTCCCCTTTGTTGCACTTTATTTATGACACTGCAAGTTTTACTTTTAGGTTAATTTTGCCCTACTTTGCTCTCGAACTCAATAAATATATAAATATTATAAATAAATATTCAAAATTTATTTGATTGTTTTTGAGAAATGTTGTATACTACTAGGGTATAAAAAGGTGGACTATGATTAAAAATTACAAGAAAAGAAAAAATTTCGCTTTGAAAATGTGTGCAATGTTCATGTTCCCATTTTCTCTTTTTGGCGGATTGTGCATCTATAAAAATAGCAATGCTTCCGCTCTTACAGAAACAAGCGGTTATCATTCTGAAATTATAAGCGTAACAAACTCAGATTTTACACAAGGTGGCTCTTCATCTGTTTCCGGAAATAGTTTGTCGGGCTGGAATGCAATCGAAACTGAAAGCAAAGCAAGAGGTATGCTTATTAGTGTAGACAATGTCGATCTCGAAGATGTTGAGGATTCATACTTTCTTCCTCGCAACCCTGAAGCTTTTTATAAAAATGATGACAGAATTATGATGATTAATGCAAAAAATTCCGCTAATGCCGATGATTCTTTGATGGCTTATAAGGGATATCGCTCTTCGACAATCAATCTTGAAAAAAACTCTTTCTATTCTTTCTCTGTTGCAGTAAAAACTATGGCTCATAGTGATGATGCTGCCGACGTTTTTGCCTCCGTTTATCTCTCTGGCATCACTGATGACGACGAACAACCTCTTAATCTTGGTATTGAAAGAATAACCACTAAAGGTTGGAAAGAATACTATTTCTTTGTAGCAACAGGAAACAATTCCCAAACTGTTACTCTTGACCTTTATCTTGGAACAAATGGTGAAGCAAGTCAAGGTGCTGTATTTTTCGACCACTTTGTAACGACAAGATATTCACAAAACCTTTTCTATGAAACTTTGAATAACTTTAATTATGAGGGAAAAGACAACTACCTTTCAATGGGTAATGAAACTGTATTTCTTGTCAATCACCTTTTACCTTCTTATGATTTAGTGGAAGGCAGTGATGAAATGAACCTTGATTTTGAAGATGCACTTACTAGCGATGCCCTCGGCAACAAGTGGCAAATAGTTGAAAATGGACGCCATAACGCAAATGCTCAAATAATGAATGTTCGTGATAGAAGTGGCCAAACTGAATGGAAAAACAAAACTGGTTATGAATTCGTTGGCGATGACTACTCAAAAGATAACAATAATGCACTTGTTTTATGGGCTGGTAACAACGATTATAATGGTTTTATAGGAGTTAAATCTCAAGACATTGATATTAATGCTCATGATATATATAAAATAAGCGTTAATCTTAAAGTTACAGGAATTGAAAATGGCTCTTTTTATATTAAAGTAAGCGAAAATGAAAAAATTTACTCCTATGAACAAATAAACAAAGAACAGGACAACGAAGATAATTTCTATACCCTACTCTCTAATAAAACCTCTGGAATTACCTCCTCAGCCACCAACGCATGGACAAATGATTATCAAACTGTTGAGTTTTTCGTTAAAGGTCATGCTCTCTACAACTCATCAATCAATATTGAATTTTGGCTTGGCGATGAAAACACTCAAACAAAAGGACTTGCTGTTGTTGATAATATAAAAGTTGAATACGCAAAGTATAATGATTTTGAAAATGCTGGCTCTGCAAATAAATTGGAACTTAAATATGAAGAACTCGAAAACTCTTCAACTAATAACGGTCTGTTTAACAATGCTCAAAATACTGAAAATAAATATCCTCTTACCGCCACAAATTGGACTGTTTCAAAAGGTGAAGAAAAATATAACGAATCGGGAATTATTTACCTGTCTACCAACGAAGAATATAACAAACTTTATAGTAAAGACGTTTACGATTGGGCAGGAATCAACCCTAACAGCAATCAAAAAACACCTAATAATGTTTACATGATGTTTAATAAGCAAAAAAGTTTCCAATCTATTCAATCTAGCACCTATTCTCTATCTGAAAATTCATTCTATAAACTCTCATTTGATTTTTATACCCAAGATTATTTCAACTTTAATTCAAGCATTAAAGTTGAAGTTATTGACGATAATGGAATTGTTTTATTCTCAAAAAGTGATGTGGAAAGTGATGATTTGTTTACAAACTTTGAAATCTACTTCCATACCGCAGAAACAATATCTCACACTATAACTATTAAAATAAATCTGGGCGAAGAAGACAATAAAGTCGGTGGAATTGTTTATCTTGATAATTTCGAGTTTGAACAACAATCTGATATGACAGAAGCAACTTTCTTGCTTAAAGAAAATAAAGCAGACTTGACAAACTTCCTTCTTAACCTTGAAGGTGAAATCGAAGGAACTATATCTCCTGCTCCTTCCTTCCAATTTACCCCTGCTGTTGAAACCTTTGACGGCAGTTCGGCAGAAGCATCTCTTAATGAAGGTGGCATTGTAAGTGGGAAAAATAACGAGTTTGGAATTGAAAATGACAACAATTTATTAGTTCTTAAAAACCTTACACCTTCAACCTCCTCTCTTGCATCAAAATATAAATTTACATTGGCAGAAGGCTCTTACTACAAATTAACTTTTGACCTTGCAACTATATTTAGTGAAGAAGCATCTTCAAATGCAAGCAAAGATAAAGATCATGAGTGTGCTTATGGTGTTAAAGTGAATTTAGATGGCTTTAAAGAAATTACTCAATTAGTTGGAACAAGAGAACTTAAAAAATATACAATCTTTTTAAATAGTTCAACCTCTTCAACTTCCGCACTCACCTTCTCGCTTGTTTCAGATTGTGAACAAACCTTGGGAGTTGCTCTGATTTCCAACCTAAAATTTGAATCTTCTACAGAAAATGAATATAACACAGCAAAAACAAATTATAGCGAATCATTTGGAAAAACAGTGTTCACCTCCTCTAAATCAGAAGAAACAGAACCTGAAGAACCAGATGATACAGAAGATAACACTACAGATTCAAATGGTGTTGATAACAGATGGCTTTTAATCCCTTCAATAATTATGGGCGTTGCTCTTATTATTGCAATTGTAGGACTTATCTTGAGAAAAATAAAAATTAAGAAAATAGAAAAAATTAAGAATGAAGCCTATGACAGAAAACTTAGTTTAAATCATGACATTATTATAAAACAAGCACAAGATAGACGTGATGAAGAAGTAAAATCTCTTCAAAAAGCAAAACAAGTTCTAGCACAAAACAGACTTGAACTCGAAGAACAACATAAAGAATTTGTTAAAGAGAAAAGAGAAAACGCAAACGGCAAATTGTCAAGAGAAGTCGAAAAGGCTTTCAAACAATATAACAATGATATTAGTAGAATTGATGAAAAAATCACTATTTTACAAGAAAAAATTGACTTCTGCATGACTGCCGATTATCTTCTTACTGTTGAACGAAAAATTGTTATGGAGGAAGAAGATAAATTCGATAACGAAAAAAAGGCAAGAAAAAAAGCCGCCAAGGAAAATAAACAAAAATAATTTTACTTTTTAAAATGCTAAGGCAAATCACCTTAGCATTTTTTATGAGAAAACGTCTCGTAAACTCGCCGTTATTCTTGCATTTCTAAACAAAAAAAACCTTCTGTGGTTTTCACAAAAGGTTTTAATTTCATTTCATTTTACTCATCGTCATCGTCAAAATCGTCATCATCGTCATCGTCGTCATCATCATCGAGGTCATCATCGTCTAAATCATCAAAATCGTCATCGTCAATGTCGTCCTCTTCATCAAAGTCTTCTTCATTTTCCTCGTTGTTGTCTTCGTCAAATTCCTCCTCGTCAAACTGTATGTCATCGTCATCTTCAAATGAGATTTCAGTGTCAAGATCGTCATCATAATCTGCTTTTGTCAAATCATCAACAGAAGCCATTTCTCCCATTTCATCATACATTGACATATTGTCATCCTCATCATCTCTGACCATGTAGTCTTCCCAATCATTGTTTAACTCTACATCATCATCTGATCTGTGTTCCTTTAAGCAACTTGCGCACATGATTTCATCGGGTTGAATATAATTTGTTTTACATATTGGGCAAAGTTCAAGATCCATATCATCGACATCATCCCTCTTTGCCTCCATTTCTGCCTTACATACTGAGCAGTATTTATCCTTTTTTTGAATATAATTTAATTCACATCTTGGACATCTAATATAAACTGGTTTTTTCATTTTTTCTCCTTTATTACATTGTGTCTACAACATTATACAATTATAATTTTAAAATGTCTATTAATTTTTTGAATTTTTTAAATTTTTTTTATTTTACTTCTTCAGCCTGGCTTTTCCTTAAATATAATGGCTTTAATTCTTTTGGCAAAATATACTCATTTCTCTTCGCCTTCATAAGTGAAAGTTGCAATAATTCCTCCGCCGACAAGTCTATAACCTCATCAACATCATTCAGTTCTTCCTCGATTAGACCAACCTTCTTTATGTCAATACTTTGCAGTTCTTCTTTTTGCACTACTTTATCTTCACCAATCACATTGCCATCCTTGTCAAATTCACATATATAATATTTCCCACTTAATGCATTTATTACTGTCATAAATGAATGGGTTGGATTTTTCTGTTTTATATAACAATATGCCATAAGCTGTGATAATGTGATTGCTATCACCTTTCTTTCACCGCCACCTGCCAACAAGCCCTTTACAAGTGCAACTGATATCCTTAACCCCGTAAATGAGCCAGGCCCATAAACTACACTGTAAATATCATTATTCTTTATCTCTTCACCAATTTCATCAAGCAGCCCATCTATTGTCAACATTACGTTCTCCGAATGCTTGCAATTCGCGTCTAGTTCACTGCATTTTTCCTTCCCATTTATTGACACACCTATTAATGCTTTTTTTGTCGCCGTGCATATCGCAATCATTTTTCCCCTCCAATCTCACTTGAAATTGTTATTTTACGCCTGTCATCTATTTTTTCTATTTTTACTTCGATATGTGGACAATTTATCATTCCCTCTACTTTCTCTGGCCATTCTACAAAAACTATTCCATCAAGACTTTTTAAATCAAAATATTCATTAAAGCCTAGTTCCTCTCCTTCGGCTGCATTTTCTAAACGATACATATCAAAGTGATATACAGGCACTCTTCCCTTTTCATATACATTTAACAATGTAAATGTCGGGCTGGTTACCAATTCATTGCTGCCAAGTCCCTTTACAAACCCCTTCACAAAATGAGTTTTCCCAGCACCCAAATCTCCTAATAATGTAAAAACGACACCTTTCCCTACAGTTTTGGCAAGTTTTTCTGCCACCGCCATAGTCTCCTTCTCGCTTTTTGTTATAACAGACAAAATATCAATTTTTGTCATAATACCTCCTTGCTAGTCCATGTATTGCAACCGTAGTTGCAATTATTGCAACAGATGAAATTAAAACTCCCATTCCCATACCTACCAGCGTGTCCGTCAAATAATGAACCCCCAGCACCATTCGTGAAAATGCCACCAAGCCGGCAAGTAATGATATAGAAATTGTTGCCAGAACCCTTGTCCACTTATTTTTTGTTAAAAGGTGAACATAAACTATTAAATGTGTTGCAAATATTGCCGCACACAAACTATGTCCTGATGGCATACTATATCCGCTTTCATCACCATAATTTTTTATATCCTCATAAGATTCAAAAGGTCTTGGGCGTGCGATTATTGATTTTAACAAATGATTGAATAATGAACCTAAAACAAACGTCATCGTCATTGAAATTAGCAACCCCTTGCTTCTTGGAAAAAGAATTAAAAAACATACAGCAAACCCCAAATAACTTCCCAGCAAAGTTACCGCCTGAAAAAAACTTATCCAGCCCGTTGTTGCATTTAATTGTAAAAATTTTATAATAGTCCTTTCAAATCCCATAACTACTATATTGTAACAAAATTTTCAAAAAAAAACAACAGAATTTCTTAATCTGTTGATTTTTTTAATTTACTCACAACAAAACCATCATCAATGTCGAACTCTTTTGTTATAAAACGTTTGTCCTCTTCCACCGTTTTTATAAACATTTTCATATTATTCACCATTGAACGATTTTTGTGTGTAACTTCCTTTTTATCATTTAACAAGCCGCCAAGTAATACATTATCTGCAAATATAATTCCACCTTCATTTAAAAGATCGCAAAGAATTGGAAAATAACGAATATATTGACCCTTTGGCCCATCTAAAAAGATAAAATCAAATTTCTCCTTATCGTTTTTTAACGCCTCTATTTGCTGATAAGCATCACCTAAAATTAATTTTACCCTTTTTTCAACACCAGCCTCTCTAAAATTTTCCTCTGCTAATTTGTATCTTACTTCGTCTTTTTCAATAGTTGTTACATATAAGTTTTCATTCGACAAAAGCATCATAAGTGTTGAATATCCTGTTGCAGTGCCTATTTCAAGCACTTTCTTTGAATTTTCATGTCTCAATATTTCATTTATTGTTTGAATCGTTCTGTCGCGAACTATTGGAATATAATTCTCCTTGGCATGAACTTTTATTTTCTCTATCAGTCTGTTCATCTTAGTTTAATGTAACAATCGTCAATATCATTGGACGACGTTTTGTCCTTCTAAAAATAAAGTTTGAAACCTCTCTTCGCAGAGATGTTCTTATCATAGATGGCTCTACTCCTCGTAAATCAGCCTCTTTTAGTGATGAAATAATGCACGCTTTAGCATCTTGAACAAAACTTTCTTGTTCATCTGTGTAGACAACTCCTCTCGTTATTATAAATGGCTCACCAATTACTTCACCTGCAACATTATTTATGTTTACACAAACAACACAAATTCCATCTTCCGACAATTGCTTTCTTTCTCGTAATACATTGCTGTCCATATCCCCTATACCTATTCCATCAACCAATCGTTGTCCTGCCTTTACGAATGTTGATTGAACAAGGGCATCCTTGGATAATTCAACTTGCATACCAAGGCTTGGCAAAAGAATGTTTCTTTCCTCCATGCCAAGTGTCATTGCAAGTTCCTTATGAGTTTTTAAATGTCTATATTCACCATGAATAGGTATAAAAAACTTTGGTCGGGTCAAACTGTGCATAAGTTTTAATTCCTCTTGGCAAGCGTGTCCCGATGTGTGAACTTCGGCAAGTTCGTCATAAATAACATCAGCACCTAATTTATACAAAGCATTTATTACGTTGTAAACATTTTTCTCATTTCCTGGTATTGGAGATGCAGATAATATTACAAGGTCATTTTCCCTTATTTTTAAATTTTTAAATTCACCTGCCGCCATTCTTGTCAATGCACTCATTGGCTCGCCCTGGCTTCCTGTCGTCATAATTAATATTTCTTTGTCGTCCATTTTGTCAACTTTCTCTATGTCGACAACATTTTCTTTGTTAAATTTTAATTCACCTATCATTTGAGCAACATCGCTGACATTAACCATACTTCTACCAGTAAAGGCAACCTTTCTTTTATATTTTTCAGCAATATCAAGAATCTGTTGCATTCTGTGTATGTTGGATGCGAAAGTTGCCACTATAATTCTGTTATCTGCGTGTTTCTTTATTATTTCATCAAGGGTTCTTCCCACCGATTTCTCGCTCATTGAATAGCCCTTTCTACAAACATTTGTGCTTTCGCACATTAAAAGTTGAACACCTTTACGTCCAATTTCGCCCAGTCTTGGTAAATCTGTCATTTCTCCATCAATAGGCTCAAAATCAATTTTAAAGTCCCCTGTATGAAGAATTGTTCCAACAGGGGTTGTTATCGACAATGCAAGCGAGCCTGCTATTGAATGGCTTACTTTTATAAATTCAATTACAAATGCACCTATTTTTAATACATTGCGAGGCTTTACCGCCACCCCTTTATATTGCACCTTTGGATGTTCCTTCATCTTTGCTTCTACAAGTGCAAGAGTTAATCTCGTTCCATATACCGGAACATGAAGTTGTTCAAGCAAAAATGGAACTGCACCAATATGGTCTTCATGCCCGTGAGTTAAAAGTAATGCCTTGACTCTATCTTTATTTTCAATCAAATAGGTCATATCTGGCAAAACTATGTCAACACCCGGCAAATCATCGTCTGGAAATGACATACCAGCATCGACGACAATTATATCTCCGCCATACTCGAAAGCAGTTATATTTTTACCAATTTCGCCCACTCCACCTAAAAAAGTAATCTTTAATTTTTCTGTATTGTTCATGTTGTCTCCTTAAATTTTTGCAATAAAAAAGCATTATAGTTTTTCAGCCTAATTTTTTATTCATTATAAAAGATATTTAGCATCTTCAATTTTGTCTACTTCTTCAAGCCTTTTTGGTGAAAGAATTGTATCATTGTCTACATAAAATCTCATGCCTTGATTTGAGAAAAATGCAACCATCTCAAATATATGCATTAATGGCGAAATAATTGGAAGGATTATTATTATAGCATACAATCCCAAAACCATTGACAATACTATTGTAAGCAAATAGATTATAAAAGCACTCGAAAACACCCTTTCGCCCTTTCTGAAAATCGCTCTCATTCCTATTGTGTATGATGACACAACATTATGGTCATAGACAACTTTTGCTGGAGCCCATCCCGCATTTAATAATTCCTTAAATGCCATTAAAAGTGCAGATATTATTACAAAAACAAATGGCATAAAGTAATCAAATATATCGTTGTTTATTCGCGTTAATCCCCACATTGCTGAAACAATCAAAAAGTTGAAAGGTAATGCGTAAAATACTTTCACCGATGAATAGGCAAGTGATGTCTTGAGGGTCTTTAAAAATGTTCCTGTAAAACTCTGTTTCTGGCAGGCTGACATATATCCATACATAAGTTCACAAGTAACAACCTTACCTATATTCATTAATAATGGCATTACTAGTGCCACAATTATTAAAAAATATATCCCTTTTCCTATGTTTGAAGCAAACATCGCTTCAAAAAAGTATATGATAAAATTTGCTACGATAGTTAGTGCATTGGCAAATGTTGAACCATACATAGTCCCTGTGTCCCACACCGTTTGCATATTTGCTTTTGAATATGCTATGTCTACAAAATTAAAGTAATCTTTATAAAAAACTGCCAAAAGTCCTACACAAAAGGCTAGAGATAAAATATGGTAAACTAAAAGTTTCCACACTTCCCCAAAATTAGCACATAAAAGTTTGCAAGAATTTCTAAACATCATATTTTTATATTACCATAACAAATTTATATCTAATAGTATTATATAACATAAAAGCATTTTTGGCAAGAGTTTTTTAAACCAAAAATGCATTTTTTTTAATTATCATGCCTTACTTCAAGAATTTTGTAAACTATATCGCCTGTTTCCATTTTAACGGTTACTCTTTCTCCAACTTTCTTTCCTAAAAGTGCCGCACCTAATGGAGAATTGTTGCTTATAATTCCCTTGCTTGGATTGCTTTCTGTAGAGCCCAATATTTTAAGTTCTAACTTCTCGTCAAATTCTTCATCGTATACAATTACTGTTGAACCTATTGAAACCTCTCCTTCTGTTTTTGCAGAGTCTATAATTTGGCAATTCAAAAGTATATCTTCCATTTCTCTTATCTCAGCCTCTATCTTTGCCTGCTCCTCTTTTGCAGAATCATATTCCGAGTTCTCAGAAAGATCGCCAAATTCTCTTGCAACTGCGATTTTCTCGCTGGCCTCCAATCTTCTTGTTGATTTATAATAATTTAACTTTTCCTCCAATTGTTTTTTGCCTTCAGCAGTTAAAAAATGTGTCATTTCTCCTCTCTCCTTTTAAATTGTTTATTATTTAAAATTACTGAATTTTTATTCCTTTTTTTTCAATAATTTGTATTAAAATTTTATTTTACAATGTCATATTATATTCCTATTTTCAAAAAAAGTCAACAATTTTTAATAATTTTGAATTTTTTTTACCCCTTTGCAAAAAATATATCAAAGGAGGTCTTATGCTTACTATTATCGCTTTTATTCTTTCCATTCTTGGAAATATTAATTGGCTTATGATTGGCTTGCTACAATACGATTTCGTGGCTGGTATTTTTGGTTACCAGGCAAGTGTCTTCTCAAGAATAATTTATATTATTGTTGGAGCATCAAGCATTGTTCTTGTTTTCAAATTGTTTAAAGGCAAGGGCGACCTCAATGTTTTTTCAAGGCGAAACAGAAAAAATCTTGCTGACAATATTGACAAAATGAGAAAAAAAGATAATTCACCCGCCTACAATGTCGAAGCAGGCGAAGATAACTTCTCAAACAATGAAGAACAACAACCTTCAAACGGACTCTTTGATGAACATTTTGATGATCGAGGTCAATAAATGGATTTTAAAAATCTTGCAATGATTATTCTTGTTATTATTTTGGGCGGAAGTCTTTTCTGCTCCCTATTTTTCAACCTTCTTTAACTTATTTATGATATTTTGCTCCACTTAATATCATAAATGCCCTGTAAATTTGCTCTAACAAAACTATTCTCGCTAAATTATGCGGAAGAGTTATTTTTCCAAAGGATATTTTATCCTTTATTTTTTCTTTTATTCCCTGACTTACCCCGTATGAACCTCCCAAAACAAAGGTTATAATACTGTTAGTCTGGGCAATTTTATCTATTTCTATGGCAAAATCTTCACTTGAATACAATTTTGAATTTATTTCGAGCAAATATACTTTGCCTTGGAGATTCTTTTCAATTAATTTTTCTTCCTCTGCTAATATTTTGCCCTCTTCGCTAAACTTGGTTTGGTCTTGCAGTTGAATTATATTCAATTTGCAAAACTTTGAAAGTCTTTTTTGATATTCCTTTTGTGCATCCTTCCAAAATTCCTCTTTTAAAAGTCCAACAGCAACAATATTTATAGTTATCATAATATTCCCCAAATGAAAGAAAATAACGTCAGCGATGCCACTATGACAAAGGTTGTTATTAATATTATTTTTGTAATTTGGTCTATCTTAAATTCGCTTTTATCATTAAATATAAATTCCTTTACCTCGCTATAACAACCCATTTTTTTGTTTTGATTAAAGAAAAAGTCTTGCATATCCTGTTCTTCTATATTTAAGTCTACCCTTCCATTTGTAAGGTTTTTTACATCTTCAAGATATTTTTTCTTCTCAATGTCCTCTAATATAGATATTTGCATTTGATTCATTTTTTCACCGGTAGTCGAAATGAAAAGTTTGTTTATTAAAAAACGTAATAATTTATACAGGAGATATATTGTTATTATCATTATAATAATGCCGATTATTGGTGAAACGTCAAGGGCTTTTTGGAATATATTAAATATATTCTCAAAGCCTAGTCCATGAAAACTTGAATATCCCATAAACACTGAAAGTGCATTGTTTGTGAAATGTATTATCATTGCAGGATAAATTGATTCTGAAATGCTTGTTACAAATCCCAACACTATTCCTATCAATGTTGCATAAAAAACTTGTTCTACGTTCATATGCAACAGGCCGAAAAGTAGGGATGAAATTAGAATAGCAAAGCGTGGATTGGATGGAGAGAAGCCTTTGAGTAACAATCCTCTATGTGCAGTCTCCTCACATATTCCTGGTAAAACCGCTGTGAAAATTAAGTTTAAAATTAAAAGCCAAAATGGGTAACTCGTCATAGTTTCGCTTGATGAAAATTGATAGCCAAACAACGAAATAAAAGCATTGAAAAACGTCGAAACTAATATGTTTAAAAGATATACCACAAGTCCTATTGCAAATGATAATGCAATGGCCTTAAAACTTATTTTGTTAAAATCATAAAACTTAAACACCTCTTTTGGTTTTGTTTTATTAAGTTTCCCAAACATAAATATCGATATTAAAAATAACAAGCCTATTTGAACAACTATTGTTGACACAAGTCCAGCATAATTCCCAAGAAAATTAAGTAACCCAAATGCAGATAGGAGTTTTATTGTTGTAAAAAGCACCACTATTGTCAAGTAGCAAATTAAAGCATTTCGTGAAACTTTATTTTTGTATGTCATTGCCTCTCCTTTTAACCTGAGTGTAACATGATAAAAACTTATCTTTGCAAATAATCAGAGTTTAGACAAATTAACAGACTGAATAAAAACAAGTGAGGCAAGGCTCGAGAAATGTCCCGAAGCAGGAGTTTAGTAGTCCTAAATGACTGCAAAGGGGCGTTTTACAGTAAACGCAGCAAGCAAAATTGTAAAACTTTTGCGTTCACGCCGTTTTTATTCAGTCTGACTTATTTTTGCAAATAAGTCTTATTCCTATATATTTATATTATAAATTTTTTGATTTTACAAGTATTTTTTAAAGATTTTAAATAAAATTTAAAATTATGGCAGTTATAAATAAAGATACACCCAAAATCAATGATACAATCAAAAATTTTGAATTTGTTTTCTTCTTCTCAACATCCTCTTTGCTTTTATGTTTAAAGTAATATCTATCTATTAAAAAATATATCCCAAAAGTTATGCATAATAAAAGTATGGAAATAATGTAGAACCACCATTTATTTATAAAATCTATCCGCCACCCCGTCATATTTGTTATAAATGCAAGTGTAACTACTATTGCATTGTTTGTAAAGTGAACAATAATTGATGACATAAGTGAGCCAGTTCTCATAACCACCCATGCCATTATTATCCCAAGCAAGAATGGATAAACAAATTGTTGCAAACTTGCGTGCATTAATGTAAACATAGCCGCCGACAACAAAATTGCTTGATAATCTTTAAAGCGTGATCTTAAGCCATTAAATATTATCCCTCTAAAAATAAGTTCTTCCTCTATTGCAGGTATTACCGCAAGCAACAAAAGTGATGCAAAATAAGAACCCCAACCTGTTGGATTTATTACTGGCAGGCTGTCATCAAGAGGATATTTTATAAGTTCCAAAAATTTATCAACTGCACCTATAAAATATTGTATTCCAAATAAAGACAATACCCCTACCCCTATTAATAGTAAATAGGTGTGCCATTTCATCTTGAAATCTAATTTTATTGCATTATATCTTATTTTCTTTGTTTTATTATATAGAAAATATATCAATATATATAATGCAAAATTTATAAGAATATAACTTACCTGAAACCAAATATTTGATGAAACTGTCTTATAATCTATTTCCTGACCATTTGCAATCTGTGTTGCAATTAATGTAAACAAAAGCGACAAAAGTATTGGAGTTACAAGTGCAATCAAAAAAATTTTCCCACTGTCATCTTCATTATACATATTTCTTTTTGATAATTCTTTCTCAATTTGCTTTTCCATGTTTTCTATTATACAATATTTCTTTGCAAAACACAAGAAAAGCCTTTACTTTTTTCAATTTTTTTACTAGAATTATTCCATGCATAATTTTATGAATGATGCCTTCAAAGAAGCAAAAAAGGCTTATGCTCTGGGAGAAGTGCCAATAGGTGCTGTAATTGTATGCGATGGAAAGATTATTTCAAGGGGCTTCAACAAAAGAGAAAGCAAACAAAACGCATTAATGCATGCAGAAATAATTGCCATTGACAAGGCCTGTCGAAAACTTAAATCTTGGAGGCTTGAAAATGCCATAATGTATGTTTCACTTGAACCCTGCCCTATGTGTGCAGGGGCTATTTCGGCGGCAAGAATTAAAAAAGTGGTTTATGGATGCAAAGAAAAAAGCAGTGGCGACAATCTTTGCGAAAATATTTTAGGAAGCGTAAGGCTTAATCACAAAGTTGAAGTTGAGTTTGACAATACGCTTGAAAGCGATATTTCTCAACTTTTAACACAATTTTTTAAGGAAAAACGACAAAAGGAAGTGAATTAACACTCCCTTTTTTGTTGCTTTTTTCAATATCTCTATTTGCTTATATTTCTATATTAAATTTTTATAAAAGTTATAAATTTTTACAATAATTTTGCAAGTTCCTCCTGAAATTCCTCATCACTTAACTCACCCTTATTGTGTCTGTCCCTTAAATTTGCAATCAACTGCTCTTTTTCCCTTTGTGAACCCTTGACTACTGGCTCATCTTTTGGTTTTACCCACTCCCAATCAGATAAGAAGATTGTTATTATTAATAGCAAAGATGTTATTGAAATTAAATTCATAATTATTGAAATTACAAGCGCCGTTACATATAAACCATACCTTGACCTAAACAACGTCCCATTCTTCCATATTGACATTATAAGTAACACAGCAACCGCCACCGATGCTGCAATTTCAATAAAACTAAAAACAACATAAAATACTGCAGGTCTAGTCTCTGGCTTTGCCATGAAAAATGTTACTATATCATATATACTAAGCCCAACATCCGCTATGCTGAAAATTGCGGCAATTAAAATTAAAATCTTCTTTGTTTTATTCATTATGCCTCCATTTACAATAAATCATTGTAGCATTTATAAAAATTATTGTCAAATTATTTTGCTTTTTTCACTAAATATTATATACTATTATCGTATTTATATTATGGAGAAAAAACATGAAAAAAGAAAAAAAAGTAAAAAATATAATTATTACAGGCTCTTCTAGTGGTATCGGTCAATCTTTAAGAAATTATTTTACTTCACAAGGAGACAATGTTATTGGAATAAGCCTTGCAGATGATGACTATAACTGTGATGTTTCAAATTATGAAACCGTCCATGCTATATTTAATGAAATCGCAAAAAAAATTGATAAAATTGATATTTTAATCCCTTGTGCCGGCTTTGGATTGTCAGGTGCTATTGAACTTATCGACAACAACAAAATTCAAAAAGAATATGATGTAAATGTTATGGGCGTGGTAAATTGTATCCAGTGCAGTCTTCCCCTTATGCGTGAAGATGGAAAAATTATAAACATTTCTTCCGCTTGCGCATTGTTCCCTCTCCCTTTCCGGGCTTTCTATTGTTCCAGCAAGGCAGCAGTGAGCAGTTTAAGTGATTGTCTTAGAATGGAACTTTGCAAAACAAAAATTCAAGTTACAGCAATCTGCCCTTGCGACATAAAAACAAACTTTACAAAAAACAGAGAAAAAAGTTTTGTAACCAATGAAAGATATGGAGAAGCAATAACGAGGTCTGCCCAAAGAATAGACTCGCGTGAAGATAAGAGAATGAGCGTTGAAAAAGCAACTAAAATTCTTGTTAAAATTATAAACAAAAAGAAATTAAAGCCTCAATATGTTATGGGGGCAAGAAATAAGGTTTTATATCAAGTCCAAAAGTTTTTCCCAAAATCATGGGTTATAAAAGTTATGACAAAATTGTTCTATATAGAAAAATGATAGCAAATTTGCTATCATTTTTTGATTAAATACCTCTTACATCAATGAATGTCAAAGAGATTTGATTAGTAGAATTTTTCACCCTGTCAAATTTTAATAGACGTCAGTTGATGGAACTTTCTCCTCATTCTTATCTTCTATCTCAACTACAATTGCCTCTGTCGTAAGCATAGTAGCAGCCACGCTTGCCGCATTTTGAAGTGCCGAACGTGTAACCTTTGTTGGATCTATTATTCCCCTTTCAAGCATATCGCAATACTCATTATTATAAGCATCAAAACCATATGCTTTTTCGTCAATGTGTTCATAGATTTTATTAATTACAACTCCACCGTCAACACCTGAATTCTTGGCAATCTGGCGTAATGGCTCTTCAATTGCACTTCTCACTATCCTTGCCCCCGTTTGCTCATCGCCTGACAATGTGGCAATAAAATCATCAAGTGCTTTTGTTGTCTTTAAAAGTGCAACACCACCACCTACAACAACACCTTCTTCCGTTGCTGACTTTGTAGCAGAAAGTGCATCTTCTATCCTTAATTTCTTCTCTTTCATCTCTATCTCTGTCGCTGAACCTACTTTGATTACTGCAACGCCTCCTGCAAGTTTTGCAAGTCTTTCATTTAATTTCTCAATCTCATATTCGCTCTTCTGCTCTTTTATTTGAGTCTTAATTGAGTTTACCCTTGCCTTTATTTTCTCTGCATCGCCATTGCCCTCAACGATTGTTGTTTCATCTTTTGAAATCTTCACCATTTTTGCCCGACCAAGATTATCAAGAGTTACAGACTTAAAGTCTATTCCAAGTTCATCAGAAATCAATGTTCCACCCGTCAAAATGGCAATATCTTCAAGCATTGCCTTTCTTTTCTCACCAAAACTTGGGGCTTTTACTGCAACACAATTAAATGTTCCCCTTAATTTATTTAAAATTAAAGTTGTAAGCGCTTCACCCTCAACGTCATCAGCAATTATTAATAATTTGGCTGACATCTTAACAATTTGTTCAAGTATTGGTAAAATTTCCTGTATATTTGAAATTTTCTTATCTGTTATCAAAATAAATGGGTTGTCAAGTTCGGCAATCATTTTCTCGGTGTTTGTGCACATATATGGAGACAAATAACCTCTATCAAATTGCATCCCTTCAACAACAGAAAGTTCTGTCTTCATTGTTTGAGATTCTTCAACTGTTATTACACCATCTCTTCCAACTTTCTCCATTGCTTCTGCAATTAATGCACCAACTTCGTCATCACCCGCAGAAATTGACGCAACTTGTTTTATGTCAAGTGAGTTTTCAACAGGTTTTGAAAGTGATTTCAATTGCTCAGTTACAACGTCAACTGCCTTAAATATACCCTTTTTTAGTATTATTGGATTTGCACCAGCAACAAAATTCTTCATACCTTCTCTTATTATTGCCTGTGCAAGCACGCACGCCGTTGTTGTTCCATCACCTGCTACATCATTTGTTTTTACAGATACTTCCTTTATCATCTCTGCACCCATATTCTCAAATGGGTCATCAAGTTCTATTTCCTTTGCAATTGTTACTCCATCGTTTGTAACTAATGGAGAAGAAAACTTTTTCCCTAAAACAACATTTCTCCCCTTTGGCCCCAATGTTATTTTTACTGTGTTCGCTAAAGTATTAACTCCATTTTCAAGGGCTTTTCTTGCTGAAAGACCTTCTAATATTTTTTTTGACATTTATTCCTCCTAATCAATAATTGCTAATATATCAGGTTGACGAACAACAACATATTTTTCTTCATCTATTGTTATCTCTGTCCCTGAATATTTCCCATAAAGCACTTTGTCTCCAACTTTTACCTGCATTCCTATTTGTTTGCCATCTATACTTTCACCACTTCCAACCGCAACAACCTTTGCAAGTTGAGATTTTTCCTGTGCCGCCATTGGAAGAAGTATACCTCCTTTTGTTTCGCTTTCATTTTCTAGTGGAGAAAGCACCACTCTGTCAAATAATGGTTTTATTTTCATTTTTCCTCCTTTAATCCAACATATTAATTTTACTACTTTTTTATTTCGTTGTAAACAAATTTGCAAACTTTTTAACCTCATAGTTTGCACTTTTTTGTCATACAATATAGTAATACAACACTATAAAAGGAAAAATCAAGGTTCAATGACAAAAAATTCATCAAAAAGCAAAAAATTTTTTATAATATTAATTTTGGTGCTGATTTTTATCGCTTGTGTAATTGTGGCAAACTATATTTCAATTGCCCTTTTAAGTGCAAATTCAAATAGTGATGAGGTATCTTCAAATGAAATTGAATATTTCATGCTTTCACTTTCA
Organism: uncultured Clostridia bacterium; assembly: GCA_947624415.1. Taxonomy (GTDB): domain Bacteria; phylum Bacillota; class Clostridia; order Christensenellales; family UBA1242; genus Caccovivens. Next base: position 30,906 of record CANQKH010000003.1, on the reverse strand, counting down.
AAATCAAAGGTGGAAAAAGAGGCAGAAGCAACAACTCAAGACTATCAAAAGGAAGGTGCTGGAGCTTTTGTTTGGAAATATGATGACTATTATCATGTTTTATCTAGTGCCTATTTAAACAAAAATGATGCACAATTAAAACAAATAAGTATAAAGCAAGATTATGGCATTGATTGTGAAATTTTCTCTGTAAAATTTAAAAGAGTCAAAATTGATGGCAATTTCTCTAATGAAGAAAAGAAAGTCTTAAATAAATCACTTGCAATTTGTGAAACATTCTATTCTTCAATTTTTGATATTGCCGTAAGTATTGACACCAATGTTTATAATGACACAACAGCGAAACTTTCCGTTAATGCAACTATAAATAAAATTAACACCATTTATGCAAACTTTGACACGCTTTTCCCTAGTCCTTGTCCAAAACCTCTCGAAACTCTTCAAAAACTGCAAGAACGAGTGGTGAATACAGCAAAACAATTGTTAAATGATGAAAGGCTTTCGATAGAACAAACTTACTCTTCCTCATTAAAATATAGATATTTGCAAGTTTTATCTCTATTTCAAGAATTTTGCAATGAGTATTAAAAAAGTGCTTTTATTTAACCTAAATTTGGTTATTTTAAGCACTTTTTTTATTTATGCTAGCCCTTGAGAAGAAATCTCTTCATTCTCAACTATCTCTATTTTTTGTATTGATACCTCATATGCCGTTCGCTCCTCAGTTACCCCCTCGCCTAAATCTTTTCTATATAACCTTGATTGTATTCTGCCATAAACTATCAATTTTGTCCCCACTCTTTGGCTTTGAACAAGTTTTGCGTTTCGCCCCCACAATATGCAAGGAATATAATCAGATCGATTGTAATTGTTTCTATTAACTGCAAGCAGCACATCACAAATCTGCCTGTTAAATGGAGTTGTCCTGTAAACTGGCTCTTTACAAATATAACCTGTGAGCGAAAGTTCGTTTATTGACTCCTCTTCGCCCTCAACCACTTCCTTCACGAAAAATGACAATACTAAGCGGCTGTGTCCCTCCTCCATTTTGTTGTATGAACGGAGTTCACCAATAAAGCATATAATTTCACCCTTTTCCAACTTTAAATTGTATGCTTTTATTATTTTTTCTGATATTGTAAATGGTATTATATCCTGCGAGCCTGATAGTCTGTCTACCACTATTTTCCCTTCGTAAAAAACTTCATCTTCAACTTGATACTGTGCTTCCACCTTCTCTAATAAAGTTCCTTTAAGTCTTCCTCTATTATTAGGTTTATTTATCGTAGTATAACTCATCTTTTAGTTTGCTCCTTTTATTTTTTGTGTTGTATGCCGTTTGCATCTATTGTATAATCCTGCTTGTAAATTAAATTCCCAACAGAAGTTACTTTATATCCGCTTTTTGTTAAATAATCAAGTGTTAGTCTCAATGAGTCAATTACATGATCGGCATTATTATGCATCAATATAATTGAACCACTTTGGGTTTTATCCATAACTCTTTTCGTAACCTCGCCTGCCGTCAACCCTTTCCAGTCCAATGTGTCAACATCCCATTGAATTGGTATAAGATTCAAACTTTCACAAGTTTTAATTAAAGTGTTGTTATATGAGCCATATGGTGGGCGGAACACTTCAACTTTTTTGCCTGTTATATTTGTAATCTTATTCATTGAGGTTTCCAGTTCGCTTCTTATCGTAGATTCTGAAAGTTTAGCCATGTCGGGATGGGTGTTTGAGTGAGTCCCTATTTCCAGTCCCGCTTCGTCAATTGCCTTAACCATATCAGGATATTTATCAACCCAAAAGCCTACAAGGAAAAACGTCCCACCACAATCATACTCTTTAAGCACATCTATAATCTCTTGAGTTTTATCTGCACCCCATGCCGCATCAAAAGAAATCGCGACTTGCTTTTCTTCGCACTCAACCCTGTAAACAGGAACAAGCCTTGAAGAATTGCCAAGCCAAACAAGTGCCGATGCCCCTCCTTCATATGATATCGCTAAGAGAGCAACAACCATAGCCATAACTAAAAATAATTTAATTGTTTTTGATTTGATAACACAAAATGGCATTACCAACCTCGCTTTTAATGATACATCGAAATTAAAAATTTTCCAATGTGTTTATTGTCGATAAAACTCGATTTTTGTATAATTTGTTCGACCTTTTATCTCACCATATTATATTTGCCAAAGTTTCTAATTATTCATGTCTTAAACTTTAAATCAATATTTTTGATTTGATTAAATTAAAAAAAAGGGCACTTAATTATAAGTGTCCATTTGATTTTTATACAATATATTGTAGGAATTTTGTTATACATAATACAGTATCTTGTTCTTTTTATAAATCTAGCAATTTATTTATTGATAAGAAGTTTTTCTTTATTACTTCATTTCCAATCGCCGTTCTTTCACTTTCTGGCAACTTCTTTGTGTCTAGTGGTAATATTTTTAAACCAAAATCTACAGCAAGGGTTACATTGCCCTGTGCCGATGTTGCAAATGCCACATCCTTTGCCCCCTTAGAGAATGTTACATATTTCAAACCCTTTCTATATCTTTGCGAAATTGGGAACTGTTCAACTTTCATTTTCTTTATATAACCATTTTCTGTAACTGAAATTACATGACTGAAATCTACTTGCGAGGCGAATATAACATCATCGCCGTCTTCTATATTCATACCCTTTACGCCTATTGATATTCTTAATTGAGTTGGTATATCACCCTTTTCAAAATTAAGTGCCATACCTTCACGTGTCAACATCAAAATGCTTTTTCCCTTCTTGTCTAATTCCACTGATATGACCTCATCACCTTCATTTAATTTGCAAACTTGATAGAAGGATTTTGTGGTGAGAAGTTCCTTCATTTCACTCTTCTTTACCATACCCTTTTTGGTCATAAAAAGCACACTTCCTTTATCAGTTGGCCTAAACATTGCAATTGGAATTTCATTTAGTCCAGATGTCTTTTCTATTGACAAAAGCGAATTACCTTTATCTCGCCACTTGCACTCTTTTATGTCTTTTACCTTGCATTTAATTACATTTCCCATATTTGTGAAAATCATTATTTCTTCAAGCGATGTGTAATTCTCCACCTGTTTTGCAAGGTCGCCTACAACAGTATTTTCTCCAATTACTTTTTGAGACATTGCAAAATTCTTTGTTGTAACCTTCTTTATAGTCCCCCCTGCCGATATGGCAAAAACATAATTCTTTACTTCTTCTTCCTCTTCTTTCTCCTGTTCTAATTTTATTGCAGAACTTGACATTATCGACGTCTTTCTTGCCGAATTATAATTTTTCTTTATTTCAAGAATTTCTCGTTTTACAACTTCGTATTGCAATTTCTTTGAGCCAAGGATTTCTTCATATTCTTTTATCTTAGCCTTTAATTCTTTGAGTTCTTCCTCAAGTTTGTCAACTTCAAGGTGAACAAGTCTGGCAAGTCGCATATCAAGTATTGCCTGAGCCTGTTTTTCAGAAAGTTCAAATCTATCCCTCAAACGCTGTTTTGCCTCTGTTGCCGTTGCCGATTTTTTAATTATTTTTATAACTTCATCTATATTCTTTATGGCTATCAACAGCCCCTCTACAATATGAGCCCTCTCTTTTGCTACGTTTAAGTCAAATTTTGTTCTTCTTACTATTATTTCTCGTTGATATTGTGCGTAATATGCAACTATATCCAAAAGATTTAATAGTTTTGGCTTTCCGTCTGCAATTGCAACCATATTTATACCATATGATATTTGCAAGTTTGTAGATTTAAACAAAAATTCAAGTATATTCTGTGGGTTTGAATCCTTTTTGAGTTTTATTACCCCTCTCATGCCAGTTGTTCTGTCAGATTCATCGGCAATCTCTGTAATTGCCGACAATTTCTCTTTATTTGTCTCTTTTAGTTCTGCTATCTTTTGCAATAATTGTGCCTTATTTACTTGATATGGCAATTCTTTGATTATTAAGGCACTCTTATCACCAATTTGCTCTATGACAACTTTTGCCCTTATCAATATCTTGCCTTTTCCTGTCTTATATGCCTGCTCTAGCCCGTCATCTTGAGAAATAATTATACCTCCAGATGGAAAATCTGGGGCTTTAATTATTTTCATAAGTTCTTCTATCTTTATATTTGGATTATTAATATATGCAACTACACCATCTATCGCTTCACCTAAATTGTGAGGTGGAATGTTTGTTGCAACACCAACCGCTATCCCCGTTGCACCATTTACAAGTAAATTTGGAAATCTACCCGGCATTATATCAGGCTCTTTAAGTGAATCATCAAAGTTTAAACTCCACCTTACGGTGTCCTTCTCTATATCCCTCATTATCTCCATTGCAAGCGGAGTTAATCGTGCCTCGGTATAACGCATAGCCGCTGGAGAATCACCGTCAACTGAACCAAAGTTTCCGTGTCCATCGACAAGCGGTGCTCGTTCAACCCAATCTTGTGCCATTCTACACATAGCATCATAAACAGAACTATCTCCATGTGGATGATATTTACCCAAGCAATCACCGACAATTCTTGCCGATTTTCTGTGTGGCTTGTCAGGACTTACGCCAAGTTCCAACATAGTATAAAGTATTCTTCGCTGAACTGGCTTTAAACCATCTTCAACCCTTGGCAACGCTCTATCAAGCACAACGTGTTCTGTGTATGGAATCATTGAATCATGCAAAACTTCGCTTACACTTTTAAATATAATGCCTTTTACACCACTTCCGTTATTTCCGCCTTCATTTTCGTTAAGTTCCTGATTTGCAATTTCATTCGAATCCCTTTTTTCATCATCGCCATAGTTCGTTTTTGATTGCTTAAAGTTATCTTTTTCTTGCATATTTTCTCCTAAATCCTATAATTTTTTATAATTTTTGAGAAAGTCATCTTCTCTATCAAAATTTGCATGCTCGTTTATATAATCTTTTCTAGCATCTATATCATCACCCATTAATGTTGTTATCATCTTCTCGGCCTCTGCCGCATCCTCAATCGTAACTTGAATTAAATTTCTTCGCTCTGGATCTAATGTCGTTTCCCAAAGTTGAACAGCGTTCATTTCCCCTAAACCTTTATATCTTTGAAGTTCATAACCCTTGCCGACTCTGTTTATTGCCTCTGGCAACTCAGCATCCGAATAAACATATTCAGTATAATTTTTCTTAGAAACCCTATAAAGTGGAGGAAGACCTATATAAACATGACCTTCATTTATTAATGCTCGCATATACCTAAAGAAAAATGTTAACAATATTGCTCTAATATGGAATCCGTCTTGGTCAGCATCGCTTAAAATAATTACTTTATGATATCTAAGAGAACTTAAATCCATTTCCTCACCCATACCTGCATTTAATGCCGAAATAATAGTCCTTATTTCCTCATTTGCAAGCACTTGGTCAATTCTCTTTTTCTCAGCATTTAAAGGCTTTCCTCTTAAAGGCAAAATTGCTTGAAAACGCCTGTCCCTACCTTGTTTTGCAGTGCCTCCAGCCGAATCACCTTCAACTATGAATAATTCACATTGCGAACCTTTTTTTGAAGATGAAGCAGCCAGTTTCCCAACCAAATTAAAATTTTCTGCCGAATTTTTTGCCCTTGTGAGTTCCTTTGCCTTCTTTGCAGCCTCTCTAACCTTTGCAGCACCCTTGGCTTTTCCTATAATTATCTCGCCAGTTGAAACATTCTTTTTCTCTGCAAATATTCTTGTAAGTTCTCGCGTGGTTAAATTTTCAACAAGTGTTCTCGCCTCAGGATTACCCAGTTTTGTCTTTGTTTGTCCCTCAAACTGAACATTTGTCATCTTTACATTTAATACAACTGTTATACCCTCTCTAAAATCTTCACCCAGAAAATTTTGCTCTTTTTCCTTTAATAAATTGTTCGTTCTTGCAAAATCGTTCATGACCTTTGTGAAGGCTGTGCGAAAACCTGTTTCATGAGTTCCACCCTCTATTGTTGGAATATTATTTACAAATGAAAAGGAATTTTCAGTATAACTGTCAGTGTAAATTACAGCAACCTCTAAATCAAAATTTTTGTCTTCTGCATGAAAATAAATGGGTTTTGCAAATAATTTTGTCTTTTCTGCCACTAAATACTCTGCAAAATCTGCAATTCCACCTTCATAATGATATTTTTCCTCTTTGCCTGTTATTGTGTCATAAAGTTCAATCTTCAAACCTTTATTTAAAAAGGCAAGTTCTCTCGCACGTGTGCAAATTGTATCAAAATTAAACCTTAAATTCCCAAACATATCGCTATCTGGCAAAAACGAAACCTTAGTCCCTGTCCTGTTTGTTTTTCCTAGTTTCTTTAATGGCTCAACAGGTATTCCGCTATGCATTTTCCCATTTTCATCAGCATAAGAATGAAATTCAATGAAGTATTCTTGTCCGCCCTTATATACCCAAACTTTACACCATTTTGATAGAGCATTTGTAACCGATGCACCAACACCATGTAATCCACCAGAGAATTTATAATTTTCATTATTGAATTTACCACCTGCATGAAGCGTTGTATAAACAACTTCAACACCAGATTTATGAAGTGTTGGGTGTTCATCAACAGGTATACCTCTTCCATTATCTTCAACAGTCGCAGAGCCATCTTGTTCAAGAGTGATTTTTATTGTATCACCATACCCGTTTGAAATTTCGTCTATGGCATTATCAACAATTTCCCACAAAAGATGGTGCATACCTTTTATACCAGTTGTTCCTATATACATTCCCGGTCTCAACCTAACAGCATCAAGCCCCTCAAGAACAACTATATCTTTTGCATCATAATTTTTTTCTGCCATACAAAACTCCTTTATGTTAATCTATGTTATTATAACATAAATTACATTTTTAAACAATCTTTTTAAGCATTTTATTTGCAAAATGGATTTTTTGAATAACTATGTATTTTTATGTATAAATATTCAGTTAAATAATTCTAACTTTTACTCATATACTACATTAGAGGTGTTGTTATGAATAAAAAAATTGTTTTAACAGGAGGCGGAACTGCCGGCCACGTTTATCCAGCCCTTGCAATTAAAGAAAATTTGCCTAGCGATTATGAAGTTTTTTATATAGGCTCTAATGGTATGGAGAAGGACATATTAAAAAAAGAAAAAGATGTAAAATATTTTGAAATCGAAGCCGTCAAACTTGAACGTCGGCTTACATTAAAAAATTTCCTTATTCCTTTCAAACTGCTTTCATCAATAAAAAAGGCAAAGCATATTCTTATGGAAATTCAGCCTGATGTAATTTTTTCTAAAGGTGGTTTTGTCGCCCTTCCAGTTGTTATTGCCGGAAAAAAATTAAACATACCAATTATTAGTCATGAAAGCGACCTTTCAATGGGGCTTGCAAACAAGATTATCTGTCATTATTGCGATGTAATGTGCACATCCTTTGAGGAAACCAAAGGAAGTAGCAAAATTGTCTTTACAGGTCAACCAATAAGAAAAAATATACTAAATGGCAATAAAAATAATGTAAATTTTGATAAAAATGTCAAAAATGACAAAAAAAATCTACTTGTTGTTGGTGGCTCGAGTGGTGCTGGATTTTTAAATGACGTTGTTTATGAAAATATAGATGCCCTCACAAAACACTTTAATGTAATTCATATTACAGGAAAGGGAAAGGCAAAAAAAGTAAATGGTTTTGACAATTATATTCAAATGGAATATGCTCAAAATATGGGCGACTTGCTTGACTATGCCGACATAATTCTTTCACGTGCCGGCTCGGGAGCAATAAACGAGTTTCTATCTTTAAGAAAGCCAATGCTTTTAATCCCCCTCTCCAAAAGTTGTTCGCGTGGCGACCAAATTGAAAATGCCAAGTTATTTTTTAAAAATGGTTATGCAGAGATGATTCAAGAAGAATCCTTTACAACGCCCTTACTTTTAGAAAAATTAGATGCCCTACAAAAAAACTACAATTCATATGTTGAAAACATGAAAAAATCAAAAAATAATGATGCTTGTAAAAAAATAGTAGAAATAATTGTCAACACAAAAAAAGATCATTTTTAATAAAAATGGTCTTTTTTTATTTTTAAAAATTATGCATAATTATACATTTTTCTACTGTAAAAATATAATTTTAAACTTGAAAAGTTTGTAAAATTTTGTCAAATATATTTGCCTTAATGACTTTTTTGTCTTATTTTATCTTATTATCTTTCTTAAATCAGGATACCCTAAACCCTCAAAATTTCTGTTAAAAGTAATTGGCTCACATGATGAACATAGCAATCTCTTAACTTCAAATGGAGTTAAATTGGGGTTCTTCTCTAGTATTAAAGCACTCATTCCTGCAATCATTGGCGTGGCAACACTTGTTCCGCTTAGTCTTATATATTTATTTTTAGTAGAACAAGATATTATATCCACTGAAGGAGCAACTAGATCTGGCTTATATCTTTTAAATGCAGGCCCTCGCGATGAAAAATCTGCCACCTCAAAAAAACTTGGATTGAACTTTTCATCATCTATTCTGTTGTCATTAAATCCTCCAACAGTTATTATCTGACTGGATACTCCCGGGCTTTTTATAGTTTGATACTCGGGACCGCTATTCCCGGCAGCAGCAACTACTACTATACCCTCACGCCAAAGTGCCTCCGCACCACTCATAATTGGATCATTATACCCAAGCGGTTCACTTCCAAAACTCATGCACACAACCTTTATATCATATTTGTTTTTATTGTTATAAACCCATTCCATAGCATCAAGTATTCTATCGGCAGTCGCCTCGCCATTTTTATTTAATGCCTTTAATGAAATTATTTTTGCGTTTGGAGCAATCCCCGAATATTTTCCACCCGACATAGCACCATTGCCACTACAAACACCAGCAACAAATGTTCCATGACCATTGTCGTCATATTCAAAGCCTCTATTCTCTACAAAATCGACAAATTGAATTATTCTGTCTTCACCTAAGCAAAAATCACCATGTCTATATATTCCAGTATCAATAAATGCAACTGTTATACCCTTGCCGGTAAGAATTTCACCATCCACCCCCAAAATTCTCTTCGCAACATTCATTAATGCCGAAACCTTGCTTACCGATGAAATAAATTTCACTTGCGATAGGTTTGTAAGTGATGATAACTGTCTTTTGTTTGCTTGTATTCTAAATGTCCCTATAAACTTATATTCTTTTAAAATTTTTATGTTTTTTCGTAAAAGTATGTTTTTCGTTCTTTCATAGTCGCTTGCATGAACAATACATTCCCATTTTTTATCGTCTTGCATCGTGCTGACTAAGGAAAAAAGCGTCTTATCTATCTTATTAAAGTTCATTTTAAACTTTCTAATATCCTTTTTACATTTTGATAATCTTTTTCAGGCAATGCCCCCTTTAAATTCTCCACCATGTTTGATAGAGTTTGATAATCAAAACTCCCAGAACTTTTTTGCCTTGCCACCTCTTGCATAAGTTGAACATTCAATTGTTCTTTACTCATATTTTTGTAGGTGTTAAATTTATTTTTTAATTCTTTTTGGGCATCATCCTCCTCATTTTTTTTGATTTCATCACCTTTATACTGAGATAATTTTGACATATTCACTCCTTATTCTCAATATATGAATTACAGACAAAAAATTTCACAAAAAAGTATTCTTTTTAAATTTTAAAGAATATAACATAATATGGAAAATAATTTATTGGAAATTCTAAAAATTTTATCTTCTTTCAATCAAAACTCTCCACAACAAACACAAAATGTCGGCATCCAATCCTATCCTAATGAGGCTTACTCTCAATCACAAGCCCCCTCTTTTGAAAATAATTTATTCCCTCTTCTTATATCATTATTGACAAAAGGCAACTCACCTTTGACTGAAATATTTGCAAAAAAAAATGAGGACTCAAATCATAAAGACTTTCAGCCCCCAAATGATGAAATTTTACTGTGAATTTAAGCAAGGCTGTCAACTACTGAACCATACTTAAAATAAATCTTTCGTTTGCACAATCTGTTTGCAATTTCCTCTTTGGTCGTTGCTACCACCAATGTTGTTTTTTTACCCGCCAACTTCTTTATTATTGACAAGGCAACCTCTTTTGTTGTTTCTGAAATTTTATCAAAAATATTGTCAACCATTAATAAATCAAGTTCCCTAAAAGTTAATCTTATAAGTGATAAAATATATTTTTCCTCCAAAGTTAAATCCTTCAACTTTGTATCCTTTATTTTTTCAAGTGAATATTCTATTATAACAGCATTTATCTTACTTTCAATTTCATTGTCGTCAAAACCCCAATTCTTCAATATATATTTAAAATTTTCATAAACGGATTTCTTTTCCAAGAAAACAGGAGATGCCGGAACATAACCCGCACTTAAATCAGTTTTATAATTTAACTTATCAAGTGGAATGTCTTTTATAAACACCTCACCTTTTGTAAGTTTTTCAAGTTTAGAAAAAATACGCAAAAGGCTTGTTTTTCCACTTTCGTCTTCCCCAACAAATGCCACTTTTTCATTATCTTCAATTTCAATATTTATATTATAAAGGGCATAAAATTCCCTTGTATATCTTAAAAATAGATTATTAACCCTAATCATTTTTTCTCCTTACCATATTATTTTACTATAATTTCAAAAAAAATAAAAGCATTTTTCTACTTTTATTTATCTTTTTATCAATTATTTTATCTTTAGTTTAAACTGCTCCGATATTGGCTCGCTTCCAACCAAAATTTCTCCCGTCTTGTCCCCATTATCTTCAACATCTCCAACAACAACTCTTATCGTTATCACCATTTTGCCATCATAATTGAATAAATATGTTTTTCCTATCACTTCCTCATATTTTTCAAATTTCTCTTTACTTTTAACTCCCTCTTTTTCTTCTGCAAATATATGAGTTAACGAATACCACTCGTCGCTTTCCTCAACATAATATTCTATCTTGTCGTCCCCATCTTTCCATATGTTCACCTTTCCCCTTTTCTCAAATTTCACTTGAACATCTGTTCCTTTTCCTTCAAGACGACTATCTTCCGCGTAATTTATTCTAACACCATAATTTTTGCTTCCTGCAGACGTTATTTCTGTTATATATGCAGTCCTTAACATAGTAGAATTTTCACAACCTACAAGAAACAAGCAAAACACTAGAATAAACGAAAATAAAGATATTTTCTTCATAAAATTCTCCTTTATATAAATTATTTTCTATTATGGAGAATTTTAAACATAAAAAAAAGACAATTTATGTCGCAAGATGTAGACAAACGGGAGTTAAATAGTCCATTTTGCCAAGCACATGGCTTAAATTGTCATATTTAATATTTTTTAAAATGCGTTTTCTATATGATTTATATCATCACCTAAAATCTCAATTACATCAAATTGACATTCCTTTTCTTGCAAACCTTTCATTTTGAGATATGACATTGCAACGTTTCTTATTTTTTGTCTCTTTCGAAAATCAACCGCCTCGCTTGGACGTCCATATTGCAGTGTTTCTCGCGATTTCACCTCAACAAAAAATAATTTCTTCTTTCTCGATGCAATTATATCTATTTCACCCAATTGATTTTTAAAGTTGACCTCAACTATTTTATAACCCTTCTTTTCTAGGTATTTTTGGGCTTTTAGTTCGCCTATCCTTCCTTTAATATTATTGAAAATCTTTCTCATCCCTCACCTAATCAAGTGTAATTCTTCCAATCCTTCCCTTTCTAAAATCATCAATTATAGCATTCGCAGTCCGTTCTATATCTAACTCGCCGCCGCTTACAACATATGAGCGTTTCTTGGCTATTGCTTCCAGCGTCAAGTCATCACCATATCTTTTTTCTAAAAATAAAGGATATTTCTTTTGGAGCAAGGAAATTAATTCCTTTGCAAATTCCACTTCATCGCCAACAACCTCATCTTTCACGCTTCCTAAAAAGTATAACTTTTTTGCCACATCTTGATTTTCAAAGTTTGGATATAAAGTCCCCGGTGTATCGCACAATTCTATATTATCACCGATTGACACCCATTGTGTCGCCTTTGTTACCCCTGCCTTATTTCCAGTAATCGCCTTCGCCGAGCCACAAAGATTATTTACAAGTGTGCTTTTGCCTGAATTTGGAACGCCGACAACAATTGCACGTATAACCGCCCTTAGCCCCTTTGCCTTCATCTTTTCAATCTTATTTTTTGAAAGAACGTTGATTTTTTTCTTTATTATTTGACCTTGTCCCTTTGCTGTCGAATTCAATAAAACATAATCACTTCCGTCCCTTCTTAATGATGGGGCTATCGCCCTAACTCTTGCTTCGTCTGCCATGTCTATTTTGTTGAATATATACAATATCGGCTTGTCTTGTGATAGTTTTGAAAGGCTTGGATTGATTGAAGAAATTGGCGCTCTACTGTCCAGCACATACAAAACAACATCTATATTTTTAAGTTTTTCCTTAATTTCCGCAAGTGCTTTTTTCATATGCCCCGGGAACCAATTTATCTTCATTATTTCTCCTTATTTAAATCTGGCCGTCTTTCATTTGTTATCTGGCGGCTTTTTTCACTCCTCCACTTTTCAACCTCTTGATGATTCCCTGATACTAAAACCTCAGGGACTTGCAAACCCATAAAAACTTGCGGTCTTGTATATTGAGGATATTCCAATTTATTTGTTGAAAAACTTTCTTCATTTAAACTTTCACGCGATATAACACCATCAATAAATCTCGCCAAGCAATCTATTATAACCATCGTTGGAAGTTCGCCACCAGTTAATACATAGTCGCCAACTGAAATTTCCTTTGGCTTTAATAAATCAATTACTCGCTGATCCACACCCTCATAATGCCCACAAATAAATATTAAATGCTCTTCTTTCGACAACTCCTGACCAAGTGCTGGACTCAACTTTTCACCACATGGACTTGCAAAAATTATCTTTGAGTTTTCTTTTTTAACGCTTTGAACTGCATCATAAATTGGCTGAACAGTCATTAGCATTCCTGCTCCGCCACCAAAAGGATAATCATCACATTTTTTGTGTTTGTCCAAAGAAAAATCGCGAATATCAATTATATTTATATTTATTAATCCGCTTTCCTGTGCCCTTTTTAAAATGCTTTCATTGAGATAACTAAAACTTTCTGGAAATAAAGTCAAAATATCTATTATCATATCCTGACCTCTAACAATTTTTTACTGTCCGCCTCCAATCTCTTGCCATTTCTCCTGAATACATCTTTAACAAAAGGAACTTCATATTTTCTTCCATTGCATTCCATTATTAAAATGTCGCTCGCACCATAATTTACAATGTCCAAAATTTGACCTGCGAGATCTCCCTTCTCATCATAAACAACCATGCCGATAAGGTCATCAACCAAAAAGTCCTCTTCATCTTTTAAATCTTCAAGCAACTCCTTATCAACCTTAATCAATTTATTCCTTAACAATTCTGCTTCATTTCGAGTATTTATTTCTTCAAATTTTATATACAAAAAGCCTTGTCGAAAAGAAGTATGCTTAACGTGCATTACTTTATCTCCAACAAGACATTCTGTCATAACATCAAAAACTTTTACCACATTGGTGTAGGACTGGGCTTTAACCTCTCCCTTTATACCCTGAGGCTTAACAATTTTTGCAATCTCAATCACTCTTTATCTCCAAATTTAACAAAAACTTTTTTATTTTGTCTTGAAGAAATTGATTTTACGATTGTTCTTATACTTTGGGCTATTTTACCCTTATGGCCAATTACTTTGCCCATATCTTCTTCGGCGACTCTTACTTGGATTATTAACTCTCCATTCTCCTCCGCCTCTGTTATAGCAACAGCCTCTTTTTTTGTTACTAGGCTTCTTACTATATATTCAACTACCTCTTTCATTGTTACTCCTTATTTTTCAATAACGCCACTCTTTACAAGAAGTTGTTTCGCTGTTTCTGTTGGAGTTGCACCATTTTTTAGCCATGTCTTTGCTTTTTCTGTGTCAATTTTGATTTCTGCTGGGTCTGTGAGTGGATTGTATGTTCCTATAACATCAATAAATCTTCCATCTCTTGGAGCCCTTGAATCAGCAACTATTACTCTGTAAAAAGGTGCTTTCTTGTCTCCCATTCTTGTAAGTCTAATTTTTACTGCCATTTTTTCCTCCTTAAAAATTTTATATAAAATTACCGGTGGGTAATGTTATACCATATTAAAATCTGTTTTTAAATTTACCATTCTTCAATTGTTTCATCATCTCTTTTGTTTGCTCAAACTGTTTGAGAAGTTGATTTACCTGTTGAATGGTAGTTCCGCTTCCCTTCGCAATTCTCGCTCTTCTGCTCGCCTTTATTATTTCTGGATTTTTTCTTTCCTTTGGCGTCATAGATTGAATTATGGCTTTATTAATAAATATCTGTTTCTCGTCAATATCAAGATTTTTAATCTTGCCACCTAGTCCGGGAATCATTCCTAATAAATCCTTTATATTCCCCATCTTCTTGACATTTTCAATTTGAGCAAGATAGTCATCAAATGTAAAAGAGTTCTCTCTAAACTTCTTCTCCATTTCCTTTGCCTGCTCTTCGCTTACAGCCTCCTGTGCCTTTTCAATTAATGAAAGCACGTCGCCCATACCTAAAATCCTGCTTGCTATTCTGTCAGGATAAAAAGGTTCTAGGTCGCCTATTTTTTCTCCAACACCACTAAACTTTATTGGCTTGCCAGTTATTGCTTTAATTGATAACGCCGCGCCACCTCTTGTATCACCATCAAGTTTTGTAAGAATTATGCCGCTTATGTCAAGGTCATCGTTAAAGGCTTTTGCAACTGTAACCGCATCTTGCCCCGTCATTGCATCAACAACTAGCAAAATTTCAGTTGGAGAAACCTCTTTTTTGATATTTTTCAATTCCTGCATAAGTTCTTCGTTTATATGAAGTCTTCCTGCCGTGTCAATTATAACCGTATCAAAGCCCTGTTTTACCGCATGAGCAACCCCCTCTTTTGCAGTTTTTACAGGATTTTGTGTCCCTCTCTCAAAAACCTCTACGTTGGCTTGCTTGCCCACAACTTGAAGTTGGTTTATAGCCGCTGGTCGATATATATCGCAGGCAACAAGCATTGGTCTTTTCCCCGATTTTTTTAAATATGCCCCCAATTTGGCACACATCGTGGTTTTTCCTGCTCCTTGAAGCCCACACATCATTATTACCGTTGGAGGTGATGGAGAAACTGCAAGTTTTTGATTGTTTGAACTCATAAGTAATGTAAGTTCATCTTTTACAATTTTTATAACCTGTTGTGCCGGTGTTAAACTTTTTAACACCTCATCTCCTACCGCCTTCTCAGAAACAGTTTTCACAAAGTCCTTAGCAACCATATAGTTTACATCTGCTTCAAGCAAGGCAATACGAACCTCTCTCATTGCGTCTTTTATTTCAAGTTCGGTAAGTCTTCCCTTTTTGGTTAATTTGGAGAAAATGTGGTTAAATTTTTCTGATAGTGATGAAAAAAGTGCCATTCGCATCCCCCTTTTTAAGTAGATTTCTTTAAGTTGTCAATTTCCTCTTCAAGCTTTTTCATTTTAGAAACAAAATTAAGTTTCTTTTCATATGAATATAATTTTTTCTCTGCCTTGCTGATTCCGTCCATCACAGCCTGTCTTGAAATATTTAAGTTCTCGGCAATCTCCGTTATTGTAAGGTCATCAAACAAATAACTTTCAATAACTCGTCTTTGCCCTTCACTTAAAAGTGCCCCATAAGCATCAAATAAATTTGCTAAAAAGATGTTTTCTTCTACTTTCATAATTCTACTTTGTAAAGCATTTTTACTTTACAAATGATATTCTAACACATTATAAATTTTATTGCAAGTGTTTTTAATAAAATTATTAAAATTTATTTTATGGCATTAAGTTTGTTATAATAAGGTTGTTTACTTCATAATATTTAGGATTTAATATAACACGATTTTTGCCCTTTTTAATTAAGACATTACTACCAATATATTGATTATAAAATTGATTCTTCTCAATATAATAATTTAACTTCTTCAAATATAGAATATCAATCCCCTTAAAACAACGAAGTCCAAGCATAATATGTTCTTCAATTTTTTCTCTTTCCCCTAAAACCTCTTCCATAGTCCTCTTATGTTTATAAAAATCAACTAATCTTTCACCACAAGCCCATCTCTTACCATCAATATATGAATGTGCTGACAAGCCAAAACCAATGTAGGGCTTGTTTGTCCAATATTTTATGTTATGTCTGCTTTCAAATCCCTTTCTAGCAAAATTTGAAATTTCATATCTATGGAATTTGTTTTTCTCCAAAAATTCAACAACCTTGTCATAAATTTCTGCACATTCATCATCACATGGAAGCAAATTAGGATTTTGCTTAACCATATTTTTTAATGGCGTGTTATCTTCAACTTGAAGCATATATGAAGAAATATGTGTTGCTCCCGCGTCAATAAGTTTTTTAACCGTTTTTATATATTCATCACAACATATTGTAGGAAGTCCAATCAACAAGTCGCAAGATATATTATTAAAATACTTTTTGGCTAGTTTTATTTTTTCTATTGCCTCAGTCGAATTATGCCTTCTTCCTATAAATTTTAAACTCTCATCATTTAAACTTTGAACACCTATTGAAAGCCTGTTCACCCCATTATTTCTATAACAATTTAGTTTCTCCTCGTTCAAAGAATTGGGATTCGCCTCCAATGTTATTTCACAATTTTTGTGGAGTTTGTAACTGTTTTTTATAACATTTATTAGCCTTTCAAATTGATTGGCTGAAAGAAGGCTGGGCGTTCCGCCACCAAAATATATGGTGTCCACAATTCTCTTATTTGTCTTTGCAAAAAAAGAAATATCTTCAATTAACACATTAAGATATTTCTCCCTCTCCTCCTCGCTTGCAACAAATGAATTAAATGCACAATAGTTACATTTGCTTTCGCAAAATGGCAAATGAACATATATCCCCAACATTATTTATCCTCATCGTCTAATTTTAAAATTGACATGAATGCCTCAGAAGGTATTTCCACAGAACCTATCTTTCTCATTCTCTTCTTGCCCTCTTTTTGTTTTTCGAGAAGTTTCCTTTTTCTTGTTATATCACCACCATAACATTTTGCAAGCACATCCTTTCTCATGGCAGATATTGTTTCTCTTGCAATTATTTTGCCCCCTATCGCCGCCTGAATTGGAACTTCAAATAGTTGTCTTGGTATTATCTTTTTCAACTTTTCTGTTAATGCACGTCCTCGATTGTATGCCTTGTCTTTGTGAACTATTATTGATAACGCATCACATCGCTCTCCATTTAAAAGAATATCCACCTTTACAAGGTCGCTTCTTTGATAACCATCCATTTCATAATCTAGGCTTGCATATCCCTTTGTCCTTGACTTCAAACTATCAAAAAAGTCGTAAATTATCTCACCGAGTGGCAAAATATAATTTACTCTTACACGCGTTTCATCAAGATATGTCAAATCTTTATATACCCCCCTTTTATCTTGGCATAATTCCATTATTGCACCAACATACTGAGGTGGCGTGAATATACTGGCTTTTACAACAGGCTCTTCAATATAATTTATCTCCACAGCATTGGGAAGAGATGATGGATTTGAAAGTTCAACCATTTCTCCATTTGTTTTATAGACATGATAAAATACACTTGGAGCGGTTGTTATAAGGTCTAAATTAAACTCTCTTTCCAATCTTTGTGTTATTATTTCAAGGTGCAAAAGCCCCAAAAAGCCACATCTAAAACCATATCCTAATGCCTGAGAAACCTCTGGAGAATATTCAAGGGAAGCATCATTTAATTTTAACTTTTCAAGCCCGTCCTTTAACTCATTATACTTTGCACCATCTACAGGAAAAATCCCACAAAAAACTACTGGCTGCACCTTCTTATATCCTGGAAGTGCCTCCGTTGTTGGATTTTCTGCATTTGTAATCGTGTCCCCAACTGCAACATCACTTATGTTTTTTATAGATCCAGCAAGATAACCTACATCGCCCGCCTTTAATTCAGCAATAGGACTTTCATTTGGAACAAATATCCCAACCTCTGTTACATCATAGACTTTGCCCGTTTGCATCATTTTGATTTTATCGCCAACCTTCACCTTGCCATCAAAAACTCGTATAAGACAAATAGCACCTTTAAAATTATCATAATAACTGTCAAATATTAGACTTTTTAATGGTTTCTCCTCATCCCCTTTTGGACTTGGAAATTCCTTGACTATCATTTCCAAAACTTTGTCAATGTTTGTTCCATCTTTTGCCGATATACATGGAGCATGGTCGGCAGGTATGCCAACAACGTCCTCTATTTCCTTTTTCACCTCTTCTGGGCGTGCCGATGGCAAGTCAATCTTGTTTATTACCGGCAATATCTCAAGATTATTGTCAATAGCAAGATAGGCATTTGCAAGAGTTTGGGCTTCAACTCCTTGCGAGGCATCAACAATCAAAATTGCACCCTCGCAAGCCGTCAACGAACGCGAAACTTCATAGGTGAAATCAACGTGTCCCGGAGTGTCAATTAAATTTAATTCATACTCCTCTCCTTCATAAGTGTATTTCATTCGTGTGGGAGTAAGTTTTATTGTTATCCCCTTTTCTCGCTCTAATTCCATACTGTCCAAAAGTTGATTCTGCATATCCCTTTTTGCAAGTGTCCCCGTGCTTTCTATAAGTCTGTCAGCAAGTGTTGACTTTCCATGGTCGATGTGGGCAACTATACAAAAATTCCTTATTCTTTTCATTCTTTCCATGTCTAAAATTATATCAAAAATTTTTGAAAAATCAAATCAAAAATTATCTATTTTTAGCAATTTGAATATAATTATATTGTTTTTTATTATTAATTATTAAAAAATAATCAATTTTTATTTTGAATTTATACTTTTTTATGGTAAAATAATATAAATTATTCTAATTTGAGGTTTAAATGGATTTATTCAATTCTTGGCTGGTTGAACAGCCAATCGCACATAGAGGGCTTCATGATAAAGAAACCCCAGAAAATTCTCTCTCCGCTTTCTCAAAAGCAATCGAAGCAGGTTATCCTATCGAACTCGATGTTCGACTTATTGCAGATGGAACAGTTGTCGTTTTTCATGACAATAGTCTTTCTCGCCTCACAGAAAATGACGGATATATCAAATTTTTAAACAAGGAAGACTTGAAATATCTTACCCTTAAAGATAGCGAGGAAAAAATACCTACTTTTGAAGAGGTCTTAAATCTTGTCAATGGGCAGGTCCCTCTCTTGATTGAAATTAAAAACGAAAGCAAGGTCGGTCAACTTGAAAGTAAAGTTATTGAAATGCTTAAAGATTATAAAGGAGATTATGCCGTTCAATCATTCAATCCTTATGTCCTTGAATATTTCTATAAACATGCCCCTTCAATCCCAAGAGGTCAACTCGCAGGCTTTTTTAGAGGTGAAAAACTTACATTCTTTAAAAAATTCGCATTAAAAAGAATGCTACTAAATAAAAAAATAAGCCATCCAAATTTTATAAGTTATGAAGCAAGACACGTTCCTAATCGTTTTACACGAAAATATAAAAAATTGCCTCTGCTTGTTTGGACGGTGCGAAGTGAAAGCGATTATCTTAAAGTTGTCAAACATTGCGATAATGTAATTTTTGAGAATTTTGAACCTATTATATAACAAATCTAAAAATTTTAGTTTCGCTGAATATTTTCAACAAAGAGTTGAGATAAAACCTCAACTCTTTTTTTAGGAACGCAAGAACAATGATGAGTTTACTAGTCGTTTTCTTTATAGTTTCAAAAAGTATATTTCTATCTTTTTGCCAAACAAGAGAGACAGGGCTCAGTAAACGCAGTATCTCGAGGTTTATAGTCAATTATCGCACAGACAGACTAGAAACAAGAGAGACAAGGCTCAGTAAACGCAGTATCTCGCCGTTTATAGTCAATTATCGCACAGACAGACTAGAAACAAAAGAGACAAGGCTCAGTAAACGCAGTATCGCGAGGTTTATAGTCAATTATCGCACAGACAGACTAGAAACAAGAGAGACAAGGCTCGAATATGCCGCGGAGCAAGGAGTTTAGTAAGGCTAAATGACTTGTTCCGTGTGCTTATTCAGTAAACGCAGTATCTCGCCGTTTATAGTCTGTCTGAGAGGTAGGTTATACCCTTTATCCCATACCCCCTTTCGTCAACCACTAAATATGGTGAATAATCTATCTTTTCATTACGCTCGTGCTCGCAAATTATTATACCCTCTTGCTGCAAAAGTGAATACTGATGTATTAATTTAATTGCATTTTCATACAGATTTGACTTGTATGGCGGGTCAATAAATATTAAATCAAATTTTTCACCACTTAATTTTCGCAGAGCATCGGCATAATCGAGGTGAATTATTCTTGGAGACAAATTTAATTTCTTTAAGTTTGAAAGAGTTAAGTTTATGCTGTTTTTATCTTTATCTACAAAAACCACTTCTTTCGCTCCTCTACTTATCGCCTCTATACCAAGTGCACCCGTTCCACAAAAAAGGTCAAGTGCCTTTGCACCTTCAATTTTCTCAAACAACTTGTTAAAAATTGCCTGTTTGACCATGTCTGCCGTTGGCCTTATATGGTCAAAAGGGTTATCATTTAAAACTCTTCCTTTAAACTTGCCTGACGTTACTTTCATAAGTCAATTATATCAATATACTTCTTTTTAGTCAAATTTCTCACACAAAAATATTTTTAAACATAAATTGTCTAATGTAAGGAGGAAAAATGCAAAAAAAATTACAAAAGATTTCTCTTGTTATCGTTTGTCTTATGATTATGTTTTGCTCTTCAATTATGTTTATTGCCTGCGATAAAAAAGACGATAATAAGATAAGGTTAAACGAAGTTACTCACAGCATCTTCTATGCACCTTTGTATGTGGCCTTAAATCTTGACTTCTTTAAAGATGAAGGACTTAATGTTACTCTTGAAAGTGCTACAGGCTCTGACGCTTCTATGACTGCCCTCATAAGCGGGTCTGCCGATATAATCCTTGCCGGCCCTGAGCAAGTAGTTTACTCACAAGAAGTTAAAGACCGCCCTATGGTTTTTGGACAATTAACTCAACGCGATGGTTCTTTCATTGTCGGAAAAGAAGACCAAGAAGACTTCACGCTTGAAGACCTTAAAGGCAAAACTATTATTGGTGGTAGACAAGGCGGTATGCCTGCTATGACTTTACAATACATTATAGAACAGGCAGGTCTTGTTATTGGAACTGATAAGGCCAAAGGTGAAGTTAACCTTAGAACCGATGTCGCTTTTAACCTTATAAGCAGCACGTTTATCACTTCTGATAATGAATACTGCACCCTCTTTGAGCCAACCGCCACAACCCTTGAAAAAGAAGGTAACGGCTTTGTATTAAAGGCTGTTGGTGATTTGTCTGGCTCTATACCTTACACCTGCTTTGTTGCTAAAACTAGTTATTTAAAAAACAAGACTGACAAAGCCGAAAAATTTTTAAAGGCAGTTTATAGAGGATATCAATACATCAAAACTCAAAGTAGTGAAAAATCTGCAGCCGCTCTTAAAAATTCTTTCTCTGGTATGAGTGATGAGGAACTTAAAATAGCAGTTGAACAATACGTTGCAATTAATGCTTGGTGTTCTAGTCCAGTAATGCAGGAAGAATCATTCAACACGCTTTTGAAGATACTTAATAATGCTACTGGCGAAAACTACAACCCAAAATTTGCTGACCTTATTGATAATTCAATTGCAAGCAAAATCGCATAAGGAAACGCATTAAACTTGTCGTTATTCTTGCACACAAAAAACTCCTAAAATCAATTAGGAGTTTTATTTTATTTTAATAATAATTTTTATAACTTTCCTTCTTTTGCTTGCTTTCTTTTTGTTTTGACGAGCCACCGCCATCATCACCTGTCGCCATTCGTCTTCTATGTCTTATTATTATAAATACTACTACGCCCGCTATCAATAATAACGCAACTGGCACTGTAATATATATCCACAAGAATGTGTTCCCATTTCCGCCACCTTCTTGCTCAATTACAAATGATAACTTTAATGAATTGTTTTCAAGTGTTTCAGCACTTATAAACCTCATATTCAATTGGAAATTATATGTTGTTTCCTCAGTTTCCTCATCAACAATTGGGTCTTCAACCAAAGTGTAATCTGTGGAATTATCACCATATAATTCAGCAAGGTCCTTTATAAACTCGCCTACGTTAATTTTATAACCTTTATTTGTAACGACTTGGAGAGGAATTGAGGTATTGTTTGGAGAAACTAATATTTCCTTAACTTTATTTCCATCATAATCTTTTCCACTAAATCTTATAGATTTTATACCAACGTTTTCGCCTGTTCCAATATTACCAAAACTAACCTTTATTGCTTTATCGTCTGTAAAATATGCCACGCATTTAAACTCTTTGTCAAATGGAACTTCGCCATAGTTGATTTGTAACTCGCTCGATTCAATATTATTTTCATATTTATTTTCTGTTGTAAATTCACCATCATTATTTTTATACAATATTTGCCAATAATCAAAGGTGAATTGGTCCTTACCTTCTCCTGTTATTTTTGCAGACCTTTTGTCATAAGAAAATCTTATAGTGTTTTCAACTGTAGTTGGAGTCCCTGCATCAATTTTGTATGTCCCTTGATTGTTTGTTATTGCTTGCTGAGAAATGGATATTGAACAAACATAAATCACTGCTTCCGCCGTAAATGAATAGTATCCCTTATAATCTGCACCACTTGTAAGTAAACTAGCATTAAATGTTATATTGTAATGCCCTACCTCTGGCTCAGAAAGGGAAATTTCATTTGTTACTGAACTGTTTGTATTTAAATGAACACCAGATGGTTTTAATATATACCATCCTATATATTGCTCTTTCATTTCAAGGCATATTGTAACTGCGCCATTAAATTTTGCCTGTATTTCTACATTCCCTGTCTCCTGCTCGCCATTAACCTCTTGACTTGTTTGACCATTATACATAAAATATGCTTTGGCAAATACACCTCTGTTGTCTATGACATTATTTAAAACATATGTAAAAATCTGGAAATTTTGCAAATGGAAGTTCATACTCCATGTTTTATTAAAATCCCATGGCTTGATTGCTTGATCAAAATTTGTTGGCTCGCTCAAAAAAGCATGACTTGAAAAATCTTTAACACACAATGTGTTTGATTGAGTTAAAAATAAATCTCCACTTGGCGTTAATGTATTGTCCATATAATAGTCATAATTGAAATTCTTTGTTAAAGAAGCACCATATGGATTTCCACCAATTATTCCACCTTTATATAATTTATTTAAAGATGTCGTGTTTGTTGCGCTTATTGTTCCACCACTCAAAGAATTTTTTATTGTAGCCTTGCTTCCTGATACACTTCCTGCCAGCCCACCTAAATATTGTGATGTTGTATTTTCAGTTATTGCCACTCCATTTAATTTTAAATTACCAAAATTTATAACCCTTGCAAAACTTGCGTTGTCAAGTTCGCCTGCTATTCCGCCTGCATAAATATTTCCCTTCTTTCCCATTTCTATAGATAAATCATAATAATTTATGCAATCGAAAATTTGAGCCGTGCAATCTATTGCATTTACAACTCTACCACTTAATTTCCCTATGATTGAACCAAAATATACATTTGAATTTGTTGGAATAGTGATTGAGTAAACTGAGTTTTCACTTAATGCCTTGACAGCATTTCCACTTATTTCTTGAGCTGAGTTTCCATTTACCTCGTTAATTACTGCGCCGTCTAGTTCACAATTGTTTATTTTTACATCTTTCCCATATCCAACTAAAATTCCAACATAAACATCTTGCATATTAACATTTTCAAAATTAAACGATATAACGTTTTGAATCCTTAAATTTTGAATTGTTGCATTTTCTGCATATGGAATTAAGCCATAATATGCACCATTTCCCCCTACAACGGCATTTGATATTGTGTATCCATTTCCATCAAAAACACCTTTAAACGTTCTAGGCGTTGAATACACTCTGCCTAAATCTTGAGTTTTTAGGTCTATATCCTCCTTCAAAACTATCTTTGCATTTTCGTTGTAAGCGTCTTGATTTGTCATAACCTCAACATACTGCTCTGGCGAATTAATTTCAAATTCAACCACTTCATCATCTGCAAGAGTAAAATTTGAAGAAATAGCAATTCCTCCAAAAAGCATAATTAAAAAAGAAAACATTATAGTTATAAATCTTTTCATATTATATCCTTTATATATATTAATTTATCATATTATGCGGAATTTTCCAAACAAATATTAAATATTTTCTTAATTTAATAAATTTCTTCTTGAATTTTTGAGTTTTCTTATCAATCTCTCCTTGTCCTTTTGGATTGGCGACTTGCTTTGTTTTTTAATCTCAACATTTGTTAGGCTCATTATATAATATCTCATCTCGTCTAAACAATGGTCATCCTTTTTTATTGGCAAGTCATAATCTCCCCACCAATAACTCTTTAATTCCTCAATCAAATTCTTACAATTTCTAAATATAAATAGATGTGGCTTGCCCTCGCCATCTCTTAAATATCGTTTAACCTTATTTATTCCGCTGAACATATCTTTATTTACTTTTGGATTTACCAAAATATCATTTTCATAAAAAAGTTCAACTACACTTTTTGAAGAAGCAAGGGTTTTTTGCGTCGCCGCACTGTCAATTAATGCACACAACCTCCCGTTATATGTCCTCCAGTCAAGGCGTCTGCTTATCTCCTTTATGCGCTTAGCGTGATAATCAACGTCTTTCCCCTTTTCAAAATGCTCGGCAATTACATAAACATTGCCATCATAATCGCGTGCATACCAATGTGCCGATAATGGATTATTAAGGCCTGGGTCAATTGATATTTGGTCTTGCCATTCTTTTGGCACATCAAATGGGTCAATCACATGAATATTTTCATCAAATTCATTATAAACAAGACCTCCGCTCATTACAAATTTTCCATATCGTCGGCTTTGCAACTCTTCTTGCGACATACTTTTTGTCATCTCCTCAATCTCACCCTCATCTAAAAAGGGATTGTCCGCCCATTCCATCTCTATATGCCATACATTATCATCATGTTTGCTGTTTAAATAAATTTCATTATAAACCCATGTTAACCCCTTTAAAGGTGTCATAGTCCCAAAAATCTCCCCCTTTTTGTCAAATACTCGCATCTTGCATTCTTGATAAATTTCATATGGCGGCTCCTCGTCAAACCATACAAAATCCAGTGATGTCCCTTGAAATTTTTCTCTTCCCTGGTCGCAACTTTTAAACCCTATTTTTGATAAACCTCCAAATACATTCTTTACAAGTATAAAATCAATCATTCCGCTTTCTGCATACTCACTTCTTCCGCTTGACATAACAATCTCTTGTATCCAGTCGGGACGTAAATAATATAGGATTTTATTTTGAGCAACATCTCGTTGAACTTGTCTCGTCAAAGATACAACCCAACATGATATTGTCTTATTCTCCCTAAAAGGATGAATTCCTCTTGCCAGCAAAACCGTTTCCACCGCACCACATTCAGTTTTGCCAGACCTGTTTCCGCCAAAAACCCATCTGTTCTTTTTCATACACGCATGAAAAGCCAGTTGTTTTTTGTGAACCTTCTCACCTTTATTATATCGCGATAAATTGTCAAATTTTTCACGTCTTTCAATTTCACTATTTACAATCTGCAACTTGTATTTTAATTCTTTAATTTTTTCTTTCATGTTCCTCCTGCTAAAAATTGTGATTTTTTATTAATTTTCGACAAATAATTGTTTTGCATATTTTTTCCTCTCATTTTAAAATGAAATTATGAAAAAATTAATGCTTTTATCTGTTATTATTCTTTTTGCTTTACCTTTCTTCTCTATATTTAATTTTTCTTTTGCCGCAACTTCCTATTATGCAAAAGTCGAAGAAGAAGGTGTGTTTTTATATGCTAATCCTCAAATTGGCCAAGAAAACCAAATGTTTGAATTGCCTATTACCTATTTTGTAAGAATTTACGAAAATGCTAACGACAATTTTTATTATTGTGCTTATAAGGATGTTTATGGATACGTGAAGAAAAGTGAAGTTTCTGTTATGGTCGGGACACCTGAAAATCCTTATGTTGAAGCACAATTTAGAGTTTTCTCTCTCGATGGCATTGGACTTTATTCTGCACCTAAACTTGACAATGATTTAAAAGTTTTAGACATACCTTTCTTAACAGATAACCTTGTTTATTACGGTTTATTGAGTGGGCAAGAAGCAATTCCTGACAAAAGCAATAAATGGATTTATTGCAAATACAACTCAGATAAAAATAATTATGGTTATGTTTATTCCGTTTTTTGCGATAATTTAACAAATTTTTTGCCAAATAATGAAGTCTTTGACATAGTCGAAACACCCTTCCCCACCAATACCGATTTAAGCGAACTTACTCCTGTAACAATGGGCTTTATTATTGTTGGAGTAAGTTTGCCATGTCTTATAGTGCTTTACCTCTTAGTCCGTCCTTCTATGCAAAGAGAAAAAATAGAAAAATCTAAGCCTAAAATGAGAGCAAAAAAGCACAAAGACTATTTTGAATTTGATGATGGCGACCTTACCTAAGCAACCTCTTCCTCCTCGGCTAAAAACTTTTTATAAATTTCTATTATCCATTTTTCTTCCGCCAAATAGGAAGAAATTTTTTCACTGTTAAAGCCAAGTCGTGCCATTGCCTGACAAAAACTCACCTCCGCTTGATACAAATGCCTAAAATATGTCCTTAATATTAAATTATGCCTTTGCGATATCTCTTTAAAGCCATCTCCGTCCATATATCTTTCAATCAAAAGTTGTGCCGATTTTTTATCTATTAAACATAAACTTTTGTCAACAAGCACCTTTATGTTTATTAATTTCGCCTTTCGCTCACTCAATTTTATTATTCGCTCGGCAACTGACAAAACATTATTTCTGCCCTCGCTTCCTCTGTTATAATAAAATGAATTTAACGCATTTCGCGAAACCAACTTGTCAATACTATCTGTAACCCTCTCAAGATATTTATATACATATAACAATGTTTTTCCCCATTCATTATTCCTCATTTTTTCTCTCCTTTCATATTATTTAAAAAATTATTTTAAAAATGGTTGCACAAATTCCTTTTTTGTGCTAAAATATTCAAGTGTTTATGCCGAAGTGGCGAAATGGCAGACGCGACGGACTCAAAATCCGTTGGTGGCAACATCATGTGGGTTCGACTCCCACCTTCGGCACCAAAATGCTTTATTGTAAAGCATTTTTTTTGTTTAAGGCGAAAAATATTAAATCTCCCTCCTTAAAATCATTAGATTTTATCTTTCTTTATTAAAAAATCCCCGACAAACGTCAGGGATTAGTTAACGGGCTTACCTGTTATTTTTTTAACTAAAAAACCTAACGCTCCAAAAATCTTTATTTGAATTCTGGAACGCTAGGTTCGCTTTAATTCTTAAACTCCATTAATATGAATACTTCTTGTTTACATTTAACACATTTCATATTATGTATAAAACATTTCTTGTTCGTCCGCAACGGACTTTTTATTAAAACCTTACAATCAGTTTTTTCATCATTAGAATAGCACTCTCCTAAGCATCTTCCGCAATGAGGACAGTACATCAACATTTTCACCTTTTTGCCTCCTTAAAACTTATGAATTAAATGTTCGACTATTCCTAATATTTTAACTTCTTTTGTAATAATGTCTTCGTATTGAGGATTCTCGGGATGTAACACGACATAATCTCGTTTTTTGTAAAACGTCTTTGCAGTCGCACTGTCTCCAAGTAATGCCACTACTATTTGCCCATTCTCCGCCACTTCGGTTTTCCTTACCACAAGTATATCTCCATCCTTTATTCCTGCATTTATCATGCTATCACCCTCTGCATGAAGCAAAAAAAGTTCTCCTCTTCCAAATATGGCAGTTGGCAAACTGTATACTCCCTCAATATTTTCTTGAGCATAGATTGGTTTTCCACACGTTACCGTTCCTAGTATAGGGGCAATTATACTCTTAGAACAATTAAGATTGCTTGAAATACCTATCCCGCCTAAATCATTTTTTTCAAGTTCTCCTCTCGACCGCAAAACATCGATATACCTGAAAACAACTGAAAGGCTTGATAGGTTTAATGCTTTCATTATATTACGATAAGATGGGCTTCTCCCATTGTTTATCTGATAAGTTTTAATATATGAAAGCATACTCTCAACAAGTTTTTCATTGCAAACTTTCATAACGACTCCAATCTTATAAAAGAACATGGCGTTCTCTTATGCTCCTATTATAAATCATGCTTTTTTAAAAATCAAGTGTTTTTGCAAAAAAAATAAAAAATTTTTATCATCCTTTTTTAATTGCTAATCCATTAAAATTTTCCTTATAATTTTACTTAAAATCATTTTGAAAATTACACTTAAAGTGATAATATATATTTTGTATGGAGGATAAAATGAAGTTTAAAATTGTTGCAGATGCTTCGTGTGATATTCCACAAGAATTTATGGATAAATACGACATAACTATTATACCAATCGAGGTCATGTTTGGTGAAGAAAGTTACCCAGAAGGACTGGAAACAAGAGAATTCTATAAAAAATTGCAAAGCGGAATAATTCCAAAGACCGCTATGCCTAATGCATATAAATTTGAAAACTTTTATAAGGATTATGTTAACAAAGAAGATGTCTTTGTTTGGACAATTGTTATTTCTATGGAAATGAGCACAACTAAGGTTCAGGCTCAAATGGCAGCGGACAACCTTGGTATGAAAAATGTATTCATTGAAGAAAGTGCTTCAACAACAATCGCTCAAGGGGCAATTATAGTTGAATTATGCAAATTTATGGAAAAAGAGCAGGATATTGAAAAAATAAAAGAGGAATTTTACAGATTGAAGAAAAATGTTAACCTCTATTGCATAATCAACGACCTTAAATATCTTAAAAACAGTGGCCGCCTTTCTGGTGCTGGTGCTGCAATTGGCTCTATGCTTAATGTCCGCCCTATTGTTAGCATTGTTGATGGAAAAGTTGTTAATGTTGCAAAATGTCTTGGAACAAACAAAGCCGAGGGATATTTGCTTGATCAAATAGACAATCTTGATAGTGATAAGTGTTTCTACGTCATTCATTCAGACACTCCAGAGAATGCCCAAAAGTTGAAGGCAAAAGTTGGAGAAATTGTTCCACCTCAACAACAAATTGTAATTGGTGAAATTGGCTGCGTAGTGGGTTCTCATGTGGGTGCTAAATGTTATGGTATTGTATTCTTTAAAAAGGACTAAAAATTTTGACATAAAAAATCTCCTTTGATAATTTTCAGAGGAGATTTTTTTGCTTTACACATCATTATTATACTTTGTCTTTTTTCTTCATTTTTTGATAATTTTTAAAATTTTCATTAATTTTAAAGAAATTTTGCATTTTTTCTTGCATTTTTTAACTTTTTTAAATAATTATTGAAAAATTTTCGTTTTTATATTAATCTTTGTTTTTAATATAAACATAATAATTTTCATCTAAATCCATTTGATTTTCAATGTCGACAAACAGAAACTCATTGTCTCCAATCTGCCTGTATTCACCAAAATGAATCATTGAATTTAAAGTGTTATCTATAACAAATTTCTTGCACTGCGCATCTCTTCCCCTTATTCGCATTATAGAATTATCATAAGTAAATTTTCTTTTTTCAACTCCATTTCGTAATATTGTAAAACTATCATCTTGCTTCATTACACGAACTTCTTCCTTGCTTTTTATTTCTAAAACATCAAACATTGGACTTAAAGTAAAATCTGGTTTTTGCGGTTGTTGCCCCCTATACTCATCAATCTTACTTTCCAAAACACTATCATACAAAGTCCATTTACCCAATATAACTCCATTAATTGGATAGTCTTCATTACACTTTTTGCCATACTTTTTTATAAGTGTAAAAATGTCATCTTTTGTGTAAACTTTGTCTTCATTCAATCTGTTATAAATATAAAACCTTATTTTCTCCTTCTTTTTCTCAAACTCGGTCTCAAACAATATTAAATTATTTAGAATTGTGAAAAATCTGTATGTAACATTCTTATCTCCCCTTTTTAACTCAATCAAATTCAAACCATAATAAAAATTTTCCTTTAAATCAGTGCCTACACACTCGCCTCCAAAATACAAAAACCTTGGCATTGAACCATCCATATTATATTTTTGACCTATATCCGCCAGTGAATCGCAACTTCCACTATACGTCCATTTGCCATTCAATAACATTTCATTCGCCTTGTTAAAAATTGAAAATCTATCCATTTTTTCCTCCTTAATATTTTCAAGAAAAGAAATATTTTCTTCAAATCTGACAATCTTGTTTTTCAACTCAAAAATCTTATTATCTATTACATCGTCTGATATATTCAATATTTCCTTTATGCTAAACTCCATTGATTGATAAAACTGAATACTTAAAAGTTTTAAAAAACTTTTCTCTCCATAATATCGATATCCATTATTTTCATCAATTTTTTCTGGTTTTAAAAGACCTATCATGTCATACCATATTAGCGCCTTGGTGCTAAGGCCAGTGAGTTTGCTAAATTTGCCTATCGAAACCATTTCCCCTCCTTTTAAATTCATTATAATTATAACATTATAGCCCCCTATAACCTCAAATGATTTAACATAAATTCTATAAATATTTTCAAAAAAAGACCCTAAAATGGTCAAAAATATATTTAGGGCTCGACCCGGACCTAAAGGGAACGGGGTTCGCATGGCTTTTAC
>CANQKH010000002.1 GCA_947624415.1 uncultured Clostridia bacterium | reverse complement strand
TCGCAACCAGCTTGGAAGGCTAGTGTTCTACCACTGAACTACACCTGCAAATGTTGACTTTAAAATAATAGCACAAATGCATGGGTTTGTCAAGAATTTTTAGTAAATAAATTTTAAAGATTTTAAGAAATTTAAAAAAGTTTAAAATATTAGGCTTTTGAGGAATTGAAAATAATAATTATTATTATAAAAACCTTTATTTTATCCATTTTTCCTTTTTGTTATAATATATATAGATTTTTAAATTTGGAATTTTTAAGCAATTTTTTATAGTTTTGCTCACTTTTTATAAGTATTATCTTATTTCTCAAAACGCTATATCTTACGCAAAATCATACACATCATCTTAATCATATCTTATTTTAAAATAATGGTTTTTCCATTGTTGAAGGTATTTCTATATTGAGTAATTTTAGGACTGACGGAGCAATGCAGGCAATACTTTTTCCCTTTTTCAGTCTTGCTTTACGATTTTTTTCGCTAACCAAAATTACAGGCACAGGGTTTGTTGTATGAGAGGTTACCTTATTGCCATCTTTGTCAAACATAAGTTCGGCGTTTCCATGATCTGCTGTTATAATACAATCTCCACCAGCCATTAAAGTGGCGAGGGCTAGGGCATAAGCATCTTTTTCAACGCAGGTTATAGCCTGCTTTGTTGAATTAAAATTACCAGTATGTCCAACCATGTCTGGGTTTGAAAAGTTTACCAAAATAAAATCATATTTTGCAGAGGCAATTGCGTCAAGAGTTGCTTCTGTTATTTCATTGGCACGCATTTTTGGATAATATGAAAAATCTTGTGTGTTTATACTTTCAATAAGTTTGCGTTCTTCACCATCATAAGGTTTTTCGATGCCGCCATTAAAGAAAAAGGTTACATGAGCATACTTTGTTGTTTCGGCGATGTGAAATTGTTTAAGATTGTGTTGTGATATTATTGCCGACAAGTTGTCCTCAACACGAATTGGAGGATACAATACGTTAAGTTTGCTAAATTCTTGAGAATAAAGTTGCATAATGGAAAACATAAGATTTTTAAACTTTTTAGTTTTAAATTCTTTAAAATTTTCATTAGTAAATGCATCTGTAAGTTCACGTGCTCTATCTGATCTATAGTTATAAAAAATCACACTATCGTTATCTTGAATAATGCCATTTTTATCAATTAAAGTAGGTTTAACAAATTCATCAAAAATGCCATTTTTATAACTTTCCTTTAATGTGTTCAAAGGGGACAAAGATGAGAGATTTTCTCCATAAACAAGGGTGTTATATGCTTTTTCAAGCCGGTCATATCTTTTTTCTCTGTCCATTGCGTATACACGTCCAGAGAGGGAGGCGATTTTATAATTCTTGTTTGGCATTTCTTTCTCTAGATATTCAATGTATTGCACACCGCTGTCAATTGGGGTGTCTCTTCCATCAAGAAAAGCATGAACAAACACTTTTTCAAGCCCCATAGAATTTGCAAGATTGAGGATTGCAGTCAAATGGTTAATGTGGCTGTGAACTCCGCCGTCAGATAGAAGACCAAGAATGTGAAGGGCGGAATTATTATCTAAGGCATGATGAATGGCTTTTAATAAATTTTCATTTTTAAAGAATTCTCCTGTCTCGATATCATTATCAATTTTTTGTAAGTCTTGCAAAATAACTCTTCCTGCACCAAGAGTTAAGTGTCCAACTTCGCTGTTGCCCATTTGACCTTCTGGAAGTCCTACTGCTGTGCCGCTGGCAAGCAAGGTTGTGTGAGGAAATTGTTTTTTTAACTTATCAAGGTTTGGTGTTCCTGCCGAAAGAATTGCATTGCCAATTTTGTTTTTTCTTATGCCAAAACCATCTAAAATAATTAAAGTTACCATTTTTTCTCCTTTTTTAAATTGCAATAGAAAAATAAATAAAAAAATCAAAAATAATGTCGAAAATCGAAAATTATATTAAATTTCAAACTATTTTTCCACCGCATTTTACCTACTAAATAAATATAAAACATTTGCATATAAAAAATCAAGTTTTTGATGAATAAAAAATAAAAATGAAAACAATTTTTTAACTTTTTCATGTTAATAAAAAATTTTTGGGCTATATTTATTATATAAATATATTAAATTTGTTTGACATATTTTTTTTATAATTTTATAATTATTTTTGAAAGCGAGAAATTTTTACTAATATTTATGTTTAAATATCGTTGAAAAAACAGATATTAAACAAGGAGGAAATATGAAAAAGTTTTTGGTAGGATTGTTGAGCGTGTTAGTTTTGTTTGGAGCAACACTTCTTTCTGCTTGCGAAAAAAACAAAATAGACATCACTCTTTCACAACAGAGTGTATCTCTTGAACTGCATGGTGCAGACGAAACGCAAAGCACGGCAACGGTAAACGCAACTATTACTGGTGGAGATGACGTTAGAATAACGGCAAGCGTTTTGGGTGGATATGAAAATAGCATTGTAAGTGTATCCACAAAATATGTGTCATCAAAACGCACAGACATCGTGCTTACAGGTTTAAGTGAGGGCGAAGCGGAGGTAACGGTTAGGACAAACCAAGGGAACGTAGTTAAGTATATCTACGTTACTGTTTTTAGTTCTGTAAGCAGTATGGAGCAACGCGAGGAACCTGGCGATAAAACCAACTACCTTGTTCGTGGGCAAACCAACTTTTTAAATGAAAACAATTTAATTTCCTTCTATCCAAATGATAAAAGTCGCCGAGATATTACTTGGAGTCTTGCTGAGACAAAGGAGGGGTTAACTCTTGAGGGGGCAAACCTAACTATATCAGATGACTTCAAGGGCGAAGTTGATAAAACATTGAATCTTGAAACAATAAAACTTATTGCAACAACTGAAAAGGGAGTAAAAACAGAGATTGTTTTACCAGTTCTTAACAAGATTGATGAGAATATAGAGTTACAATATTCAAACAGCAAGAGTTCAGGATTTAATAATGTTACCGAAGAAAATAATGTTTTTGATATTGTTCCAAATATTCCAACTGATAACAATTATAGGGGATATTTCCTTGTTAATTATCTTGGTGATTTAGAGATAAAGGCACACGTATATGATGCAAATGGTGAAGAAACTGACGACCTTATTATAAACAGAGATAATTTTGTAGGAGGATTGCCATGTTTTGTTATATTTGCAAACAGCAAGAAGGTAAATATAAATGGCAATTATAAAATTAGTTTTACTATTGGTTATCAAGGATATACATATAGGGTTGATTCAGCCGATTATGTGCCAATAACAATAAAAGCAAGAGAAAGAGTAAACAAAATTGAGGTTTCAACAAATGAGGTTGGAAGTGTTGCTGGCTCTGTTCAAACATTATATACAACTTATGCCGAATCAAGAGAAACATCTGTTTATGGTCAAAAATATTACATAACAATTTCTCCAAGCACAGTTATTGATGCCACAGGTAAATACAAAATTTCTTTAAAATGGTTGGAAGCAGGCGGTATTGTGGCAGACGGATGCCCAGTTGAGGTTTGGTTCCAGGATATAACAGAAGCAAACAGATGGCGTAAAGTTGAATTTAAGACGACAGATGATGGTTACGAGGCAAATGAAGAATTTCTTATTAATGTAAAAACTTTATACATCAAAGCGGCAAATACACTTACCGAGCAGTCATTAGAACGTCTTTCAATGACATTTACAAGCGTTGACAACACCGATATAAGCACAACATTCAATCTTAGACTTGT
Organism: uncultured Clostridia bacterium; assembly: GCA_947624415.1. Taxonomy (GTDB): domain Bacteria; phylum Bacillota; class Clostridia; order Christensenellales; family UBA1242; genus Caccovivens. Next base: position 130,962 of record CANQKH010000002.1, on the reverse strand, counting down.
TCGAAGCGTGTCTTTGGGTGATTTTACATTTGAAAATGCTAATATAAAGATTGATTCAAGCGAAAACGATGGAAATGTAGTTGTAAAGAAGGAATTTACAATTCAAGGTCAAACTGATATTGACGGACTTTATATTATAAACAATTCAAATGCTGTAATTTTTGAAAATATAAGAAAGGTAAGCAATACAAGAGATTCTGTAACATTTGAAATAACAGTAAATTTAAAGCCATCAAGTTATGGTCTTACAAGAGTGGACACCTATCAAATTGCACATAGAAATGGTCTTGTTACAAACCCTTATAACATAGAAATATTCCAGCCATTAAAATGGGCATCGATTCACTTAAATTCTGCAGAAAATGAGTCAAATTCTGTTGTAGATTATGATGTATCAAGAAATACATATTCGACACAAGGTTCACTTATTGCAAGCGATGACAACGACAGTGTATCAAAACTCATGTTGCACAATGCGACAACGACTCCACTTTTATATTATTTCAACTCGGTAAATGGCATAAATGCTCAGGCTGAAATAAATGTTGAATTTTATGATTACAACGAAGAAGAGTGGGATAATGTTGAACAATTTAAAGCCTTAATGAATAATGACGTTGGATGTATAGCAATTGTAAATCAAGCAAGAAATAATAAAAATTACAGTAAGGTCGCATCGTTCAGTGCTGATTTCACATCTATTGTAACAAAAGCACCAGGATTTACATATGCCGTAGTAACATTCTCAGGGAAAGGAATTGATTCAGTCGACGATAACGGAAATTATACATTTGTTAAAATAATTCAAATACAAAGTTTTGTTGCGCCAATGGGGCTTGAAATTCGTCCAAGCAGCAATAAGAGCATATCACTTTATTCATTGGATAGTTTGGCAACCAGCGACGAGGCATTAACAAAACAAGATATTTCTGTAAGATTCAGCCAAAACGATATTACATATAGACAAACTTCAAATGTTGAATTTGTAAGCAGCATGATGGGGAACAGAGTTGTATCTCAAGATCCAACAGTGGCAGTTTGGAGAAGCGGATACTACAGCCTTTCAAATATTGCAGTTACAGGTGATGGTATATCATTTACAATCCTTGCAAACAGCACATTTACAGAAAATATATTTAGAGACACTCTTGAGGTTCATTACATTGTCAGTGATAACGGAAGAGAAGTCTATGAAATATTCACAACTATAGACATAGTCATAAGAAATGCACAAAGAATTGAAAGTTTGGCATGGGAAAACTATGACAAAGATGGACTTTATTTTGAGGTTGGTGATGTAAATCCAAAATACATGATTTTAAGCACAGCACCAGCAAATGCTAAAAACAACACAATTGCTTATGTTATAACAGATGAAAGTGGAAATGTAACTTCAACATTCCTTTCAATAAGTGATGCAATTTCTTCAAGCACATTGTCGGTAAATCTTTCAGGGACTATAAACAGAGGTATGACAGGATATGCCTATATTCTTCCTGCAGATGCTGTATACAATGGGAAAATTAAGTATTATGTTGATGGAATTTCTGGAGAGGTTGACTTAAATTATCTTGGCTTAAAAATGAGCCCAGAAATGACATATTACGAATACCTTGTAAATAGCGGTGCCTACTTTATTTCAAATGCAACAGACAGCATAGAAAAACAAGTTGCATTCAGCGAAATACTTTTAAGAGTTAAGATAACAGTTGCAGACGGACGTAGTTTTGACTATGCTTATAGAATTTATGACAGCCAAGCATTCATGGGAATGAGAGAGAATTATGCAAATGTTGTTACAAAATTCTACACAATAATGAACAGCCTTGACCTTCCTGCCGAATTTGTTTCATTTGGCGACATTACAGGAGGAATTCAAGGATATAATAGTGATGTAACTATAAGATTTAATGGACAAAACCTTGCATTAAATAATAGTGGTGAAATAAGAAATTTAACCTTTAATGGTTATGTAAATGCCAATGGATTTATAGTAGTAACAAACAGTTCACTTATAAAAAATGTTACAATTGATGTAAATGGGAGAAGTTCAAGCAAGTTATCATCAATAACATCAGAAGGTTCTTTCGTAGGTGGAATTGCAAGCATAAATATGGGAACTATAGATGGAGCAAGTGTTCTTGGCCTTACAATTACACAATCAAATCCAGATGAGGATGGCGGTATTGTTGGTGGTATTGCTGGTAAAAATGAAAAGGATATATTAAATTCAAGAGTAGAGTTCTATAATCTTGAAGAAGGCTCTGAAGCAGACGGATTCACATATACAGCAAACTATTTCAAGGGTAATACGGTTGGTGCAATTGTAGGACAAATTGGAGTAAATTCAAAAATTGACCATACTTTTGCTTATGACTATACATTAACGGCAGAAAATAATGAAAATCATGTAATTCAAGGAATAAATGTAGGTGCTTTTGCCGGTAATTATGAAGGCGAGAATACAGATGAGCCTACTGCAAAAATAAATTATTCATTTGTAGTTGTAGGGGTTAGAGAGGCTTATGGCAGACGAGGAAGTGAATATAACAATAGCGACCCTAAAAAGACAGTCCTCTTGACAAATTATTATGTAGGATATTATGAGAGAACTGTTTATACTTTAACAGATGATGAAACAAATGACGAAGGATTGCCAAACAGCAATTTCATTTCTTCTGGTGCAGGTTTCTTAAATTATGTAAATAATGGCAAATATCACCTTAAAGACTTATATCAAGAAGAAAAAGTAGAAGAAATAAATTATAATGTTGATAAATATGAAGAAAATGGCTATTACAAGTCTTTACCAGTTGATGAAAATAATGGTATATTATTCTTCTATAAATTAAATGACAATTTTGTAGATTTAAATAGTGCACAAACAAATGAATTAAATAGATTTAATACAATTTCACTTGAACAACTTATTGGTGCAAGTGTAAGCAAAAATGTTATTATAACATCATCTAAGGTTAATATAGTTAGAGTTATAGGTTCAACATTACAAGTTTTGAATGTTGGAGACGTTGATATTGTATTGTCTTCAAAGATGGATGTTCAAAACTGCAAAACAATACATATAAAAATCGTTTATGCATTGTCTGAAGTGCTTTTATCTTGGACAGGTAGAGGTGGCAACACCGCATATGTTGCAGACGATTCAATAGTATCAATTCAAGAAACAAAATCAAGAGACTATTTTGTAAGTTACTTGCGACCACAGGTTTATCTTGGGGTATCTGCAAATGGATACACATTAAAGCAAAATACAATTTCTTTAAAAATTGACAGAACGGTAGATTTGGAAGAAGACAAAGAGAAAATTGTTGATTGTGAAGTGTCTGGAGGAAACACCTTCAAGGTAAACGTAAAATCAAATGACGCAAGGACAAATTTTGTTGTAAGTCCAAAGATATTTGAAGAAGAAAATTATCAAAATTCAATAGATGAAGAATTTGAGAGAAAATTTGTAATAAATCCAACAAAAGGGGTTATTACATTCTCATTAACTGGCAATAGTCTTCCAATAACACCTTCAATTAATTCAAGCATTCAAGTTGAGATAAGAACCACAGCAGAAAATGATAGAATTGTTCCAGTTATTATGTTAAATGGGGAGAAACTTGTAAGCACCAATGAAGAAAAGGAAAGCCTTTATCATTATCACCTTGCAGGTTTAGATCAAGATATAATTGATGTTCTTGTAACACTTGTTGACCAAGATGCAGATGCAGAAAGTGGAATGTTTACTTATGTTTATGATGTAAACTTCTCAGTCAGCCCAACATATCGATCAAGAGTAAGCGAAGATATGGAATTTGATGGATATTTTCTTTCAACCAGTGAAAATTCAAGTTTAGATGAGGATGATACATTCAAAATCACATTAACTAAACAAAAATTCACAAATATTGATATGGCAAATAAAATTGTTGCAAGTTCAACCTATGAAACATCAAAAAATAGCACAGTAAATTTAGTATATAAAGGAGGTGAACTCTCAACAATTCTTGCACCTGGAAATAACTCAATTCTTGAAGTAAGTGTCAACCCTGAATTTGCTTATTATGACCATGTAAGCCTGTCTTATAGTGGCACAACAGTGTCAAATGCAGTTTCTTTGACAGTATTATCACTGACAGATGCACATGGGAATATAGTTTCGGAAGGAGAGGATGATGATTATTACATTGAAAGAGCAAGACGTATAGATGGTGATATTGATTCATCAAAAGCCAATATGATAACATTTACTCCAACCGCTGAAGAAAAACTTTTAGGAAAATTATTCTTCAAGGTATGGATAAATACAAGTGTAAATAGGGATACAATAATAAAATTTACTGCTACATTCTATGATTCAAATAATAATATTCTTTCATTTGCAAACTATTATTTGACAGTAAGTTACTTAAATGAAGCAAAAATCACTATAGATGGTTCATCAACGGCATATTTGGCAAAGGGGTCTTCTGCTGATATAAGAATTGATGTTATGTTAGACCAAATTGTTGACAGCCTTGTTTTAGATGGTGAAAGTTTGCAAGGTATAAGTATGTCTGGACTTGGCGAGCCAGAAGTTGACGAGGTTAAAGGGATAAAGACTTACAGGTCAAAGATTTATGCAAACCTATTTGCAGCAGCAAAAAATAATAAATTATCCGTTCAAGCAACTGTGTCGCGAAAACTAGGAAACTCAGTGCAAAACGAAACAAAGACAACTGTTGCAACTGTTGTTATTGTAGACTTTAAAGTAGATGCAGATAATATTACAATTGATGGAAGAAGTGATGGTATTCTCAATATTTGGCAAGGAGTTCCAAAACCAATAAATATTGGATATAATCTAGTTCCAGAGTCATATGTAAATCCTGGTGATGATGATAGTGAAAAGGCAATTGCCAATATTATGAAGCAAAGAAATATTTTCTTGCAAAATGGATATTATCCACTTAAACAGGATCTTAAAGATAAGGATTATTATATTAATTATAAATATAATAAAGGGGAACTTGAACAAGAACCATTTAAATTATTAGATAGATTGTTCTTTGTTCAAGGAAACCAAAGAACACCAATTACAGAAAATATAGCAAATAAACCATTTGAGGTTATACTAAGCACAGATGAAAATGGCAACCAGTCTATTTCCTTTAAGGGAATAAGGGCAAACATGAGTGTTGAATGCGTGCTTGAAACTTATGTTTCTGCAGGCGGATATACATCGGTTTATGATACTTTCTTTACTGTTTATGTTGAAACTTACTCTGACCCAGATGTTCCACTTCTTATATCAAATGCAACTGATTTTAAGAATCTAGCACCTGTAGATGGGCAAGAAATAAAGGCAAATGATTACATTTTAACAAATGATATTGTCCTTGAAAACTATGTTCCATTTGATACTTCACTTATAAGGAGTTTTGATGGAAATGGTCATACAATCTTTATTAGATCTTTCAATATAGATCCAGATGCTACAATATTAAATTTGGCTTTATTTAATAATATAGTAGAAGGCACATTAATCAAAAATGTTCGAATAAATGTTTTTGATGGTGGCGACCTTACAATAAATGTTCAAAAATTAACAGAATTTAATTTTGCTGGAATGGCTATAAACAATGAAGGTATAATTACAAACAGCGAAGTTGTTTCATTCTATACTGCTGACAGTGCCTATGGTGATGACAAAGAAAGGCCTATAGGTGCTTGCTCAAAAGATAAAGAACGCTCTGGTATAATGATAAAATTTGTAAAAGGTTCGGCAGATTACAAACTCCAGGGCAATGCTATGATTAGCAATATTGCAGGCTTTGTAGGAACAAATGGTGGTAGTATAACAAACTCACGTGTTGGTGGAAATACAATAACAATCCTTGGTGAAGAGAGAAAAGTTGCTGGCGAGCCTACTGGTTTCACCTATGCTTCTTATTTAGATCTTGACACATTCTATATGGTTGGCCAAGGTAATATGGCAGGCTTTGTAAATACAAATGCAAACGGCAATATTTCTGCTTGCTATGTTAAAAATATAGATATGTTGAATAATGCTTTAGCAACAAGCTTATATACTTCTGGCTTTGTAGGAACAAACTCTTCAGTTATTAGTGTAAGTTATGTAGAAGGTGCTCCTTCAAGCACAGATAATTCTCTTTATGCTTATGAAGGCACTTCGTTAAAATCTGAGATGGGATACATTGTAGGATTTGTTTACTCAAATACTTCTACAGGTCGCATTAATGATGCTTATACAAACATATTGATCGCAAATGATATTTCTGATACAAAAGTATATCTTGCATCAGGATTTGTATATGAAAATGAAGGAATTGTAGAAAATGGTTACTCTGCATCACAAATTCTCAATTCAAAATATACACAAATGAACTTCTCTGGTGTTGATGAAAAGGGCGATTTGCGTGCAACAGGAACTTATATAAATTGCTATTTCTTTAATTGGCGATATGAAGATACAGAAGATTTTTCAAGAGATGAATCTCAAGAATCTCTTTACAAGACGGGCGTTTCGTTAATTACATCTCCAACGAATAGTGCTCTATTCTATGGATTTGCAGTTGCCGATGGCGAAGGTGATGGTGTTTGGAAGATAAATGACGATGGCGTTACATTAATTGATGCAAACATTGAAATTATTTCAAACAGATATGTTTTGTATGTTCCTGAAGATTATAATGGGGGAGTTACAGGAAACAGTGAAGATGGAAAATATATTCTTCCTTATTCTACATTAAATTACACAAATGCCGTTAGAACGGTAGATACAACATTAGGAAGCACTTATAATCCAATTATTATTGCAAATGCGTTAGACTTTGTTTCTGCAACAGGACAGAGTTTATCTACATCTGTTCAACAATATTACAATGAAACATCTATATGGGGAACATATAGACTTGTAGATAACATTGATTTGTCAACACTATTAAGTTCGGATAGTGCAATGTCTTTGCCATCATCTACAAGGTCATTCAGTGGAACATTATATGGTAACAGTTTCACAATTTCTGGTATTTCAATTACATCTCAAGAGAAGGGTGTCGCATTTGGTTTATTTTCTTCTATAGAAAAGAGGGGTAAAAATGCAAATCCTATAATTAAAAACTTAAATCTCGAGATTTCTCAAGTTGTTGCAGGTGAAACATCAATGGTTGGCGGACTTGCGGGATATGCTATTAATTCAGTTTTGGTAAGTATTGATATAACATTCACTGGAACAACAGGTGTTAATGGATTAAACTTTGTTGGTGGTCTAGTCGGGCTTGCTTCAGGGAATAATATTATAAAGAATATTAATATTACAGACCCTACAATTGTGGCAGAAAAATATGTTAATGAAGGTAATACTCAACATTACTTTATTACAGACGAACAAAGAGGCGAAGGCTCATTACAAAAATTTAGAAACAATATTTCAAATAGTTTGAATTACAATACATTGCCTACATCTGACTTTATAAAAAGCATAGAAAATTATTCATATGCAGGAAGTGTTGTTGGATTTGTAGATAACTATGCAAGTGATGTGGTTATGTTTGACGTATATCAAGCAGGCATTTATTCAATAAATAGTATAAGAGTAAATGGTGTTGTTAATGTTGAAGGCCAAGTAGTTGGTGGAGCATTTGGATTGACAAGTTATCAAACAAATATTCGTGATGTTGGCGTAACTGTAAGTAGAGGCTCAAAAATATTGGCAACAAAATATTTTGCAGGCGGTGTTATAGGTCAATCATTCTCTTCTGTTGACAGAATATTTGCTGTCCATGAAGAAACAATTCAAAATGATATTGAAGATAATATGGCCAATTTCTATGCAGGAAATGAAGGCGTAGAAAGAGGAATATTGGATTTATTCTATTTGCCAAACTCTGAATATAGACAAATCTATGTTGGAGGTTTGATTGGTTATGCTGGAAGTGGAAATCTTGAAATTTCATATTCAAGATTAAATGTAACTGCTCCAAGTGCAGATTTTGCCGGTGGTATAATTGGTGGCTTAGAGGTTGAGGGTGTTGGACTTTATCAAACTCATACGTTAAATGATAATTCTCGCGAATCGGCATCGGTAAATTATTTCTTAAATGAAGTTTATGCGACAGGTGATGTTCGTGCAGATTCTCAAGCAGAAAGTATAAATGCAGGTGGAATTATTGGTAGGGCTGTTGGAAAAGTTGCATTCTTGTCTGTTAATGCTTTAAATTATATTACTACTTATAATTATTTAAATAATCAATATGATCCAGTTCCAACCTCTTTAACAAATCTTTCAAATTACATAAAAGTTAACAGTTTAGTAGGACAGTTTGCAAAGAGGAATTTAGAGACAAATCAAATTGAAGAAGATGAAAAAGTTGAATTTAATAATTATAAAGAACATTTGAATTTGTTGAGATATGTATCGTCTTCTACTTCAGGTTCTATTAATACATCAGACTTGCCTTCGGTTGCTTATTATGAAGGATATTACAAAGCACAAAATGTTTTATATACATTAAATGTATTTGCAAGAATAGATGGCTCGATAAAAGGGGAAAATAAATTATTCTATGGCGATACAGGTGCATTACCAGTTGTCAATGTTATAAACTCACCATCAGATTTTTCTGATTCGGCAACAGGTCATTCATACACCCAAAGCGGATTTATAAGTTCGGGCGTATGGAGTCCAGATAACTGGGATCATGAAATTGTAGACCTTGTTCCTACTATAAAATTTAAGCAATCTTTGAATGTATTGTATCTAGATCAATTTAACGTAAAAGAAGTTTTCCAACAAATGAGCAATTCAAACGCAACTGTTATTGTTCGTGGACGCACAGGAGAGGATTCTGAAACTTTTGGCAATGTTGATGTAAGGCAAGTTGTAGAAAGTGGTGTAAAAATTACAAACTTCAGTGGAAAATTAATTCGCGGAAAAGAATATACAGATGCTAATCACAATCCAATTAAAATTATAGCAGCAGGGAACTTTATTGATAGTGTAGGCTCTGGATTTACAACTTCCGACCTTATAATAGATTATGAGGGTGAAGTTAATGGTAAATTAGGAGGTGTAGATTCAATTTTGGAAAGAGCTACAGGATTATTTATTAATGGAACGGTAGCCGATGCAAGTATTTCTTCACTTACAATGAATATAGATTCTCCAATCTTCTTCTTCCCAAGAGGTGGAGGGGATAATGCTTCAACAAATATTGGTCTTATAGCGGGCTCATTAATTTCAACTTCTGTTCGAGGTGTTTATATAAACTTTGTAGGTTCAAATGGTGCCGCTATGAATTTGATAAATATTGGCGATCAAGAGGATGAAAAATTTAACTTCTCAAATTTAAACATTGGACTTATTGCAGGCTTGGCAAAGCAAACCAGCACAATAACTATAATGTCAATAGAAAATATAAACATAAATTTTGATGGCTCATTCTTTAATATTCAAAAATCATTTAATACTCTTAGTGTTGGTGGCTATGTGGGTATTGCACAGCGTACGGTTGATGCCCAACCATTTAATATGGTATTATCTGAGATGAAATTGTCAACCAATGATGGTCAAAGGAAATTATCTGTTTCTGGAGAAGCCCAAAAGAATAAAGCAGAAAAATCAAATTACTTTATAGGAGGCTATATTGGTGTAGTTGGCAAGATTCCATATGCGGGAACAAGTGCAAATACAGAGACAGGAATAACAGGAATCGATTCTATTAACACTAAAGAAAGTGCAAAACTTGATATTAAAATAGATTTTATATTAAAAAATAATTATGGAGTTTTATATGTCGGCGGTGTTACAGCATATGCAGACGTGAACGCGTTTGTATTTAATGCAAACAACTCTGCTTTAAATATAAGATTAAAATTTGCCAAGGATTCATCCGTTTCAACACTTTATGCTGGAGGTCTTGACGGTTATTTAACTGGCGGTGCTATGTCAGTATCAAATATTGCAGAAATTAAATTTGAAGTATTTAATGATGATGGGAATGAAAGTGCTCATAAAATTGATAAAAATAAATTCAATTCTATAGATAACAATAAAACAAATGCCATATCAGTTAAAAATGCTTATACTGGCGGTATTGTAGGCTATGCTAATTCAGCATTTAGTTATTCTTGTGATACAACAACATTAATTAATGCTTTAACAGAAAATCAAGCATTAGAACAACGAGATATGTATTATCCATCTGTAAGATTCAAAGTGGATGGTGCAGGATCTGTCAATGCAGGTTCAATTTTGGGTTATACACAGGCGTTAGCATCATCAAATTCACTAAGAATAACAGGTGCTATTATTTCTACTATGGAATTTTTGGTTGAGGGTAGTTCGGGCACAGCAAATATTGGAGGTATGGTTGGTAATATTTATGGCCAGGTCGGTAAGACCACAAGCGACTCTACATCTACAGTTTATTCCAAATCTGTTTTTGGCGAACAAAATGTAAATCAGGATATAATAGCATTCAATGGTGCAGTATATTCTAATATTAAAAACTTAATGTTTGGTGGCGTGGTTGGACGTTATTCTGGTTCTATTGGCGGCAACTCGTTAGAGGTTTACAGAACATCTTTTGGTGGTGTTGTTAAAGTTTATGGTGCAAATTCTAACAATGCCAATATTACCACAGGAGGAGTTATAGGAAATGCAACTGTTCCTAATAATACTTTCGATATAACCCTTAAAGAAATATATAATTATGGTGATGTTTATGTTGAATATGATAATAGTTTGCAAAATTTAACAACCTACAATTTTGGTGGTATTACCGGAAATATTGGCAATCAAGATTCAGGCACTGGTAAGGTTGAATATAAAATCGAAAAAGTCTACACAATCATGACTTCATTTAACACAAAATACCAGTCAACATCAAAGTCTGCGAATGCTTTGTTTGGAGGAACAGACTCAGCAATAAATGGCGAAACTAAATTTTACTCAATGGCATATTATAATCATGCAGTTGTATTGTTAACCGATGAAAGAGGAATTGATATATCATATAATAACAATAAAGGTGAATTAGGTTATAAATCACAGTGGACCATAACAAGTGGTAACAATATAAAGGATGCGATTGTCAATGCATTAAATGGATATTTAACTTTTGAGCAGGGACATAAATTAAATCCTTATGCACTTGCTGCAGTTGATAATAATTATAAAATAATAAAGACTGATAATAATTTTAACGGAAGGACATATTATTTAGTTGGTGATGAAACATTCAATCAAAGAATTGAAAATGCAAATACTGGCACAGAGACGACTTCAGAACTAAAAAATGTCGCTATATTCGGCGATAGGTCCAATGTTGAATTTACAAATAATCTTACAACTCACTTTGGAGTAAACACGCATGGATTATTTGATTCAATGAAAGGATATTCTTCAATTTCTGGGTTTGCTATTGATGCAAATATAACGTATGATAATATAGGAACAGGCGACTATGGCATACTAGTTGGAAGCATGAATGAGCAGTCAATTGTATATGCAATTAATGTTCGAGGAAGTCTTGATGTTGGCGGAACAGGGGCTGCAAACATTTCAGGTCTTGTTGGAAAATTGAATAATGGACATATTTATGATGTTTCTACAGACCTTGATATAAGATATCGTGCTGGAGCAAACGGAAATATTTATGGCCTTACTCATCTTAATACCGGATCATATAAACGGATTGAGGATAGTTATACGGGTGGAAGCATACAAACACTTATTTCTGCAAATGTAACAGCTTTTGCAAATGTAGATGGAGATAAAAGTATAGCTAATTGTTATGCATATCCAAAACTTGATTTAAGAGATTACACAAAGGAATCAGATAATGAAAGAACTGGCACAGTTTCTGTTTTTGGAAATTCTGAAGGTTCTGTAAATCTACGCTTTGATAGTGATGGACTAAATTATGAAAACATTTCAGAGGCTGCAATCAAAACACCATTATCTAGTTTGCAAGGACAAAAAGAAGATTCAGATTCATATTTTGCTAAGGATAGATGGACATATAATTATGATTTCAATTATGGCTATCCAACTTTAAGATATCAATATTTAAATCCTTCATCGTATGCAATGATAACAGAGACAAAAAAGAAAGCGGAAACATTGGATGGAAAAACTTTGCAAATCTCGAGTAGCATAACGCGTGAAGGTGATGAAGGCAAAGAAAGCTATGACAACTATGTTTACGAAAATACTTATGAAAGACTTGGAAATGGCATTAAACCATATACTGAGGAGCCAGCGAATAAATACTATTTCATGATTCCAAATGTTTCACTTTTGTTAAAAATGAATTATGTTCATAATAGTGGGACTGAAGAATCACCAAATTATGATGGTTTGACAAAGAACTTCATTCTTAAATATGATATTGATCTATATCAAACAGGAGTGAACTCGACTCAGTCAGATTACTTTAATGTAATATCTAGCGATAGAGAATTTAAGGGCATCTTTGACGGACAAAATAAAACCATAAAAAATCTTGGTAAAAAGGCAACTAAAGATACGACGGGGCATGAATCGTTGTTTACCAATATAATAGGTGCAGATGAAAACAATATTGTAAAAGTCATGAATCTAAGATTGACAGATGTCTATTCAACACGGGATTCTGCGTTGGCAAAAGAAAAAATTGAATATGCTGAAATTTCCAATATCGTTCTTTCTGGTGAATATAATATAACTTCTAATGATGAAAAAGATAAGGACAATAAGGAAACAGACAAGGTTGTTGGTGCATTGACACCAATAGCTAGATGTTCAAAACTTTATGCAATAAAAAATATGATTCAAGTGGATGTCAAAGCAAGCGATAGTCAAGTTGTAGATTATTATCCTGGAGCAGATCCAGATATACATTTATTTGTAAATGGTGCGGTTGCAGGTGGTATTGTTGGGAAAATCCAAGACACTGAAATGAAATATTGTTCAAACTATGGACCTATCAATGTTGCAACAGGTAACAACTCAAAAGTATTAATGGCTGGAGGATTGGTTGGTATTGCACTTCTTGGAAATACTGGAAATACAATTGCTTATAGTTATAATTCAACTTCTGTTCTTTGTGATTATGCGTCAACTACTGGGAAAAATGAATCTACGGGTATATTCTTTGCTGGAGGTCTTGTAGGATATATTCAAGCTACAAACAATAGAAAAAGCAATTATTCTTCGAGTACAACAATTAAATACAGCTATAACTCAGGCATGATTAAAGCAGGAAATAAGAGTAATACTGGGCAGATATCCAATATTTTAAATAGAGAAGATGAAAATCGTAATTCTTATAATTGTGCAGCCTATGCTGGAGGAATTACAAGTTATATTGAAGGTGGAAATCCTGTAAGCCTAACTTATTGCTACAATGAGGGAGCAGTAGAGGCATTAGGGGAAAACCCAAAGACTGGTTGGTATTTTGAAAATGATAAATTTGTGTTAAAGCAATTGTCAAATCGAAATGTTTATGCGTATGGGCTTGCATATTTACAAGCGAAAAATGCAGAGATAGCTGATACTTGTAAAGTTGTTGCAAACGCAAATGATCAAATTGCTTTATATGATACAATTTATAATAATGGTTCCGCATTAGAAAATGGCACAATAATTAATGATACCATTGCATGGAAAGACGTTAAAGCGGTAACAGGTAACGAAAGAGAAAAACCAATTGGCACCGATAATGATGTTCCAAAATTTAGTGATTTACCTGTTCTAGAAAGCGACTTTGATGAAAAAATTAAAGATGTATCAGGACTTTATCAATCGATAAAAATTGAAACTAAAGAATGGGATCACATCGTCAATACAATTGTTTACTTTATTCCTGTCATTCCTTTTATAGTAGCTATTCCTTTATATATTTGTCATACTGAAAATCATGATAGCAGAATATTAGTTGGTAGAGAAATTCAAAAACTTAACACATCAGACGAATTGTCAGAATATACTTACAGCGGTATACAAGGTGAAAATGCTAAAAAAGGAATATATAATATGCAAAAGTCTTCGTTGGATCTTCCAACAAAAGTTGTTATTCCAATTCAAAATAAAATTTTCTTTGATTTAGCATATATATCATGGCTTGTAAATTACAAGGACAGCTTGGATTCTTATACTTATTTTGATTATTATCAAACAACACAACAGCTGGAAAATATTGATAAAGATTACATGAATTTAGCAACAAGCAACAAAAAATATGTTGCATATCAGTGTAAAGAAGATAAGGAAATGGGATCTGAAAGTTTGTTGCAATCACCAGATTCTACTAATATTAAGGACTTAAAATTATATACTAGAAGCATAGAGACTCTTGATGATGAAATGGGCTCAAATGAAGATGGAACGACATTTATTAATTCATCGCACGAACTAAGTATTAATGGAAAAACCTATTATTTGGCGGACGGAGATAACTTTAATGCAGTATTTAACGCAGGGACATATATTGCAAGCAGTAGTGTAACTTTCAACGATTTGCCTTATGTTCCAAATACTAAATATTATTCGATTACAGTAAAGGATAAATCATCAAACCCTCAGACTTATTCTGCTAGTGTAACTGGCGTTACAAATGATGGAAAAGGGAATACTACCATTTCATTTAAGGTCTTTAGTAAAGAGCCAATAAATGGTGATTTTGATGTTAGCATAGATTTGGATTATAGTGAAACCGTTCAGCTTGATTTGTCGAAATTGAAATATTATTATGTTGACGATTATTCTGTGGGGCTACGTCTTCCAATTCGTGGTTACAAACTTAGGGGTTATACGCTTACAAGTCAAGCAAATCCGGAAATAAGTTATACTAATTTAATAAAAGTAAGCAAAAAACAATATGAATGTTTAGAAAATGGAAGGTATCTATATGAACCTTCTGACGAAGCAGAAAATCAATTTATTTATTTAGCATTCAAAAATGTCCTTGGTTCTGGCGAAAATGATTTCATTTATATTCCAAACGCAGTATTAACTATACCAGGAGCCGCAGAAACAAAACAGGTGAATATTGATGAAAACTTTATAGTAAGTCGTGGTGGCGGCATTAACGAATTCTTGCCTATTAATCCTTATAAAGAAGAGGAGCCTAGTGATGAAGGCGAAGAAACATTTGCAGCAAACGTTCAAAAGGTAATTGAAGGATTATTGAAGGGTTGCGAGTTCGACGAGCCAGAAGCGGGTAATAAAATTTACTATCTTTATGAAAGAAAGCATTCTGGTGCAATGGTTACACGTTCATTGTCTGATTACATGACACAACTTTATCATGCAAGTGATACACTCTCTTCAGAATTGAACATAGATTATAACAAAGAATTACAATTTGGTGATGTTCTTGGTGATATTACAGTAGATAATGAAAACAAGAAACTTTATCGATCATCAAAACTTTCATGGACTGCAGGTGAAAATCTTGTGGCAGTTGATGGTAAAAATGTGATTTTTGCTATTGATTTTAATGGCAATGTAAAGATAAACCAAAATGTTCAAATAAATAGGCAAAATGTTACTTTATCAGCAGACGGCAACAGGTTATTAATTTCATATCCACTTGAAGGTGGTCTAAATAATATAAAAAATTATTTTGAGAATTTAAAATATTACGCTTCACCAAAAGACGCAACAAAAGATAAGTATCAGAAAGTAAAAGAATATTTAACTGAAACAGATGAAGATATTGTTAATATAAATGGCGAAGAAATAACCTATCAAAAGAAGTTATATTTGGGTGATAAAGAAAATTATAAAGCATATATGTATGCAGGCATAAAAATCAATAATGTTAATGAAACAGTAGAAAAGTATACCCTTGACGGTGTAACTGTATATCACGGAAGAGATAAAATTACATGGGATAATTATTTCCAATATAATGCAGATGGAAATATAAGCATAGGATTAATCAAATCAGATTCTTCAATGTTAGTAAACGATGAAATCGAAACAAAAGAACGTATTGATTTTGTTTATTCTCCATCAGTAGAATATAACGGAAAGAAAGTAGAAGGATTAAATCGTGGGGTTACTCAAAATAGCAGTGGTTCGGTAACGTTCTCTGCAAAAATAAGCGAAACTAATCCAAAAATCCAATCTCTTATAATGACATTAAATGCTTACCCTACTTACCGACTGGGTGCAGTTTCCAAAGAGGAAAGTTATGCATATAAATTCCTGATAAAAGATGCAAATGGTATATATCAAGTTGCATTGAATGAAATTGAAGATCTTCCAGAAAACAATATTACTGAGGGTGATAAGCCATTATTACTTAACGAAGATAATATAGAAAGTATTACCAGATATTATATTGATAATGGCCAGATTACTCACTATCTTAAAGCGGAGTATACAAGGACTTATCAGAGTAATGAATACGACGAGGGATATCGCATCATGGTTAATTATTATGTTAATTTTATGAATGAAGGTGAGGCTGATCAAATGATTTATAGTTTTATACTTGCGGATTCTGGCGACGAACTAATTCCTTATTCTGCAACCATATATTTTGATGAAAATGGTCCTATCAAAACTACAGCAAAATGTCAAAAAGTAAGGTATGTTAAAAAGAATGGAAAGGAGGAGGTAGGAGATTATTGGGTTGCTGCTACTGGAGGAACTTCTGGTCCACCTCTAACAGATAGTGCAGGTTTCTTGGTATTTGAGAATGATGGATTTAATGGAAAATATCGTATGGACGATAACCCAGATAATCTTCTTACCCTTACTTCTGACGAGGGGGCAGAAATTCGTGTTCAAACACGAGTAGTTGATGAGAATGGAGAGTACGTTGGAGATTTAATGATTAAAAGTAGTAATATTAAAGTGCCTGGAAGTGATGAAGGGAAAGAGACTTATTATGGAACTTATTACGTTCAATTTAATGATGGACGCCAAGAAAATGTTAAGACGGGAGGTGGATCACGTGATTTTATGTTGAAAGCATCGCCTACGATTGATCTTGCAAAAGAGAGCAAAAAAGACGTATTTAATAATAAGTGGGTTATGTATGGCCCTGGAGGACTCACATTCAAAGCAGATACAGAAAGAGAAGATTACAATCTATATCTTGCTGATTTAAATTTAACTAAGTTTGACGGCATATTTAAAATTGCCAGACAAAGTTATTCAGAAGTCGCAGCGTATTATATTTATTTAGATAGCACTGAATATACGATGGTAAAACAAATAAAACAGGGAGACAATCAATCGCTTGATTCGGAAGTGAGAATTCCAAAGTTTACATATGATAAATTTGAGGTGCCTATATATAAGCAGGAACCAATCAATTTCTCTTTAAATGTATCGCTTGAAAGAGCCAAGGGAGAGTTGGTTTTGTATCAAAATACTTCAGATACCTCAAAGAGTTCAGCTCGAATTGTTCAAAATGAGGAAGGATTATGGAATGTTTTCTTAAAGGGTTATGGCTCAGAGTATAAAGCATTTGCAACCGCTCAGATTAATCGACAAATTACAAGAACCATTAAAAAAGATGATGAAAACAAAATTATAGCACTTTCTACTCCTGCAGCACGTGATATAATTATAACAAAAGACATTTCATTCTCTAATTTAGCTTTTGACAAAACAATAACAAAGGATGAAAATATCAATATAATTGGGAACAATTACTTTATATCTTACTTCGACACCTCGCTATTTACAGACTTGCAAAGCAACTCTAAATCTGATACATGGATAAGAGAGGTTAATTTCTTGGGAGAGAATAACGAAAGTGTAAATGGCAAGTCCCTATTACTTACAAGCACTGCTGACGTTGCGGCTAATGCATATAATGTAAAAATAGTAGATTCTAAAATTTATGGTTCATTCATAAATAATACCATAGATAAGGATGGAGCTAAGCCTGTATTTACTCAGCAAAAAGCACGACGAAATATTGAGTTTGTAAATTTTGAAAGTTATGTTTCTATAAACACACTTAAAATTTTAACAACGGCAAGAAATGATAAAAATACCATGGCTTTATTTGGAACTTATGGAAAACTCGATACAGTTAAAAATAAAGGTGTTATTGATTTGGAAGACGGAGAGCACGGAGAAAACGGTGCCGATGGTAGTGGCTCTAAAGCCGAACGTCAGGGCAAGAATGGTGCTAATGGAATGTCGTTAAAATTTTCTTCAAAGCAACCATCAGGACATAATGCTCTAACCAATTCAGGAATTATCAAATTGGGTCTTGGGGGTAATGGTGGCGCTGGCGGAAGCACACCAAATGATGTTGCAGACACAAATGATCTGCCTGAGCAGGCAACACGAGGAAAAAAAGGAGACCCTGGGAAAATTGATGGTTATACAAATGAAGGAGGTCAAGCCTTCAGTATAGGAACACAACAAGACTCTATGAGCGGTGCAGTTGGTCGACTGGCTTTAAATGATAGTTACCATAGATTAGCACAGGAGATAAAAAATACTGCAGTAGTTTCTGAGCAATGGCTTGATTTGATTATTCCATGCGGATATCAATTACAGCAACCTCCTCAGATAAGTTATCAACCATTAAAAAACCCAGCTCTAGATCTTGCTAACCAAACAGAGAAGTATAGAGATAGTTATGATACAACAACAAATACTGTAACTGCAAAAACAAATATTTTATTATCAGATCAGCTAAATGATAATCGTTATCCTGGGGAAAGTTTTGATATTATAAATAGAATACTTGGAAACATTTATAATTTGGCTGGGCATGAATCAGACTTCATTCCACCAAGCTAAATCTGGTGATTAAGAAAAAAGGATACAAAAAAAGGTGTATCCAAAATTACAAAAATTCAAGCATTCCTTTACTAGTTAAAAAGTAAAGTGTATGCTATTACACTTGCATAGTCGAATGCAGTGTGAGGGTTAAATCATGGATTTACAATAGAATGCTGTAAATCCATGGCATTTAACTTTTAATTTGTAAATCCATGTTAAAAAAAAGGAAAAGGGAAAATTCATGTGATTTACAAAACGTAAGTCAAAAGATTTACAAAAGAAATTTTAAAAATTGGTAAGTGAGAAAATATGAAAGAGAAAAAACAAACAAAGAATAAAAAATGTATTCATGATGGACATAGAAAAAGATTATTAGATACAGTCGATAAAGTAGGGCTTGAGCCACTCAGTCGTTATCAAGCAATGGAATTTTTCCTGTGTTTTATTTTTCCAAGGGGCGATGTAAATCCATTATCGCACAGACTATTAGATAGATTTAATGATGTATCATCGGTAATAGATGCATCAGTGGAAGATTTAATGGAGGTTAGCGGAATAGGAGAAACAACAGCCAAGAAGATTCACGCATTATCAGAGATGTTCTTTTATTATGCAATGGATAAAATAAATCAAAGCCGAATTAAGAACACGACAGATTTTTACGATTATCTTGAGACATTGTTAAGATTGCGAGATGAGGAGAATGTTTTTGTATTTGGAGTAGATAGTAGCGGAGCAATAACAAGAGGGAGACGTTTCTCAAGAGGCGACACTAATGTAGTTGGGATAAACATGAAAGACATATTGTTATATCTTTCAACAAACAAAGTTTCACGTCTAATAATTGTTCATAATCATCCTGATGGATGTTGTGAGCCATCGGAATTAGATAGAAATTCTTTCATAGGACTCAAAGAAAGCATTGCACACGCAAATGCAAAATTGATGGATTGTATAATTGTTGGCAAAGATGGCATATTTAGTATGGAGCAAAATTGTTATAGAAGATTGTTTAATGGAGAATTAAAATATAGGCAAGCAATAGACTTAGCAATGATGACGCAAGACAACAACAAAATACAATAATGATTAAAATCCAGAGATGAGGGATGCCCCCATCTCTTTTTTTTGAATTGTCAGTTTCCAGGATTTCATTTCCGAAAGGTAGAACGCAGAGGCAGTATACTCCTTCATCGTCATATTTTATAGAAATATATTCTTGTCTTTCTAGATAAATTAATATGTTGTCAAGCCCATCGAGGTCTACGCGGTATCTAGCAGGCATAGAAGAAATAATGTCCTTTGCCTCAACAATTTTATAAGCACCATTAGGACATTCTTTTTGCAAAATTTTTAAAACTAATTTTGATTTTAAATCAAGCATTAATATATTTTTTGCCATTAAAATATGATTATTCATCATAAAAGGTATAAAAGCACGTCAAAATTAATAAAAAATGTAGTTTTTGGCAATATTATATTTATCTATGCAAGAAAGGAAGGAGAAATTAGTTTTAGTTTATCTTTGTAAGGTATGCGTTGGAAAGAAGACGTATCTTATTTCGCCGCACGACATTGCAAAGGAGATTTGCAACAAAATAATTTTGTCGATAAGTGAGATAGATGAGATTATGACAAGTTTATCCATGCAAAATTATATTGATTTTGTTGTATCGGACAGCAAGGAGGGATATTATTATTGTGTAAAACTCAAAAAGAAGGGGCAGACATATCTTTTAGATGCAAAAAAGCAGAAAAAAGCCCTTATGATGTTAGTTTTACGTTCAATGTTTTTGGCGACAGTGAGTTTTGTATTTGGATTAATTTTAAAAGCCATTTTTAAATGATTGATTTAAAAAATAAATTGAGTATAATTATATTTGGGAAAGGAGCAAATTATGGCTTTTGATTTGGTTTCAAAATATTCTCCTGCGGGAGACCAACCCGAGGCGATTGAGAGTTTAGTAGAGGGTTTTCGAGATGGTTTAAAGGAACAGGTTTTACATGGAGTTACTGGTAGTGGCAAAACATTTACAATGGCAAATATAATTCAAAAATTAAATAAGCCAACGCTTGTTATCGCACATAATAAAACACTTGCGGCCCAATTATGCAATGAATTTAGAGAATTTTTTCCACATAATAGAGTTGAATATTTTGTATCATATTATGATTATTATCAGCCAGAGGCCTATATAGTCTCGTCGGATACATATATTGAAAAAGATATGGCGATAAATGATGAAATTGATAAACTTCGTTCAAGTGCCACTTCATCAATTTTGGAAAGAGATGATGTTATAATAGTGGCATCCGTGTCTTGCATATATGGACTTGGAAATCCAAATGAATATTACAACTTGCATATATCTCTTCATGAAGGCGACTTGATTGATCGTGATGAAGTAATTATGCGGTTAATAGACATTCAATATACAAGAAATGATATAGATTTTAAACGTTCAACATTTCGTGTCAAGGGCGACACCTTGGACATTTTTCCCGCGAACCAGTCAGAACTTGCGGTAAAAGTTCAATTTTTTGGTGATGAAATAGAGAAAATATATAATTTTGACCCTACAAGCGGAAATCTAATAAATGAATTAAAAACGGTATCAATATATCCTGCCACACACTATGCAGTTGGCAAAGGAAGAATGGAAGAAGCACTAAATCAAATTGAAGAGGACAGGCTTAAAGCAATAGAGCAATTTGAAAAGGAAGGCAAATTAATTGAGGCCGAAAGGATAGGTCAACGGGTTGCATATGATGAGGAGATGATGCGAGAGGTTGGATATTGTAGTGGTATAGAAAATTATTCGCGATATTTTGATGGAAGACAACCGGGTGAGCCACCTTACACTCTTATAGATTATTTTCCAAAGGGGTTTTTGACGATAATTGATGAAAGCCATATGACTTTACCTCAAATAAGAGCCATGTATAATGGAGATAAAGCAAGGAAACAATCTCTTGTAGAATATGGATTTCGGTTACCAGCGGCACGAGATAATCGACCCCTTACATTTGACGAGTTTAATTCAAAACTTGGTCAAGTTATGTATGTTTCTGCAACGCCAGCAGATTATGAATTATCAAAAGCGGGAGCAGTTGTAAATCAATTTATACGTCCCACCGGTTTGTTGGATCCAATTATAGAGGTAAGGCCAATAAAAAATCAGATAGAAGAACTTATGAAGGAAATAAAACTAACCATAAGTAGGAATGCAAGGGTTTTGGTAACAACGCTTACAAAGAAAATGGCAGAAAGTTTAACGACATATTTGCAGGAGCATAATTTTAAAACAAAATATATGCATTCTGAGGTGGACACTATGGAACGAGTTGAGATTGTTAATGGCCTAAGATCTGGAGAATTTGATGTCCTTGTTGGAATAAATCTTTTGAGAGAGGGATTAGATATGCCAGAAGTAGAGTTAGTTTGTATTTTAGATGCGGATAAAGAGGGATTTTTACGAAGCGAAGGGGCGTTGATACAGACGATTGGGAGGGCGGCTAGAAATGCAAATGGTAGAGTAATAATGTTTGCCGATGTAATAACGGATTCAATGAAACGTGCCATAGATATAACAAATGAGAGAAGGTCATTGCAGGAAAAATACAATAAGGATAATGGAATAACTCCAAAAACTATAATTAAAGAGATTAAAAATACATTGGAAATCACCAAAAAGATAACAGATGGGAAACTCAAAAAAGAGGAAATACCAGCGGAGATAGAGAAATTAACGGCAATGATGAAAGTCGCATCAGGTGCACTTGATTTTGAAAGAGCGATAGAATTAAGAAACCAGATTCAAAAGTTAAGAAAGAGATTGGAAGGAAAAAAGAATAACTAAAACGTTATTCTTTTTTAATAGATGTTTTTAGTAATTTTGATTAAAAATGCGATTTTTAAGTAAAATTTCATTAAAAAAAACAATTTTTAATAAAATTATTTAATATTTTTATCAAAATCAATTTATTTATAAAACAAAACTATATTGATTTTCCAATTTAAAAAAGTATAAAAATTATTCTAATTCTTCAACAAATACATTTTCATCATAGTGATTCAAGATTGCATCTTTATAAAATTCAACCTCGGCAAGAGTTGCAGGTTTAAAATTAAAACAATCAGTTCCAACATTTAATCCAAAGCGCTTGCATTTACATTTTTCGTGAACGTGTCCAAATAAATTAAAATATTTTGTAGAGCAATTAAGAGGTTCATGCGTTAAAAATAACGGATTTTCATTTGGTAATGGGAGTATTAAATTCTTTTCAATTACATCATTAAAGCCAAATTTTTTCAAATAGGCTGAAAAAGCAGAAAAATCGCCATTAAAATTGATTTTTAAGTCATTTTGCTCATAATTTCCTAAAATTAATGTTATTTTACCATTTAATTTTTTCGTCATTTCATAGTTTCCAAAATCACCCAAATGATATACAATGTCATCCTTTTTTATTACTTTATTCCAGTTGTTTATAATTGTTTCATCCATTTCTTTTGTATTGGCAAAAGGCCTGCAACTAAACTTTAAAGTTCTTTCCGAGCCGAAATGTGTGTCAGATGTAAAAAATATCATAATAACCTCTATAAAAACAAAATAATTATAACATAAACATAATAATAAATCAATATTGACAAAAGATTTTTTTTATGATAAAATATAAGAAAGAGGATGTTTATGGACGAGAAAGCGATATTAAAATTGGCAAAAACTATAAAACCAGTTGTAAAAATGAAAATTAAAGATGAAGATGGAAGATATGTTGAGACTTTGTCATATATACAACCAAAAGATTTGTGGGAAAGTTATTTAAAAGAGCCTAACTTTGCTTGCAAAGCACCTGAGTTTAAAATAATTGCACAAGTAGTAACGCGCCACACTTCGGTATTTCATTCAGGATATATATCTGGATTCAATCCAAGCAGCGAGGAGGTATTAGATTATCTTTTAAAAAACCTTTCACCGGAAATTCTAGAAAATGCAGTTGCTTTTGAAACTGAATTTGCAGGAAATACATTTAATAATCAATATCAAATATCAAGAACAAATGTTTATGGGTTAGCAGATGGAGAAAAAGTGCCTGATGAAATAAAAAAGCAAAAAGTTGTTTATCACAATGTAGAATATGATGCTGAGGATTTATAAAAAAGGACGGTTTTAAAATAAACCGTCTTTTTTAGTAAAAGTTATAAAGAGTTGATATTGCCATCATACATATCATCATGCACATCATCTTGCATATTTACTTGTGAGTTTGCAACAAATTCCTTGGCTAAATTAATATTGTCAAAAACATAAATATTGACATTATTGACCTCATCACAAAAACATAGGAATACTTTTCCAAAGTTTATAGCGTTGCATATAAATTCTTCGCATTCAATTACATTTGAATCAAAAAATCTGTTGGCAATGCCTTGTTGTCTTGCATTGTTATAAAATTTTTTAAGACTATTTTTATCATATCCTGTAAGCACAATTCCGTATCGGTTATATTTATTAACTATATCAATAGGTGTTAAATTCTTAATGTTTTTCATATTTTCTCTCTTGTTTTATGGCAATATTATATCATATTAAACAGATTTAGTCAACATAAAAAATAAATAGAAAAAGAATTAAAATTTGATTTTTTACAAAAAAATAGGAAAAAATATAAAAATTTCAATTAATTTTTGAAAATTATTGCTAATTTTATTTGTGAGTGTTATAATACTTGCATGAAAAATTCAATTATAATAAAAGGTGCAAAAGAAAACAATTTAAAGTCAGTTAATTTGGAAATTCCAAAGAATAAACTTGTTGTATTTACTGGTGTAAGCGGTTCTGGAAAATCAAGTTTAGCATTTGGCACAATTTTTGCTGAGGGACAGAGGAGATATATAGAAAGCCTCTCTTCGTATGCAAGACAATTTTTAGGACAAGCCCAAAAGCCCGAGGTCGAATCAATTGATGGATTAAGTCCGGCAATTTCTATCGATCAAAAAACCACGAACCACAATCCACGTTCCACCGTTGGAACAGTTACAGAAATCTATGATTATTTAAGGTTGTTGTTTGCCAGGGTTGGCACGCCATATTGTCCACATTGTAATAAGCCTATCCAGCAGCAAACGGTTGATCAAATAGTTGACGCTGTTGAGGCATATAAGCAAGGCAGCAAACTTACAATATTAGCCCCAACCATACGTGGTCAAAAGGGTGCATTTGTAAAAAATCTTGAGGGTTATAAGAAATCAGGATTTGTAAGAGTTAAGGTCGACGGGAGCATCTATTCGCTTGATGAGGAAATAAATTTAGACAAGAATTTAAAACATAATATAAGTGTTGTTATTGATAGGATTATTTTAAAAGAAGGAATAACTTCAAGATTAACGGACTCAATAGAAACGGCAGTTAAACTAGCAGAGGGATTAGTGGTTGTTGAGTGCGATGATGTGGAAAACTTATTTAGCACAAACTATGCTTGTCCAACATGTGGCTGGACTTTGGAAGAGATGACTCCAAGACTTTTTTCTTTCAATGCACCATATGGTGCGTGTCCTATGTGTAGTGGGCTTGGAATATATGAAGATATAGATGAGGATTTAGTTTTAAGAGATAAACATTTGTCAATCAGTCAAGGGGCTTTTAATTTAACGGGCTGGAGAATGGACAATGGTGGTCTTGCTGAAAGATATTTGCGTGCAGTTGCCAAGAAATATGATATTGATTTGGACACTCCATTAAAAGATTTACCAAAAAAGAAAATTAATATTTTATTATATGGAAATGACGGGGAAAGGTTAGATTTATATGAAAATGATGCAAAAAATAAAACTTTTGAGCATTTTAATGGCAAAAGGGCATTATCTTTTGAGGGAATAATAAATAATTTAAAAAGAAGATTGGCGGAAGCAAAGAGTGAATTTGTTAGATTTGAAATAGGAAAATTTGTCCATGAAATGACCTGTCCAAAGTGCAAAGGGCAAAGATTAAACGAAAGTGCATTGTCTGTAAAAATCAATGAGAAAAACATAGCAGAAATATGCGAGATGTCGGTTGGGGAGTTAAATTTATATTTTGATAAATTAAAACTGTCAAAGGAAAAGGGTGAGATTGCTGAGAGTATTTTGAAAGAAATAAAAGCAAGACTTCAATTTCTTCAAGATGTAGGGCTTGAATATTTATCACTTTCTCGCTCGGCAGAAACGCTTTCTGGAGGAGAAGCGCAAAGGATAAGACTTGCAACACAAATTGGCAGTGGTCTTTCAGGAGTAATTTATATATTAGATGAACCTTCAATAGGACTTCATCAACGTGATAATGACAGGCTTATAAAGACATTACAACATCTTAGGGATTTGGGGAACACCTTAATTGTTGTTGAGCATGATGAAGACACTATAAGAACGGCGGATTGGATTGTTGATGTAGGACCATTTGCGGGAGTTCACGGAGGTGAAATTGTTGGCAATGGGACGCTGGAGGACATAGTTGAAAAATCAAATTCTATAACTGCAAAATTTTTACGTGGAGAGGAAAAGATAGAAGTTCCAAAAGAGAGGAGGAAGAGCGACAAATATCTTATTGTAAAGGGAGCACGTGAAAATAATTTAAAATCCATTGATGTAAAGATTCCGCTGGGTGTATTTAATTGCATCACAGGAGTTTCAGGAAGTGGAAAATCATCACTTTTGAATGAAATTATTTATCCAAAATTGTCGAACGAGTTAAATAACAGCAGATTGGAGCTTGGAAACTTTGATAAAATAGAAAATATAAATTTGCTTGATAAGGTTATAAATATAGACCAATCTCCAATAGGACGAACACCACGTTCAAACCCTGCAACTTATGTTGGATTATTTTCATATATAAGAGATTTATTTGCCTCAACACAGGATGCAAAGGCAAGGGGATACACTTCTGGACGATTTAGTTTTAATGTTAAAGGTGGAAGATGTGATGCTTGTGAAGGTGCAGGAGTTAAGGAAATTGAGATGTATTTTTTGCCAGATATTGTAGTTCCATGTGAAGTATGCAAGGGAAAGAGATACAACAGAGAAACATTGGAAGTAAAATACAAGGGCAAATCAATTGCGGACATATTGGACATGACAGTTGAAGAAGCACTTAAATTCTTTGAAAATATTCCATCTATATACAACAAGGTTAAGGCATTGCACGATGTGGGGCTAGATTACATTAAGCTTGGTCAGCCTGCGACAACACTATCAGGAGGTGAGGCACAAAGGGTTAAGCTTGCCACAGAACTTTCTAAAAAATCAACTGGAAAAACAATATATCTTCTCGATGAACCAACAACGGGGCTGCATTTATACGACGTTAGAAAACTTATAGATATACTAAATAGATTGGTTGAAAATGGCAATACAGTAGTGGTAATCGAACACAATCTTGATGTTATAAAAAGTGCAGACAATATTATAGACTTAGGGCCTGAAGGTGGAAATGCAGGAGGAAATATAGTGGCACAGGGAACTCCAGAGGAAGTTGCCAAATGTGCCAATTCATATACTGGCAAATATTTAAAGAAGGTATTAAATAATTGAATATATCTTTAAAAAATCTCTTTTAATATAGGTTTAATAATTGAAATATATAAAAAAAGACTTCCTTTATGGTTTTTATCCCAATAAAGGAAGCCTTTTTTATCCGCACAAGAATTAATATGCGATATAGTTTCTATAATAAATCATTAATTGAATCTTTTTCTGTTTGAGTAATTGTGTTTGCTTCATTTACTGCTTTTGCCTTTTCTTCTCTAGTTGCTCCTCTATCAGTTAAAGTAGTATAAAGTTCTTTGTTTTCTGGCTTGGTTTCGCCATAATCACCATAGTATAAATCTTCTGCCTTATCTCTTAACATTAAGTTCTTAGAAGGTTGTCTTAACACATCAAAAAGTGAAGCAAGTTCTGGATATTTGTCTGGATCTAAAGCAAGTCTTTGTCTTATATCGTCTAGTATTACTGAAGGTGGCTTCAAACGATAAATTCCAGCAGTAGGTTTAAGAATAGGGTCTGTTTTAACTGTATCATAGAATTGTCTCATAACAGATTCTTGCCAAGGTGTAACAAGTGCAGATTTTTTAGCAGTTGATTTTAAATCTAAACCATCAATATCAAGAGATGAACCTTGTTTTCTCTTTATAGAGGCAAGAAGTTTAATAAGTTGTTGAGTATGGTTGTATTTTTTGTAAGTTTCTAATGTAACTTTGTCAATTTCACTCAAAACTTGAGCATTGAACTCTGCAACATGTAATTTTCTATCAATTGGTGTAAGTTTTACGTTAACATCATCTGCTAATTCTTGAAGTCTGTCAATTTCGCGAGCGGTTGCACGTCTTGAAGCATTTTCGACAGTATCTCTAAGTCTTGCAAGCACAAGAATG
Organism: uncultured Clostridia bacterium; assembly: GCA_947624415.1. GTDB lineage: Bacteria > Bacillota > Clostridia > Christensenellales > UBA1242 > Caccovivens. The sequence continues at coordinate 102,797 of CANQKH010000002.1, read as the reverse complement.
TTTGAATTATATTTAGCAGAGCCACTTTTAGCAAGAAGATTAAATGCATTAAAGTTATTAGCGATATATTTTTTCATGTCTCCAAATCTAGCAGAAGTTGTTTCATCGCTTCTTCCCATAATTTTATCTTCTATTCTTCCGGCAGCATCTTCAAGCATATTTACATGATTTGACAATATAGCAAGCATATGTTCGTCATTTTTCATTTGTTCTTGAAGGGTGATGACTTGAGAAACAATATTATATCCAATAGTGTTGTCATAATCAAATTCAGGATCGCCGCCATAAAGTTCACTTGCCAATTTTGCAATTATAAGATGCGCTTTATAGTCTCTTTCCATTTCATTTTCGCAGTAGCCATCACTTTCTGTGTTTTTATCATTAAGATAGGTGTTTTTAATGTAGTCAATGCAAGCGAGGTAGTTTCGTGCAGATTTTAACGCTTCAAAAAGATTTTCATCTGAGTTAACTTGCATATCAGGTGTAGTTTCAATAGGTTGAAGAGTTGAGAAGTTAAACCAATTTGATGAATCTTGAACTTGTGGGTTAAGCATATATGCACAGGCAATAAAATCTGAGAAAGCACTGGCAACTTCAGGATTCTTTTCCATAAAATGCAAAACCTCATTGTGAACATCGCTTATTTTTAAATCATAATTTTGCAATGTATTGCCTGCTGCCAAAAATAAGTGTCTTAAACTGTTTTGATTGCCTTCCATATTGTTAAGATTGTTAAGCATTGCTGTAATCCAAATAGTTGCAAATGCACTCAACCCATCTGTATCATAGTTTTTGCCCACTGTAGAGAAAAGTTCAACCAACTTGTCTTTGTCAGGCATAGAAGAAGCAGCAACAGCAGAAATAATTCCTCTGTAAGAAGCATCTTCGCTGATAGGATAAGGCAAGTCTTCAAACTTCTCTGATGCGTGCATAGTAGAAAGTATGTTGATGTCCTTGTTGTAATTTTCAAGCAAATCCTTAGTTAAAGAATCTGGGTTTGGTGTTGCGTCTTTCAACCATTTGCTATTTTTGTCTGTTATTAAATTAGGCAATATGTTAATAAGTTTTTCCATATTATTCCTCCATGTTTACATATATTTTAGCATATTTAATATAAAATATCAATACCTATTTACAAAAAACTTTATATTTTTTTTACTTTAATTTGAAGAAAGCACCGATATTTTGAGTGGCGACGTCAATTTTTAAATCTTCGCCCTCTTGTAATCCTTCCTTTTTGATTTCATCACATATAGTATTATATGCAAGCAAAGGGGAGTTATTTTCTTGACTTAGGTGGGATAGGACAATTTGCCTTGTTCCAGTAAGGGACAAAAATTTAACCGCTTCAGCACTATCAATGTTTGAGAGATGACCATTAGGGCCATCAATTCTCAATTTTAAGGAAAGGGGATATTTAGTTCCCTGCATAAGCATTTTTTTATCATAGTTTGCTTCAATATAAACAAGTTGACAGCCTCTTATTGAAGAAAGAATAGAATCGTTAAGATGGCCAAGGTCGGTTACTACACCAAGTTTGCTGTTATTTTCTTGAAATTTAAAACCGAAGCACTTTACGTCATGTGGAACTTCAAATGGACAAACAGATCCGCCACCCAATGAAAAGTCATCATCAAAGGAAATTCTATTATTATTTGAAACCTTTTTAAGTTTTTCGTCAAGTCCCAGCCATACACTTTGATGGGCATAAACAGGGATATTAAATTTTGACGAAAAAACATCCACACCTTTAATATGGTCGCTGTGTTCATGACTAATAATAATTGCGTTTATTTCATTTGGCTTAATTCCAATTTTTTGAAGTTTTTCGATTGCACGTGCACAGGTTAAGCCCAAATCCAATAAAACTTTTTTATCGCCCATTTCGATATATGTAATATTTCCATCACTACCTGAGGCTAAATTAATTACTCGCATGAAAAAATTATAGCATAAAGTTGTCTTTTTTGCAAGAATTTTGTTTGTTTTTAGTTATAACAAATATAAAGGCTTGCCCCTCCTTTTCATCTTGAAATTTTTTAGATTCTTTAATTCCAAGCATAGTGGTGGCCCAAATAACGCCTATAAGCAGAATAAGTCCAATAATAAAAAAGATTTTATTCTTCACAAAAAGATTTTATCACCTTTATTTAAGGGGGCAAAAGGGTAATATAAGAAATAATGTCGAGTTTTGTAAAATTATGGTGTAACAATTATAAATGGAAATTAAAAAGGTTGACAAGCAAACAACAAGTTTGGTATAATTTTGCGGTAAGGAGAATTTATGAAAGAAAAGTTTTATATTACAACACCTATATATTATCCAAGTAGTAAAATGACACTAGGCAATGCTTACACAACGATTGCCGGCGACGTGATTGCGAGATTTAATAAGAAATTAGGGAAGGATGTTTTTTATTTGACGGGAACAGACGAACATGGTTCCAAAATTTCAAAGGCGGCACGCCAAGTAGGAAAAAGCGAGAAAGAATATCTTGATGAAATAATTGAGGATACTCAGTCATTGTGGAAAATGCTTCATATAGAATATGACAAATTTATAAGAACGACTGATGATTTTCATGAAAGGACAGCACAAAAAGTTTTCACAGAACTTTATAATAGAGGATATATTTATAAAGGTTCATATAAAGGATGGTATTGCCTTCCTTGCGAATCATTTTGGACAGAGAGCCAACTTGTTGATGGGAAATGCCCTGATTGTGGAAGGGAGGTTGAGTTTCAAGAAGAGGAGGCATACTTTTTCAAACTTTCTCAGTTTGGAGACAAACTTATAGACTTATACACAAAGAATAAAGAATTTTTACAACCTCAAAGTAGAGTCAATGAAATGGTAAACAACTTTATAAAGCCAGGGCTAAGTGATCTTTGCGTGTCAAGAACATCTGTAAAATGGGGGATACCTGTTGAATTTGACCCAAAGCATACAATTTATGTGTGGATTGATGCACTTTCAAATTATATTTCGGCACTTGGATATGGCTCAGAGAATTATCAGTTGTATAAGAAATATTGGCCAGCCGATGTTCACCTAATAGGGAAGGAAATTGTTCGTTTTCATTCAATAATATGGCCAGCAATTTTAATGGCACTTGACTTGCCATTGCCAAAGAGGATTTTTGCACATGGATGGATAATGTTCGGCGGGGATAAACTTTCAAAAAGTAAGGCGAGCGACGTAAAGGAGTGTGTAGACCCACGCGTTCTTGTTCCATTATACTCCGCTGACGCGGTTCGATATATGTTATGTAGGGAAATACCATTTGGCAGTGATGGAAATTACACATCTGAGGCATTTTTAACAAGAATCAATGCTGATCTTTCAAATAATTTTGGAAACCTTGTCTCACGCACTTTCAGTATGGTAAGAAAGTATTTTGAGGGAGAAATAAAACAAGCAGACGAAGTTACACAAGATGATGAGGACTTTAAGTCAAATGTTTTAAGTGAAGTAAAAAATGTTTTGCAATATATGGAGGAACTTGATTTAACAAAGGCGGTTACGTCAATATTTGAAATTTTCTCTCTTGCAAATGCATATATTCAAAAAGTTCAACCATTTGCAGTCGCAAAGGAGGAAAATGGAAGACCAAGACTTCAAACAATTATGAAATATTTACTTGAAACTATAAGAATAGGAAGCAGTTTGGTTCAGCCATTTTTGACTGAAAGTGGAGAGAAGGTGTTAAACGCACTGGGAGTTAATACAGATTTATTTGAAGACTTAGACAATTTTGAGGGTTTAAAAGTTGGAAATAAGATAGGGGAACTGGCAATACTATTCCCTAGACTTGATGTGAAGGCAGAACTTGAAAAATTACAACAATATTGTTAAAAGAAATAGGGGTTGTTCCCTATTTTTTTAAACTTCCACATAGAGAACTAATATAATATAATGGAAGTAAAAATATGGCAAAGTTATTAGAGAATGAAAAGTTTAGGAAAAAGTTTTACAAGTATGCACAATGTGGCAACCTTAAAAAATTAAATGCTCTTTTAAATGAAGAAAATCAAACATATGACAAAGAATATTTAGAATCTTCATTTTTGCAAGGTTACATTAACTCAAAAAATTACAATGGAGATGTTTTAAAAAGGATAGTTGACATACCGTCCATTTATATTGATGCAAGATTTAATGAGAATTTCATCTTTAATTATCTATATAAAAGAGATAGAGAAATATTTTTTTATGCCTTTGAAAAGGGAAAATTGAGAATAACAGAATCTCTCGTGCAGAAAATTTTTGAAGATGATAGAAAATTTTTCCTTAAAATTATTGAAGTTGACAATAATTTGGGCAGGGGGATATTGAATGATTTAATAAAGAAGAATGATTTATTTGCACATGATGTGATTGAGGTTGTTAACAAGTTTGATAAGGCACATTTAGAAAATGCTTTAAGCAGCAGTGCAAGCCCTGACATTTTAGAAAATCTATTAAAGAAAGATAAGCAAAATTTTAATTTTGATAATCACCAAAGTGGGTTAATAACTATTGCATTAAAAAATTTAGAAAACGACAAATTTAAAGGGGAAGAGAAGATTGAACAAGACATTGAAAAACTTAAAATCATTTGCGACAATGCACAGGTCGGTGATGAGGAATATCAAGAATTTTATAATGGGCTAGTTAAAATATCAACAACTCAAACAAGGGAAACTCTTTTTCCCTTATTAAAAACAAGTGGTGCTTGCAATAAACTTATTGAAAAGTTTTTGGAAGGAAAAGTAAAAGAAACAAGTCGAAACATCAATATTCTATCTTTTGCAAGCGACAACTTTACTATTAGCAACAAGACGGTTAAATTGATTTTTGAACGAGGGGATTTTTCAAAAGCAAGTTTAATAAGCAATAAATTAAAAGTAAACTTGAATGATTATAATAAGGATATAGTGCAAGGGCTAAATGGCTTAATTAAGAGGCTAGAAGTTTTAGGTGATGAAAAAATCAGTCGCTTAGCAGACAACTTATTAATATTTGCAAGACAGGAAAAACTTTCAAACCTAGATGGTGAATATTTAGTGGGTTGCCTTGATGAAGTGGAGAAGACAAGGGATGATTGGAAAAGGGGTCTGCAAAATTTTAAGTTTAGCCTTTATACATTAACTAACAATTATGGTAAATTTAGTGGTAAAGTTGTTGGAGATGCATTGGTAGGTGGCGGAAAATGGTATTTTTTGTTAAATAAAAATATTAATTTAAATAAGGAATCTATGCAACAAGTTGTATGGGGAATAATTGAAAATAATTGTCGATATGGATTTAATAAAAAATTGCTTGAAAAGGTATTTAAATTAAATGGTTTTTCATTAAATAGTGAACAGGCGAATTCTCTCCTATTTGAGGGGGCAATAAATATTTTCGATGAAAATAAAAATAATGATTTATTACAGCAAAAAAAATATTTTAATTTTTTAATAAATAATGAAAAAATAAAAGAAATAAATGGTATAAATTGGGCATATATTTTAAAACAAAAAGGAGTAAAACAAAATGATGATATTTATCAAAAAGTTCTTTTACTGGCAAATGCCAATTTTCAAGAAACAGAGGAAGAATAAAAAATCCGTGATTTATTCACGGAATTTTTTAAGTCCACTTTTCATTTGTTGAAAGGATTGTCTTGCCTTCTTTTAATGATGATTGGACGTCAATTGTTCTTTGATTTTTTGAACCTTTAAATTTAAGGTCGAGACTTTTTTGACTGATAACAAATTTACCATCAATTAAGACATCAATATAATTTAAAAGTTCTTTTGCAAAAGGAACACTTTCTCCTATAAGTTGTTCAAATACATATCCTGTGTAACAGGCAAGTTCAAGTCCTTTTTCCTTTACAAATTTAGCAATGGGCAAGAGTTGTTTTGCTTGCGACATAGGGTCGCCTCCAGAAAAAGTTACTCCATAGAGAAGGGGATTACTTTGTATTTCATCACAAATTTTCTTTTGCCTAACTTTTTTGCCACCCTTAAAAGAATGGGTTTGTGGATTATGACAACCCTCGCAGTGATGGGGACAGCCCTGGGTGAAAATTGTATATCTAAGACCGGGGCCGTCAACTATTGAATCATTTACTATGCCGGCTATTCTTAATTTTTTCATAATATGTCCTTTTATATTTGAAAATTAAAGGGGGATAACCCCCAGTAATTAATTTTCATTATTTAAACCATGTTTTACTCTGTCGTGTTCTTCGGCTCGTTTGCCATTGTTAAATCTGTCAAGAGTTCCCACAAGATAGCCGGTTATTCTTCTAATTCTTTCAAAGTTGCCATTTCCATCATGTTCGCTTCGACCACAATGAGGACAAACATCACCAATAATTCCATTGTAGCCACAAACAGGGTCGCGGTCAATTGGGTGATTGATTGCACCATAGCCGATTCCCTTTTCTTTCATATGTCTAATAATGCTTTCAAAGGCATCAAGGTTGTTTGTTGTGTCTCCGTCTAGTTCTATGTAAGAAATGTGTCCGCCATTACATAATGCGTGGAAAGGTGCTTCAAGGTCAATTTTCTTTTCAGCACTAATAGGGAAATAAACAGGGATATGGAATGAGTTTGTGTAATAATCACGGTCAGTAACTTTGTCGATAATTCCATATTTTTCTTTGTCAATGCGAACAAATCTACCGCTTAATCCTTCGGCAGGAGTAGCAATTAGAGAGAAGTTAAGTTTGTATTCATTAGCCTTTTTATCGGCAAATTCTCTCATATGTTTAATAATGTCATATCCTATTTGCCAAGATTTTTCACTTTCGCCATGATGTTTTCCAGTCAAAGCGACAAGTGCTTCTGCAAGGCCGATAAAACCATAAGTTAAAGTTCCATGTTTCAAAACTTCGCTTATGCAGTCAGTTGGGCCAAGTTTATCAGAGTCCATCCAAATTCCCTGTCCCATAAGGAATGGATAGTTGTAAACATGTTTAGATTGTTGAATTTTAAATCTATCAAGAAGTTGTTGTGTTACAAGTTCCATCATTTCATCAAGACGAGCATAGAATGCTTTGAGGTCGCCCTTTGCCTCTATTGCTATACGAGGAAGGTTGATTGAGGTGAAGGACAGATTTCCTCGACCGTAAGTAATTTCCCTAGAAGGATCATAAACATTTCCCATAACTCTAGTTCTGCAGCCCATATAAGCAACTTCTGTTTCAGGATGACCTTCTTTATAATATTGAATATTGTATGGTGCGTCAATAAATGAGAAATTTGGGAACATTCTTTTTGCAGAGCATTCAATGGCGAGTTTAAATATGTCATAGTTAGGGTCGCCAGGATTGTAGTTTACTCCTTCTTTAACCTTAAATATTGAAATAGGGAAAATTGGAGTTTCGCCATTACCAAGGCCTTCTTCGGTTGCCTTCAAAAAGTTTTTCATAACCATTCGTCCTTCTGGCGATGTGTCAGTTCCAAAGTTTAAAGAAGAGAATGGGACTTGAGCACCTGCACGCGAATGCATAGTGTTAAGATTGTGAATAAGTGCTTCCATTGCTTGGTGAGTTGCCTCATCAGTTTCTTGAAAAGATTTGTTTGTTGCATAAGTTTTAATTTTTTCAAACATTTTTTCATCTACGTCTTTAAATGCTTCTTTTTCAGCCTTGTCATATTTTTCATTTTGAGCAAGGGTAGGGAAGAGTGATTGTTCTGTTTCAATATTTTTGATTTTATTTATAACTTCATCTTCATTTAGAGGGCCTGCCTCTTTTAAAACATAGGCTTTAGCAAAGTTTGTGCGGTAAATTTTCTTGTAAGTTTTCATAACTCCAGGAGCACATCCGTAGTCAAAGTTTGGAACACTTTGTCCGCCATGTTGGTCATTTTGGTTGGATTGAATTGCTATGCAAACAAGAGCGGCATATGTTCGTATATCGTTTGGTTCGCGGACATAGCCATGACCAGTATGGAAACCACCTTTAAAAAGTTTTAGAACGTCAATTTGACAACAAGTCTCGGTGAGGGTGTAGAAATCGAAATCGTGAATATGTATGTCGCCTTCAACGTGCGCCTTTGATTGTGCAGGGTCTACAATAGCCTTTGTGAAATAATTTTTAGCACTTTCTGAGCCAAATTTTAGCATTATACCCATTGGTGTGTCGCCATCAATGTTTGCATTTTCCCTTTTTAAATCAGAATCTTTTGCATCACTGTTATTAATTTTGTCAAAAGTTCTCATTAAGGAAGTGTTTAGTTCTCTTACTTGGTTTCTTTTATTTCTATAAAGGATATAGGCTTTTGCAACATCACTATGACCTTTTTTCATAAGAACCTTTTCAACGATGTCTTGAATTTCTTCAACGGAAGGCACCTTATCTTGTGGGAAAGCCTTATCAATTTCTTCTTCAACGGCAAGTGCGAGTTTGTGAGAGAGTTTAAATTCTTTATCACCCACAGCGTTCATAGCCTTAGAAATGGCATTTTCAATCTTGTCAAGGTTGAATTCGGCTTGTCTGCCATCTCTTTTCATAATGTTTTTAACCATAAATATCTCCTTTTTAAATTACAACATATAGTGTTTTTGCATAAAAGTGTTAGCACATTTTGTGTTGTGAACGTTATATATAGTAATCCTTTTAAAATTAAAAGTCAATAATTTTTGACAAAAATTTTTGCCGAAAAAGGACCTTTGTTATATAAAAATAACATTGACTTTTTTCTTATCGGATGAATAAGATTAAAAATTTTTTTTGTTTAAAAAGAGGAAAAATTGATAAAAAATATTTTAGAAATTTTATTAAAAATTGTTGATTGTTGTCCTAATATATGCTAAAATAAAATTGTAATATAAATTTAAAAGGAGAAATATTATGTCGTCAAGTTTAATAGGATGGTTGGTAACATTGCTTTTCATCGTCATATTGTTAAGCGGGTTCCTAGTTGGATTTTGGAGAGGACTTAAAAGATCTTCTTTCAATCTTATCCTTTCAGTTGCTGGCGTGTTACTTGCTCTATTTATAGCAGGCCCAATTACAGCAAAATTGTTGAATATTGGGATTGTCTACAATGGGTCAAAGACTCCAATCAACGATATTATTTTAAAAATGCTTTACGAAAATGAAACAATAGCGAATTTAGTTGATGGAAACCCTAACTTAGAAGTCTTTTTTGGGGGATTGCCAAAAGCAATTTTCTCAGCAGTGGTATTCTTAGTAATTACAATTTTGTTTGAATGCTTAATCTATATTATATATAAGATTTTTGCTTGCATATTCCTAAAATATCACGAGGGACAGAAAAAGAGAAAACTTTTAGGAGGAGTTGTAGGTCTTGTAAAGACTTTCATAGTTGCAGTATTTGCATTCATGCCTTTAGCAGGACTTATAGGACTTGGCTCGAAATTATATAAAACAACAGATTATTCAATTCAAACTGTTAATGCGACAACAACCACAGAAAGACCAAATCTCTTGAAAGATAAATTTTCGGCAGGAGAACCAATAGTTAAAGGTCTTGAAAATAATTTCTATACTAAATGTTGCAGTATGTTTGGACTTGATAATGCACTATTTGATTATTTAAGTGCAATAAAGGTTGACGACGAGAAGGTGTATATAAGACGTGATGTTGAAAACATTTATGATGTTGTTGACTTTGGATATCAATTAAGTCAACAGGGTGTTAAAGAAGTAGATTATGAAAAAATCAAATATGATGATTTAATTACACCTGTTGAGAAAATGACAGATTCTGCGTTATTTAAAAAAGTTCTTTCGCCAACACTTGCAGATGTTATAATCAATTATTCACAATATTCTTTCTTCCCAGAAGAATATAATGATGTTTATGATGCTATTGGTGCACATTTGAATGCGTATAAGCAAAACAATGATGTTGGAGATTATTTCAAAAATGATATAATTTCAGCAGTGAAGACAGTTAAAGAATTAGGTGCAAACGGAACAATAAATGAAGTTCTTAATCTTGAGAAGAAAGATGTTAAATCTATTGCAGTAACTTTGACAAGTGTAAACAATTTTGAACCTTTTGAAGATGCGGTTGAAAATGTTTTAAATATGAATCTTGTTAGGGCAGGAATTAAGCCTATTGCACAAATGGTTATAAGCAAAGTTATTGAAGATGTTGACGACATTGGCTCTTCAACAGATAACTATGCAGAGACTGATTGGCAAAATTTATCTAACGCAGTAGTTACAATAGTAAAAGACTTTGGTGCATTAGAGAAAGAAATTGATGTCTTCCAAACATTGCAAGATCCTACAATATTGCTAGATAAAGAAGCAAATTACAATATTAAAACAATAGCAAGTTCTTTGGGTGATTTGCTTGACACAGTTACAGGCGTTAAATTATTACAAAACCAAGAAGGTAAATCGGTGTTTAACTCATATCTTGAAAAATACAAAGTAGTTTTACCTGAACAAGCAGTAAAGAATGGAAAAGGTGAAAGCGTTACAATTGCAGACTACAAAGGGCTTCTTGAATTTTTAAGTGAACCACTCGTAGCGATTAGAGATGAGGGAATTTATGACCTTATATCACAAGATGGAAACCTTTTAGTAAAACTTTCAAATATAATTTCACAAGAAGGCAAAAGCAATCTTTTAAATGAAATTTTATTACCACTTTATCAAATAGAGTTAACAAAGGATATGGTGTTTGACGAACTTATAGGAAAAGTTCCAAGCGGACAGTTAGACTTATCATTGCTTACAAATTATGATATGTGGGATAGTGATTTAAAACTTATATCAAGCCTGTTAAAAGAAACAGGAACACTTAAATTTGAAGGCCAAGAAGACACTTGCTTACAACTTGTTCTTGATGGAAGCCTAGATGTAGTATTAGATAACATGAAGGAAACTGATGTTGAAAAAATTGTTGCTCCAATTTTAAATGCAGTTTCAACAAGTCCATTAAGGCAAACATTGTTTGAAAATCTTGGAACTCAAATAGGTGATGTTTTAGGAACATCTCAAACAATTTCAACTGAAGATGTTACATTTGCAGGCGAAGATGGCCAAACAGATGAAATAGTTGAAGTTATAAAGAGTTTCCTTGCTATAAATAAACTATCAAGCGAAGGTTCAACTATAAAAGATATGGATAAAACAACTGTTGCAAATGCTCTCGAAACAATGAAGCAAAATGCATACAGAGTTGAATTGAGCGAAAAAGAAGAGCAAGGTATATTCAAAGACACATTTAAAAACTTTGTTGAAAAGATTAAAACTGATTATGCAACAGAACTTGCAGCAATTCAAGCTCAACCTGATTTAATGGAAAGATTAGGTGTGGCAAACTTTGATGAAGAGAATTATCATAAAATTAACTATTCAACCTTGTTCGAATTAATTACTCAAGTAGAGACAACATTAGGTTAATGAGGCATAATGGAATTTAAACATACACCCGTATTATTGAATGAAGTCATAGATGGACTTTCAATAAACAAAAAGGGTATTTATGTAGATTGCACAATAGGTGGCGGAGGACATTCCCGCCACATTTTGTCTTATTTAGAGGGTGGAAAACTCATAGGTTTTGACAGAGATGAAGAGGCGATAAATGTTTGCAGAGAAAAGTTTAAAGATTTTTCAAATTTAACATTAATTCATTCAAATTTTAAAGACGCACCCGCAAAATTACAAGAGATGGGGATAAATGAGATTGATGGATATCTCATCGACCTTGGAGTAAGTTCTTATCAAATAGATAACGGAGAGAGAGGGTTTAGTTTCCTACATGATGGAAGATTGGATATGCGAATGGATAAAACTTCAAGCCTTGATGCCTTTCAGGTTGTAAATAATTATTCAAAAGAAAAACTAATAAATGTGCTATATAAATATGGTGAAGAAAGCAATGCGAAAAAAATTGTAGAAAACATTGTTGAAAGAAGAAAAATAAAACCTATTGAAACAACTTTTGAGTTAAGAGATTTAATAGAAGCAGCATTTCCCAAAAAGGTAATTTATGGGAAAGGCGGTGTCTCCAAAAAAACTTTTCAGGCGATAAGGATAGAGGTAAACGGAGAACTTTCTGGTCTTGATAAAGTTGTAGAGGAATTGTCGCTTATGTTAAAAAAGGGTGGACGCGGTGCTGTAATAACATTTCATAGCCTTGAAGATAGAATAATAAAAAACACATTTAAGGAATTAGCCACCGACTGCATTTGTCCGCCAAGAACTCCCGTTTGCATTTGTGGTCATAAGGCACAAGTTAAACTTGTAAATAAAAAGCCAATTGTTGCAGGAGAAAAAGAACTTAACGAGAATTCAAGAAGCAGTAGTGCTAAGTTGAGAATTATAGAAAGAATTTAAAGAATAAAGGTAAAGGGAGGTGAATATATTATGGGAGAGAAGACTTTACTTGAACAATTAAAGAAAGAAAAAGAGGTGGAGAAAGCACAAGAAGAGAAAAAGCCTCAAGAAAAAGAAAAAAAAGAGCCACCAAAAGAGAAGAAACAGGAAAAAACAATAAATATTTTTTCTGCCGCTTCATTCCCTCATAAAGAGATGCGTGAGGAGGAAGAAAAGGAAATAAATAAAATAGAAAGTAAAGTTTCCTCAGTAATAGAAACGCCAAACTATGATTTAACAGAAACATTAACAGAGGAAGAGCATAAAAAGGTTTTTGTTATTGAAAAGGAAGAGAACAAATCCAAGAAGAAGACAAATAAATTTAAATGTATTTTAATATCAATATTGTTTGCAATTTTTGGAGTTTGGGGAATAATTAATGTAGCTCAAATAGACAATGTTGCAAGTCAAGTTGCAGGGGTAACAACACAATATAACATAAACCTATTCAATTATTTAAAGAATCTTATGATGCTTGATGCAACAAATTCTGAAAATATGCGAAATCTCTTTGAAACGATTCCCGAAAATGAAGTTCCGCCAACTAATATAGGTGAACAATCCAATTGGTTTGATCGTTTTTGTAATTTCATAGGGGGCTTATTTGGAGGTTAAACTTGCAAAAGTCCTTTACATTATTTTCATTAAAAAAAAGGATAATAGCCATAATGTTGGTTATATCCTTTATTTTTTGTTCTCTTGTTGTAAGGCTATTTATTTTGCAGGTTATAAAGGGAAAACAATTACAGGTGCGAGCGACTGACCAATGGACAAGGGATTTATCGATAATAGCACCACGCGGAACAATTTATGATAGGACGGGTTCTCCACTTGCAGAGAGTTACACAACGTATAATATATATGTGAGGGCAAGAGAAGTTGGAGAAATGTCGCAAACGGCAATGAATCTGGCAAATATTTTGGATCTTTCATTTGAAAAAGTTTACGATAAGATTAGAAATAATAAGGCGAGCGAAGTTCTCATTAAAATGCAAGTTGAAGGAGAAATTGCCGAAAAAATATACAATTTAAGAATGCCGGGTGTATATTTGGCGGAAAATTCAAACAGATATTATAATTATGGCGATTTATTAACTCAGGTGCTTGGGTTTATTAGTGTTGATAATGAGGGGCAGACGGGAATAGAGGCATATTATAATGATAAGTTAAAAGGTGAGGATGGTTGCAGTTATGTTCAAAGTGATCTTCAGGGCAAGGAAATTGGTGGTTCGTTAAGATATTATTTGCCGGCAACTCCCGGCGAGGATATAACTTTAACGATAGAAAGCAAGATGCAACTAATTCTTGAACAAACTCTTCAAAAAATAATGACCGAACAAAAAGCAAAAGCGGTTAATGGAATTTTGCTTGATGCCAAGAGTGGTCAAGTTTTATCAATGTCGTCAAAACCAAGTTTTGATTTAAATAATGTTCCAAGAGATAATCTTCAAGCACTGTTTGAGCAATCAAAGGTTAAAGTTGCAACAGATGTGTATGAGCCAGGATCGACCTTTAAAATATTGACGGTGGCCGCCGCACTCGAAGCGGGAGTAACGAGTCTTGAAGATAGGTTTTATTGCCCAGGATTTAGGGTGATTGATGGTGTGAAAATAAAATGTTGGAGAACGATAGGACATGGTTCTCAAACTTTGACAGAGGCATTTGCTAATTCATGCAATTGTTGTTTTATGGATTTAGCATTAAGATTGGGTGTTGAAAGATTTTATTCCTATATGAACAAATTTGGGCTTGGACAAAAAACAGGTCTTGATGTAAGCGGAGAGGCTGGTGGCATATTGATGGATAAAAAACTTGTAAAAAATGTCGACCTTGCCAGAATGGGGTTTGGGCACGCTATTGCACTAACTCCAATCCAACTTGTAAGTGCTGTGGCAAGTATTGTAAATGGAGGGACATTCAATTCACCTCATCTTTTAATTGACGCAAAAACAAAGAAAAAGACATCAATAATAAGTGCAAAAACTTCACAAACTGTAAATACTCTTTTGGAATTTGCAGAAAATAAGACGGGGAAATATACATTTGTTGAGGGTTACAATGTTGGAGGTAAAACAGGAACGGCACAAAAATATTTAGAGGGAGGAGGGATAGATAGAGGAAAGTATATTTCAAGTTTTGTGGGAACATATCCTGCGAATGACCCAAGATATGTGCTGTTTATAATGGTTGATGAGGCGAGTGCTGGAGCCTATTATGGAAGCATTGTGGCAGCGCCATATGGGAAAGAGATATTTTCTCAATTATTTGACTATATGGGCGAAGAAAAACAGGATAAAAGCGTTCAGGTTGAGTATGTAGAAATGCCAGATTTAATTGACAAAAGCATAACAGAATGCATTTCGATATTGAAAAAACTTGATTTAAGTTTTGAGTTAGATGGAGATGGTGAATATATAATTCGTCAACTTCCGCCGGTAGGCACGAGGTTGCAAAAAGGCACAACAATACTTCTAGTTACAAATTAATTGATAAAATCACTAAAAACATTTGTAAAATCAATAAAAATAGATTAAAATATAAATATGAGCAATACAACAATTTGGATAATTATAGGCGGCGTAATAGCATTTGCGTTTTTAATATGTTTTTTACTTGCAGTGGCAAATTTTGCAGGGGACCGCTTTGAAGAAAAATATCAAAAAATGAATAGCATTGAAGCAGATACGCAATTAACACCATTGCAGTATATTTATTATTTGCAGAAGAAATATTTTAAGAATTTCAATCTAGAAGTTATACAGATTTCACGTATTGCAGGCGATGCATATGGTGCTCAAAGACTATTTTTGTCATCAAACACAATAAACTTAAAAACCCTTGCCTCTTACACGATTATATCGCACGAACTTGGCCATGCATTACAAGACAGCAGCGGAAACAAGTTGAAACGCTTGAATTTCTTGAGGAAATTTGGAAGGATAGTTGGCAGAATATTTATGCCAAGTTTACTGGCAGGAATAATATTGCTTGCCTTTGGTGGCACAAAGTTTTACATTGGGCTTGCACTTATAGGCGTTGGTGTTTTAATATTTATTTTATCACTTGTTGTAAAGTTGATGACCATTTCAATCGAAAAAGATGCTTCGCGTAAAGCAATGGTGTTTTTGAAGGAAATTTTTGACGAAAGACAACTTAAATTATGTAAAAAATTCTTAAAGAGTGCTGCTTTAACGTATTGGGCAGAATTTCTTAAAATTATTCTATTCTGGACAGGTGCGTCAAAGAAGGGAACATTGTTTAATTAGGAGGGAGAATGGGAATTTATACTGGATATATTATTTGTTCATGTTTAATAGTGTTTACAATTCTTATTGCAATACTTGCCGAAACGAAAGTTCAAGGAGCGTTTTCAAAATACAGCAAAGTCGCTTCATCTCTAGACTTAACAGGCGAAGAACTGGCATTAAGATTGGCGGGCGAACAAGGAGTAAACATATCTGTTGGTGAATGCAGTGGAAGTCTAACTGACCACTATGACCCATCAGCAAAAATGCTGGTGATATCACAAGGTAATTATCACTCAAAGTCAATAGCATCTCAAGCCATTGTTGCACATGAGTTTGGACACGCATTACAAGATGCCCAAGGATATGCACCACTAAAAATAAGAATGCTGACAATAAAAATAAGCAATTTTATTTCAAGATTATTGCTTCCTGTAATTTTTATAGGATTTTTACTGGAAATACTTCTTTTTACAGGTGTTGGGAATATAATTATTTATGCATATGTGGGACTTTATACATTTTCAGTTTTAGTAAGTTTAGTAACTTTGCCTGTTGAATATGATGCTTCGCGAAGAGCAAAAAAAATACTTTTAGATATGGGAGCATCAAGCCAAGAAGAGATTGTGGCAACTGACGAGTTATTAAATTCAGCAGCCCTAACATATGTTGCATCACTTTTAGTGTCGGTTGCATATTTGTTTAGAATTCTTATGTTGCTGTTTATGAGTAGGAGAAATTAAAAAAGACTAATTGGGAAGTTTGACCCATATTAGTCTTTTTTTTAGTCTTCAAAATCATCTAAACCGAAAAATTCATCATCGGCACTTTCTACGTTATATTTTCTTGTCGAGTCGACTTCGTCATTAAGAGAAATATAACTTTTGCAGAAATGATGACTTCCGCTTCCTTTTGAAATTGAGACTCTTTCGAGATTGCAATTACAACCTCTTTCGTTGTAGACGCAACCCGAAACATTACAGGATATACCCTTATTGATAGAATTATTCGACATAAAAACCTCCTCGCTATATTATGTGAGATTATAATATTTATATTCCATATTAAGATTGACAAAAATTGAGTAATGTGATAAAATAATTACAAGGGGGCAAAATGACAGATTTAGAACATATAGAATTTTTAGATAGAATGTTAAAACGTGGTGGTGATGTTTTAGATAAGGTAGAGACTTATGTAAAATATTTAAAATATGCAGAGGTATATGATCAAACAAGCGACCAATTTAAAAAGTTGTTTGACTCAAATGTTTTAGCGATTATTTTAGACGGTAAAAGCACATTCCTAGAAGCATATAATGCAATATCAAAAGCAGATTTAAATAAGTTAGATTTAAACAATCAATATAAGGCAACACAAATTAATTCTGCAGGTTGTCATTCAAGCAGTTTGTCAAAATGTGGTTCAAGCTCATCAAGTTGTCATTCGACAAGCAGCTCAAGTTCATCAAGTTGCCATTCGAGTGGCTCAAGTTCTTCGAGTTGTTCCTCAACGGCAAGAAGTTCATGCCAGTCTTCATCGGGATGTTAAAATGCCAAAAGAAGTAGAATTGTTTGGCAAAAAAGTCATTTTAAGAAATAATATTTGTTCAAAGGACGACTTAAATAGAGAGGATAAGTATAGGACGTATAATTTATATATAAGTATAACCGATGTTTGCCTTGCAAGTTGTCCTTTTTGCAATAACAATACAAAGAAGAAACAAACCTTCACCGATAAAAAATTTAATGTAGAAAAGTTAAAATTTGTATTAGAAGAACTAAAAGAGAAGAATTTATTAAATAGGGTGTCGATAACTGGTGGCGAACCATTTTTAAATGTAGAGTTGCTTAATAAAGTTGTAAATGCAATTTTCGAGGTTTTAGGTTATAGGCAATATCTTACTATAAACACCAATGGGTTTAATCTTGATAAGGTATTGGAACTTGATAATTATAAGAATATAGCAGGAATTCACATATCAAGACATCACTATTTAGATGAAAAGAATGACCAATTGTTTGGATTTAAAACCATCCACTTAGATGAAATTAAAAGTTTGCAAAACAAACTAGAAAATAAACATTTGTTAAGATTAAATAGTCTTTTGATAAAAAATTATATAGATAGTGCAGAGAATGTAGAAAATTATCTTGAAATGGCGGCGAATTTGGGAATTTTTAGAGTAGGGTTTGTTGGACTCATGCCATTAAATGAATTTTCAAAGCAAAATTATGTCGAATATAAGGAAATTTTTAAAAATTTAAGCCCTGACTGTGCAATTGTTTCCAACTTGAAGAATGCCAACATTTGTGATTGTGCAAATGGAATGTATATATCAAAAGATGGGACATTAGTTGAATTTTACTCACGTGTGGTTAGAGATTTAAATCCACAGGCGGCTGGTCAATTTAGTTATACTGTTGAGAACAATCTTTGTGCAGGATTTGGCAATATAATATATTAAATATGAGAAAAAAATGCAAAAAACATATAAAAAATTAATAAAAAGCGACAAATTAAACACTTCTTATCCAATTCGAAGGGAGGATTGGCTAAAATTTAAGAGTGAAAGGGATATAAAATTTGATGAAAAAGAGATATGTTATTATATACATATCCCTTTTTGTAAATCAAAGTGTAAATTTTGTGAATATGTCAAATATCTTAAACCAGAAAAAAGTCTAGAAGACAAATATGTCGATATATTGATTAAAGACATAAAAAGATTTAGTGAAACACACAAAAATATTGTATTAAAAGGTCTTGATATTGGAGGGGGAACTCCAACCTGTCTTGAATATGGAAATTTAGAGCGATTGCTTAATTTTTTAAAGGATTTTATTTCAAAAACTACAACAGCAGAGGATTTTGAGCCTTCAATAGAATCCACATTTTTTACTATAGATGAGGAAAAAATAAAATTAATAGTAAACAGCGGAATAAAAAGAATTTCATTTGGCTTGCAAACCGTCAACAAAAAATTTTTAAAAAGAAATTCGCGACCAAATCCAACTCTCGAAAGAATGAAGGATGTATTATCGATGTGCAAGAAAAATGGCATAGCAAAAGTAAATATTGATTTAATGTATGGATTGGAAAAACAGAATAAAAAAGACTTAATTTCTGCCATAAAAACAATAGCAATTTTGAAGCCTCAACAGGTTACATTATACGAATTTCGCACAAATATATTAAATATAAATGAATTTAAGTCAAAAAAGCAACTTTTTAATGAATATTATTATTTATACAAGAGTTTGTTGAAATTAGGATACAAAGGTATTTTTGGACAAAACACTTTTTCAATATATGATGACCTAGGTTTGTCATCATATATACGAAATCGAATGATAAATAATATTTCATATAAAGGATTTGGGATATCTGCTCAAAGTAAATCTAGAGAGGGAGTAACATATAATATAGGTAAGAGTGGCAAAACATTGGAAGAATGTATTGAAAAAGGAAGTTTTGATTTTGAAGATAGTTATATTTTGCCAAAAGAGGAGATGCTTGCTAAATATATTGCCATAAGTGGATATTGTGGTCGATTTAACTTAATGATAATGGAGGATATTTTAGGAGAAAATCCTCTCGATGTATATAAAGAGCAATTTGAATTTTTATTATCTAAAAAGTTAATTTATATTAAAGATAATTTCATATTTTTTACAAAGAAGGGATTTGTGCATTATGGGGCAATTTTATCTATGTTTTATCCTTCTTATACAAATGATTTTGACAAGTAAAAAAATATATTGAATTTGAAACTCAATATATTTTTTATTTGTAGATTTTAACATTAAAAATCTGTAAAATTAAGTAAAAAATGGAATTTTTTGTAAAAAATCAACAAATTTTCGTTAAAAAACTTAAAATTAATTAAATTTTATTCTTTTTTGAATGTAATCTACAAGTTCGTCGATTCCAAGACGAATTTGTTCCATGCTATCTCTGTCGCGGATAGTAACGGTATTATTTTCAAGAGTATCAAAGTCAATTGTTACAGCGAAAGGAGTTCCAATTTCGTCTTGCCTACGATATCTTTTTCCAATTGACCCCGCTTCATCATAGTCGCACATAAATTCTTTATTTAAAATGTTTAGAACATCTTTTGCCTTGTCAGAAAGATTCTTTTGGAGAGGCAAAACTGCAACTTTGTAAGGGGCTATTGAAGGGTTTAAATGCATTACAACTCTTGTTTCACCATTGTCAAGGACTTCTTCATCATATGCTTCACAAAGAAGAGCAAGAGTGAGTCTATCTGCACCAATTGAATATTCAATGACAGTAGGGATAAATTTTTCGTTAGTAACGGGGTCAAGATAATTCATATTTTTGCCAGAAAATTCTTGATGCCTTGACAAATCCCATGTTCCTCTGTGGTGTATTCCATTAAGTTCTTGCCAACCAATTGGAAAGAGAAATTGAATGTCGCAAGCCGCTTTAGCATAGTGAGCGAGTTTGTCGTGGTCGTGGAATCTTAAATGCTCGCAATCCAGGCCTAAATCTTTGACAAATTGCAATGCTTTTTCTTTATATTCGTTATAATAATTCATGCTATCTTCATCTTTACAAAATTTTTGTAATTCCATTTGTTCAAATTCGATTGTTCTAAAGAGGAAGTTACCAGGAGTAATTTCATTTCTAAAAGATTTTCCAATCTGAGCGATTGCGAATGGAACTTTTGCACGAGTTGAGCGTTGAACATTTAGGAAGTTCACGTATTCACCTTGGCAAGTTTCTGGACGAAGATAAACAACTTCATTGCTTGCCTCACCAGTCATATCTCTTGAAGTTGTAAACATTGGGTTAAATTTACGGATAGGGGTGAAATCTCTTTTTCCGCAAACAGGGCAGCGGACATCATGTTCTTCTATATATTTTTCCATTTCTTCGTTGCTCATTCCTTCTGCCGAGACTTTACCCTTGCTGTGGTTTTCTATTAATGTGTCTGCTCTATGACGAGTTTTGCAATTTTTGCAATCCATTTTAGGGTCGCCAAAACTTTCTATATGCCCTGATGCTTGCCAAACAGTAGGGTTCATTAATATAGCGGCATCTATGCCATAGGTGGAAGGGTCTTCTTGAACAAACCTTTTCCACCAAGCCCTTTTAATGTTATTTTTAAGTTCAACTCCAATTGGACCAAAATCCCAGGTATTTGCAAAACCGCCATAAATTTCGCTACCTTGAAAAATAAACCCACGCGATTTACATAAATTAACAATTTTGTCCATGGTTGCTTTCATTTCTTTCATAATAAACTCCTTTAAATAAAAATTTTAAAATATTATCTAAAATGATAATAATGTAAAAAACCTTAAAAATTGAGGAAAATTTGCATAAAATCTGTGTTTTTAACTAAAAATGCCTTAAAAATAAAAAAGTCCCCACTATTTTTGTAATAGTAGGGGCGTTTGATTGAACGCTGTTCCACCCTAATTTATGCTTTTTAAGCACCTTAATTATGCCTTTCGCAGACATTTGCGTTAAACTCCGGAGTTGCCAATTCCATCAACATTT
This sequence comes from uncultured Clostridia bacterium, assembly GCA_947624415.1. Taxonomy (GTDB): domain Bacteria; phylum Bacillota; class Clostridia; order Christensenellales; family UBA1242; genus Caccovivens. The sequence continues at coordinate 81,679 of CANQKH010000002.1, read as the reverse complement.
AAGTTCCAATAGTAATTGTATAATAAAAATATGGGTTTGTCAAGCATTTTGTTATAGTTGATTTTTATCATTATCGATTAGTTCAATTTTTTCTTGATTTTCTTTATAATCACGCTTTATTGCTTGTGTTTTTAGTGAGGAGAGGCAAAAATGTATTGGCAAATACGCTGCACAAATTGCGACACAAACAAGGGAAAGTATGCGATTTCTTTCCAGTTTATAGTAATTGTCAATTTCTTTTTTAGTTCCATCTTTATTAATATATAAATTATAATTTGTGTCGTCAGGTCCTTTTTTAATGTTTTCCTGGTATTGTTCTTCAGTTATCTCTCCGTTGTCTAAAAGGTTTTTTTGAGTTTGATTGTAATAATCCTTATATCCTTGTGAATTTTCAATCAATGAAGAAAAATTTTTGTCAATTTTTTTGATGCTGACAACTGATGCTGTAATTCCACCTATAAATGCCAAACCAATAAGCCCTGTCAAAACACGATGCTTTATAATTGCCTTTTTGTATTGTTCTCTTGTTTTTAACATAATTTGCTCCTCTAAATATGAACATTGGTTAAATTTTTATAATTTTTCATATATTTTTGATATTTTTTTTCCATTTCATCAGCAATCTCTATAAAAACTCCACTTGTTACAGCAAGGCCGAGAGAAATGCCAAGTGCTATACCACAAGAGGTGAAATGTTTATTTTCATTGCTTTTCGAGAGATTATAATATTCGATTTGTAGGGGAGTGCCATTTTGTTTAATAAAAGCGTCTTCATCCTCGAGTGCTTTGCACAAGTTGGAATATTCTTCTTTTGAAATTTCATTGTTTTGCAAACGATAATCATAAATTTGTGTTTGTTCTGTTACATAGTTAGAATATTCTGTCGCCTTAAGAATGTCATTTTTATGTTTTTCATTTACTAGTGCGTTTGGAAGATGATAAAGGGCCGAGCATACTGCAACAAGTGCGCCAATCCCTAAACATTTCCCTATATTTGAAACTAATTTATAGTGTTTTCCTGTTTTTATCATAATTATCCTCAAATTTCGCTAATTTTTCATTAAAAAAAGTTAATTATTAAAGAATGGCGATATAAATCCTTGTTATTCACAAATCAAGGCAAGGGCACAGAAATTAAAAAGTAATGAACAAAATTAGAATGTTTTTACTAAATTGGCGTTTTTTCATCTAAAAGGTTGTCTTCTGCCTTTTTTAATTTATCTTCGTAAAAAACTTCAACAACTCCCGTTATACAACCTGTTATACCCAAAGCACCAAAAATGGCGGCAGTGGCAGCCGTGCAATAAAATAAAGGCTTACATTTATTAATTTGCGTATTAAATCTTTCATTCTGCTCTTCGCTTCCATATTGCTTTAAGAATGCTTTCTTATCGTTTACCAATTCCGTTGCGTCATAATATTCTTCGCTGGAAATCTGGCCATTCTTTAACTGATTATCGAGTTCTGTCGACTGAGTAATTTGATATTTTGGATATTCCAGCTCATCGTTAATTATTGAATAGGCTTTTGAATTTTGTATGCCAAAACCAATCGAAAAACCGGCTCCCACCAAAAGAGAAAGCACAGCACCTCCGATAGTTGCTTTGCGTAAAGATTGAATTTTTTTCAATGTCCCTGAATTTTTAGCCATAAGTAAATGCTCCTATATAAATGATATCATCATTTAATAAAAAAGTCAATATTTAATTTTTTAAATAAGATTGATTTAAGACTTTACATATTTCGACTTTTATGATAAAATAATAGAAAAGGAATTTTATGAGGATAGCATTTGACATAGACGACACCATAGCAAAATTTACAGATAAGATGATGCAATATGCACAGATTTTTGACAAGCAGGAATCAAAAACAAAGAAGGGGATAATTGACTTTGAGAAATTCATAACCCAGGGAATGTATGATTGGACAGAAGAAGAGAAGGAAATATTTCTGGCAAAAGGAATATACAAGTCAATTCCTTTGTTACGTCCAATAATCCCAGCAATTGGGTTAATCAAGGAGTTAAAAAAAGAGGGAGAAGAGGTTTATTTTGTTTCGGCGAGGGGATATGATGGCTATTCAAGAATAAGTCAAACAAAAAAATGGCTTAAAGAACATGGCATTCCGTATGAGAAGTTAATTGCAGGGAAGCAGGACAAAACTCAGGCGTTAAAGGCTAATAAAATTGATGTCTTGGTTGATGATCGTAAATCTTGTTGCGAAATGGCTGAAAACGCCGGTGCTTTTGCTGTTCAGCCACAAACAGATATGCCATGGAAGGAAAAATTTCATATATTTGCTACTTGGAAAGAAATATATCAAATGTTGCTTGAAAAGAGAAATAGGAAAAGCGTAATAGAAAGTTATCCAATTATAATTGACACAGATGTAACAAATGAAATAGATGACGAGTTTGCTCTTGCTTATCTTTTAACTTTAAGGAATGTAAATGTAGAGGCAATTACGATAGCACCACACTTTCAAATGTATGAAAATGACGTTAATTTTGCAAAAAACATTGAAAAATCATATAAAAAAGCCTTAGAAATTGTAAATTTAACAAAACCAGCCCTAAAAGATAAAATTTATAAAGGTGCTGAAGGTGTTGTAAATTTTGGGGAATTGGAGATTTCTGCAGGGGTAAGAAGGATAATTGAAGTATGCAAAAAATATGATAAAGTGGTTTTTATTGGACTTGGTTGTTTGACAAACTTGGCTCATGCTTTAACTCTTGCTCCAGAAATAGCGGATAAAATAAAATTATATTCTCTAATAGGAGACCTCACTCCACTCAATCTTTCTCCAGAATTTAATATGTCTGGTGATTTTCCTGCGACCAAATTAGTTGTATCAAAAGTAAAAGATATTACAATTTTCCCAATGACAGGCTTTTCAGGTTTGGTTCTTACAAAAGATGAAATTAAATTACATCTTAAAAAAGATAATAAATTAATGAATTTACTTTATGAAGATTTTGTAGAAATAACTGAGATTAAACTTGGTTGTCGTTATAAATCAATATTTGACTTTATTTTGATTTATTATTTGATTTGCCCGATAGAATTTAATGAATATGAATGTAAAATAAAAACCAACGAGACCCATATTTTGTTTAAAAAGGGAAGAGGGGCAAATATAGTTTGTTCAATTCGTCCCGACAATCCTCTTAAGGATTTACTGACAAGACTTGAAAACTTTAAAGGGGAGGTGAACGAATGATAATAAAACTATATGCGACCGGGAATTATAGCGACATAGAAGTAGCATTTAAAAAGGTGGAGTTAATAAATTGCGATAATATCCTTGAAAAACTCAAATCTTTTACAAATGGAGAAGTGGTAACTGCTTTAATGGAGAAAAACGTAACAATCGAGCCTGCAATTTTGGGAGAGGTGGTTGATTTAAGAAAAAGATGTTCTGTAAAAAACAAAATATATGCATTTGGTTCAAATATAAAAAAGATAAACAATATAGATATTCAAAATAAAGTTTGGAAGGTTATTCAAGAAGATGGGGAGACATATCTTTTGAAAAACGAAAGGTTGACTGAACTTTATGAAACTGTTGATAAATATAGGGACTTATATAAACCGAAAGATACACCAAAGATGTGGACGAGAGTTACCAAGAATGTATATTTTAAATCTCCTTGGGGTGAAATAGTATTTGCTCCGCGTGGTTCAATGCTATGTGTTGAAAATTATGATACAAGAGAATTTTTTGTTGTAACAAACACAACCTATCGTTCACTATTTGTTGAACAAAATGGGAAAATGAAATTAGAAGATTTTGTGAAAAACAAAACAAAAATTGATGCAAAATAACGATAATTTATATAAATTTGCATAAAAACACAAAAAAACTGCAAAAATTTGCAGTTTTTTTAATATTATAGTGTGAAAACGTTTTATTTGCCCGTTCAATTATTTAAACGATTTATTTATGATATTTTTCTATATACTCTTGATATGTTCCAGTAAAATCTATTATTTTATCTTCGTCTACAATATCAATAATTCTGTTTGCTACAGTTTCAATAATTTCTTGGTCGTGTGTGGCAAATAAGAGATTGCCTCTAAAATTCAACATACCTTTATTAAGTGCAGTGATTGACTCAAGGTCAAGATGGTTTGTTGGCTCATCAAGAATTATAACATTGCCTTGTTCAAGCATTATTTTAGCGAGCATACAACGAACTCTTTCTCCACCCGATAAAACATTTGCAGGTTTAAGATTTTCTTCACCAGTAAACAGCATTCTTCCAAGCCAACTTCTTATGAAAGTTTCATTTTGGTCTTTTGAAAATTGTCGTAACCAGTCAACAATTGAGCTGGTGTTTCCTTCAAAATACACATTGTTATTTTGAGGTAAATTTGTAATTTTTATTGTTTTTCCAATGAATACTTGTCCATGGTCTGGCTTTTCATTTCCTAAGATAATATTGAATAAAGTGGTTAAAATTTGGCTATTTTTCGCAAAAAAAGCGACTTTTTGCCCTTTTTCTATATTAAAACTTAAATTTTTGAACATTCCAGCCTTTGTCAAGTGTTCTACCTTTAATATTTCTTTTCCAATCTCTTGCGTGTATTCAAAATTGATGTAAGGATATTTTCGAGAAGAAGGTTTTATATCTTCTATTGTAAGTTTTTCAAGTTCACGTTTTCTGCTTGTTGCTTGTTTAGACTTAGATGCGTTTGCCGAGAATCTTGCAATAAATTCTTTTAATTCCTTTGCACGTTGTTCGGCTTTTTTGTTTTGATCTTTCATTTGTTTAAGGATTAATTGACTTGACTCATACCAGAAGTCATAGTTTCCAATAAACATATTGATTTTTCCATAGTCAACATCGCAAATATGGGTGCAAACTTTATTTAAAAAATGACGGTTGTGGGATACGATTATGACAATATTTTCAAAATCAAGCAAAAAATCTTCAAGCCAGCGTGCGGTCTTAAAGTCAAGGTTGTTGGTTGGTTCGTCAAGAATAAGAATGTCGGGATTGCCAAACAGGGCTTGTGCTAATAAAACTTTAACTTTTAATTTTGCATCAAGACTTGCCATTTGCGAGTAAAAAAGTTCTTCTTCAATTCCCAGGCTCTGTAATAATGTTTTTGCTTCGCCCTCGGCCTCCCAGCCTCCAAGTTCGGCGAATTCAGTTTCAAGTTCGCCTGCTCGTATACCATCTTCTTCAGAAAAATCAGGTTTCATGTAAAGTTCATCTTTTTCTTTTTGAACCTCCATTAATCTTTTATGACCTAGAAGAACGGTGTCTAAGACTGTTTCATTGTCGTATTCATTTTGATTTTGAGCCAAAACGCTCATTCTTTCGCCGGGTGTAATTATGATTTCACCAGTATTTGGTTCAATTTCACCAGTTAATATTTTTAAGAATGTTGATTTGCCGGCACCATTAGCACCGATTATGCCATAACAATTACCTTTTGTGAATTTTAGGTTAACTTCTTTATATAAAACTCTTCCTCCAAAAGCAAGAGAAACATCATTTACTTGCAGCATTTTCACTCCTTTCCTATTAAGTATAAAGAAAATAATATAAATTGTCAATCAATACCTTAAATATTTTTGAACAATATTACTATAATAAATATATTTACGTAAATAAATTAACAAACTTAATAAAAGGGGTTAAAATTGTTTGCTTTTTTATTTAATAAATTTTATAATAAAAATAAGCATGATTTGAGGTGGCTAAAGAATGGGAGTGTCGAAAATGAAAAAAGATACCAAAAAGAAAAAGAATAAAAAGAAAGACAAGTCAAAATTAAAAACAAAATGGAAAACATGGATGACCGTGGTTTCTGTTATTGCAGGAGTTTTATTAATATCAGGTGCAGTTGTGCTTGGTGTTTTCTTGTCGGGCGGATTTGAGGATAAAGTTATTTATCAGCAAGGCATTTCATACCAATTAGAGGATGAAAGTCTTTTAAACACGCAAACCAACCAAATTGAAGTTGAAGATAACTTTAAAATAACAATTCCAAGGACAGATTCCGATGCGACAAGACTGGATGTTGGATTATCTTTCGTTGGAAGCCGAGGAAGTAGCGAAGGGCTGGATGAAGGCTGGGTTGGAAATGGCTCGATTGCAGTTCCTGAAGTGGTAACCTTAGGTATTCCATTTGAAGTTAAACTGTTAAACAAAACATATCAGGATGAAAATGGCGAAGACTATTCGTGGATTGCTGGTGGAATAAGCACAATAAGAGTTGCATATGAAGACATTTCTCAGTCAACATTTGATATAGTAATAGCCGTTGATGTTCCTGTTTACAAAACATTTACATATCTTGCCAATGCTCAGGGCGAAAAAATAGTTGATGAGGGTGGCAATATTGTTTCGACAGTCATAAAAGAAGAAGAATTTTATGTTATGACCGAATTCTATCCAAGAGAAAGCAAATATCTTTACAGCGATGATAAGAAAAATATAAGTGAGACGGATAGAAGAAAGAAAATGAGTTTTTATGAAAGTAAAAGCGAGTTTATCACAGAAAATTTTGCATCGTCAGCAGCAGATAAAAATAAAATTTCATTCACCGCAGGGGATAGAATGGCCGAGAATGTTATAATAAATGGTTATACTTTCACTGACGCGAAAGCACAACTAGATTTCTTATCATCCCCAGATGGTGCAATAGATTTGCCAGAAACATACTACCAAACATCACTTGGTCTTTTAAGCACCTTACCAAAACACAAGGAGTCGGAATTAAAATTAACAATAGGGGAAGCAAGTATTGACCATTTCAGTGTTGGAAGAGATGGAACAGAAATTGATATTGATGCAGGCGTAACTTATCAGTTGTTTGTTCAAGGGGACAGAGAACACAGCCCATATTTAAATGCCAATGTTTATTCAACTTCAGGCGAGGTTTTGGATAATTTATTAAAAGACATTGCAATAAAATTTGATGTAGATGGAACAGACCCTGTAAAAAATGGCTCATTATTATTGGAATATGGAGAAAAAATAACAATAGATGGTGTAGATTATTACAGGCCAAAATTGCCATCAGAAGAAAATGTAAAATTCTCATATTGGGAAATAACTTCAAGGGATATTCAAAACATAACAGTAAACGTTTATTTGCTTGTAAAAGATAGGTCGCAATTATTTGCACCAGCAAATGGCGAGCCACAAGTAAAACATTTGACCTTAAATGCTAAGGAGCATATTGAACAGCCAATAGATTGGAAAGACACAGAAGATATAACAGTTTTATTAAAGCATGATGCAGATGGTGAAATTATAAGAGAAACTATAAACCTTTCTCAATATGTAATAAATCCTGAAAATAATATTTATAGAGATGCTGTATACTTTGCATATTTTGGTGATGGAGATGCAGTGGTATTAAAAGAGACAGCAAATGCTATTATTGGGGAGACAGGATATATTGAAAAATATACTGGAACTTATTCAACATTAAGTGGTAACAGATATCTATTTGCTATTGATGGTGCAAACCTAACACTTTCGCAAACAAGTGAATTCACTATATATTATGCGATTCAAAATGGTGAAGACGAAGAGAGCGGACTATACAAAATACAAACAATGTGTTCGACATACAAGCAAATAGTTTGCGAAGAGGCACTATATATCGATTCGGTAACTAGTGGTATTATGGATACAGGTGCAATACAAGAAATTGGTGGAGAGGTTAGCATAAACCAAGGCGGCAACTCATCAATTATAATAAGTTTTACTATTAGTCCAGAATCACTTCCTGTATTTAAAGATGAATATCAAAAAGGATATTTAAGCCTTGTATTAATAGATAATGAAGGCAATGATATATCAAATTATTTTGTAATCAACGACGAAAGCTTAACTACTGCTGAAGATAAGAGCGGTAAATTAGAATATAGGGTAGGCGCACGCTCTTCTATACAAATAGATAAGAAGGAAGGAATTATTGTTTATTGGTTTAAACTTAGATATGACAACACCGAGGATGAAATTGAATGGGAATTCAATCCAGACAAAACAGTAGTTTTATATAGTCCAGAGGCAGAGACTGTAATCATAGACGTTCCAGCAGGTGATGATGAAGTATTAAAGCAAGCATTGAATGGTGTAGATGTTTCACAAATTTTAAACACTTTTGGCAAATTTGAAACGAGAATAACTGTTGACGGGCAAGAATCATTTGAAACGATCGATTCTTTCATAGCAGCATTGGTTGGCAATAATGGGGCATGGATTAAGATTACTGACCAGAAGGGGAAAACAGACACTCTTGCCGGTCAATGGAGATTTCAACCTGTGCCTAATGAGAATAATGACCCAACAATAGATAATGGTGTTATAAGTATTTCAGCAGATGGCAAATCATTCTCATTTAAAAACACAAATGGTTCAAAAGTTATATTATACATACAAAGCGTTGATGGAAAAGCAGATTTAACTTATCAAGGCAGACGTTTAGAAATAGTATTTGAAGTAAGATCCCAAGGTATAACAAAAATTGCTTACGATAAAAATGAGAAAACATATCAAAATACAATGGGAGAGAAGACTACAAATATTAGTCAGGCAGATGTTCATAAGTTTGGTGCTAAAGGGGTAGACGCTCAAGGAACAACCATTAATGAGATTGACCTCAAAAAATTAATAATGTTCTATACAACCAGCGCAGAAGGTGAAGATCAACCATACGAATACTATTCATTTAGATTCAACCCACAATATTATTCACCACTTGTTGAAGATAGTGTTTTATTAAATTTGTTTGGCGAAGATGGTATGCTTACGTTATATACAGGATATCCTGCCAGCACAAAAGTTGATTTTGGCTTAAATACGGCAATTAACATACGTAATACACTTTCATCGTTAATTGATATAACAAAGATAGTTATAAATAAGAATTTCTATGTATCACATACATTACAGTTTATAATTTTTGATACAATAGGTGCTGTTAATACAACATTCAACCTAGTTCTTAATCCAAACATTACTGTAAATTATCAAAATTATGGAATGGGAGATACAGATGATGACGTTCTGTATGCTGGCAAAGAGAATGAATTTGTAATGGAAGATACATTTGAAAACAAAAATGAAGGTTCAAACGGTTATTTCTATTCATTGTTTGATGATAAAAAGACATATTATATTTTAAATCAAAATGGCAATTATGAACTTATAGAATATGGTCAAAAACCAGCAAATGCTATTGGTGTGTTTAACCCAGCAGGAGAAGACGGTCAAATACAAGTCGGTCATATTTACTTCTATGATTTCTGGGATAAAGATGAAACCAGAAGATTTGATGTATATTTCAGACCAGAAGGCAAGAATAGTTTTGCAGTAAACATTCAAATATCGTTTATTGTAACAAAAGATATTTTGATAACAGACTTGGAAAATAAATTCTATGTGTTAAACAATCAAAAAAATTTCATAACAGCATATGTAAGCATTACGAGACATATCGACAACAAACCAATTCAATCGTTAACACTCACCTATGAATTTAGCGAATATCTTGAGTTAAATAACGCAGGGTATGTTGTTCAAAACTCACAAGTTATATTATTTGACTATAATGTAAAGACAATTGAAACAACATTAAATATAATTTATGAAGCAAATGGAGAGAGGACACAACTTGGTGAAATAACTGTATATATTGAATTATATAATTCTGGTGAACAGGATATATATCAATTAATTGCTTCAAAATTAAGAAAACAGAGGTCAGTTGAAGAGAAAGAACAACCTGATTTACCAATGCCAACCGCTCAATTCCAAAGTATTGGAGAAGGCGAGGAACAAGTAGATTATATTGTAGTTGATTTAACGGAAGGCACATACTGGCAATTCTATGAAGATGCAAACGATGATAAATACAATACAGATAATGGAATAGGCGAGGGATGGCCAATAAATCCAGTTCCTTCAAGAATGGAAGGTGGCTCATTTATTAGGGATCATGTATACAAGACAACATCAAACTCTAAGGGTTCTATAATAAATTTCTTGAAACCAATTAATCTTACATATGGATTAAACGATGATCAAGTTTTGTTGGCAATTCGATTCCTTAAATCATCAACAAGCGACGATACGTCAGGATCGGGTGGAGAACTTGCATGGATGTATATTCCTTTAATACTTTCTGGGGTTGGATATAATAATGTAATTTATGATAATCTCGAAGATGAAACAAGGTCGCTTGAAAGTTCTATATTAAAACCTGAGGAACTTATAGAAAAGGGCATATATAATGAAATTAAGGCAGGTCAACTTACAAAGATATTGACAAGTTATAAAAAAGGTGAAAAACCATCAATGCCAGGGCTATATTATTTGGAAGATTTAAGCCCAACCTTGACAGTTTATTCAATTTCAACAAACAAAACAAACAATTATTCAAGTTTAATTAAGAAGATTGGCAACGAGACATTGGATGGCACAATATTATTAAATCACCTTGCAACATCCACCACAGAAGATGTATACATTGCATTAGAATACAGAGTTAGAAAACTTACTGGCAGTTCATACAGCGATCCACAAGTATTCTATTATCTAATGAAGGTAACTCCAGACATAATAGTTGAAGACCCACTATACGCATACAACGGGGATGCAGAATATATAAATGGTGCTTTAAATGAAACTCTTGAGATTAATCTTGAAGATAAATTTGCAGACACAACCTTAAATTCAGGCTTAAAGAGATTCATGTATAGCAAAGATATTGCACTTGAATCAGTGGAAAACTCCACATTGAAAGCATTAGTAAAATCAGAAAATGGTGCGACAATTAGACTAACAATGGAGATAACAACAAAAGATAGCCATGATGTTGAAACAACCACACAACTTTCAAAAATTGTTGACCTTAAATTTGAGCATATAGAATCAGATGAACAAACACCAAAACTTCAAGATGTAAATGTGAAGAGTATATTAAATCCTTCTACTATTGCAGATGGTCAGATTGTATCTGTAAGCATTATTGAAGGAGATGTTGAAATTTACTATAATGATGTGCTTGAATTATCAACACTAAAAGCAGTAAACAAAGTCGTATCAGTTCAACCTTCAACAGTTGAAACTGCATATCAAACTCCAGAGCAATGGAATGATTATGTTTCAATTTCATTTAGTGAAGATAGCAAAACAATGAGAATTTATCCTCGTAAAGATGAAACAATAACAATAGTTATAAGCCATAGTTACGTTGATGGTTCAAATGGACAATTGGGTGTAATAAATGGCGACAGGACTTACACATTTGTTCTTAATGAGAAACAACAAACATATGCTGTTCGATTTAAGGATGGCACAAAGACACAACAAACAGAAGAATTTGTTAAAACCTTCAAAAATGGAACAAAAGAGGGAGATAATTTAAAAAATATTGAACTCACAGTCGATTTGTTGAGCGTTTCAGGTTCTTCAGGAAGTAGTTCGGGAACAATTGTTCCAGATGTTCTTCAAATAGAGTGCACGTCTGGTATAGACAATCTTGACACTACAGGCGATCATCCAAAAGGCTTTGATTATGATAATAAAAATGGCACAATGGTTATTTATCTACTAGATTATATTGAACAAGACAAACAAGTAATCTTTACATTATTTACAAAACAAGGCTATTTGGCTAAAATAATTTTAGACCTTGAAGCGAATGTTGTATACAAAGCACAAAGTCCAAAGAAGAGCGACAATGGAAAAGAAGTTGACATTCCAGAATTGAAAGCAGGATTATCTTATGACTTAGTTGATTTGATTTCGCTTGTAAACGCAAATGGAACAACAGAGAAATTTGGAGAAGAAAATGAGCTTTATAATATAACAGAAGCAAAAATTTCTGATGAAACAAAAAAATTTGTTAAAATAGAAAATAAAAAATTAATAATTGCAAACTTGTTGGAAGATAAGACATTTAAAGTTGACTATACTATAACATTCACAAAAACAGGCACAGGCAGAAGTTTTGAGACAGAGGGCAATACATTTGTATTCTCTCAAACTTATAACGTGAAGAAAAGTATTACAACACCTGAAGCAATCACAAAAGATGTTGAGGTTGTCGCAGGAGAAAGACATGAAATAAATATTGACGAACTTAGCAGCGTTATTCCAACTGGCGACGAGTATGGCATTGGCGATAACTTTAAAAATCTTAAAATTAAAACGTCAACCACTGACCCTGCATTTAAAAAGTTGGAAGGCAATTTCATATATACTCAATATGTTTCTTCAGTTCAACCAGTAACTCCATTGACTTTAGTACTAGAAGTAACAGCAATACAAGAAGGTTTTGGGGAACAAGTTTACTATGTAAATTATACAATCTCAATTGCTCCTAGTGTTAAACTTGACATAACTTATCCAGACCCAATTCAAGTCCAAGACAACAAATCTCCAATTGAAGGTCTTATGGAGAAAAAGTCAACAGGCACTGAGATGCATTATGAAATCTTAGAAACAATTAAGAGGGCTGATGAGATGGGTGATACATTGCCAGTAACTTTTGACAGCATTGTAGACTTCTTGGTTTCTTCACCAACCTTTGCATATAACCTAAATTCAACAAGACTTAATATTTATCAAGCAATTGCTCCTGTAGCAGGCACTGAAGAAAAGAAAGTAACATATAACGATAAATATATAACAAAAGATTTGAAAGATATTTTAAAAGGGGAGACATCTGACCTTATAGTAACAATAGTTAAACTGGAAAATGCTATTGTAATGTGCAATAGCAGTAACTTAGCAGTAAGCAGTATTATTCCACTTAGTGGAGAGGTCAAATTCTATGTTGGTGCAGGCGTTGGAATACCATCAAAATTAGTTTTGAATATAACCTATAATAATGTAAGCATTGAGTATGAGATAAGATTGCAAACAGATGCGATAAAAGTTGCAAGGGTATTGCCTACAACAACCACATCGACAGAGCAACAAGGTGATAGAACTATAACTTATGAAAATATTTATCTTGACAAGACTCCAAAATCAGACCTATTTGCAAATGGCAGAATATTGCACGCTGAAATGTATGACAGTTTGAGTGGAAGAGAGGGTGATTATTACTTTGTATTTAAGAACGGAGAGAATTATTATGCTTCTTATCCTATCTACATCAAAGTCGATATGGAAACAAAAACATTAGATTTTGATCTTGGAATGGGCATGGGAGAAATGACTTTCGTAGGTGCATATCTTACTTCAAAATTTGAAAGCGAAAAGATTATACCTAAAGAAGGTAGAAAACTTTATAAAGAAGGCGAAGTGTTAACCGACCTTTCTGCTTATACAAATGCAGCAGATAAATTATTCAAATATGAAGCAGGGATCCCAAAAATTTACACAACAAGCAGAGTTCAACTTCAGTATGGTGAAGATGAGAACAGAGTTCCATTCCGTGTTAATTATAGCCGTTATGCAAGCTTAATTAATACTGGCATTGTTATTAAAGATGAGTTGGGTGAAATTACAGAGAATAACAATATTTTGACGGCTGTTCAATTACCTTTAAACAATGGTTCAACTAATAATAATGGTAAACTCAAAACATTCAGTTTGGGCTACAATTACAAACTTGCAATTGATGTTAAAGTAGAACAAGAAATTACAGAAGTAAACAACTTTAAAGAAGTGAATGTGTCATTTGAATATGATAGTCTAGTTTCATTCTTAGGCATACATCATGAAATTACAGGAAAAGCGATAACTGCTTCAGACTTTACTGCTTCAAATTCAAATCTTTTATTTGAAACTTTGTATTATGATGGAAAAGAAAAGCTTGACGGTATGACCGACAAACAATTTAATGCTATTAAAGAGTTTATGAATAGTCATAAAGAGATTGACAAGTTCAGGAAGTTTGTTGACCAAAAGAATGCAAACGATGATGGTGCAACAAATGATAATATTTATTTATTTGCATCAGCGATACAAAATGCAAATAAGAATACATATGACTATCGTTTTATTCCTTATGGAGCAAAGAATTTAGGAGACTTTGTATTGTGTAAAGTTCAATATTCTATTGATGAGACACATAAGGCAACATTCTTTGTAATTTTGAAAATCATGCCAGATTATGATGTTAAGTTTGCAGGAAATGCAAGCAATGCGACAATCGAAGAAGATGGTGTAGTTTCAAACCGTGATGACATATATGAAGTAGTTTCGACAGAATCAGAAAAAAATTCTTATGGGAACTTTAAATTGACATCAGATGGCACTGAGGGTTATCTATCAGTTAAACATAAATTTGGGACATATACATATGTTGAACGTTCAGTTAGTGCATTTACAATAAAAATGCCATTAAATACATCAATAGATTCTATAAATTATAACGATTCAAATAATTTAGGAGTAAAGATATTCCATAATTATGATAAGAAAAATCTATATGGCGATGACGATGTCGGGCCTTGGAAAATTACAAGAGAAGAAAAGGTCAATGAGCCAAATACACCTATAACAGAAGCTCCAGAATATATAGGCAAGGAAGCAATCGAATTCTCAGAAGTAGAACACGTTATTTTTGGAAATCAATACTATATGATTGAGGCAAAAGATAACTATGGCTTTAAATACAGAGTATATTTTGTATTAGTTGCAACAAAACAAACACCATCAATATCAAATAGAATAGACATTGTCGAAAATGGATTGCTTGATTTTGGTGTAACATATCAACAACTTTCAATTTCTGCAACTAAAGATAATGCTACAAATAATATTAACTGTGTAATAAATTCTTCTATGGAGACACCTAATGAGGCATCAGGTGTATCACTGTTGGTATTTAATGGGATAACAGCATGGCAATTTGATAAGGATTATGTAAAAGACAATGTAAATGTAGCGGGAGAAGACAAAACACTTCTTAAAAACAGTGTTTCTGGTTGGGGATATGACCCATCTGCAAATAATATAGTCTTCTCTGACGAAGACAAGAAACTACTTGCAGCACCTGATATTGAAAGTATAGAAATAGATTCGGTTAGTTTGTATGAATTATCTGGAAGGACACCTTTAGCAACGCTAACAACGGTAGGTGGAGCAACAGGTTCAAATAACGCAAATTGGGTTGGCCCTAAAGAGGAAGGTAAAGAAGAAAAATATTCAGAAACGCTGGCGGAAAGACCTTTTGCAACTGGAGAAGGATATTTCTATAATACAAAAACAAAAATCAAAAATGAGCGTGAATTGTCTAACCCAAGAAACCCATTTGATAAATATAAAGACCCTGAGAAAGTAGATGCAATACAAGAAAATTATACTAAAAACCTTTGGCAAATACCAAGAATTGAAAATGCCAATGTTTATCAGGATTCCAATGTTGCAAATTTAAGAATAGTTGTTAAATTGAAATATGAAGGAACTACAAGTTATACGGTAAATAACGCGGAAAAAACCAGAAGCATCACAGAATATTGTGAAGTAGCAGCACCTATTTCAGTTATAAGAGAATCATCGCTTCAACAAAATGATAATAAAGTCATCGAAGATGGTCAATCATTTGCAATAATTAACGATAATTCTGACCAACCAGGCTTTAACGAAAATCAAGCAGGCGGATTTGTAATAAAGAAAGTTATAAATGATACTCTTGAAGTATTAGCACCTGCCGGAGAGACAATTTCATTTAATATTGAATTAAAAGATAAAGAAGGAAAAATAATAGGCGAAAAGACACAAGTTAGAGTTCAAAACAGCAGCAATAATTATCAAAGAACTTATTACATTCCATTATCGAGATATTTCAATCAAAATGTTGAAGCAGAAAATACTGTTACAATTAGCGACCCTTCATCTACATCAATACAATTCTTCTATATTAGTGGTGAAGGAATCAGCAATGTGGTTGAGGTTAACAAGCCGTTCACAATTGCAGAAATAAAACAAGATGTGGCTTATGTGGATAATGCGGTAATGCTTAATAATGGTAATTGTTATTCGATTAGCAAATACTATATTATAAAAGGTTACTATAAAACTAGTGAAGTTGATCCAGAACCGCAAACAGAAGCGGAGAAGGAAAAATTCTCATATAGACAAACGGCAAATTACATTGTAACAGGTCGAGTATATGAACTTGTTCCTACAATAAGTGTTGGTGAAATTATATTTGCTATGGACGATGAAAATAATGACAACAGAATTCCATTAGAAAATTGGGCTCAAAAAGCATTTACATTATATAAGGGAACGACTGCTGGAGAAAAAGGCGGTGGTGCAATTGGACGAGGAAATTCTATTATAATTAATGATGACATCCTAGACCACCTTTCATTCAAACTTGCGGAAGATGTCGCAGATTCAAGTATTGGTCAAGCGACAATTGACCCTAAATCAGGTGAAATTACACTAGGCAAAGGCTTTACAGATGACCAGTATATTAACGTTGTTATAAGTCTCAGAGTCTCTGGAGTAGGAAGAGGAAGTGGAGAAGCAACAACTGATAGACTAAAAGAACTTGGCACTTTAAAACTGGGCAAAAAGAAATAATAAAATACATTCAAGGAGGAGCAAATGTTTGGCGAATGGCTTAAATTAATAATAACTATAAATTCCGTTATAAACTTTTTGCTTCTTCTAGGAATGGTATTTCTAGAAAGAAAGAAACCTGAAAATATAATTGCATGGCTTACCGTTTTGACATTTTTACCTATTATTGGCTTTATACTTTACATAATTTTCGGAAGTGGATTAAGTTTGAGAACAAGACGAATGATAAGGAAAAAGTCCATTTGCGAGAGAGATATTATAAGAAATATTGATGGCATATCTTCACTGGACGAAGCAAAAATTGACAGTGTAGTTGGCAGCAATAGTGAGCTTGTAACCTTATGTTATTCATATGGTTCTTATCCTCTTCCAGGAAATGATGTAAAATTTTTCACAGACGGAAATTCTACTATAGAAGCATTAAAAAATGATATTTTATCAGCGCAAAAGACAATAAATATAGAATACTATATTTTTGGAAATGATAAAACTGGGAAAGAGTTTATGCAATTGCTTTGCCAGAAGGCTAGAGAGGGGGTTGAGGTAAAATTAATTTACGATTCAATAGGCTCACGAAAAGCACCAAGACGATTTTTTAGACAACTTGAGAAGGCGGGTGGTAAAATAGGTGAGTTTTTCCCTCCATTTATGCATATAAGATTGATAAATTTAAAGGTAAACTATCGAAATCACAGAAAAATAGTGGTAATTGATGGAAAGATTGGTTATACTGGCGGAATAAACATTCGCGATGACCATATGGGTTTGGATAAAAAATTACACCCATGGCGTGATACACATTTGCGTGTTGAGGGAAGCGGAGTGTATGCTTTGCAAAATATTTTCCTTGATGATTGGAGATATTGCACAAAGGACACAACGCCACCGCGACTATATCTCGAAAATGGATATTTTCCAAGTCCGCGAATTTGTGGAAATGCGACAATACAAGTTGTATCTTCTGGGCCTGACAGCCAAGTTCCAAAGATAAAAGAAACATTTGTAAAAATGATAACCACGGCAAAAAAGAGGATTTATATTGAAACCCCATACTTTATCCCTGATGAAACATTTATGGCTGCAATGCGAATAGCGGTCAATAGTGGTGTTGATGTAAGGATACTTGTTCCAAGCGTGCCAGACAAACATACGGTATATCTTGCGACATTATCCTATCTTAAAGAGATGTCGGAACTTGGGGTAAAGATATATTTGCATAAAGGCTTTCTTCATAGTAAAGTAATACTCGTTGATGACGATTTGTTGTCGGTTGGGACTTGCAACACAGACAATCGTTCATTCTCGTTAAATTTTGAAAATACTGTGATAATGTATTCAAAAGAATTGAATGCTCAGCATCAGAAAATCATTGAGGAAGATATGAAAAATTCTCAATGCGTGGGATTAAAATATTTTCAAAAGAAAAAATGGATAACAAAGATGTTGCAGGCAGTAATGCGTCTGCTATCACCATTATTTTAAAAAAAAGAGCAATTTTAGTTGCTCTTTTTTCGTGCTAAGTTTACATTGTCTTCCTTTCTTGATCTCAAATTTTTAACAGGATGTTCTTTGTCTTGAACTCTATAATCTTCGCCAAATTTATCAATATGGTCAATAATTACAACATGAGAAGGCATTTTTTCAACATTTTTTATATATTTTCCTTGGTAATTGAAGAAATCAGCTTTTTCATCCAGTTTTGAAATGTTGATATAACTTTCTCTGTTGGCTGTATTGTTTACCGTTTTGGCTAAAATTTCACGAACATAATCCTTTTGAGATTTAAAATTTAAAAGTTGTGGAAATTCGCCATGAGGAATAACTTCTTGCCAGTCTTTCTTTTCATACTTTCTCAAAAGTGCAAGTGCTTCATGAAGATGGGCAAGTTCTTGTTCAAACATAAGTTCCCATATTGACTTTATATTTTTATCAACTTCATCATTTATCATGGAGTAGTAAAGATAGGCTTCAACATATTCATGCATCAGCAGCCCTTCAAGCAAAGTCGCATTTGGGTCAATAAGCGAACCATATTGTGTAACGTGTTGTTCTTCAACCATTGCAATTTCGTTATAAATTTCTCTTCCCTTTTGGCGGGTGTAAAATGCACCTAAATTCATATAATAATTCATAGTTTGCTGTTCGGCAGCGGTAATAATTTGCACGTCGCACATGGCGAGGGGGTCGGCAGTTTTATTATTAATAAAATTTTTAACCGAGTCAAATGGATGGCGAGGGTGTGCCACAGTTGGTCTTCCTGGCATAATCTCGGTGTAATTTCCCACATATCTTTCTGCGTGTTCTCCCATATCCGTTTCAAGCAAGTTGGCATATCTATACAAGTGGTCAAAATCTTCAAGCAGTGCAAAATCTAAAGCATTTTTAACATTCTTATCCTTTTGTCTTTGTGCCAAAATTGCAGTAAGATCAACGGCGAGTTGTTCATAGCCAATGGTTGTTTGCAACAAGTTTTCATCGGGTGGTTTAAGAGAAGAAATGACTTTTTGTTGCTCTTGTTCAATTCGTCTCAAAAAGGCAACTCTTCTTCGAATGTCATTGTCATTACAATGCCTGTTTAGGTGATGCTTTGACCAAACAGCCTCATATTCTGTTCCGTTCATAAGAATACAACGCACTCTTGTGTATGGGTCAACATCGTTTTTGTCATAAGGTTTTGGTGCAAGCATTTTAAAACTCATGACAGTGTTTTCAAGTTTTTTAGGCTTTTCTAAAAATGGATTTAAACTCATAAATACCTCCGTTTTTATTGTAACCCTAAAAATCCAAAAAATACAAATATATATTACTAATAAAAGATAATTAATAAAAAATGACGTTATTTTGCTAAAAAATTGCAAATTTTTTTATTATTTTAAGCAAAAATAAAAAAACGAGCCCGTTATCGAGCCCATTTTATTTATTTAAATTTTAGTTTTCAATTAAGCTTGAGGTATTAAATTATTAAATTTGGAAGTGTCAAGTGGTGGATATTTCTTTGTGTTAAGTCCACTAGGAAGTTTAACTTCTTCAGTTGTTACTGCAATTTCTGTGTTAAGTTTAATGCCGGCTTCCATTACAAGACCACCCATATTTAATTTTAATGAGCCATCGAGGTCTAATGCTACACCTTCAAGAGAAGTTTCACCAAATACAAGATAAACAGTTAAAGTTGTAATATTAACTTCATCAAATGAGAATTGATTAAGTTCTGCTTGACTTACCAAACTAGTTAAAAATTCAGCAGTTTGTTCTCCATTAAATTCAACTTTTACTCTGTAATTTGTATCAGTTGTTTCTGTAGACCATGTTGTCATTGCAAGAACTTGTTGTTTGATTGAAGCATAATCTGATTCATCAAGCATAGTAAGAAGTCCAGCAAGATCTAGTGTGAATTGAGTTTCTGTATTAACTGCATATGTTTCAGTGCCTGCGACACTATAACTGAATTTTTCAAGTGATGCATCATATTGTTCGCCAAGATTCTCTTTAAGATCTAAGCCTTTCAAGTTTACAAAGAATGTTTCATCTGTGTAGTAAGCCTGAGCATCATATTTTTCATCATTATATTTTAATGAAAAATCTGATGAAATTTTGTCAGGTCCTTGTGAAGTCAATCCGCTAACAACGGAGTAGTTTTCAAGTTCTAATGTTTCAGTAGTAGGTTCAAGTGAAATGTTTGGCATACCAGGAACTTGAGCCAAACCAGAAGGATCTGTTGTAAGTGTTAAAGAAAGTTTTGTTCTTTCTTTAAGACCTGAAAATGCCAGAGTTCCTCTTGTTTGTAGTTCTTCAGCAAATGTGTCATAGGTTGATTCTGTATATTTTGCATCCTGATAACCCTCAAGAACAACAGGGTTACTCTTATTGCAGGCAGTGAAGGCAAGTGCGCATGGCACAACAGCCAAAGAAAGTGCTAAAATTTTTGTAATTTTTTTCATTTTTTTTCTCCTTTTTACTAAATATATGATATCACTTTATAAGGGGTGCTTGTCAAGTAAATTTGCAAAAAAAAATTTAATTTATCAATTTGCTAAGATTATAAGTGTGGCTAAATAATTTTAAATTAATATATTTTATTGAAAAATTAATAAATAAAATGGAGAATTATAGTATTTTTGTGATATAATCTTTTTTATGGAAGAAATAGAATTACTTGCTCCTGCTGGCAATATGGAAAGTTTTGAAAGGGCAATAAATTGCGGCGCGAATGCAATTTATCTTGGACTTGACGCATTTAACGCCAGGGGCAACATAGAAAATTTTAACAAAGATAATCTCAAAAAAGTTGTTGAAAGGGCGCATATGTTTGGCGTAAAGGTATATTTAACATTAAACACCCTTATTCAAAACAGCGAAATTGAAGAAGTTTTAAATATTGTTCGTTTTGCCAATAGTTGTAATATAGATGCTTATATTGTTCAAGATATAGGCATTGCCTATTTGTTATCTCAAAAATTTAAAGGTATAGAACTTCACGCAAGCACGCAGATGGGACTTAACAACAGCGAGGGGGTAAAAGCATTAAAATCTATAGGGTTTAAACGAGTTGTGCTTTCGCGTGAGACACCATTAGAAGAGGTTAGGCGAATAAAAAAGGAATGTGGAATTGACATTGAATATTTTATTCAAGGGGCACTTTGCGTTGGTTTTTCGGGGAATTGTTATTTATGCTCATTGCTTGCAGGGGCAAGTGGAAATCGTGGAAAATGCAAACAATTTTGTCGTTTGCCATACAAACTCGATACTTTAAGTGAGAATTACTATCTCTCCACTAAAGATTTTTGTATGTTGCCAATGCTAAAAGATTTGGTTGACGCAGGGGTTACAAGTTTAAAAATTGAAGGCAGAGCAAGGCGAGCGGGCTATGTGGGAGTGGCAGTTAAAACTTATCGTGATGCAATTGACAACAACTTTAAATATGGTGAAGATTCACTTATTAATCTTAAAAAAGTGTTCAATAGAGGGGAATATATTTCTGGATACTTTAAAAATGAAAAAATAATTTATCCTTTTGCTCAAAATCATATAGGTGTTGAAATTGGTAAGGTTATATCCTTTAAAAGGGGTAAAAGATTTAACGAGGTTATAATATCATCAACCCACCACCTGACGAGAGGAGACGCAATAAAAATATTTGATTGCGAAAAGGAAATTGCGACAATAAGCATTGTTGACGTGAAGGAGATAGGCAAAAATAAATATTATTTTACAACAACAAACGAGGCTTTTCCTAATTGCAAAGTAAGACTTATTGTTGACAGCAAATTCGAAGAGGAAAATTCAAAAATTAAAAGAAAATTATCTATAAATGCAACCTTTAAGGCGATGATAGGAGAAAGGGTGGAACTTGAAATGTCTTGTAATGGTGAAAGTTTTAAAGTCTTTGGCGAAGTTGCCGAGGAGGCAAAAAACCACCCATTAACAAGTGAGGAATGCCTGTTGCAACTTGGGAAATGTGGTGAGGATTTTGAACTAAACAGTCTCAATTGTGTCATGCAGAAAGTCTTTTTACTCAAATCACAATTGAATGCACTAAGGAGAGATTGCTTGCAGGGGTTGATAAGAAAATTAAGTGAAAGATTTAATAAAAATATCGAAGAATGCGATTTTTTAATGGATTTTTCAAAGAAAAACACAATTTTTGATAAAAATATTGTAATTTTTTATAAAAAAGAAGATTTATTGCAAAACAAGAACAGCACAGATTATTTGGTTTATAGTCCATCAATTTTTGATAGAAAAGATATTGTTGAACTCTGTAATAACATGAATGGGGAAATTATATATTTGGATTGCCCTGTGATGGCAGAGAAGAGTGAAATTGATTTTATAAAATCACTTTTGCAAGAATGTCCAAATTTGGGTATATATGCTTCCAATTATTATGCGTTAAATTTATGTGAAAGAGATAAGACTATAATAAGCAGTGAATTGAACGTTGTAAATAATTATTCACTTGCCTTTTATAGCGGTTTAGGTTTTAAAAAGATTGTTCTGTCAAAGGAAGATTTTTCTTATGATGATATTTCATTTGATGGAGAACTTTTTATCGAGAATATTTCACCTCGTTTAATATATTTTAGGCATTGTCCAATTAAGGAGCATTTTAATAGTGAGTGTAGTAATTGTAAATATCACGAAAATATAGTTTATTCTTTAGGAAACAATAAATTAACACTTGAAAGAAAGAGAATAAACAAATGTCAATTTTATTTAAGGGGAGAAAATTTTAAAAGACAGGGGAAAGGGCTTGTTTTAGAGGTAAAAAGATAAAAGATTTAAATTTAGGGGTTGAATGTATAATAAATATATGTTATAATTAATTATAAATAAAATCTGGAGGATTAGAGGATTAATGGATATATTAAATTCAAAAGAGGCATCACTTCTTATGCAAAACATTGGAGAAGATAGGGTTTTAGTTATTCCCGACAACTTTTATGCAATAAATTTTTATGCATTTGAAAATTGTGATCTTGCAAGGTTAGTGGCAGGTGAGAATATTGAAAAAATTGAAGATGCTGCGTTTAGGCATGCCAGGATTGGAGTAATTGATTTATCGAAAACAAAGATAACAGAATTGGCTGAAGATGCTTTTGTTTATTCAAATGTAGATGAAATAATTTTGCCAGACACATTAAAAGTTATAAATCAGTTTGCATTTTCTGGCTCAAAGATAAAAAAACTCACAATTCCCCCTCATGTTACCCATATTCAAAGATTTGCATTTGATGAGTGCGTTAATTTAGAGAAAATAGACATACCTGAGAGTGTTTTAGATATTGATAAAGATGCTTTTAATGGTTGCACAAATTTAAAGGAAATCAAACTTCCAAATACTTTATTAACATTAAAAGGTGGTATTTTTAAAGGTTGTAGCCAACTTAGCGAGATAAAAATTCCAGAAACTGTAAAAATAATTGAAAGCGAAGCCTTTAAAGGCTGCTCTCAGTTAAAAAAAATTAAATTCCCTGAAAATTTAGTCAGCATATATTCAAATGCTTTTCAAAGATGTTCACAATTGACGGAAATAGAATTTCCTGAGAAATTAGAAAGAATTAATTCATGGGCATTCGCAGACTGCACAAACCTTCGCAGCGTAAAATTTCCAAAAAACTTAAGGGAGATAGATAGTAATGCCTTTAATAGTTGTGAAAATCTGGAAGAGATTGACTTTGGCAATGTTGAAGTTATTCGTGATTCGGCATTTGCAAACACAGGAATTAAGAATTTGGTAGTTCCTGGCGGCATAAAGGTAATAGGTTCTGGGGCTTTTAAAAATTGCAAAATACAAAATTTGGTTCTTTCAGATGGAATCAATAAGATAGAGGGAGGAGCATTTCGAGACAATACTGAACTTGAAGAAGTTGTTATTCCAGATTCAGTTACAAGTATTGGAAGGATGGCTTTTGATGGTTGTGTAAATTTAAAACACATCAAATTCCCAGATTCATTAGAAGATTTGGAATTCCAAGGTGATCTTGGTAATGTTGAGAAAATAGTATTACCAAAAAATTTGAAGTCATTAGGATATAAGGCATTTATTGATAGCATAAAATTAAAAGAGATTGAAATACCAGAGACAACATCTATAATTGGCGATGAGGCATTGGCAAACACAGGTATTGAGTATATAAAATTGCCCAAAAATTTAGATTTTTTGGGCGGTGAGGCATTTTCTCACTGTTCTAAATTAAAAGAGGTTGAAATTCCAAGCAATATTGTAACATTACACAATAAACTTTTTGCCGACTGTGAAAGTTTAGGAAAAATAAAACTTAATGACAATATAACATATATAGAAGATGAGGTATTTAAAAATTGCAATTCTCTTACATCACTTGAGTTTCCTCCATCTGTTGTTCGTGTTGGAAAACGTGTTTTTGAGAATTGTAAAAACCTTGAAAGAATAGTTTTTAATAGTCCTATAGTTTTTTCATCAGGATCATTTGAAAAACTTTCGCCAAAAACTAAATTTATTTCATTTAAGGAAGGAAGTGAGTTAGTTGGCTCAATGAATATAAGTCCATTAAAATATTATACAAAAAAGGGGAGTAAAATTTTTCTTTCCGCTGAGCCTATTGATGAAACAAGTTTTTGTTTTGGTGATTATGTTCGAGAAGGTGGAGCACAACCTAAATTCGATTATGTTTTGGGGATGCAACAAGAAAAAGACAACTTTAAAAAACTTTTTAAAGATTGTCCAATGTTTATTGATTTGTTTAATTTAATTCTTGAAGAAAAGGGTTTTCAAGGGTTTAAAAAATTTTATTATGACAATAAAGATAATTTTAAATTTTTCAAGCAATGTGCAAAGTTAGTTCCTGAAGGATTGGAGAATGACTTTTGCAAATTGTATTTCGACCTTGGTGGATTTGAGAAGAATTATACAAACATAAAAACTGGGAAAAATGGAGAAAAAGTTGAAAAAACTGTAAATTATTCTCAAAGAGTAGGCGAATTTTTAAAGTCAATGCTTGTGGAACAGCCATGGTTTTTCGACAAAAAGTATATTTCTAATTTAAGATTTAATGGAATAAAAGAAGACTTTTCAAATTTTATATTAAATAAAGAAAATTTTCTTGAAACAATAAAGGAATGCAAGAATATTCCTGAATTTTTTGTTAAATTTTATAATGAATTTGAACAAGCGCAAATGCAAAATACATCAAATAAGGGTAGCCAAAGACAATTAAAGCCAACAATAAAGAGTTTTAAAAAATATATGTTCAAAGATGTATTTAAAGGTGCTGAAGAACATCCGGGGATTGCATATGCTTTGCAACAATATTTTGATAACCAAGAAACATTTAACGAGGCAGTGGAGATTGACGATGAAAGAATTGCTAAAAAAGTGCCAAACAATTTAACTCAAAGCCCAATTAAAGGATTTAGTAAAATTGACCAATTGTCAGAAGACATAAAAAATCAGGCAAGAGGAACGATGAGTGAGATAGTTAGTATAACAAATGGATTAACGTATGAATTTTTATCAAAAGACGATCCAAACAATTTTATTTTAGGGAAGTTAGTAAGTTGTTGTGCTCATCTTGAAGGTGCGGGCTATGGAATAATGCACGCAAGTATTGTTCATCCTGATGTTCAAAACCTTGTTATAAGAGATGACAAGGGTGAGATAATTGCAAAGTCAACATTATATATAAACAGAGAACAAGGTTATGGAGTGTTTAATAATGTTGAAGTAGATTACGATGTAAGAGATTATCAAAAAGAAGAGATTTTCAAGGCATACATTGATGCTGTTAATGAGTTTGCAAAGACATATAATAAGGAAAATCCAAATAAGCCATTAAAAATAATTACTGTTGGTGCAAACCTTAATGACCTCTATAGAAGTTTGAAGTCAAATACAAGGGAGTCAAGTGTTTTATATAAGTCTTTAGATTATAGAGATTATGGAAAGCCAAATGGACGTTCATATAATGGTGATAGCCAAGACAAACAATTTGTTCTATGGGAAAAAGAGGAATAGAATAACTATATTTAATAAGGAGTAATATGGAAAATAAGGCTGCGAACAACGATAAAGAGAAATTGTCCGTTTTAAAAAATATTTCGGATATTTTTTCTATGGAAGATATTGATGAAAATGGTGTGTATAGAGTTCCAGACAATTACGACACTTTCAGTCCGGATGCATTTTATAACTTTGAGGTTCCTGAAATAAAAAAAATAGTATTTGGGAGTAGGGTTAAATCTTTGCCAGGGAAGGTACTTCCAAGCCTTGCCCTAATATGCAAAGAAATTGACCTCTCTCAAACTCAAATTAAAGAACTTAAAGCGGAATTTCAACGATTTGCTCCAGTGCTTGAAAAGATAGTTCTCCCCAAAACATTAACGTCAATAGGTCCTAGGGCATTTTTGGGATGTGAATTAAAGACGGTTGAATTTCACAAGGATACACAATTACAATTTATTGGAGAAGAAGCCTTTATAGATACGTCAATTGAAAAAATTGTTATTCCAGATAATGGCCAGCATATTGTAATAGGAAATCGTGCATTTGGACGCTGTGATGAATTGAAAGAGGTTGTTTTGCCTAAAGATTGCATTTTGATGAGACAGCCATTTTACGAATGTCATAACTTGGGAAAAATAAAAATTCCTGATTATAAAGGTGTAGAATTTGAAGAGGCGATGTTCAGTTCGTGTTCAATGCTCGAGAAAATAGTAATCCCTGAGGGTTATAAATTTATAAGTAGTGAAATGTTTGCGAACTGCTCCTGCCTGCGAGAGGTAACATTGCCAGAGAGCGTTACTAGTATATATCCTGAAGCATTTAGAGGCTGTCCTAGTTTAAAACATATAAACCTTCCAAAAAGTTTGGAAACAATTCAAGAAAGAGCGTTTTATCAGTGTGATTTAGATTATTTGGAATTGCCCGAAGGATTAAAGCGCATTGGCAATATGGCTTTTGCAAAAAATTTTAATTTAAGAGAAATAATTATTCCAAACAGTGTGGAGTTGATGGGGAAATGCTGCTTTGAAAATTGTGCATCGTTGGAAAGGATTGTTTTACCTGACAATATGGTTGAGGTTAAAGATTTAGGTTCTGGGTTGTATAATTTAAAGGAAGTTGTTTTTCCTAAGAATTTAAAATCAATTGGATATGCTGCATTTATAAAATCATCGTTAGAACACGTAGATATACCAAAAACTCTAGAAATTATTGAAGATAAAGCATTTTCAAGGTCAAATTTAAAAGAATTTATAATGCCAGAGGGAGCATTGCGTCAAATTTATTCAGATGCATTTTCTGGATGTGAAAATCTCAAAAAGGTAGTGTTGCCCGAAGGAGTTGAAACTATTTTTGGTGGTGCCTTTAGTGGGTGTGCCAAATTAAAAGAGATTAATTTCCCTCAATCATTGCGAGTATTATATTGGAATGCATTTAGGGGTTGCACAAGTCTCGAACATATTAATATAGAAGGATGGGTTACTATTAAAGGTGCCGCATTTTCTAATTGCCAGAATTTAAAGACATTGACGATAAAAAGTGGTTTTATTGGTCCTTTATTTGATGCTGGTGAAAAAATTGAAAGTTTGCAAGAAATAAAATTGGGGGAGCAATGTAATTTTTGTTCTTTTGAGTCGGGTGGTCTCGACTATTTGACTTTTGAAGATGGATATTTTCATTTCACTAAAGAACCAATAAACGAGGATAGTCTTAATTTACAATTTGTAAAGCAGAAAAAATTATATCTTTCATGTATTATGACATTATGGGATGACAGAAAACTACTGCAAAAACTGCTTGCCGAAGATAATATGGTTGCAGAGTTGCTTAATATGGTGTATATTGAAAAAGGGAAAAGTGGATTAAAGACTTTTTTTGATGAAAACAAAAACAATTTAAAATTTTTCAGACAATTAAAAATTGATACTACAGTTGAGGACCAAAGAGCATTTTGTAAGTTATATTACAACTTGGGTGGTTTCGAGCCAAATCATCAAGAAGTGAAAAAGGGTAAAGATGGCAGTGAAACAATAATAGAAGTTAATTATGCTCAAAAAGTTGGTGAATTTTTAAAGGAATTTGCAAAAACTCATCCACAAATGATTAAAAATTCCTATGAAAACTTTGGTTCAATGGGTTTAAGTGGATTTAAAAAAGATTTTACTGATTTTATGTTAAATAAGAAAAATTTTGAAGATGTTATTGCAGAAAATAAAAATTATAGAAACTTTTTATCAACATTTTACGATTATTTCAATGATGTTCAAAAATTGAATACTTCAAATAAAGGAAGCCAGCGTCAATTAAAACCAACAATAAAAGCGGCGAGATTATTTATTCTCGGGAACACCTTTAGAGGAGTAACTGAAGAAAATATGCATTTGGCAATGGCTATAAGACAATTTTTCACCATGCAGGAAACCTTTGATAATGCATTGGAAATTGTCGAGACTAAAAATAGAAACCATGTAGGCGACCAAATATTAAAAGAACCACTATTTGAAAAAATAGAAGAAACATCTCAAAACATTGTATCAACTGCGGCAGATACGTTAAATTCACTTGGCGAAATTGCATCAAATAAATATACTTTTGAAATGTTGTCAAAAAGTGATCCGGCAAACTTTATTTTGGGTAAATTATGCAATTGCTGTGCCCATCTTGAGGGCGTAGGCTATGGAATAATGAAGGCAAGTATTGTTCGCCCCGATGTTCAAAACATTGTAATAAGGGACGAAAATGGGACAATTGTTGCAAAGTCAACTCTTTATATAAACACAGCCAAAGGTTATGGAATTTGCAATAATTTTGAAATTAATAATTCAATTGACACTGAGGATTTTCAAATAATAAAAGAAAAACTTTTAAAAGCGATAAGCGAATTTGCCAAACAGTATAACAAAGATTATCCAGAGCGCAAGAGACTGACTCAAATAAATGTAGGAATATCTAATAATGACTTGCTAGATTGGTTTGAGGATGAAGAAATTATAGAAGATAAAGATAAATTGCTTCAATCAATTCAGTATTCAGAATATGGGCAAGGTTGGAACAATTATAATGGTGATAGTTCTTATGGACAAATAGAAGTATGGCACGATAACGAAAAGGAATAGTTAAGGGAGGAAAATATGAACGAAAAAGAAATGGATAAATTTAAATTGGAGTATGTAACAATTATAAACGAAATTGATAAACTTTTGAAAAAATTTAAAAAAATGGAAGAAAATACAGCAAAATTGAAGGAAATTTATGCAAAAAATCCAAAAGATGAGAATGTATTGAAAGAAATTAAGGACACAGAGGTATTATATCAAGACGTATATAATAAATTTGTTGACTTAAACAAGCGGGCAAAAGTTTTAAAAGAAAAGTTGGGTGAATAAAATGAAAATTATTGATGGGAAACTGGTCGATTATAATATTGAAGATATTGCATATATCGATAAGAAATCCAAGAAAATCATTGCCAAAATTCCAGATGGTGTAACCCAAATTACCAATGGAATTTTGGGTAATGAGCCTGTCGAAATTGTGCATATTCCAGACTCTGTAAAGATTTTAGGTTACATGGCATTTGCTAATGCAAAGTATTTGGAAAACCTTAAAGGTATGCATGGAGTAACAAAAATTGGTAAGAAGGCATTTTTAAATACAGAATTAAAATCCTTTGATTGCCCTCCTCAATTAAAAGAGATTGGGGCATCAGCATTTGAAGATTCCAATCTCAGGAATATATCTTTTAATGATGAGTTGACATCAATTGGAGAAATTGCTTTTAGAAATACAGGCTTACGAGATGTTATTTTACCTGAAAGTGTTATTTCTTTAGGCGAGGGGGCATTTCAGGATTGCCTTAAACTAGAAACAATTGAATTGCCATCAAAGTTGTCTTTTTTGCCAAGTGCATTATGTTATGACAGCGGAATAAGGTATATAAAGATTCCAAAGAATGTAAGGGTAATAGGGGAAGGTTGTTTTGATTCTTGCCAAAAACTTGAAGATGTAAGATTTGAAGAAGGTTTAACAACTATTGCAAACGAAGCATTTGAAAATTGCAGTTCATTGTATAAAATTTACCTGCCAAGCAGCGTTGAAAGTATTGGCAATGGGGCATTTGCTCGCACGTCAATATTGAATATGGATTTGCCAGAAAATTTGGTTTATTTGGGTGAAAATGTATTTTATGATTGCGAAAACTTAAAATCTGTTTCAATAGGAGACAAACTAGTTGGGATAGGTCAAGATGCATTTTATTGTTGTAGCAATTTAAGAACTGTAAAATTAGGTAAAAATATAAAAAGTATAGGTGCCGGAGCATTTGCACAGTGCAAACAGTTGAAATCGATATCGTTGCCTGATGGTCTAGAGAGTGTGGGAGAAAGTGCTTTTGTTAATTGCTTAGCCTTAAAATCAGTAGAAATTCCTTCGTCTGTAAAAAATATAGAAGAAAGTGCATTTGCAGGTTGCAATTCTCTTGAGGAAGTTTACATACCAAGCAAGGATGTTGAATTGGAAGATGGAGCTTTTGCTTCTTGCAGTGCCTTGAAAAGTATTGTAATAGAAGAAGGATATATTGGAACTATAGTTACTAAAGTATATGACAATAAAAATTTACAGACATTAAAATTTGGAAAGGAATCTGATGTTGTAATGGCATTAGAAGATTTGCCAACAAATTTAAAATATCTTTGCAAAGATGGTGATTATTTTGTTGTTTCATCAAAGCCTGTAGGGACAGAAATTGTTAAGTTGGCAGATTTCGACCAAAGTTTGTATTTAGGTGTCATTACATCACTTTGGGATAATAAGGAAAGATTAAAAAATATCTGCGACAGACGTGGCGAGTTGACACAATTAATAAATGATATTTATGAAAATTTGGATAATGACCAGCTAGAAGATTTTGTAAATAATGCTAAATTTAAATTTTATGACCAATGGCGAAAGCAGAACGGCGATGATGAATATATTAATTATTTCTATAGTCTTGGCGGGTTTAAGCCACCAGTCAAAGAAGAGAGAATAAGCAAGAAAGGAAATAAAGTTGAAGTTGTTGTGGATTATGGCCAAAAAGTTTGCGAATTTTTTAAGTCATTATCACAATTAACACCAATGGAGAACTATTACCTTGAAAAAAGTATGAAAAAAGTTGTGCCAACCGAATTTAACTCTGAAGCGACAAACTTCCTATTAAATATAGATAATACAAAAGAAATTATTACATCATCGTCAGATTTGTTGAGCCTTATTTTGTCCAACTTCAAGGAGGTTCAGGCGACAAATAAGTCGCGAAAAGGAAGTCAAAGGCAGTTAGCACCAACAGTTACAAGATTTAAAGAATACTTTAATAACAATCAATTTAGTGGTGTAGAAGAGGAGGATAGAGATATTGCAGAATTTCTTTCCAAATATTATACTGACCAGTCTACTTATGACACGGCGATTGACATTAAACATGAAAAAGAAAGCAATGGAGTGGGTGATAGCATATTAGGTGAACACCTGCAAGAAGATGATGCGTTTAAACAAATTGATGCAATGTCGCTTAAAATCAAACAAGTTGCAGGAGAAACTGTTGACTCAATTCTTAGCAGCACAACTGATTATACATTTGATTGGCTTGAAAAGAGCGATCCTAACAACTACGTGCTTGGGAGATTATGTAACTGCTGTGCCGAACTTGAAAGTGCGGGTTTTGGAATAATGCACGCAAGTATAGTTCATCCCGATGTTCAAAATCTTGTTATAAGAAATAATGAAGGGAAAATAGTTGCAAAATCAACTTTATATTTAAATAGAGAAAAAGGGTATGGTGTTTTCAATAATATACAAGTTTCACACGATATTCCTGTGCAAGACGAGATAAAGGTGTATAAAAAATACAAAATTGCGGTTGCAGCCTTTGTAAAAGCATATAATGAAAAACATCCAGAAAAGCCAATAAAACAAATCAATATTGGTATGAGGATAAACAGTTTGAGTAAATATCTTGAAGAGTATGACAAAGAATCAACTGAAATACTAGAAGCGATTGACTATGGCAGATATGGGTTAAAAGACGGAGGAACATATAACGGCGACAGTAAGTCAAGGCAAATGGTTGTATGGGAGGACGAAAAACAATAAAAAATTGCACTTTTTGTGCAATTTTTTTGATTTTTTACAAATTATTTAAGGAATTATGCTTAAAAAGTTGTGAAGGACGGTGTCCTTTGTCTTGCGTAAATTCATTTAGTGGACTTACCAACCCAGCCGTTTTTCTTCTAAAATTGGCATCTAAAAGTTTTGTTCCCAAAATTTCTTCATAACAATTTTTAAGTTCTGTAAGTGTAAATTTTTTTGGCAAAAGATTGAAAATTATATCTGTATATTCAAGTTTATTTTTTAATCTTTGGAGTGCATAATAAATAAGTTTTATATGGTCAAATGCAATATCAGTTGATACAATAGAAATTTCTTCGGTTTGTTTAATATCTCTCTTTTCAACTTTTACGTGCAAAACATTATGCAAAGTTTCACTTTCATTAGATAGGGTTATTTCAACATCTTTTTCTTTTAGGTAACCATTTTGATATGTCTCATATTTAAATGATTTTTCTTCGATATTAATGTCAAACCATTCACCATTGAAAAGATTTTCTTCCATATTGGTCAATAACATATAACTAACTGAAAGAACTCTTGTCCTAGGATCACGTTGTTTTTCTCCAAATGTATAGAGTTGTTCATAATAATAATTTTCAATACCCACTTTATTTTTTACGCATAATTTCATACTTTCATTTAAAGTGTAGTTAAGGTCAATAAAAGTCCCTGCCACTGAATAGCAATTAAGATAAGGAGGGTATTTTCTTTTAAGTAAAAATACCTGTAGTTTTTTTTGTGGTAATTTCCTATAATTATTTGTATCCTTATCAATCATGCGTAAAATAACAGCATCGACTGTAACTGATGGCTTGTCATATTCACTGTCTGAATATAGTTCTAAAAATTTCTTGTCTTCTTGTGATAATTTCATATTTACTCCTTAAATTTTCGTTTTTTATTAAAATATTTATAAAAAATTGTAAAAAAATTAAAAATTTATACATTTTTGCAGAGATTTATCTAATATCTTCTTCAAAATGATTTTTTAGATTATTTTTATATTTTACAACTCCCATTCGTTTATGTTGGGAAATTTTATGCATTTTTTTGATTTTTTCAAATTTGTCATCTTTTATTCCCTTGCGAATATAATTCCCAAGACTAATATAGGAAAAACCCAGTTTATCCTCATCGCTTTGTCCCGACAGACCATCTTCTGGCACTTTATTTACAAGTTCGTCAGGAAGTCCGAGAAGAAGTCCTATTTCACAAACCTCTTCTTTTGTGAAATTTGCTAAGGGTGAGAAATCTCCAACATTATCGCCCCATTTAGTTGTATATCCAACCATTGCTTCTGAAAGATTTGATGTGTTGGCAACAAGATATTCCATGCTACCTGCTACTGCATAAAGTGATGCCATTCGAAGACGGGGAGGTGTATTAAAAGTTGAAATAGTGCTTAAAGTTTTATTTTCATTTTTAATTATAGTAGAAACCTTTTCAATAATGCTATTATAAGAATTGTTTATATCTAATATATAATATCTTATATCTAGAATTTCACAACTCCGTTTTGCAACGTCTATATCTTTCATATTTCCGTTTGGCATAATTAATCCAAGGACGTTATTTTTTCCAAGGGCATTAACGCATAATTTTGCTGTAACAAGACTATCCTTTCCGCCACTCATTCCAATAACAACGCCTTTTGAACTTGCCTCATTAAAGACATAATTTCTTATCCAATTTTCAATATCTTCAATATCTTTTACCGTCATTTTATCTCCTTTACTTCTTTCGCAATTATGATATTATCACATTGATAATAAATTTGTCAAGAAATTTTTAAAAAAATAGTTGACAAAATAATTTTATTGTGTTATTATCAATGTGAACATATCACAAACGAGTGTTTTTACATATAAAGTAATGATTGAGAAATAGTAATAATCATGGAGGTTAAAAATGAAAAAAGATTTACTTATTGTAGTTGATATGGTGAATGGATTTGTAGAGGGTGGTGCCCTTGCTGATAAAAACATTCACAGGATAGTTCCAAACATTATTTCAAAGATAGAGCAGGCAAAAAAGAATGGCACTCCAATTATAGCTTTTAAGGACAGCCATACTATGGAAGATGAAGAATTTAAGATATATCCACCTCATTGTCTTAAAGGCAGTTGGGAGAGTGAACTAATAGACGAGTTAAAACCTTATGAAAAAGATATGATAATAATTGAAAAAAATACTACAAATGGCTTCAATACAGAAAAAATGCAACAAATTCTTAAAACCACTGAGTTTGGTAAAATAGATATAACAGGATGTTGCACAGATATATGTGTATATGACTTATCACAAAGTTTGCTTAAA
The DNA here is from genome assembly GCA_947624415.1 of uncultured Clostridia bacterium. Taxonomy (GTDB): domain Bacteria; phylum Bacillota; class Clostridia; order Christensenellales; family UBA1242; genus Caccovivens. Next base: position 47,216 of record CANQKH010000002.1, on the reverse strand, counting down.
TATTTTGCCAAAAATGGCATAAAAACAGAAATAGATATAGATGAAGCAAGTGTTGACACTTTTGGTGGTGAAGGGCATAATGCTGACAAGGTGAACATACAAACGCTTGCAGAATTACATTCACTTGGTGTAAATGTTTGTTATGATAGGCAAAAGGATTATTTTAAGCCTGTAAAAGTAGAGAAAATGACTGATAGTAGATTTTTAAATATGTTTAGAGTTACTTTTAAGGGTGATAAAGGTGAGATAAAGTATGAAATGGTAACAAGGAATCAGTTGCCTGAGGTTATAAAGCCATCAGTTGTAGCAGATGCTGTAAATATTATTCCATATTCATATGTTGGTGATAAAACAATTTTACATTTTATACGAGAATTTCGTTATCCTGTTGGAGAATATATCTACGCAGTTCCTGCCGGCTTAATAGAAAAGGGCGAGGATGCACTGGAAAGTGCCAAACGAGAAATTCAAGAAGAGATTGGTGGAAAGGTTATAAATATAGAAAGAAGCGAAACGGCATCTTATTCTTCTGCTGGAATGACTGACGAGAAGATAGAGACATTTGAAGCGGAAGTGGAATTTAAAAATGGCAAACTTGGGAAGCAAGAATTAGATGAAAATGAGAAAATAGATGTAATTTCACTGCCAATGGAAGATGTTGAACAATTGCTAGACAGGGGCAAGTGGGGACTTAAAGATAAATTGGGGCTTAGAAGTTTTATAAACAAACAAAAGGTTAAAAAACTTGAAAAAGAGGTTAATGAACTCAAATCAAAACTTGATGAACAAGAAAAAGAGTGAGGATAGAAATGAGAAAAGTGGGATGTTTTGTGGGCAAATTCCTGCCTCCACATATAGGACATTTAAGTGTAATTGACAGAGCGCTAAATGAGTGCGAAAGGGTTATTGTTGTTTTGGCAGAAAATCCCCAACGCTCAAAAAAAGAGTGTAAAAGAACATTATTTCCATATTTTTCGCCTAAAAAACGAATAAAATGGTTTAAAAAACATTATAAAGATGAAAAAAATATAAAATTTGTTTATCTTGATGAGAGTGGGCTTAAAGCATTTCCAGAAGGACTAAAAGAGTGGTCTGAAAGGTTTAGGCAGGTTGTAAAGGAAAAAATAGACGCAAAATATGCTGACGAAAGTTATAGGGAGCTTAATGAAAAATATTTCCCCGAATGTGAATTTGTGCCGATAGACAGAGAAAAAATTGCTGTTCATGGCAAGGACATAAGAAGTAATGAAGATTTCTTAAAATATGCTATTCCTGAGGGAATTGAAGAAATAAAACAAGAATTAAATAAAATAAAAAAGGAGAAAAATTATGAATAATCTTTTAATTGATTTTTATGAATTAACAATGGGACAGGGATATTTCAACCAAAAGAAAGAGAATCAAACTGCTTGTTTTGATTTGTTTTTTAGAAAGTGTCCAGACAAGGCAAGTTTTGTTCTTGCAAATGGTGTTCAATCTTGTCTTGAATACCTTCAAAATTTCCATTTAAATGATGAAGAAATTGAATATCTCAAAAGTTTGGGCAAATTTTCACCTGAATATATAGATTATTTGAGAAATGTAAAATTCACGGGTGATGTTTATGCTGTTCCAGATGGAACTGTTGTATTTCCAAACGAACCTGTTATGACTATAAAAGCACCATTATTGGAGGCGCAACTTGTCGAAACTGCATTACTTTTACAATTTAATCGTTCTTCTCTTATAACATCAAAGGCAAGCAGAATTGTAAGAGCGGCAAAGGGGCGTGGTGTAATGGAGTTTGGGACTCGTCGTGCACAAGGACTTGAAGCGGCAAATGAAGGAGCGGTGGATGCTTATGTTGCCGGGGCAATAGGCACAGCCTGCACAATGACTGGCAAAATGTATGGAGTTCCTGTTCTTGGAACAATGGCACACAGTTTTGTTCAAAGTTTTGACAGTGAATATGAAGCATTCAAGGCATATGCACAATCGTTTCCAGATAATGCAACATTACTTGTTGATACATATGACACATTAAGAAGTGGAATTCCAAATGCAATAAAGGTTGCCAAAGAAGTTTTGCAGCCAATGGGTAAAACACTTGCTGGAATACGAATTGATAGTGGTGATTTGGCATATCTTACAAAAAGAGCAAGAAAAATGCTTGACGATGCGGGGTTATATGATGCAAAGATATGCGTTTCCAATTCTCTTGATGAAAATCTAATTACAGATTTATTAAATCAAGGTGCACCTATTGACACATTTGGTGTAGGCGAGAATCTTATAACGGCAAAATCTCAACCAGTTTTTGGCGGAGTTTACAAACTTGTAGCGATAGATAACGGCAAAGAATTAGAGCCAAAAATAAAAATTTCCGACAATGTAGAAAAGGTAACAAATCCGGGATTTAAAGACATAATTCGTCTATATGACAAAGATGGAAAAATAATAACAGACCTTATTACAATGATGGATGAGCCTCTTCCTCAATCACCATTAAAGTTAAAAGCACCAGATTCGACATGGAAATTCAAGACAGTAAAAGATTTTACACCTGTAAGAATAAGAGAAAAGATGATGGAAAATGGTAAAATTATATATGATATGAAAACATTGGAGCAAAAACGAAATTATGTTCAGGAACAACTTGACACTCTTTGGGAGGAGAATTTAAGGCTTACAAATCCACAAACCTTTATTATAAGTTTAAGCCCAAAACTTGAAGCAACAAAAGAGAGGTTGTTAAGAGAGCATAATCGTGGCGAGCATTTACCAAAAAGTAACCAAGAGGTAATTGATTTGGCAGATTTAGAAAAATAAAAAAAAGGAAGAAAGTTATATTCCAAGGAAGGAAATAATTTTCTTCTTTTATTTATATAAAGGGGGAGATTTATGATAATTCATGTTATGGGAGCGAGTGGAAGTGGCACAACAAGTTTGGGGGAATACTTGGCTGACAAATTAGATTTTGAAGTTATTGAATCTGATTTTTATAAATGGGAACAAACTATTCCAGAATTTCAAGTTATGCGAGATATTGAAGAAAGCAACCGCCTTTTAATGCAAAAAATAAAATCATCCAGCAATTTAATAATTTCTGGCTCACTTCACTCAAATCCAATAACTTTTCAATATATAGATTTAATTATTTATTTGAAATGCCCGACAAAAGTAAGAATGGAGAGAATTTTAAAACGTGATAGAGAACTTGGAAGAAATAGTCTTGAATGCGATGGAGAGGTAAAAGAAAATTTTTTAGGTTTTTTATATCTTGCCAGAAATTACAACCATCTTGGGGTGGATAAACGCAGTAAACGTTCCCAAAAGGTTGTAATAAAAGAGAGCCATGCACCAGTTATATATGTTAATACAAATAAAGAAATATATAAATTACATGAAAACATATTAAAAAAGGTAAAAAAAACTATAAAAAAGTTGAATAAAAGCCATATTAACGAACATAATTACGATAAGAGGTGATAATTATGAAATTAAAAGACAGTCAAACATATTTAAATTTAGCAAGAGCATATGCTGCGGAATGCTCGGCTAGAACACGTTATGAATTCGTTGAATATGGACTAAGATATAATGGCTTTGAAGCATTGGCACAAATTGTTGACACAATTGCATATCAAGAATTTAATCATGCAAGAATGCTTTATACACAAATTCAAGGTGCAAGCAATTCTCAAATAGAAAACATTGATGTTAATGCGGGATTCCCTTTTAAAGAAAAGTGGAACATGGAAGAGAACTTGCTTTTGCTCGCTGAAGATGAAAATGATGAAGCAGAGGCCTATGTTGAATTTACAAGGGTGGCAGAAGAAGAGGGGTTTAAGGATATAGCAAATTTGTTTAGAATGATTGGCGAGGTAGAAGTTCGACATAAGGAATTATTTTTAAATCTCCACGAACAATTCAAAAACAAAACGTTGTATAAAAAAGACAAAGAGACGATGTGGATATGTCCAAATTGTGGTCATGTTTACTTTGGAGAAGAGGCATGGGAAAAATGTCCTCTATGCGGTGCGGAACAAGGAGTATGCCAGGTAAAATTGCCAGAAGAACTAATTTGTTGGTAAAATCACTATTTTATAATTTTGCATAACTTTTTTGCAATTTCTTTGCAAAATTAAGTTTTCAAGAATCTACATTTGCGACCAAAAAAATTATTGAATATATATTAAAAGAGAATCAAATTTTAAATTAATTATAAGAAAATATAAAAAATTAATGAATTTCTACTTTTTTCTTGCAAAAAAACGTTAAATTTACTATAATTTTAATATGTTAGATTATGAAAAGAATTTTTCAGAAACATTGATTGCAGGAATAGATGAAGCAGGACGAGGCCCACTTGCAGGCCCCGTTGTTTGTGCTTGTGTAATAATGCCGCTTGGTGAAGAAGATATAATTGAAGGCGTGAATGACAGCAAACAATTAAGTGAGAAAAAGAGAGAATATTTATATTCAAAGATTATAGAAAAGGCGATTTCATATTCGATTGTTGAGGTTGATGAAAAAACAATTGACGAAATAAATATTTATCAGGCAACACGACTTGGAATGAAAAAGGCATTAGAGGGATTGAAAATAAAACCTCAAAGAGTGCTTATAGATGCAATGCGAATTGATACTGAATTGCCACAAAATAGTATAATAAAGGGCGATACTCTTTCCTATAATATTGCTGCAGCGTCAATACTTGCAAAAGTTTATAGGGATAGATTAATGGAAAGATATGACAAAATTTATCCGCAGTATGGTTTTGCCAAACACAAAGGTTATGGGACAAAGAGTCATTATGAAGCCCTAAAAAAGTATGGGAAATCACAGATACATAGAGAATCATTTTTGAAAAATTTGAATGAAAAGATAGAAGCGTAAATTGAAAAATAACTGCAAGCAATCATCTCAAAGTAACATTTTTTCTAAAATTGTTTATATTGTATATGGGGAAAGTTTACGAAGGAGAAAGGGTGAGCAGTTTAGCAATAACTATAATAGGAGTTTCGTTTATTTTCTTAATGTCAACCCTAGGTGGAAGTGTCGTTTTCTTATTTAGGAAGGATTTAAGTGGAAAAACTAACAGTATATTTTTAGGGTTTGCATCTGGCATAATGATAGCCTCATCAATTTGGTCTTTGCTATTGCCAGCAATTGAACAATCTGAGAATCTTGGAGTTTTAAATTTTCTTCCTGCGGCAGTTGGCATATTGTTGGGGACATTATTCCTAGTTTTAATGGATAAACTTGTTCCTAAATTACTTAACAAAAGAGCAGATGAATATTCTCAGCCATTTAAACTTTTTTTGGCGGTAACTCTTCATAATATACCTGAAGGTCTAGCGGTTGGGCTTGCGTTTGGAAATGCATATGTAAGTGGCGGTATGTCGGTTTTTTATTCGGCATTATGGCTTGCAATTGGAATTGGTATACAGAATTTCCCTGAGAGCAGTGCAATCAGCCTGCCTTTAAAAGATAAACTTAAAAGCAATACTAAAGCATTTTTTTATAGTGTTTTAAGCGGTGCGGTAGAACCGGTTATGGCAGTTTTAGGAATATTATTATCTAAATTTTTTTCTTATCTTATGCCTTGGTTACTCGCTTTTTCAGCAGGTTGTATGCTTTTTGTCGTTGCGGAGGAATTAATTCCTGAGGCGAAGGCATCTCATCCTTCAACGGCAAGCGGATGGGGACTAATAATTGGTTTTGTTGTCATGATGATTTTAGATGTTGCACTTGGGTGAAGATGTGTATAATTTAACTAAAAATTAAAATACTAAATTTGGCACCAAAAAATAAAATTAAAATAAGGAGAGGGAATGTATTACAATTATCATGGAATAGCAAAACGTCTTATTCTAGATGGAAAGTTAAAAGGATATAGTTTTGTCGATTCATACAATGGGATAAGTCCTGCATTAGTGTTATATTTTGAGGGACACAGCCCCATGCCCATAAGGGATTATGCTTGGGAGCAATACATTGACCTTCTTATTGCATATTCAAACGAAGAACGGATTCCAAAAACAAATAAAGATGACAAAAAATAATGGTGCAAAAACTTGCACTTTTTTTAAAGCATTCAAAAATAATAGAGTTTAAGAGGTCTTTTATAAGAGAAAAATCGAGAAAAAGCAGCAAAAAACGTCAAAAATTTAATAAAAATTTTAAATTATGTGTAAAGAATAGAATTATAATATTTATAAACATATTAAAAGAAATTATCCGTTTTATATTTCCCCAAATGAATTTTTGATGGTTTAAAAAAAAAATAAAAATTTTTTTAAAAAACCCTTAAATTATTTGACAAGTCATAGGGGGGGGGGCTACAATATTAATAGGAGGAATTTTTATAAAAGTTGAAAATTTTTATAATAAATTTTGGAGGGAGGAATGATTGAGAAACGCAAAGAAGTAGAAATATCAACAAATAGAATAATAATTCCCATTGCTTTTATTTTTTGTTCAATTATTTTTGAAATAATAAATTTTTTATATCTCGGTTTTTCAAATTCAGCAGGCGAAAAAATGATTTTTCCTATTTACTTTGTAATTGACTTAGCAATAATATTCATGCTTGCTGGTGTTATATATTTGATAAAGGGCAAAAAATTTGGCCTAGTAATATTTTGTATTTTACTGGCAGTGCAAGCAATAATAAATATTGCAAACACAACATTATTTTCTATATTTGGAGATATCCTTTCGCTAGATTTATTAAGGCTAGGCAAGGAGGCACAAGCGGCATTTTCATTTGACCTTCTTGATTGGGGTGGCCTTGTTATAAATTTAATGCTTTTAGTAGTATTTATTACAAGTGCTATAATTTTCACAAAACGAAATAAAAAGGTATATCATGTTAAAAATTTTTCATCTCCTATATTAGCACTTGCCATATTTATATTTATCGAGTCATTTTCATTTACTTTTATGGAAGTTCAAATAAGCACTTTAAGTGAAGCCAGTGCCAATCAAAGCGAGATAGAGGCAAGCGATAAATATCTTTGGGATAATTTTCAATTTAAAATAGATGCATACAAAAAGTTTGGGCATTTTGGGTTTTACACAAAGGAAGTTATTAATATGATGACACATGAAGCACTCACCAAAGAAGAGGAGGATGAGTATGTAAGTTATATTGATGATGGCTATGTGGCTGGCAACGAAAATGCACCTTTACATAATGATAATTTGGTTGTAATTTTACTAGAAAGCACAGACCTATTTGCAATTGATCCAATTTATACTCCAACATTATGGAGCATGATGCAGGGCGAAAATAATTCTATATATTTTTCAAATTTTCATGCAAGGAACAGGACAAATAACAGCGAGGGTATAACTTTGCTTGGCAGTATGCCCAAAACAAGGTCATTGAAAGCGGCGGCACTCAAGGGGTATAATTTTGCTTATTCATTGCCACGATTATTTAAAGGAAATGACAAAAATGCAGTTGCAACTTATGTTCATGCCAACACTAGAACGTATTATGGTCGTGATGCTACACATAATGCCGATAAAATGGGTTTTGATAAAATGTTAAACATTGAAGATTATAAAGGCGAGGAGGCGTTAAAAAAATGGGGCGACTGGGTTCCAGACTTGCAATTCACAAAAGCCTTCATAGATGAAATGCTTCCAAAGGAAAAACGATTTTTAACATTCTTTTCAACTATATCCACGCATGGTCCTCATACTTTTGAGAAGAAATATTTTAAAGAGCATTATCAATTTTACGACGAACATTTTGAGGAATATAAGGCTTGGTTTAAAACTACAGATTTCATTTTTCCAGAGGATGAAGATACATTAGAAAAATTGAGAAATTTTAAGGCTGGAACAATAGATTTAGATAGGACAATATCATATTTGATACAAGAAATAAATGAAAGAGGCTTGAAAGATAAAACGTCAATATTAATGTTTGCAGATCACAATTTATATTATCATGATATGTGTTACAAAATAAAGGGTGTAGACAAAGATGATTATTCAAATTCCTATATAAACAACATTCCTGTATTTCTTTACAGTCCCAAATATGCAAAAGAAGGCAAGATTATAGATACTTTTTGTAATACCTACGATTTATTGCCAACATTATGTGATTTATATGGTTTGCCATCAAATAAAAATTTATTTTTAGGATATTCAATTTTTTCAGAAGAGATAAAACATTCTTTCTTTGGCTCACATTTGGGAGGTATGTTTAATGAAAAAATATACTCGCAAAATATAGTTGATTTTGTTATAACTGATGACCGGGCAACAGAAGAAGATGTAAAAAATTTCAAAAATGATGCGGTAATATTTTATCAAAAACAAGAAATTATGGACACTATTTACGAGAATGGGATAAATGGAAAAAGAAGTGTAGCATGAAGAAATTTTTATGAATATAATAAAATATGTTCTCAAAAATTTTCTTAAATAGTAAAAATTTAATAAACAATGTAAATGTTTTAGAAGGAGATGCCCAAAAGCCTCTTTGTGTTATGGTTAAGGCAAACGCCTATGGTCATGGGAGCAAAGAGATTGTTTCCATGCTTAAAAATAGAATAAAATATTTTGGTGTTTCAAACTTGCAGGAGGCACTTGAAATAAGGGACTATACAAAAGAAGATATTATAGTTTTTGGCAAATGCGACAACTACGAGAAGTGTATTGAAAATGACATATCATTTATTGTTTTTTCATATAATCATGCAAAAACAATTGTTTCGTTGTCAAAAAAATTAAAAAAGAGGGCAAAAATGCATCTTTGCGTGAACACTGGAATGAACAGATATGGAGTTAAAGATAAAAGGGAATTTATAAGAATAATAGAATTACTTGAAAAAAATAAAATGGAACTTGTTGGGCTTTACACACATTTTTCTTCACTCACCAGTGATAAAGAATACACCCAGGCACAGGAAAAGAGGTTTAAGGAGTATTGTTCGCTGCTGCCTAAAAACTGGAAAACAATTCATCATGTTGGTGGCGGTAAGTCAATTTATGCAAATCTTGATGCAGATATGTATCGTGTTGGCATTGCAGTTTATGGTTATGGTGATGAGCGTTTAAAACCTGTTTTATCGTTGGAAAGTGAAGTGGTTGATATTCAAAAGGTAAACAAGGGGGAACATATCGGTTATTTATGTGGCTTTACTGCCCAAGATGATATGACCATTGCCACAATACCGCTAGGTTATGGAGATGGGTTGCCACGCAAGTTATCAAATAAGTTAAGCGTAAAAATTAGGGGAGAAAATGCAATAAATTGCGGCAATATATGTATGGATGCTTTTATGGTTGATGTTACTAATATAAAGTGTAAAATAGGAGATAGAGTGTCTATACTTGAAAATGCTTTAAATTGGGCTCCCCTTATTGAAAGCACTGAATATGAGGTGCTTACAAATCTATCAAAATTTAGGGGTGAGCGTATTATAAAGTAGCACTTAAAAAAGACAAGAATCTCAAAAATTTTTTAAAAATAGTATTTACAAGTGCTTTATAATGTGCTATAATATTAGCATGGACAAAATGGCAAAAATGAAAAAAATTGAAGATAAAGATTTTCCTGATGACTTCAAAAAGAAAGCCGATGAATTGAAATTTAATGATAAGATTGATGACAAATATACAAGCAATGTTCTAAATAAATATGAAAAGGGTCATCAACGCAATCGTTGGCTAGCGTGGTCAGGTATTCTTTCTATATTATTTGGAATTATATGCGTAGTAACCATGGTGATTGTGGGCATAATATTTATTAGTTCCGCAGAAAGTTTGCAAGAACTTTCAAAATATGGGCAAGCAGATTTTGATAAAGAGAAATCCAAGGTTCTTGCCTGTGCAATAGCAATACCTATTATGGGTATCCTGTCAATAATAGTAGGTGTAAAGGTTTATGGATACTCAAATTACACACGTGAAATGTTAATGGAAAAGTCTGCAAGGATAATGTTTGTAGCATTCATACAATTTTTTGTTAGTGCTTGTATTTTCTCTCTTTTAACAGTAATTGGATATTTTGTTGGAAGAGGAATTGACTATGGTGCAATATATTACAATAGAATTGAAAAATATGACCCAAGGTCGGAATATTTGGGAAACCATAACTATTACGAGAACGGGCCATTTGCAGTTGACGAAAGACCATATGTAAGCAAAATTGAAGACAGCGAGAAACATAACTTAACTGCGTAAAAAAAATAATTTAAAATATTTTAAAAAACTTTATAAAATACCTTGAAAAAGGTATTTTTTTTATGTTATAATTTGTATATATTTGTATAAAAGGAGAAAATTATGTGGCCATTTAGCAGTAAAAAGAAAAAACAAGCAAAAAAAGAGGCTGAAGAGAAAGCAAGACTTGAAAAGGAACAACAGGAGAAAGCAAAACAACAAGAAGTTAAGAAAACTGAACCAGCAAAAACAGAGCCAAGAAAGGCAGAACCTGTAAAAACTGAGCAAAAGAAAGAGGAAGTTGCAAAGGCTGAGCCAAAGAAAGTTGAGGCTAAGAAAAACGAGCCTGCGAAGACAACACAGAAGAAGGAAGAAGAAAAGCCAGAGCCAAAACAGGAAGAAAATACAGACACTGCCTCAACTGAAAAAGAGGAAGTTGTTGAAGATAAAACTCGAAAAGCAGTTTATAGAGTTTTGTTTGACAAGGAAGATGGACTTTGGAAGATTAAGAAGGACGGAGCAAAACGAATTATTGACAGTTTTAAAACTAAAGATGAAGCACTTACCCGTGTTCAAGAACTTTCAAAAAATCAAGATTCAAAGTTTGTAGTTTATAAGAAAGATGGAAAATTCCAAAAGAAGGCAAACTTAAATCTTAAAAGCACAAATAACGGACAAAATGATTAAAAAATAATTGGTTACATAAGAGGGCAGATTTAATGTGCCCCTTTTTGTGTAAAATTAAATACAAGGAGATTAAATGGAAACAAAACTTTTTGAATTAAAAGGTGGGGCAAAGTTACTTTTTACTAATGTCGACGCAGTAGAAGGAGTGTCAATAAACTATTTGTTTCAAGCAGGTGCTATTAATGATCCTATATCCAAATTAGGCGTTGCGCATTTTTGTGAACACGCAATATGCAGTTTTCCTACGGCGGTGGAAACAAGAGAACAAAGATGTAGTCATGCAAGGAAATTTAATTATAGAAATGCTTACACATCAATTAATAATATCTGTTTTGTAATGGACGTAGTTGAAGAAGATTTTGATGAAGCGATAGATTTTATAACAGAACCTTTTTTATCATTAAAAATAACAAAAGAAGAATTTGATAAGGAGTTTAATGTTATAAATGACGAAATTAAAACACGTATCAAATTAAATGAACGTCAACATTATATAATAGATAGAACAGAGATAGTGAAAGATGAATATTACAATAGACTTGTCGCATCACCGGCTGGAACAATAGAAAGTCTTTCCAAAATAACAATGGAAGATTTGAAAACTTTTATATCATCTTATTTGACATTAAATAACTTGGTGATTTCAATAAGTGGTAAGATAGAAGAGGAAAAAGTTGTTTCGACAATTCAAAAATACATTGAAAAAATACCAGTTTCAAACTTGTATGGGTATGACGAACACAATCAGGAAATCAATCCTCCATGTTTACATTATGCATATCCAGATGAAAAAGATAAAGCACTCATCAACGTAAGTTATTTTATGGAAAAAGTTCCATTTTCACATGAAAAACCAAAGAAAACATATACGGCAAAAATAATTTCAAATATTTTGAGCGAGCAAGCATTTCAATTTTTCAGAGAAGAAAATGAGTTGTGTTACAGTTGCCAAGCATATTGTTATACATATTTTGACCAACTTGTATGTGGAGTTAAGGTTGCTTGCCAAGAGGATAATATATCAAAAGTTATTGAAAAATATGGTGAATTTATTAGTAAAATGAACAAAGAATTAGATGTTGACATATTTGAAAAACAAAAACGCAGATTTATAAATTCAATAAATTTTGGTCATATAGATTTATCATCATTATGTTCTTGGGCGCTGGACGTTTACTATGAAGAAGGAAAGATGTATGGTGATGAGTTCAATAAGGATTACAAGGCAAAAATGAGGAGTGTAACCTATGAAGAAGCGAATGATTTATACAAAAAACTTTTCACTTGCTTGCCTCATGTAACAATAATATCAAAAGATGAAAAATATAAAGATTTAGACTTATCGACATTAAAAACAACAAAAAACTAGGTTTTTACCTAGTTTTTTTATCATTTTCACTAATTTTCTGTGAAATTTTCTCTTTTATTATATTGAAAATCTGTTCTGGAGTTTTTGTTGCATCTATGACGCAAAATCTTTCTTTCTCGACGTCTGCTATAAAGTCGTAACCTCTTTCCACCGCTTTGTGAAATTCAAGACCTGCACTTTCAATATTATCAAGCACTTCATTTGGCTTTTTTCTTTTAAATGCTTCTTGTGCTGATATTTTCAAATAAAAGGTTAGGTCTGGTTTTAAATCTCCAATAATAGTTCTTGTGAGGGAAATAATATCATTTTTTGACATTATTCCTCTTGCTTCACCTTGATAGGCTATAGTAGAGTCATAAAATCTGTCAGCAATAACGATTTTTCCACTATTGAGTGCTGGAAGTATAACATTTTGTGTTATTTGACTTCGTGCCGCACAAAAAAGTAAAAGTTCGGTCATTGGCAGGGGCTTATCTTCTGTATAATTAAGAATAAGGTCCCGAATTTTTTCTGCAAGGGGAGTTCCGCCAGGTTCTCGAATAAAAACATAATCATCACTGTTAAAATTTTCTTCAAAGAATTTTTTAACTAGATTTACCTGTGTAGATTTTCCACAAGCGTCTCCACCTTCAAAAGAAATAAAAAGTCCCTTTTTCATTTATTCATCATCTCCTTGGTCATCATCTTCATCACAATCATGCACATCATCATGCTCACAATGATTATGCCCACAGCGGCAGGCTTCATCGAAGATGTCAACATATTCAATATATTCGTCAAGATTGTGTGATTTATATATGTTTTCAGGCATTTGATCAGTTGTGGTATAACCAGGTTCTGCACATAGAACTTCGACAATTCTGTTAACAACTGTTGCACAGGTAAGTTCCGCAGTTGCTGGTCTTTCAATGACAACTCTTGTGCTTGGCACACCTTCTATGGTCCAATCGTTACAGTCAAACTCATCTTTGCTGTAAACTTTGCCAATACATTCACTTATGATGGTTGTTCCTTCTTCAGTTTCTGTTGTAACTATTGCACTCATGCCTGTGCAGTCGCCTTTTTTAATAGTCATATTTAGGGTGGAACTAAAAATATCTTCTTTTGCTATTTGAGGGGTTGTTTTTTGTGTTTGACTTTTAATATGCAGTCCCAATTTAGAACAAAGCCAACCATTTACATTCCACATATAACTTGGACTATATTTTCCCTCATCAATAAGTTTTTGGCGTTCTTCATCTGTTATATCATCTACTGAAGCGATTTCTTTTTTAAATTCTTCAACAGTTAAGCCTGCGCCATGAACTCTTGCAAGTGAAATTCCATAATCTTCAACGTTATAACTAGATTTACCAATTATTTTATTAATTTTATGAGTTGCACCACCTAAAACACTAATCAAATTACCCCAAAAAACATCTTGGTATCCACTTCCGCAAATTGTGCAGCCATTTTCTTTAGCAATTTCATCAAGTTTTTGAGCAAGAGCAGGGGAAGAATTTTGTGCAAAGAAGGCTTCTTCGCAAGTAGAGATGGCATTTACGCCATTTTTTGCACAAATTTCATAAATAGGGTAGTTTTCATTGAATAGACTGGTAGTAGTTATAATTGCAATATCAACTTCATTTTCTTGTAAAAATTTGTTAAATTGCCTAGCATTTTGTATTTTTACGCCCAAGTCATTTCCACCTGTAACAATTGAAACATCCTTTCCAATTTTATTTTTGTCAATGTCGAAAGCACCGACAAGTTCTACACCTTTTTCTAAGGCATAGGAGATTGTGTATTTACTCATTTTTCCACAACCATATTGAACCATTTTGATTTTGTCCATAAAATCCTCCTAATGATAAGTATATCAATAAATAAATTTTTTAACAAATAATTTTGAATTATTTTTATAATTTTGATAATTTTGAATCTTTTTTTGTTTCGATTAATTTTATTAACAATCAAAAAGAAAAGAGAGAGTTAATATTTGTTTAAATTTCAAAAATTAGAAAATTAAAGAAAAAATGCGTAAAAATTAAGAAAAAAAGGCTTAAAAACGGCCTTTTTACATGATTTTTAATAAATTATTCTTCGGGAGCATAATTGATTGGATTTTTTTTGAAATATTCATGAATTACAACAGCAAGATTGTGATTTATTTGAGGTAGTGTTTCAAGCATTTCTATGCTGGCATTGGCAATGTCTTCACTAGTGCCAAAAGCGGATAAAAGTGCATCACGTTTTTTTGGACCTACACCAGGTATATCATCTAATATTGATTTTGTTTGTTTCTTAGTTCTAATGTATCTATGATAGGTTATTGCAAATCTGTGTGCCTCATCACGAATTCTTTGTAAAAGTTTTAATTCGGCAGATGCTGGTTTTAGCAAAATTGACTGTGGATTGTTTGGAACAAAAACTTCTTCAATTCGTTTTGCCAAACTTATCATTTGAATATCATGTTGCAGTCCAAACTCGCACAATATTTCAAAACAAGAGGAAAGTTGACCTTTACCACCATCTATAACAAGCAAATTGGGTTTTTCTGAAAAACTCTCACCATTTTGCTCTTTATAACGCTTTAATCTTCTTCGCATAGCTTCTTCAAGGCTTGCGAAGTCGTTTGAACCCTTAATGGTTTTAATTTTGAATTTTCTATAATCTTTTTTACTAGGTTCTCCATTTTTAAATACAACCATGGAGCAAACTTTATTAGTTCCGCTTATATTTGAAATATCGTAACACTCCATACGCAAAGGCATTTCTTTTAGATTAAGTTTTTCTTTTAAGGCTTTCACCGCTCCAAGCGTGTTATTATACTTTAATTTTTCTTTTTCAATGTGTTTTTCCAAAAATTCTTTAGCATTTTCAAGTGCCATGTCAAGAAGAGTTTTATTTATTCCATGAGGATTTGAGATAAAGTTTATTTTTTTACCTAGGTATTCACTTAGCAGTTCAGGAGAATTAATTTCATGTGATAGTATAATTTCATTAGGAACTAATAGATTTTGATAATATTGAGATATAAAGTTGAAAAGTGTTTCGCCTTCTTCAAGTTCGGCATCAATACATGGGTAGGAGATTACCCCCAAAATTTTACCGCCACGCACAACAATATTAGTTATAACTCCACTAAGTCCGTCGGTCCAATATGCAAAAACGTCCTTTGTAACATCTTTGGGAAGATTTGCTACAATTCTTTCTTTAAGTTTTTTAATCATTTTCAGTCTATCTCTTAATATGATTGCATTTTCAAAATTTTCATTAGATGATGCTAAAATCATTTTATTTGTTAATATTTCTTCAATTTCTTCATCATTTCCATTTAAAAAGTTGATTGCTCTGTTTATTTCTTTTAAATAATCTTCTCTTGATATTTTTTTGGTGCAAGGAGCATTGCACAAACCCAGTGAGTAATTAAGGCATTCACGTTTTGCAATTGAAGTGTCAGTTATTTTATTATTGCAAGTTCGAATTTTGAAGGCAATATTGATGGTTTTTAGAATTTCGCGAGCATCAATACCGGCAAAATAAGGTCCAAAATATTTTGCACCATCCTTTTTTACTTTACGGACAATTTCAAATTTAGGAAAACTATCCTTCAAATTTACTTTAATGTATGGGAATTGTTTGCCATCTTTTAATAGAATATTATAAAAAGGTTGATATTTTTTTATAAGATTGCTTTCAAGAGCAAGGGCATCCATTTCAGACATGGTAATAAAGTAGTCAAAAATGTCGACATTATCAACCATTGCTTGGACCTTGCTTGGCTTAGGGGAGTTGCGAAAATATTGACTTACTCTATTTTTCAAATTTTTTGCTTTACCCACATAAATTACAATTCCATCCTTATCTCGCATAACATAAACGCCAGGTTTTGTTGTTAAGGTTTTAAGTTTTTCTTTAATCCTATCATTCATGCTATTATTATAATCTTTTTTAATGAATTTACAAAATAAAAGTAGCATTGATGAAAATAAAGTTTTACATTTTTGAGTAAGAATTAAATCTGCCTATTATTAAAGATTGAAAAAAATTTAGATAATTTAATAAAAATCAAAAAAAATAGCCAATTTTGGCTATTTTTTGCTTAAATTTTAATTATTTTTTAAAATTTGTAGACATTCTTCTTTTGACAATGTCTCTTGTGTCCCTTTAAACATATCCTTAAATGAATATTTAAGAGAGGATACTTCATTTTCTCCGACTACAATAACGAATGGTAAATTTCTTTTATTGGCCTCCTTCATTTTGCCTTTAAAGGAACGATTGTCGTAATTTATTTCGCATATTATGCCATTATTTTGAAAATAAGATTGAAGTTCAACACAATGCAAAATTGTATTACCAAGAGGAATTATTTGAAGGTCAACGCATCGTTTTTCTAGGGGAGGAAGCATTTCATTTTTATCTAGTAGGTCAAAAAGACGTGTGAGGCCAATGCTAAGTCCAACGCCAGGCATTTTTTTGTCGGTATAATATGTGGCAAGATTATCATATCTTCCGCCTGCACAAACGGCTCCAAATTCGGGATGACCTACAAGATTTACTTCAAATACAGTTCCGGTATAGTAGTTGTGCCCTCTTATTATACCAATGTCAAGGCAATAATTTTCTTTTGGAAGTTTGTAGGCTGTTAAATAAGAGAAAATCTCTTTTAAATCATTAATTCCTTTAACAAATGTTTCATTTGTGCTTAGTGGTTCAAGAATTTTAAGGATATCGTCAAAGCTTCCGCAAAGAGAGGCAATTTGAATAAGTTTGTTTGCTTTTTCACTATCAATATTTAAGTTCCCAAGTTCTTCAAGGGCGTTATCCTTTCCAATTTTTCCCAATTTATCAAGAATTATTAATATATCAATTGTTTTATCGGCAAGCCCTAAATCCTCGCAATATCCAAATAAAATATTTCTGTTTGATATGTGGTTTACAATTTTTAAGCCAAGAGTGTCAAAGATTTTGTCGGCTATATTAAGGCACTCTGCATCTGCAATTAAAGGCAGGGTGTCAATACCGATTATATCTGCATCACATTGATAAAATTCTCTAAACCTTCCTTTTTGTGCTTTTTCCCCTCTATAAACTTTACCTATTTGGTAACGCTTAAAAGGGAAATCGATAAATTCGCTGTTCATTGCCACAAATCTAGCAAGCGGAACGGTCAAGTCATATCTCATACAAACATTAGTGTCGCCTTTATTAAAAGCATAAAGTTCCTTGTCTATGTCTCCACCCGATTTTGCAAGTAATATTTCACTTAATTCAAGAACAGGGGTATCAAGTGGCGAGAAAGCAAACATTTTATAAACTTTTTTAATTTTTTCCATCATTTCATCGAAAATGACTTGTTTTGAGGGAAGAAGTTCCATAAAGCCGGGGAGTTTGCGAGGCTTTATAATATTTGAATTATTCATAATAAAATTATCCTTTATTTTTTAATTAATGTAATAAAATAGTGCAAAAATGCGTAAAATAAACGGCAAAATTTAATATAATTTTATGCAAAAAATTTAACTTAAGGGGTAAATTTATCCCCATCAAGTTATCCACAATTCCACCAATAAATATTTATACATTTACGTTTATTTTTATGCAAATTTATGCATTTTTGTGGATAACCACGCAAGTTATCCACATTTCCACACCAAAATTTAAGAAAAACAGTTAAAATTCAAAGGAATTTACTATTTAGAAGAGGTATGGAATTGAAATTTTAAAAGGTGAAAGTTATTAAAAAATACTTATCACCTTTTTAAAATTCTTACTTTTCAAAAAATTTTTGAATAAAATGTATAAAAATACGTTTGATTATTTTTTCTCTACTATTGCACCCTTAATAAACCTTGAAGGTGTTGACGAACAAGTAAAGAATAATTCATGCAATGCTCTAGTTGAAGAAACATAAATAATGTTTTTATCAATGGCGTTTTTGTAGTTTGATTGATCGCAATTTGGAATAATAACTGCATCAAATTCAATGCCTTTTGCTGTTGCACAAGATGTTATTAAAACTCTGTTGTCATAGTCCTCTGGTTCAACAAGGAGTTTGCATTCCATAATAGTTTTGAGGCTGTTATAAAGATTATGTGCTTCTTTTTGGCATTTGCAAATTATTGCAATATGTTCACGGTTTTGGCATTCATTTTCGATAATATTTTTAATTTCTTGAATTTGGTTGTCAGTTACAATGACTTTTGGTTCTTTTCCGCTTCTGTTTACAAACTCAATATTGTTAAGTCCAACCATATCACTGGCAAATTTTGCTATTTCCTTTGTTGAGCGATATGTTTTGTTAAGTTTAAGAAGTTTGCAACCTAAGAAATCGGCAGTAATGTTTAAATATTCATCGGTTACATTTTTTTCAATGCACTGGTAAACGTCGCCAACAACTATCATAGGGCAGGTCCATATTTTTTTAAACATATAAATATCGACTGGAGTAAAGTCTTGCATTTCGTCAATAATAAGGTATTTTGCAGAGTATTCGTGTTCTTTGCCATAAATATAATGTTTAATTAAAAGCCAAGTGCCTTTGTCCATATATTTAATAGATTTAGTGCTTTTACATTCATAGCCCTCACGAGCCATAAAAATTTCAAAGACTTTTTCAACATCACGCACAGGAAGGAAGCGATATAGAATTTTTTTGAATCTTTCAATAAGACCTTTATTTTGTTCTTTTGAATAATGACGTCGTTCAGTGAAGTATTTTGCATATTGCCAAGCAATTTTATTTATACGTTCATAAATGTCGAACCCCTTAAAGGTTTTAAAGAAAAGTTCTTTTGTTTGTTCAGCAGGAAAATCTATTGTTTCTCTTTCTCCGTCAAGCGTTTCGCTAACCACATATGACAGGTTTTGAGGGGAGAAGGTTTCCACATATGGACCTTTTAAAAATCTTAATAAATCATCAAGATATTCATAGGAAGATTTATATGAGACCTCGTTAAGTTTGTCTTGAGTTGGTGTAGTTGCAATTTCGTCAAGCATCTCCTCCCTAGATTCCACACTTTTTTTAAGTTCAATGCGAACAATTTGGGCAAAAGTTGTCTCCACCAAATTATTTTCACCAAGTTGAGGCAAAACTTCTGAAATGTAACTTGAAAATATGTTGTTTGGAGAAATTATTGTTATATCGTTACTTTTAATAGTTTTTCTATGCTTATACAATAAATATGCTGCTCTATGAAGAGCGATAGATGTTTTTCCAGAGCCTGCTATTCCTTGAACAAGCATATTTTCATTTGTGTCATTTCGGACGATAGCATTTTGTTCTTTTTGAATAGAGGAAACGATTTGTTTCATTTTAACAGAGACGTTATTAGACAAAATATCTTGAAGTATGTCGTCATTTATAGTAAGGTCGGTGTCAAAGAATGAAATAAGAGTTCCATTTTCGATTTTAAATTGACGTTTAAGTTCAATAGTTCCACGATAAACAACATCTTCAATTTTGTATTGAGCATCACCCAGATTGTAATCATAATACATACTAGCAACAGGGGCACGCCAGTCAATAGCATAGAGGGTTTTGTTGTTTATTATGCTGCCAATTCCAATATAAATATGCTGTAAAGTTTTATTATTATCGGTTAGGAAATCAATTCTGGCAAAATAAGGGGAGTTTACTTGAAGTTTTAATCTTTTTTCTTCCAATTGTTTTTCTTCAAGTCCGTCCTCAAGAAGTTCCAGTTGTGTAAAAGAGTTAGACAAATCATTACCTCGGGAAATTTCGTTATAATTTTCGGCTTGACTTTTAATGCCTGCTTTTAACTGTTCCTGGTAACTTTTTGTTTGACTTTTGTTTTCCTTAAGTTTTTGTTTTAAAATCTCAACAACTTGTTTGAGACGAGTTTTTTCGTTAATCAAAGGAAGCCTCCTTTTAAATAGAGAAAATATTATTCTTCGCTATCGCTATTTTGGATAGCATAATTTTCCTCATTTGTCAAGTTATTTTGTGTATTTTCGGTGATTGCGCCATCACTTTCCTGTAAATTTGAAGAATTTGGTTCATTTTCATCTTCTTTTTCTGCTAAAGCAACACCAACAATAAAGTTGTCATCGCGAAGTTTCATGACTTTTACACCTTGACTTACTCTTGAAATTTTGCTTATTTGAGAAATTGGTGTTCTAATTATTATTCCGCTATCTGCAATTAAAAGAATATCGTTGTCTTCAAAAGATTGCTTTAATGCTACGAGCGAACCTGTTTTTTCGTTAAACACGCCTGCTTTAACTCCCATACCACCACGGGCTTGCAATCTATATTCATCAACGTCGCACCTTTTTCCATAACCTTTTGAAGAGATGGTTATAATTTGAGAGCCAGGTTTAATAACTGTCATATCAACAATGAAGTCATTTTCGCTTAATTTCATACTGCGAACACCTTGACTTTCTCGCCCCATATTACGAACATCTTTTTCGCTGAAACGAATTGCTTTTCCAGAATGAGAGGCAACTAGGATGTCGTCATCACCTGATGAAACCATGACTCCAACGAGTTCATCATTTTCCAGAAGATGAATTGCGATTTTGCCGACTTTACGAATAGATGCAAATTCTTCAAGAACTGTCTTTTTAATAAGTCCCTTTCTAGTAGCCATAAGAAGATTGCCTTTTTCATTTTCCTTTCTTGGGATAACTGCGGTAACTTTTTCATCATTTGAAAGCATAAGAAGGTTGATGATTGCTCTTCCCTTGGCTGTTCTTTGTGCTTCAGGGACTTCGTATGCTTTTATGCAATAAACTTTACCTTTATTTGTAAAGAATAGAAGGTCGTCATGCGAGGAGGTAACAAACACATTTTCGACGTAGTCCTCTTCCTTGGTTTTATGAGCTGTAATGCCAACGCCTCCACGATTTTGGGATTTATATTCACTTGCGGCCATTCTTTTAATATATCCTTGATGAGTCATAGAGATAATGACATCTTCAACAGGGATAAGGTCAGCAATATCAATACCGCCACCATCGAGAGAAATTTCAGTTTTTCTTGGGTCGCCATAATTATTTTTGATTTCCTCAAAGTTGTCTCGTAAGATTTTAAGCACTCTTGGAGGATTAGCCAATATATCTTCAAGATCTAAAATAAGTGCATCAAGTTGACGCAATTCTTCATTTAATTTTTCAACTTCCAAACTTGTAAGTTTAGACAATCTCATTTCAAGAATAGCATTTGCTTGCAACATATCAAGTTCAAAGTTTTCAATTAATTTTTCGGCAGCATCGTTTTTGTCATCAGCAGATTTAATAATTCTAATAACTTCATCAATGTTTGCAAGTGCAATTACTAGACCTTTTACAATATGCTCTCTTTCTTTTGCTTTTTTAAGGTCAAATTCTGTTTTTCTAACCAAGACTTCCTTTTGATGTTCAAGATAATAATAAAGCATTTCCTTTAAGTTAAGGATTTTTGGTTGGTTATCTGCAAGAGCAAGGAAAATAATTCCCGAGCCTTTTTGGAGTTGGGTCATTTTGTATAATGAGTTAAGAACAACCTGGGCATTAAAATCTCTTTTAATGTCGATTACAATTCTCATACCATTTCGATCGGATTCATCGTTAATGTTTGCAATACCATCAAGTTTTTTATTTTTAACAAGTTCAGCAATTTGATAAATAAGTTGAGCCTTGTTGACTTGATAAGGAAGTTCTCTTACAATTATGCGAGTTCTTCCATTATCATTTTCTTCAATTTCGCATTTTGCACGAACGATTATGCCGCCACGCCCAGTTTTATAGGCTTGCTTTACGGCTGCTCTTCCCATAATTATACCGCCGGTAGGGAAGTCGGGTGCAGGTATAATTTTTATAAGTTCGTCGATGTCAATATCAGGATTATCTATAAGGGCTTGTAATCCAGTTAAGACTTCACTAAGGTTGTGAGGTGGGATATTAGTTGCCATACCAACGGCGATACCATCAGCACCATTTACAAGAAGATTTGGGATTTTTGATGGTAAAACCTTAGGTTCTTGTTGTTGGGCATCAAAGTTTGGCATAAAGTCAACAGTTTCCTTATCTATATCTTCAAGCATAAGGCCGGCAATTTTTGCCAGTCTTGCTTCGGTGTAACGCATAGCAGCAGGAGGGTCGCCATCGACAGAACCAAAGTTGCCTTGACCATCAACAAGGGGATAACGCATAGAGAAGTCCTGCCCAAATCTAACAAGAGCCTCATAAATTGAACTATCACCATGAGGATGATATTTTCCCATAACATCACCCACTATTCTAGCACATTTTTTAGTTGGTTTGTCATAAAAATTGTTCATTTCTCCCATGGCGAATAATATACGCCTATGAACAGGTTTTAACCCGTCTCGAACATCAGGAATAGCACGAGAAACGTTGACTGCCATGGCATAAGACATAAAAGATTTTTTCAAGTTGTCAACAGTATCAGTTTTTTCGATTTTAGTATTTACAAAAATCTCGTCAAGAGATTTCTTTTTATTATTATCCATTTTATTCTCCTATAATTTAGTTCGCATCAGCATTATTTAAGTGTTTTTCGACAATTTGTTTACCGATACTAATGCTATAATCCATTTTATCAATAACTTGCTCATTGCCAAAGTGTAATTTCATTTGACCCGAGCAAATAAGCACGTCAGCCGTTTCTTCAATTATGTTTTTAATTGTTTGTTTAATAAGATTATCGTAATACAGGCTTTTTTCCTCGTGTGAATAACGAATAAACTTACAAAGTTCTTTTGTGAGTTCGCTTATTTCTTCAACGCACATTCGAATTTGAGCATCTTCGCCCCATGCTTTAAAGCAAAGTTCAAATGTTTCATGGAAATAATTTTTATCAAGATTATCTGGTATAACAGGAGTTAAATTTAATGTTTTATTTATATATTTTCTGCATCTAATAATCTTGTAGTTTAAAACATCGCGAACTTTTTCAAGGCCAAACATTCTTGCGATTTGATATGTGTAAATTATGACGTCAGCCGTTGCACTAATAATAGCATTTCTTGTTTGTTCGATAAGTTTTTGGTTTTGGAGAGAGTTTGTTGAATTGACAAGCCTTGAATATTTACAAAGCACCTTTGTCATTTCTCCCATTTTTTCAATGCACATACGAAGTTCATTTTCTTCACCCCAGACTTTAATAAAACTATTCAGGGTGTTAATATAAAAATCTTTATCTAACATAGCAACCTCTATATATCAAGGTCGGTGGCAAGTTCAGGGTGTTCTTCAATAAAGATACGCCTTAACTCACTATCTTCGCCCATAAGTTCGTTAAAATATTTTTCGGCTTCAACAGCATCTTCAAGAGTTAGTTGAATTAAAATTCTATGTTCTGGGTCAAGTGTTGTATCCCAAAGTTGTTCGGCATTCATTTCACCAAGACCTTTATATCTTTGTTGTGCTGTTATGCCAGTTCGACCATTTTGGTCATACCAAGCATTTAATTCATCATCGGAATAAAAATAATAATCTTGTTTATTTTTAGTAACTTTATAGAGAGGAGGTTTAGCAGCATAGACATGGCCGTGTTCGATTAAAGGACGCATAAACCTAAAGAAGAAGGTTAAAAGTAAAATACGAATATGTGCACCATCGACATCGGCATCGGTCATACAAATAATTTTGTCGTAACGCAATTTGTCTTCGTTAAATTCTTCGCCAATACCACATCCAAAAGCGGTAATCATAGATTTTATTTCTGCATTTTCAAGGACTCTGTTAAGCCTTGCCTTTTCTACATTCAAAATTTTACCTCTAAGAGGCAAGATTGCTTGGAAACGTCTATCTCTTCCTGTTTTGGCTGTTCCACCCGCAGAATCGCCTTCTACGATGTAAATTTCGCAGAATTTTCTATCACGTTCACTGCAATCAGCGAGTTTTCCAGGAAGGGTAGTGTTTTCAAGAATGCTTTTTCGTCTTGTAAGTTCCCTTGCGTTTCTTGCAGCATCTCTTGCTCGTTGAGCAGTAATGCTTTTTAAAATAAGATTTTTTGCTTCAACTGGATGTTGGTCAAGATAATCTCCAAACTCGGTTGTCATTGCCTTATAAACTATGTTTCTCATTTCGCTATTGCCAAGTTTAGTTTTTGTTTGACCTTCAAATTGAGGGTTCTTTAGTTTAACACTAATAACAGCGGTAATACCTTCACGACAATCTTCACCTGAAAGTTTTTCATTTTCCTTTATAATTTTATTTGTAAGGGCATAGTCGTTTATAACTTTTGTGAGTCCTGACTTAAAACCTTCAAGGTGAGTTCCACCTTCTTCGGTGTTGATGTTGTTTGCATAGGCATTTATAACCTCGTTGTAACCATCGTTGAATTGAAAACAAATTTCAACCTCGTTGTCGATTTCACCATTTTCTCCACGATTAAATTTATTAAAATAGACAGGTGAAGAAAGAAGAGTTTCACGATTATGGTTAAGGTAGTCAACAAATTCAACTATACCTCCTTTGAATTCAAAAACCTCTTTTCGTTCTTGTCCCTCTCTTTTATCTTCCAGTGATATGACAAGTCCTTTATTTAAGAATGCAATTTCTCTAAATCTGTTTTTCATTGTTTCAAAATGAAATTCAGTTGTTTCAAAAATTTCATCGTCGGGGAGGAATGTTATTGTTGTTCCCCGTTTATCAGTATTGCCAACCACTTCTAAAGGAGAAATGACTTTTCCGCGTGAAAATTCTATTTTATAATGTTTGCCATTTTGATAAACATCAGCCTTAAGATATTTTGAGAGTGCATTAACGCAGGAAACACCCACACCATGTAAGCCTCCTGAAATTTTATAACCTTCTCCACCAAATTTTCCACCAGCGTGAAGTTTTGACAAAACGACTTCAACGGCACTTTTTCCTTCTTTAGGAATAATACCTGTTGGGATACCACGTCCATTGTCTGTAACAGAGCAAGAGCCGTCAAAATTAATGACGACATCGATTTGAGTGCAATATCCGGCAAGGGCTTCGTCGATAGAGTTGTCGACAACTTCAGTTACAAGGTGATGTAGGCCATGCTCATCTGTTGAACCGATATACATACCCGGTCTTTTTCGGACAGGTTCAAGTCCTTCAAGAACTTGAATGTCGTTTGCATCATACTTGTCAGAGTGTCCAATTGATTCTTCTGGGTTAACATCTTCGTTTTGATTTTGATTTTTTAATTCGTCCATAAAAACCTCATTATATAATATTTCTAAGTAATATATATTGTAGAATATAATAATACTAAGTATATATATTATATATTATATATTAAATAAAGGCAAGCATTTTTTAAAAAATAAAAAAATAAATTGCAAAAGGTGGCGGTTTGTGATATAGTAAAAAAATGGAAAATAAAACCGAACAACAAAATGAAAAATTAGAGGGAAACACAGAAAATAAAAAAACCTCTAAAAAAGATGAAATTATACAATTTTTTAAATTTTTGTTCTTTTCGTTATCTGCGGGAATAATTCAAATACTTTCTTTTGAACTTCTTTATACATGGACAAAATGTCTTACTTGGTGGCCAAGTTATCTTATAAGTATAATTTTATCTGTGATTTGGAACTTTACCTTTAACAGGAAGTTCACTTTTAAATCGGCAAGCAATGTTCCTATAGCAATGACACTTGTTATAGTTTATTATTGTGCATTTATTCCAGTATCTGTTTTTGGTGGTGATGCTCTTGAGGGAGTGGGCTGGAATGGCACGTTAGTTACAGTTTTAATGATGGTGTTAAACTTTGCCACCGAATTTTTGTGGGATAAATTTGTAGTATTTAATGATAATGTTGTAAACAAAATTTTACATATATTTAAAAGAGACAAGGGCGATACAAAATCTAAATAAAATCACTTAATTTTATATATTAGAGTATGTGGTTTGCAACTTTTGGCTTGTTGACAAATTTCTATTAAATGATATAATAATAGTATAAAAAAGGGGAGAAAATGTTTAAAACGGAAAAGTTGACAAACAAATTATCACAGCAAGATTATGAAATTTTAGACCTTGAATTAAAGGTGATTTTAGAGGACTACTTTAAATTTTTAACTTCAAAAGTTGATAAAAAGACTGGAGAAGGGTTAAAGCAAAAATATAATGATACAATTTGTTATATAGCAGACCGTTCAACTCCATTGCCAAGGACATTAAATGGTGAAAATAAATCATTTATTCTTCCCGCTCGTGCAGTGTCCTTTGTAAGGGATAGTTATGCCGATAATTCTGACCCTAAATTAACACATTTAAAAGGTGGAATTGCGCTCTTTTATAAAGAATACATGATGGGGACACTTTGTCATGAAATGAACCACACTTTTGCAAGGGCTTCCCAATTTAGCGATGTTGAAGGGGGAGAGATAAAGGAAGGCTTAAATTTAAGTGTGATTAAAAACGACAAATTTGTATACTTAACTGGAAATTTGATGGATGAAGGGATAACCGATGCAATTGCCGCTTATTATTATAATTCGCACGCTGATTTTATTAAAGAGATATTTGGGAGTTGCCCGGTGTATAACTGCGCATACAATTCCATAAGACAAGCGTGTGAAATTTTGCTAGGAAAAGATTTATCAAATAAGACATTATTAAACGCTTATTTTGGTGATAAAGAGGCAATGCAGGCTTTTGAAAAAGAGTTTGATGAAGTTATGAAAGATGAAGGAATACATTTTGCCGATATTCTTAAAACGTCATTTGAATATAAAGATTGTATTGACGGGGTAAATTATACCGATAGACAATTAACATATTATTTCAGCAAATATCAGTTAAAGACGTGCAGTAACGAGAAAGAATTGCATGAAAAAATGCAATGGTTAAATGAAAAGGGCGTAACCGAGGAATTTTTAAAAACTTTCAATGATGAAGAGGAAAATATTAAAGAATAGTATTTAATTATCTTTTTAAATAACCCTTGAAAACGCAACCGGAATATGTTAAAATAATAAAAAGGAAAATCATATGGCATATAAGATTTTAAGTAGTGTAGAGCCTCCTAAAATTGACGACATTATAGCGACAACATTTAAAGAAGGGGGATTTAAAGAGTTTACAGATAATGCACATAAAACTAGAGTTATCGATAGAGAAGGTCTAGAAAATTTTTGCCAAAAACTCTATATTGATTGGAGAGAAAATATAATAAAGAGATATTCTTCGTCAAATGTAGATGTAGAGCAGGAATTGGTAAGATTTTTACAAAATGACAGGTTAGACCCTAAAAATATATCGGCAAACGGGAAAAGTTATTATAAAATTATTTTAAATTTAATTACAAAGCGGCTTAACAATGAGTTTTTTGATTATTTGCGACCAGCAATTATGCAGGGGCAAAATGATTTTACTATGAGAACCAATAATGGGTTTTTACACGTTTTTTCAGATTATATAACAGACCAGCATATAACACCTATTGAATGTCGCCTATATTTAAATTTGAAAGGAGAAAACGTTTCTAAATTTGTAGACGAGTTTTATTCAAAATGTAAAGAAAGGGGCAAACCATTCTATTTTAGGTTTAATGTTAAAGACAATAGAAATGATAATTTCGTTATATATACAAATTATCGTAATGCAAAGTCGTTTGTAAATATAATTGAACAAATAAAATTAGAACATCCAAATTTATTGGACGGGACAGAGCAAACGAACCAAAATTTAGGAAAAATTAATGGATATATAGGGTTTGGTGATGAACCAAATCCAAATAAAAGCAAGGTAAAACGAGGATATTTAGCACTTAGGAAGAGAGTTGTTGAAGAAAGCGTTTACAGAATGAAATCTGAAGTTAAGAATTCTTTTTCAACAGAGATGGAAGAAAAGTTTAATGGAAGAAACTTCATAGATTATGCAGGCAATGAAATGGAAATGATGTTGCCACTATTTGACGTTTATCACACAATTCCTCTCGATGATAGGGATGAGGTTATACGTGAGGTTTGCGGAAAATTTATTAATTCATTGCAATCATATTGTTTTAACGGGAAAATGCCAAGAGTATTTACATCAAATGTAAATGGCAAGCAATATAAGTTTGATTTTAAAGATTTTAATTGGATAGATTATTTTAAAAATGAATTAAATTTGCAGAATTTAACAGATTTTCAAATGAGGGGATATATGTGCTCGGGACTATTCCTTTCAACTAGAAATAATAGGCTTGAACCTAATATGCAAAAATTTGTAAATTCCATATATAAAAATTTGTTGCCAAAATTGAAAAGTATGGACGAAAACTCTTTTGGTTATGACAGGGCGAAAAAGGTTTTAAAAATGCTTGAAAACGAGAATGGTAAAGTTACAAAGGATGGCATGGCAGAACTTTATTTAATTGCCTCACATTATGTTAATTTTGGGAACATAGCATTATTTTTGGAAAATGAGCCAAGTTTAAGCTTGAGGGATATGGCATATCCAATAGTAAAAGATTATCTCGGGGAGGAAAGAACTCAACAGATTATAAAGGAAAAATGTAAAAAATATGATGTAAGTTATGAAAATTTTCACAACAATGCATCTACATTAAAACGTAATCGTCATAGAATAGATGAAATAGAAAAATAAAACTTTTTAATGATAAAAATAAGAAAAAACCTACTTTTTAAAGTTTTAAGTAGGTTTTTTTCGATTTTTTAAGGGTTTTTATTGAAATTATCTATTTTTTGTTGTCAATAAAGGTAAAGTTTTGGTTTTTAATTTTTATCATGTATATTTTATTTTCTTCAAGTTGACCCTTATAAAACATTTTTGCTTCTCTAAGTTGACTATTGCCTACAAGTTTATAGGTTATAGTGTAAAAGTTATATCCCATTAAATTAAGCAAAGGATTGATATAAAAAAGAGAATTTTTTATATAAACAATGCCTATAAAAATCATAATGCATACAAAAAGAATGTAACCGCTGACAAGAGTTAATTCGAGTTGTAGGGCGAACAAAACAAAAAGAGAAAAATATCCCAAGAAATGTTGGTCTGTAATGTTTTCTTTGGATAGAATGATTGCTTCCTTCGCACCTTCGCTTGAATGAATATTGTAGTAAAGACCCCAGCAGCCACAGACAATTAAAAGTATAAGAGTAACCATGTTCAAGGTGTTTAAGACATTAAATGAAAGGTTTTGATTAATCATGTCAATAACCAGCCTTAAAAGTATTAAAACAAACATTGGCACAAAGGCAGAAAGAAACAAAAGTAGGTCTTTTAATTTTTCCATAAAAATATTTTGAATAAAAATTTAAAAATTATTTAATTTTATTTTGTTTTATTTGTATTTTAGGTTAAAATATTGTTATGGAACTAATAGTTTTTATTCTTTTAAGCATATTGTGTGCTGGTATGAGTGGTGTTTACACTGCATTTTATAAAAAGACAGGTTGGCAAGGTATACTTGTAAGGGGACTTACAATGGTATCTTTAATTGCTCTACCATTGGTAACGGCAAATATAAAGAGTTTAAATAATGCATTGCCTATTTTTGTTTGCTTAGGGCTTTCATTGCTTATTATGACAGAAACGCTTCTTGCATCAAATAATATGATTGCTAAATCAAGGGATTTGGTTTTTTCTGTATTGTATTCTGTGGGCAATTTGCTTTTATCATTGGGGACATTATCACTTGCCCAATTTAATCCTTTTGGACTGGCTGGCGGAGTTCTGTTAGGATTGGGAGTTGGGCTTGTTGTTTGTGCTATTAAAAAATATAAGGCATTTTATCCTGTCATAGTGGAAATTTTGGTGTATAGTTCAATAGGGCTTATATTAGGTTTTGGTTTAATGGCGGTGCTAAGCAGTAAACATATAATAAGTGCGATATTTATGCTAGTGGCAGGGGTAATGATGCTTACACAAAGGATAATGATGAGTTTTGATAGGGGAAAAGTAATGGGATATATATCCAGCGGATTATATGTTTTGTCATTGCTTTTAATAGGTATGACGATATTCTTTTACTAAAAAAGACAAAAATTTTTTAAAAAGGTATTGACAAAAAGGTAAAAAGGGCATATACTATAAATGTGTCCAACGCGGGATAGAGCAGCTAGGAAGCTCGTCGGGCTCATAACCCGAAGGTCGTTGGTTCAAATCCAACTCCCGCAACCAAGTGCAATCTAAAACGAACCAAAGTTTTAGGTTGTTTTTTTTATTTCGGGTTATATCGAGATATAACCGCGTTGTCGGGATTAGGTTGTTTTTCTATTACAAAAAAAACAGGCTTATGCCTGTTTCAATCTGTTTTTCACTTCTTCTTCGCCAAGGGCAAGCATGATTTCATAAAGGTCTGGCGAGTTTTTGTAACCAGTGATTGCAAGACGCAAAAGTTCGCACACCTTGGCGGTGTTGCCTTTGTAGGAATCTGGGTTTTGCTTATAAAGTTTGTTATCAGTGCAATAGCCAAGTTTTTCTGCCACCTTTTTGACACCATAAAACCACTCATCTTTTGTCGTAAGTTTGAAATCTTTGGCATATTCTTTGACAAATTCGTTAAACTTTTCATTGTCGCATTCGTCTAATTCACTTTTTTGTGGCTTTTCAAAAATATAATCAAAATATTTTTCCATCATTGCGAAATTGAATATATCTTTTCGTGGTTTTGGCTTGTCGCGGTCAATGTTGCAAGCTTTGACATATTTTTCTTGGTCTTTTTCAAGTTTTTTTTGCAAGTGGCTCATCAAATTCTTTTGCCCAAGTAAGCCAACTTTCAAAAAGTTGTTGTGCTGACATTTTGGCAATAACATTTTTTGAAATGTCATTGAGTTTTGCCATGTCAAAAAGCGGTGAAACAGCTGTTATGCTGTCAAGCCCGAATTTAAAATCTTGATAAGGTGTTTCTGGATTTTTTGCACGCCATGGCTCGAATGATGAACTGATAAGGTTAAGAAGATATTCAATAAGTGCGTCTGTTGGATAGCCCTGTTCGAAGAAAAAGGAAATCCCACTTTCTTTGTCTTTACGCTTTGAGAGTTTGCGTTTTCCACCATTTTCTTCATCAATCTTGCAAATGTTTGGTGTGTGATAATATCTCATATGCTTAAAGCCAAGTGCATCAAAAATGTCAAGGTGTGCCGGAGTTGATGTGAACCACTCTTCGCCACGCACAACCGTCGTTGTGCCCATAAGCGTATCATCTATAGCATGAGCAAAAGCATAGGGTGGGATGCCGTCATTTTTGACTAAAATAACATCTTTGGCATTTGCTGGCAATTCAACTCTGCCCTTGACTAAATCTTCAAAAACAGTCTTTGTGCTGCCGTCATTTGGTGTTTTCAACCTTATGGCAAACTTCTCGCCTTCTTTAACACGCCTCACTGCTTCTTCAATTGACATATTGCGGCAAGGATCATATTCAACATTGCTATCATCTTCACTAAAACGCTCCTCTCTTGCCTTCAAAATCTCTTCTTTTCCCTCTGTCTTTTTGCAAAAGCACGGAAAAGCCTTGCCTTCCGCGACAAGTTTTTTGGCAAAGGCGTGATAAATGTCTAATCTTTGGCTTTGAATGTAAGGCCCGTATTTTCCAACGGGGTTTTCTCCTGTTTTTTGATATTCATCGGGCTTCATGTTAAACCTGACAAGCATATCAAAAATGGCTTCCAGTGCTCCCGGCACCTCGCGTTTTTTGTCGGTGTCTTCATTGCGAAGTATGAATATTCCATTGCTGCTTTTTGCAAGCGAAAAATCAATAAGCGCACTAAAAAGTCCGCCTATATGAAAGTTTCCCGTTGGGCTTGGTGCAAAACGCGTAACTTCGGCTCCATTAGGCAAGGCACGTGGTGGGTATTTTTCAAAAATTTGCTCTAATGTGATTTTCACATCTGGATAAATCGCATTTGCCAAATCTTGTCTTGTCATATAATTCTCCTTTAAACTAAGTTCTTTGTATTTAAATTGGACTTTTACCTTTCTATGATACTTCATTGTTATTAATTATGTCAAGTAAATCGAGAGTATCCAAAAAGATACGCGGTTGGTTTTACATTATAAGTATTCAATTATAAAAAGATAATATTAAATGATGATATAATCATTAAAAAAATTTTAGAATAACAAAAT
This sequence comes from uncultured Clostridia bacterium, assembly GCA_947624415.1. Taxonomy (GTDB): domain Bacteria; phylum Bacillota; class Clostridia; order Christensenellales; family UBA1242; genus Caccovivens. The sequence continues at coordinate 14,970 of CANQKH010000002.1, read as the reverse complement.
TTTATGTTATACTACTATAAAGTCATTATTGGAGGATATAAGTGTGATTAAACCTAAACAACTCATTTTGCCAAATATAGCAATTATGAAAAAGTTTAATTGAAAAATGTTTTTTTGCACTGTAAAGTGTTCAAACACAACCCCTGGATTTTCTGTGTCATAAAAATTACACCTCTAAAATTTGACAGAATTGGCAATAGAAAATATTTTTAAAATTTTTAAAAAATATTAAAAAAAGGTATTGACTCTCCAGTTGAGTGTAGTGTTAATATATTGATGTAAGGAGGAAAAATGAAAGATTTTCTTAGAATTGGAGAAGTTTCTTCGCTTTGTAACATAAGTATAAAAACTCTTCGTTTTTATGAAGAAAAGGGTCTTATAAAGCCTATTGAGGTCGACCAATTTACCGGTTATAGGCATTATGACGAACAAAACGTAAAAGAAATATATAAAATTCAATTTTTAAAGGATGCAGGATTTTCTTTGGATGAGATAAAGAATTTTGACGAAAATTCATTATCTGATAAAGTCAAAAGTTTGAAGAAAGATATAAAAAAGTTTAAGGAAAAAATTTCACTTATTTCTTCCTACTCAAAGATAAAGGGGGATATTGAGATGAAACCATTTATAAACGATGAAAATGTTATCGGCAAATGGAAATATGAATGTTCATGTAATTCAAAAGAAGATTACAATAAAGGAGAGAAAATAAAAGAGGATATAGATTTAAGTGATATATGTTTTTTGCCAGAAGGCGAAGGCTATTGGGTGTTTGACAGATGGACAAAGGGAGAACTTTATTCATATAATGGAATTTTTTATACCTATGAAATTGAAGGAGACTTAATGTTTTTGACGTGCTATGGATTAGAGCATAAAAAGGAGATTTGCCTTGTCTACAAGCGAGTCGACAACAAAAAGCACAAGATTGAAGACTTAAAAAGAGTTGACGATTTAAAATTGCCTATTGAGAAAGATGAGAAAGTTGTGGGCTTTTGGAGCACCTATGACTATATTCCTTACAAAAAGAAAAACTCCTATGATGGTCAAAAGTATTGTAAAGGTAACCAATATGTAACATCTATAATTTTTACGCCTGATAATCAATGTTTAATGCAAGCCACAGACAAAATAAATTCATTGAAATACACAAAAGGGAAACTTCTTGATCAAGATTCCTGCGTTGCTATGGATTATGAGATAAAGGTATTTGACGGAGAGGAATATTTGATTTTAGATTGGAAGAGTGGCGATTATACTTATACTGGCAGGATTAATGGTTGCTATGTTTTCAAACGTGCATAAAAAAACTACTTATAAAAGTAGTTTTTTTATGTGTAATTTTAAAATTTTAGTGTAAAAATTAATCTAAATCAGTAAAATCTTTACCATAGAATGGGTTTTCAATTTTAATAAAATCGGAAATTTCAATATCTAAAGCATTTTTTATAAAGTTATTTTTTTCAAAGTTTTGAATGCTTGGGGCACTATAAGCAGGGTTGCCATTTGCATTTTTTATGTAATTTACGTCTATTCCGTTTAAAAATCCACGCACAATTGAGTTTTGCCAAAGGCAACAATTTTCTTCTAGTTTTTTTGCGTTTTTATTTCCGACCAAGTCTTTATATAAATTCCAATTATCTAAAAAGTCGTCATGGAGGTAAAGCCCAAGCAAAGCTTTTTCACTTTTCAAATCCAAGTATTTTGCTGTGCCAGAGCCTTGCGGATTAATTGTTTTGGGAAGATCTTTCCAGTTCCTAATTCTCCAAATGATAGGTTGAACTTCAAACCAATCAACGGACTTATCATATGAAATATATCGTATATACTTTTTTCCATCATGAAGATATTCATTTAAAACTGAAAAATCATTATTGGTTGTATCGACAAATTTTTTCCCTGTTTTTGTAAAATACAAATGGGGGAAAATTGAATATTCATATTCAAGTTCTCTTCTTTCCTGAGGATAAACACCAAATTTGAGGGTGTGATATAAAATTTTTCCGTTGATATTTGATTTTTGTCCCAAAAGGGTTTTAATATTTTCTATAAGAGTGTTATTGAATTTCACATGAATGCAAGGGCAAACTCCATGGACATCGTAAATCATGTCTATTTCATAAAATTCTCCGTCTGTATCTATATAATTGTAATCACTTAAAATTTGACTTGTGTAGAGTTTGGATTCCGTGCTGCTGTTAAGTATATGTTCAGATGCAAAATCAGTTGGCTGGACTAGGCGTTTATGTGTAGGGACAGATTTTAATCTGTTAAAAGAATCGATAAATACCAAATCTTTTGTTACAATTGGTGTATCATCGTAAGCATAATTTTTTACAGTTGTAGGGATTAATAAATCTTTTAATTTTGTCATTTTGTTATGTAATTATCCTTTATAAATTTATTTTAGCATAAATTAGATCGAAAATCAATACAAAAAATATTTTAAAAGAAATAATTATATTTATTTTTTATATACAAAAAATTCACCCTAAGTTGTCTAACTTTTTGGGTGCAGTTCTTTTTTGGAAATTATTTATTTTGTGTATTTATATTGTTTTTTTATTCCATTTCCAAAAATGCTTTATAACATCTATAAGCCTCATAAATATCAACTTTTGATGAAATTTCCCAAGGTGCGTGCATATTTAGAAGGGGACAACCGCAATCAATTACGTTCATTCCATAGTTTGCAGTTATATAAGCGATTGTTCCGCCTCCGCCTTGGTCAATTTTACCCATTTCAGTTAGTTGATAAGAAATGTCTTTTTCGTCCAATAAAGCCCTTAATTTGGCTATATATTCGGGGCTGGCATCATTCGCACCGCTTTTACCTCTTCCGCCGGTATATTTATTGAAAGCAATACCTCGTCCAAGAAAGGCATCATTATTTTTGTCGTAGGCGGATTCATAATTAGGGTCGTAACCGGCAGTAACATCACTTGAAAGCATAAACGAAGAGCGTAGAGCACGTCTAATGGCGAGGTGAGAAGTTTCTCCAAGAAGATTAGCGATTTCTGCAATCATGTCTTCAAAGAAGAGACTTTGCATACCACTAGCACCTTGTGAACCTACTTCCTCTTTGTCTACAAACATACAAGCCTGAGTGAAAGAAGGGGAATTACTTTCAAGCATTGCCATAAGTGAAGTATATGCACAAATTCTATCATCTTGCCCATATCCTAAAACAAAACTTCGATCCAGTCCCATATCACGTGCTTGACCAGCAGGGACAACCTCTATTTCTGCTGAAACAAAATCATCTTCTTCAATATTATGTTGTTTTAATATTTTTAGTATATTATTTTTTACAGGTTCTTTTTTTTCTCCTTCAAGAGGCAGGCCTCCAACAAGCACATTAAGATTTTCCCCATTAATTTTCGATTCGGCAGACTTTGAGTGGTCTCTGTCAAGATGTGGTAGCAAATCTGTTATACAAAATACTGTATCTTGTATATTATCGCCAATGTTTATCTCAACCTTTGAGCCATCTTTTTTGCAGACAACCCCATGTAAAGCAAGTGGCAATGCCGTCCATTGATAATGTTTTATCCCTCCATAATAGTGAGTGTCAAGCAGCGTCAAGTTTGATGGTGAATTTTCATATAAAGGTGTGGGTTTAAGGTCAAGCCTAGGCGAATCTATATGTGCACCCAAAATTCTCATTCCATCACTTATAGGTCTTGTTCCAATTTTAAAAAGAAAAATACATTTATCAAGATTGCTTGCATATACGCGGTCTCCACACTGTAACTTTATTCCTTGTTTAATGCAATCATTAAGATTTTTGTATCCATTATTAATTGCCACTTCTCTAATTTTATTTACGCATTCTCTTTCGGTTTTGCATGAGGAAATAAAATTTTTATAACCATCGCAAAACTCAAAAATTGTTTGTAAATTTTTATTATTCCAAATTTTTCCCATATAAACTCCTTTAAATTAGTATACCACAGGTGGACAAAATTTAGAAATAAAAATTAGAGAAAAAAATAAAAAATAAGATTATAAAGTTAAAAAAAATGAAGATTATATAATCTTCATTTTATAAATCAAATTGTGCCGTTTTTAAGTTGCCTGATTATTAAAAGTTGTGCAATTTAATTTTACACCTTTACATTCTTTTATAAATTAAAAGAACGAGTAGGGTAATTATTATTTTAAATTTTCTGCATAGAACATATTTTTGAATTTAGCATTATTTTCAAATAATTCATTAAATGTGCCAATACCTTCAATTTTGCCTTCTTCAAGGAAGAATATTTTGTCAACATCTCTTATAGTCGAAAGTCTATGAGCGACAATTATTATTGTGCTTTTACCTTTCAAAGCATCAATGCTTTGTTTAATATCTTCTTGTGCAAAATTATCAAGCGAACTTGTGCTTTCGTCAAAAATTATAATTGCTGAATTTCTAAGAAGGGCTCTTGCAATAGCAAGTCTTTGTTTTTGCCCGCCTGAAAGTTTAATGCCGCTTTCACCAACGTTTGTGTCCAAACCGTCATGTAAACTTGCTATAAAATCGGTTAACGATGCTGCTTTTATTGCGTTGTTTATTTCTTCATCAGTTGCGTCTTTTTTTGCGAGTAAAAGATTTTCTTTTATTGTCATATCAAATATGTAAGGGAATTGATTTACAAGAGATATTGAGTTTCTCAAAGTATCCTTGTCCAGGTTATTTATATTTTCCCCATCAATAAGGACTTCGCCTCCATCAACCTCATTCATTTTAGACATAAGATTGAGCAAAGTGCTTTTGCCGCAACCACTTCTACCAACAAAAGCAACGGTGGTGTTAGGTTTTATAGAGAATGATAGGTTATCAAAAACTTTTGTAACAGATTTTACTTTTTTCTCTTTAGGTGCATTTTTCTTTCTTTTCTTTTTATCAGCATTATTTTGCGAATCATATTCATATTCGATATAGGAATAGCATACATTTTTAAATTCAATATTTCCATCGATATGGTCAAGATGAACATTGCCAAACTTTTCTGTAACAAATTCATTTTCATCAAACAGCGAGAACATACGTTCACTGCAAACCTTTATTTCACTAATTCTGGTTAGAATATGGCCTATTCCCCAAACAAGCCTATAAAGACTATCGCGATAAGAATATATAATCATAAATACAGCGAGTGTGATAAGGCTTTTTTCAAGCAGGGAGATGCCAAGTATTAAAATTCCAAGTCCAGCGGCTTCAATCATCAAATTTCTCAGCGACCAGAAACTCATATCCGCCATCTCACCTTTATAATTGGCTTTTTTGTAAGCGAGATAATAATCTTTAGTAACTTCGCTAAGTTTTCCTTCAAGTCCGAGAGATTTAATATCTTTTTCACTTTTTACTATTTCTGTGGTTATCGAGTTAACTCTATCGGCACATTTTCTAATATTTTTTCTATTTTTGATACGCACTTTGACTCTAAATTTTTCAATAATCATGCCTGCGACAAATATTCCAACAATTACAACTCCAATCCAAATGTTTAATGTTGTAATATAAATTATAACGATTAAGGCGGTTATAAAGTCTGATAAAATATCAATAATATCGGCTAATGAACCAACCAGTCTTTCAGGATCGCTAATCAGTCTTTGAACGAAAGTGCCGGTGTCATGATCACTATAAGTTTTAGAATTTAATTTGAATGCTTGCTTTGATAAATCAAAGTTAATTTCAGCCATAATTTGATTTGACACTTTTTGATAAATATAACTTACAATATAATAGCAAAGTCTTGTTAGGGTGATTATAGCAAGCAAAATTAGAATAGCAATAATTGCTTTTGAATATAATTTGTCGGTTACAAATACGACCATATTTGCTGTAATAAGTGTTGAAAAAATTTGTAAAGCACTAGCAATAACGTAAATAAAAATGTATAAGAAAATTGCCAGTTTATGTCTTTTTAAATAATCAGAAATTTTTGGTTTATTTTCTTTAATTTTAGTTTTTTTATTTTCTTTCATAAAATTCTCCTTTTTATTATTTTTAAGCTGTAAAAAACTTCGCAAGTTGCGAAGTCTGTTAGAAAAATTTATGAAGCTACATAAAAAAGACTGCGCAATTACGTTTTAAGTTTTTAAAAATTTTCATTCTCATGTTCACAGTCCTCCTTAATTTTTATAAATATAATACAATAGAAAATGTTAACTGTCAAGACTAAATTTTAATTTTGTGCATTTTTTCTTGCCATTTCATCGAGTTGTGATTGATGTCTTTTGAAAAAATCTTCCTTTTCTTTAATAAAAATTAATTTCATATTTCTGCTCTTATCCATGACATCATAGAAAGTGCCAAAAATATATTCCCAGTCAAAACATTTTTGAGTGTCAAAACCAATATATGATGCCACTTTTTCACTGCCTTTTGTCATAGGGTGGAGAAGAATGTTTGCAACAAAGATATATTGGAATGTGTTTGCCGTTAAATGCTCTAGGTCTTCTTTTGACATACCATTAGAGAAATTTTTCACCCAAAATTTATTTATATTTCGCACAAAAACATCGACAGTGTTAAAAGCCTGATGAAATTTTCTTTCATACATAAATCTTTCGTAGTTTAGAATTGATTTTTTGCAATCTTCCAAAACTTCATTGTCAATATTTGATATAGGAATAATGCCATTAAATTCATTTTGAGTTGAATAGAAAACAGTTCTCAAAATTCTATTATAAACATTTGTGAGTAAATTTCCCTCCACTACAACTGGGTCAATTTCATCTTCCTTTGCATTTGGATTAAAAGGTTTTGGATTAAAAGAAGCGGAATTATTTCCCAAGTTCATTGCAAGGAAGTGCATTCTAAATTGGTCGGGAGTGTAATAATCGAGAAGTTTTTTTGCTAGTGGTGGCTTAATTTGTCCTGATGAAGAGGCAATTGTGTTCATATACAGCAAGAATTTTATAGGAACAAGGGTGGTTGTTTGCAGACAGCCATCTTTTGCAGGGTAAGTTGGATTTTTGCCTTGTGTGTAAAGCCACATAGCCTGCTGAGCAGGGCCATAGAAATACAAGTTATCTTCGCCCATAAATTGAAATACTCTTGAATCTTGCGAGCACCAATATTTTTTCCACTCGTTTTCGTCTTTTCCAATAGATTCAAGATAAGTTTTTGTAAATGAGATAGGTGCCCAAAGACTTTCTGGCCAAACATAAAATGTTTGATTTTCGACACCATGCAATGTTGGACAAGGGACACCCCAAGAAATATCACCTGACAGCCTAAAAGGTGTAAGGGTTTTTCCAGTTCTGTATCTAATGCCATTTTCTGCCAAAATTTCACAGGCATGTTCTCTTTCTGATAAGGTTTCAAAAACTATAGTCATGCTTGGTGTGGTAGGTTTTCTTTCAAGTTCGACAAAATGTGGAAGTGTATCTTTTATTTTGTCAAAAGAATCAAAATATTCTTTTTTAATGTAAATTTCTGGTTTTTTGAAAAATTCTCTTAATTCCTTAACCATAAAAGAAGGAGTGTCAGAATTTTTTTCTATAGAGTTAATCCATTGGTTTAAAATATCGCCACATTTTTCGAGGTCGAAATAGAGATTTTCTATTTTTACAAGTTTTGGTTTTTTGCCACTAAGGGTGCTGACGGGGTCAATTAAATCTTGTGGAAGGTATTGATGCCCCAAGTCGCATTCGTCAGCATAACCCTTTTCACTTGTGCAACCTTCAATAGGACATTTGCCTAAAACTTGGCGTCCATTTAAAAGGCAATTGTTTTCTTCGTCAAAAAATTGCCAAGATTGATGAGTTGAAACCATACCATTTTGATCTAATTTATTTATAAATTCCGCACTAAGTTGATTATGCAATTCGCTTGCACGACCGAGTGCTGAGCCTCCGAAAAGATTAAAATTGACGCCAAAGGATTTAAAGGTATCTGCATGGCTTTGGTGATTTCTCATAACAAAATCTTTGACCGATTTATCGTGAATTTCTCCTTTGGAAGATAAAGCCCTAAAATATTCAAGGGCAGGCGAGCCATAACAATCTGTCCCCGAGACGAATACAACATTATCTTTGCCGATACGGTCTCTTAAAAATTGAGCAAACGTGTCAGCCCTTAACACAAGCCCAACGTGTGCAAAATGTAATTCTTTGTTCCCGTAAGGCATTCCGGCAGTAACTACGGCACGTTTAGGAAATTCAGGTCTAGGTCTAGTAAATTTTTCCATATAAAACTCCTTTTTTTTATTTTTTTAAAAAAGATAACTTATTTTTTATTCTAGTAAGTCCATTATCAATACTTTTTTTTGATATTTTTGCCATTTCAGCGATTTCATTATATTTGTATCCCTTTAAATATAATGTTAAAATTTTATATTCAAGGGGAGAAAGTGTGTCAATAATGACTTGTTTAAGTTCTTCCATGCCTTCTCTTTCAAGAAGCATATCATCAGGTGAAGGGATTTCTGATGGCAAAACAATTTCATTATCTTCTTCATCATCCTCATGAACTTGTTCAGCAATAGATATAGCGGTGGAAAGAACTTTATTTTTTTCATTGCTAGCAATTTTTACTGCACTTTGAATTTGATGCTTTATGCAGGTGGCGGCAAATGTTTTAAAAGAAGCATTTTTTTGTTGAGAAAAATGTTTAATTGCTTTATAAAGTCCAATTGTTCCTTCTTGTATAATATCTTCTATGTCTCCGCCAACAAGAAAATAGCAACGGGATATCTTGTTCACAAGCCCTTTATATCTTTTCATAAGTGTTTCAAGAGCATCTTCACTGCCATTTTGTGCATCTAAAACTAATTCTTCATCATCAGTTAAACTCATTATTTCAACCTCTGTCTTAAAATTTCAAATATAGTTATTCCACAAGCGACACTTGCATTTAAAGAATTAACTTTTCCCATAAGAGGTAATGTCAAAACGCCATCACAGGAAGAGATTATAGAAGGGCGGATTCCGTTGCCCTCTGAGCCAATAACAACGGCAAGTGGGATATTAAGATTTTTGCTATAAATATTTTCGCCACCAGTTTCTGCGGCAAAAACAAAAATGTCATTTTTTTTCAATTCGTCAATAGCATAACGAATATTAACTACTTTTGCTATAAGCATTTCACTAACAGCCCCTGTGCTTGTTCGAACAACTGTTTCATTGACTGGGCAGGCACGGTCTTTTGGAATTATAATCCCGTGAACACCGGCACACTCGCAAGAGCGGATAATTGCACCAAAATTGTGAGGGTCTTCTATACAGTCAAGAATAACGATAAATGGCATTTGATTTTTATCTTTTGCCTTTTGCAGAATATCATCAAGGGATGAGTAATTAAAATCAACAGTTTCGGCGAGATAACCTTGATGATGACCTGTTTTTGATTTTTTATCTAAAATTGTGCGAGGGACAAATTCAATTTTAACTTTATTTTGGGATGCCATAAAAAATATTTCATCCTTTCTACCGGCGAAATTTTTATCTATATAGATTTTAACTATAGTTTTTTTTGCTTCAAGAGCCTGCCGTATGGCATTTTTACCTTCTAAATACATAAAATCCCTCTAATTATCAACTATTTCCATTGATTGTTTTAAAATTTCTTCAAGCCTTTTTTTATCATTTTTGAGATAAAGATAGCCAATCAACACCTCAAATGCGGTTGCATGAGAATATTCGGCAGAACTGGCATTTTTAGCATGATGCTTTGGTTTTGCATTTCTGCCTCGTCGGACAATTTCCTTTTCTTCCTCATTTAATGAAAGCATAGACAAGACTTTTGCTTGGGCGCTGGCCTTGCAATATTTTGATGCAATAAGATGATAATTTTCCAATTTTAGATTTGGATTTTGTAGCACCATTTCTCTTACGAATAGGGTGTGGACACTATCACCAATAAAGGCAAGTGGCAAAAGGTTTGTTTTTAAAATTTCTTCTAAATTACTCATGTTTCCCTACACATTAAACCTAAAAAGAATTACATCGCCATCTTGAACAACATAATCTTTACCTTCCATTCTTACTTTGCCTTTTTCTTTTGCTTTAAGGTAATTCCCGGCCTCGATAAGGTCATTATAAGACACAACTTCTGCTTTTATAAAGCCTTTTTCAAAGTCGGTGTGGATTTTTCCAGCCGCTTGAGGTGCTTTTGTTCCTTTTTTTATAGTCCAGGCGCGGACTTCCTTTTCGCCGGCGGTTAAGAAACTCATAAGCCCCAATAGGTCATAACTTGCTTTTACAAGTTTGTCGAGACCACTTTCTTGAATTCCAAGTTCTTCTTTGAATAAAGCACGATCTTCTTCATTTAAAGAAGTTAATTCTTCTTCTATTTTTGCACAAAGGCAAATAACTTTAGCCCCTTCCTGTTCTGCTTTTTTACGAACATCTTTTACGAATTGATTTTCTTCTTTGCCAATATCGTTTTCGCCAATGTTTGCGACATAAATTATAGGCTTTGCGGAAAGGAGTTGAAGGTTTTTCATTATCTTCTCTTCTTCTTCGTCGTGGATTTCAACAGAACGGGCAGGGAGGTTGTTTTCAAGAGCCTGTTTTATTTTTTCCAACAACTTCACTCCTGTAATCAAACTCTTATCGCCAGTTTTAACAAGTTTGGTATCCTTTTCATATTTTTTAGTTACTTGCTCGAGGTCGGCAAGTGCAAGTTCCAAGTCAATAATTTCAATATCTCTTAAAGGATTGATAGAGCCATTTACGTGAATAATTTTTTCATTTTCAAAACAACGAACAACATGAACAATAGCATCGACTTCACGAATATGACTAAGAAACTTATTGCCCAGTCCTTCTCCTTTGCTTGCACCGGCAACTAGGCCTGCAATATCTACAAATTCTATAGAAGCAGGTGTTATTTTTTGTGTTGAATAAAGTTTTCCAAGCACATCAAGTCTTGCATCTGGAACATCGACAATTCCAACATTTGGTTCGATGGTGCAAAAAGGATAGTTGGCACTTTCTGCGCCAGCATTAGTTATAGCATTAAAAAGAGTGCTTTTACCAACATTAGGTAAACCTACAACGCCAATTTTCATAATAATAATCCTTTTAATAAGGCTGAAAGCCATTACAATTAATTTTACATTATTTTTAAATAAATAACAAGCAAAAAATAAATATTTTATTGTAATTTTTATATATTTTAATAATAATTACTTAAATTAAAAATTTTTCAATGAAAATATTTTATTTGCCCTTTAAAAGCGGTAAATAAATGAATAAGAATAACAAAAAATCACTAATTTTAAAAATATCCAATTAACAAATTTTAAAAATGTGTAATTATATAATTTTCGAGAAACAAATTAATAAAAGGTGAGGGGATTAATAGAAATATTAGTGTTTAATATATATTAAAATTAATATGTATTTAAACCTTATTATATTTATATAATTCAAGGTGGCTCAAACGAAATGATTTAAAGAAAATGTTGGTAATCACAATATAAAAAAAGTTTAACTTTTTCAAGTTAAACTTTCTTTGTTTATCACATATCACGTTCTTCATCATCAGCACTTTCTGTTTCAGGTTTTGGTGTTTCTGTTTCAGGTTTTGGTGTTTCGTGCTCTGGTGCTTCGTGCTCTGCATCATGTCCGGCTGCGTGTTCTGGTGCCTCACGTTCTGCGGTTTCGCCAGCTTCGTGTTCTGGTGTTTCACGTTCTGCAGTTTCACCAGCTTCGCGTTCTGCGTCATGTCCGGCGGCACGTTCTGCTGCTTCACGTTCAGCGGCTGCTCTTTCAGCGTCTCTTTCTCTGTTGGCAGTGTTGATTGGCTCAAGCATAGTTCCAAACGTTCTAAGTGCTTCTCTTATGTTGCTAGCAGACCTTGATGCCATATTAGCACTTGGTTTTCTAGCCTCTTTATCTTGTTTTTCTGCAATCTTCTTGTATTTCTTGTTTGCTTTATCTTCCATCTTCTTAAGACGTTTGTTAAGTTTAGAAAGATTTTTTGTCCTCTTCTTCTTATCAGTTAAGGTTTGAGGTTTGATGCCTAATCTCTTAAGGAGGGCTTCGTTATTTAATGCAAAATCTTGCCATGTTTGTTCGTCGACATATTTTATTTTTCCAATCTGGTCTATGCCCGATCTCAATTGTTCGATATCGCATAGTCTTTGATTTTCTTTTATTAATTTTCTTGCTCTCTTACGATCTTTACGTGTCATGTTTGTATTAAGTTGTCTAAGTATGTCTACTTCCAGTCTCAAATTAGTTCGAATTGCATCAAGTCTTTCTGGAACTTTTGCATCTTTACACATTTTTTCTAGTTCAACTGAGCGTCGTCCTGCAGGTAGATTTAAAACATGATTTAATGCGGTTGGGTTAAGTCCAATTTGAGCGAGGTATTTTCTGCAAAGGGTAGGGTTTGCAACACTTGCAAGTCCATTGGTTAATTCAACGTTAAAGTTCTGTTTTTGACTTAAAATAGATGTAAGAAGACTTAAATTACCAGACCTTGCTTGATTAATTGCATCTTCAATAATTGTTGCCTGTCTATTAAAGCTTGCAAGTTCACTTGCTTTATCATCGAGTTCTTGTGCCTCACGATTAGTTAAAGCAAGTCTTGCAACTTTTGGTTGACGTCTGTTGCCTGTTTTATTATCGAAAGTATCTCCATAGATTGAATCAGCACATTCTCTTCCAAGGGTTTCTCTATATAATGATCTTTGGATTTGCCCTCTGTTTTCAATAATTACACGTTGTGAGCCAAGAAGGGAATCTATTTTGTCTAAAGAGCCTTCTTCTGGTGTAGGGGCTGCCAAACCTTCAATAAGTGGGGCAAAACGCTCTTTGCCTTCAAATTCCATTGCATCAAATTCCTGTTTAATAGATTGAACCATTGCTTGTCTAGGTGTTAACCTAGAAGGGCCAAACTCATTTCCTTCAAGTAAAGCATTGTAAGATGCCAAAACTTTATTTTGAAGTGCGGCAGGCAGTCCTGTAACAAGTTCAAGTGTGCCTCTATAAGTTTCGATGTCAGTTTGAAGTTTTTGCTCAGTTTCTCTAAGGCTTGCGGCTTCAGGATCTGCTGTTGCTCTAATTTCTCTTTGAATTTGAGTATTAGCATAATTCCCAGACAATACGAAATCAATTGCCGTGGAGAATTGAGAGAAAATTTCCCTTACATTAGAAGGGCAAGAACTATTCAATGAACGAGCGGTAAGATTAAGTCTAGCGATTCTCTCCTGTATTGTCATACTTGAATAAGCGGCCGTAGAATGGTTAAGTTTTGTAAACGCATCTCCATATTTGGCTGTAAGATCATCAATTTCTTGTTGAACATTCAAACTGTTAATTGGGAAATTACGCCATCCAGGCTCAATTTTAACTTCGAATGCGGCATCAATAACAGGGTATAGGTTTGTAGCAATAGTTTCTTTATATTGTGCTATATTCTTATGATAATTTTCTAGACTTTTTGTTAATCGTATTTCAGGCCATGTCGCCAACCCCTCGTATCTAGCAGTTAAAAATCCAGCAACTTGATCAAGAGGGTCGTTGCTAGTGCCAATAGCATTACCTTCTACATGTAATCTCTTTTTAACAGCAGGGAATCCACTAACGCTTTCAACGGTGTCAGGGTGAACATATGCATCGGTCAGTGTTTTGCTAAAATCAGAGAGTATTGCGTAATTAACAAGTTTATATGAATTTCCGATAGTTTGTCTTAAATCTGGCTCCGCTGTAAGGAAGTTTGCCATTGCCGTTTCAAAAGCCTCTTCCTGAGCGTTAGGATTTTCTAATTTAACAGTTCCATCTTGAAGTCGGGCAAGTGTTCTAGAGCCAGCTCTGTCCTCATAAGCAGCATATAGAGATTGTTGGAAATAATTTTTTGCGTCATTTTCGAGTTCTGGTCTTGAAACGTATTGTTCATGTCTTTGAGCGGCATCAAGTGCGTGAGCAATGGCTTCAACTTGTGCAAGTTGTGCTGCGTGTGCGGCATTAGTACTTGCCAAATCTTGCACTGCGGCAACACGTAATTCAATATTTGCTCGTGCTTTGCTAAGGATTTCGCCACAAGCGACTCTTTCTTCCTCAGGAAGTTTATCAATCAATTTAGTCAATCTATCTTGTGTTAATCTTGGGTCATTTGCATATCTTCTAACTATAGTTTCTGCATATCTTTGGAAACGATTTGCTCTTTGTTCAGGGGTTATTTCAGAAGATGTCATAAATCTTTCAAGAGTGCTATCTCTCGCAGATGAAACGAAAGCGTTTTGCTGGTCAAGAAGTTCTTGTTTTCTTTCGCCACAAGCAACAGACTCTCTCAAAGCATTAAAGAATGATGTAAATTTAGCCTTTCCTTCTTCTGTTTCAGAAAAAATTCCATTTCCTTCTGTCAATTGTTTTTGTTCTTCTGGCGTCATAGGGTAGAAGTTTGAAGTAATAAAGTCGTTTACTCTTTGCGCTCTTTCTGAAGGAGGAGCGGATTGAATTGCACTAAGTTGGGTTCTCATTTGTTTTCTTGCTTCAAGCCCGCCAAAACTTGTTAAGGCATCAACTCTTTCGCCTTCATTTGCAGGTAAAATACCATGTTTTTCATATAGGGTTGCGAAACTATTATCGCCCATTTCATTAGTCAAAGATTGTTGAATTTGGGCTTCATCGGCATCAACTTCATTGAGAGCATTTTCGCCTTCAATTTCCTTAGGGACTTCACTTTCTTTTGCAGAGCCCTTTTTGATTTCTGTATTTAATTTTCTTTCACTTTCATTTGAGGCTTCGTCTGCTTTATCCACCTCATTTTCATTTGCGTTTTGCTTTTTCTCTTCTTCCTTGTCTTCTTCTTCTTGCTTCTTGTATTGTTTTACTTTGCTTTGTGCACGTTTAATAGGTGCAAACTTATATTGATCTGCGGTAACGACCCCAGCCATACCGACTGCAAACACGGCTGCACCGGCAATCAAGAATGGAAGTCCGCCCAACATTGCACCAAGGAATAGGAAGATACCAACTGCACACATTGTAGAACTAACTGCTTCTACAGGTTGAGATATA
>CANQKH010000001.1 GCA_947624415.1 uncultured Clostridia bacterium | reverse complement strand
TGGTGCGGAAGATGGGAGTCGAACCCACACGATTTCTCACAAGCATCTGAAACTTGCGCGTCTGCCATTCCGCCACTTCCGCATTGCACCTCTCAAAAAAATAGAAATCTCACTATTTCTAGTGAGATTATAGCACATTTATTATCTTTTTGCACCTCATTTTTAAAAAATTATCTAATATTTTTTATAATTTGAGAAAAATTGTCAGCATCTAATGATGCCCCTCCAACAAGCATACCATTTATATTTTTGATTTTTGAAAAGCTTGCAATATTTTTTACATCAACGCTACCACCATACAAAACCTCTATCTTCTCGCCCGCTTTATCTGAAAAATCATCAGCAACAACCTTCCTTATAACTTTTACTGTATTTTCAATTTCCTTGGCAAGAGGTGTCTTACCTGTTCCTATTGCCCAAATAGGCTCATAGGCGATGACGATGTTGTCAAGTTCGTTTTCATATAACCCCTTTAAAGCATCTTCAAGTTGCGTCTTAATTACTTCATTTGTCTTTAAAGTATTTTTTTCTGCAAGTGTTTCTCCAATACATAAAATTACTTTCAATCTGTTTTTTAAAGCCAGTTTGATTTTTTTATTTATTATTCTACCATTTTCCTTAAATTTAACTCTTCTTTCACTATGTCCTACAATTACATAATCTGCACCGCAATTTTTTATCATTGAGCCACAAATTTCACCAGTGCTTTTCCCGTCATCCTCATCGCAAATGTTTTGTGCACCTATATTTATTCCTGTGCCATCTAAGAGGAATTTTGAAAGAGTAATTGCTGTAAAAGGAACGCAAAGGACAATCTCCGCTTTGTCTTTTTCATACTTTGGAAGTAATTTCATTATATAGTCTTTTACTTCATTATTGGTTTTGTTCATTTTAAAATTTGCAACAATTTTTTTCATAATTTCTCCTTTTTTATTAAAAATTAAATGATTTTTGGTCAAAAATCACGATTTTTTTCGATTTTTAAATGATTTTTTCTTGAATTATATCAATACATGGAAGAGAGCCTTCCTCCAAAAATTCCATTGTCGCTCCCCCTCCAGTTGAAATAAATCCAATTTTTTTCTTGAGTTTTAAATGATTAAGAGCACTCACCGTATCTCCGCCACCAACTATAGATTTGCAACGGTTCTCTGCAATTGCCTCTGCAATTCTTAACGTCCCATTTGAAAATTCTGGTTTTTCAAATAACCCCATTGGTCCATTCCAGAAAATTTGTTGTGCTGACTTTATTTCCTTCTTGTAAAGGTTTATTGTGGCATCTCCTATGTCATAACCTACTAAGTCGCCCTTTAATTTCTTAGATTGAATTACCGCCTGTTTTCTATCGCTTTTACTTACACAAACGTGGTCAACAGGTAGTAATATTTTTTTTCCTTCATCGCTTGCCCTTTGCAATATATTTCTTGCAATATCTAGGCATTGGTCATCAACTATAGACGCCCCCGTATTAATCCCCTGTGCTTTTAAGAATGTATACGCCATCGCGCCACCTATTATAATAGTGTCCGCTTTTTCAAGGAATCTCTCCAAAATTTTTATTTTTGTGTTAACTTTTGCTCCACCCAGAACTGCCACAAAAGGACGAACTGGTTCTTGAATTACTGTAGATAGATTTTCAATTTCCTTTTCAACCAACAAGCCAACAGCGTTTGGCAAAATTCTTGCGAGACCATAAGTTGTGGCATTTTTTCTATGTGCTGTTCCAAAAGCATCATTGACAAAAATATCACCCATCGAGGCAATCTCTCTTGCAAATTCCATATCGCATTCTTCTTCACCTTTATAAAAGCGAGTGTTTTCAAGAAGTAAAATATTGCCGTCTTTCAAAAGCGATATTCTCTCTTTAACCTCATCGCCTATCACCTTATTACAAAATGCTACATTGCGTTTCTTTAATAATTTCATTAGCACCATGGCAACTGGCCACAATGATTTGTGAATTTCAAATCCTTTTGGTCGTCCAAGATGGCTTAAAATGACAATTCTTGCTCCTTTACTGCTTAAATATTTAATTGTTGGCAAGGCATTTACAATACGTGTTGAATCTAAAATCTTTCCATTTTCGTCCATTGGAACATTAAAATCCACCCTTAAAAGGACTACCTTTCCTCTTAATCCAACCAAGTCTTTTACCGTTCTTTTCATAATTTTGCTCCTTTTTTTATGTTTTTTATTGATTTTTTATTAAATTTTCAATTATTTTTAATGAATTTTCTATTGAAGGGCTTGTCGCAACCTGTGCTCTTGCTTCATTGCCACCCTTTAAGCCTGTCATATACCAAAGCAAATGTTTCCTTATATATTTTATAAGCCAATCTTCATTGTAATGTTCCCTTAATATATCAATGTGTCTTTTTATCATTTTCATAACATCTTTGTCATAATCAATGCCCTTTATTAAAGAAAACACAAATGGCCTTCCCAAACTTCCTCTTCCTATCATAACTCCATCAACGCCCGTCTCCTTCATTTTCATGTAAGATTCTCGACTGTCCACATCCCCGTTGCCTATAACAGGAATTTTCAAGGCCGCCTTCAAGCGGGCTATTGCTTCATAATCGGCATTTCCACTGTAACCTTGCTGGCTGGTTCGAGCGTGCAATGTTACAAAATTTGCCCCAGAGTCTTCGCACATTCTCCCAAAATCCAATGACATATCACTTTTTATTCCAAGTCTAAACTTAACTGATACAGGCCTATTGGAATTTTCAACGCAAGCAGAAATTATTTTGCTGGCAAGTGGAATATTTCCCATCAACGCTGAGCCCTCACCATTTTTAACTATTTTAGGGGCTGGGCACCCCATATTTATATCAATTATTTGATATTGTTTGAGATAAGGGCTTTTTATTGCTTCTGCCATAATATCAGGTTCATGACCAAATATTTGTCCTATCTTTATTTTCTCATTTGGTGAATATATTGTCATCAATGAAGTTTTTTTAGGATTATGAATCATCGCCCGGCAAGAAAGCATCTCGCTGTATGTGGCATCTGCACCATAACATGAGCAGACATCTCTAAACCCTACATCTGTTACACCTGCCATGGGAGCCAAAACTAATCCTTCGCCAAAATCAATATTGTCTATAATCATATTTATATTTTATCACCTTCTATAAAAATAAGCAAACTTTTTTAAATAAAAAAGTGAGTATTTTATGCTCACCCTAAGCGTAAACATTATGCTCACCTTAATATGTTGTCCTAAGTTCGCTTATTACAACATTTTCTTTATTAATTCCAAGTTTTATATCATATACCGAAAATTCAACTATAACATTATATAATTCATGGTCAGCTATGTATTTCATCACCTTTGATATGCCAGGAATTTCCCACAATTTATCATTTTCAATATCGGTGTGAATGTTGTATTTTGGTTTTTCATAAATGTTTCTATGTGTCGCCTCTATATCATCCCTTGCCGTCAAGTCAACACTTTGAGATGAAAAATCCTTATGAACAATAATATCACCAACAAGAACAAGGTCTTCCTTAAACTCATTGTAAGACACACCTATTGTAACATCATTCTCAAAATTTGGCAATTTTTCCTTTATTTCCTCTATATTATGCACAAAGTAAAAATCCCCTTTTGCTTTATTGGCACTTCTCAAAATATATTCCTTTGCAGGATATGTTTCTACAAAATCTTTTAAGCCTTCTATGTCGTCAACATCATAACTGTCTAGTGGAAAATAATTGAGTTTTAATTCCTTCATTTTAACAATACTATCTCTTTTATCCCTAATTGTTATCATTTTTCACTCCTTTTTTAATTATTTTATCATAATTTGTATTATTTGCAAAACGAATTATTTATATTTAATGAATATAAAAATAATATTTTCACAATATATTATTATGAAAATTTTACCAGTTATTTTAACTTGTCTTGCTTTAAACTCCCCTGTCTGCGATTATAAAGTTGGCAACCTTATTGAAAGTGATAGGTATGCAAACGTGAGCATTTGTAGCGAAGGGAAATTATTTCGTGAGGATATTGAAATTAAAGTAAGTTATCAAGGTGAAGAAATAAGCGTAGTTCCTCAGGTGAATATGGGTTATTCTCCCACAATATTTATAGCAAACTTTACAGACAACGGCCTGCAACAAGTTTTATATAGTGTGGATAGTGGCGGAAGTGGTGGCCAAAGTTTCTATCAAATTTTCTCGTTTGAAGGCGGTCAAGGCAAAAGTATTTTTAACAGCAACGATTTTAATCCAAAAATTGAATATTCTTTTGTTGATGTTAATCTTGTTGAAATAAATTACTCTAATAAAAAACTCTATATCGATACATCAAATTCTCAATGCCAAAAAGAAGATTGCTCCCTCTATTTAACAGGTGCAAATTATATTCTCCCATACTACAACATCTCACAAGATAGATATTTTATTCAAGTTGTTCAATGTCTATATGCAGGATACTCGGCAAATACTCTGGGTTACGTTACAACTTTACTTGAAGTCGGCGAAAACGATGTTAAAACTATAAATATTGGAACTTTATCAAATTTTGAGCAAATTTAATGGTAAATTAACTTTACAAATAAAATAAAATGTCATATAATCTCTTAAAAGGAGTGGGTATGAAATTTAAAAATTATCAAAAAGAATTTGATTTCTTACTTCAAATGGTTGACGACGCAGAAACAATTATAAATGATGGCAAAATTAAAATCAACGAAAAAGGTAGCGATGATTTAGTTACAAACCTTGATTTGGAAGTCGAAAAATATATTATTTCTAATATTAAGAATGAATTTCCTGACTTTGACATCGTAAGCGAAGAATTTAACTCCTCAAACTCTTTGTCAAAAAACTGTTTCACAATAGACCCTATTGATGGAACATTTAACTTTGCAAGGGGCATGACAAATTGGGCAACTGAAATATGCTGTATAAAAAATGGAGAAAGGGTCGCAAGTATAATTTATATACCTCTTGTTGACGAATATTATTTTGCGGTTAAAGGTGAAGGTGCTTATTTAAACGAAGAAAAAATAAAAGTAAAACCAACACCTCTTAATATGTCTATTTTTTCTGTGTGTGGCAGTCATAACGAATATGTATATGAAATTTGCAATAAGATGAGTGCTTATTCAAAACATTTTAGAGCATTGGGGTCAATATCGACAACCCTTGCATATATTGCAAAAGGTGCATTGGCTGGCTGTATTTTGCTTGCTCCAACGAGTTGGGATTTAGAACCTGGTCTTTTAATTTGCAAGGAAGCAGGTGCAATCATTAAGCAAAACGACGAAAAACATTTTATTGCCATTGGCTTTAATGAAGAATATACAAATATACTTTATCAAATTGCAGATGAAACAATAAAATAATTATAAAACCTCAAATTAAGCAAAATTCTCTAAAAAATCGTTAAAAAAACAATAATTTAATTTGATTATTATAAAATTAGCCCTAATGATTTAATCAATAGGGCTTTTATTTAAATTTTAGTAAACGGAGGCATTCCCAAAACGTTGGACAAAAATTTTGATTTTTTGTTCGACATTTACTTGATATTATTTTAGCGTGAAAAAAAATGAACCATGTTTAACCCTGCGAGTTAAATTAGGTTCACTTTTTAATTACATTCCAAGTTCTGGCTCTTGAAGTTCTGTCTGCTCTTTCTCTTTTGGCATTCTAACTCTTGGGCTTGACATAGAAGGATATTCTTTTGGTCTGCCCTCCATTATGTGTTCAAGAACATTTACATTATAAAGAGTTACATCTAATCTTCCAGAATCATTTGACCTTACGTCAACAGAATAATCGCCTTCTACACCATATTGATCAATTGGAACAATAATTAAAGGCTCTTTTGTAACATCGAAAAATTCAAAATTGTTTCCCATTGAACGTGCAACTTTGCCTACCATTCGAGCAACTTCATCAACAGAATTATCAACAAAGTCATATTTAACATTTTGCATCATGCCGCCTTTTTCTGGATAGAAAAATACCGCAGCCTCTCTTTCAGAAACCACAACAACCGACATTCCCTTTGGCATTTTAAATGTTTTCATATTCCATCTCCTTTTTATGTTATAATTATATAACACTTTTTATCTTTTGTCAATATGTATTTATTAATATTTTTTTATTATTCCGCAGGCTATCTTTTGTCCAGAATCACCTGATGGTTGAGTTTTAAAATCATCGACTCCCTCGTGAATAACAACAACTTTTCCTATTATTTTTTTTATGTCAAAACGTTGAGTAAAGAAGATTTGCCAAGCATCGCCACTATTTGCAAACAGTGGTGGCATATCTCCTGCATGATTTGGGTGCTGAGAATTTGAAGGGTTATAATGTCCACCTGTGTTTTGAAAATTATTCTCGCAATCCTCTCCCTCATGTATATGAAAAGCAAAAATATTGGATTGGGTTTGGGGAAGTCCCTCAATATCCGCTATAACTATTACTCCTCTTGGCACGCTATAAAATTCCACTCGCCCAAATATTTTGCTATTCTCATCGCCCTTTATTACGGCAACCGCTGTTGGATTGTTTCTAATTAAAAATTTCAAAATTTCTTGATTTATTCTATTATTCATGCTGTTTTATATGAAAATTTAAAGAAAAATGTTATTTTTTTCGTCATTTTTACAAAATTTTTTATAATTTTTTATATTAACCTCGTCTGGTTTTACTTTTCCAAGTTCATCCCATTCCAAAGGCATTGAGATTGTAGCCCCTTTCCTTGCCCTTAACGAATATGGTGCAACACACGTCGCCCCCTTTTTATTTCTTAAATAATCTATAAAAATTTTGCCATCTCTTTTGTCTTTTCTCATGTTCGTAGTAAATAATTGTGGATACTTTTCTTCCAAAATTTGTGAAATTTGACTGGAAATTTCATTAAATTTGTCCCAATTTTTATTTGTTTTAAAAGGAACAACCACATGATAACCTTTCCCACCGCTAGTCTTTAAATAACTTTTTAAATTAAGTTGGTCAAGCAATTCCTTTAAATATTTTACCCCCTCTCTAAGTCTCTTTATCTTCATTTTTTCATCAGGGTCTAAGTCAAAAATCATAATATCTGGATTATTTAACCTGTTTGCCTTACATCCCCAAACGTGGAACTCGATTGTTCCCATTTGTGCTTGATACACCAGTTCCTCAACTGTTGAAATATAAAAATACTCCTCCTGCCCAACCTTTACTGTGTGTATGTAATTCTTATCTGTTGTGGGATGTTTTTTAAAAAAGCATTCCCCTCCTATTCCTTGATGACACCTTATAACCGTTATTGGTCTGTCCTTTAAATATTCAATCATAATAGGTGCAATGTCATTGTAATACTGGACAACTTGCTTCTTTGTTATATTCATTTCTGGATAAATAATTTTATTGGGGTTGCTTACATGAATATTTCCTGTTATTACTTCCATTTGTCCTCCAAAACTACACTTTTAGCATCCTTATCTTCTCTTAAGCCTATAAAACTAGGTTGGCGTAGCACCCTGTCTTTTGTTAATTCTGCGTATTGAATCTCAGCCACAAATTTAGGGCTAATCCATGTAATTTGATTATTTTTATTAAAATTTTTATCAAATGGGCACTTTTTTATAGCAATTTTGCTAAATTTTTTATTTAAAGCGATTTTTTCTTTATCATCAAACCCTGTTCCAACCTTGCCCACAAATACAAGCCTTTTATCTTCATAATATCCAACATATATTGCACTTAAATAAACATTTTTTTCATTTGTCTCAAAACCACCTATTACAAATTCCTGTCTTTTATAACATTTTATTTTAAGCCAATCCTCGCTCCTGCATCCAATATATTTTGAATTTGTTTTCTTGGCAACAACACCTTCCAACCTCTGCTTCTTAGCAAAAGCAAAACATTGTTTTCCCTTATTTACAATATGTTGAGAGAATATTATATTTGCCGGAGCCTTTGCCAAAACTCTTTCAAGAATCTCTTTCCTCTTTAAAAAATTTTCATTACGCAAATCTTTGCCATTTAATGCCAGAATATCAAATACAACATAATAAATATCATTGCCCTCCTTTATGGCACGTTGAAGTAATCCAAAATCACTTCTGCCCTCCTCATCAAATGACACAATCTCTCCATCTAATACAAATGATTTTTCATTTATTTTTTCAAGGCTGTTGACAATCTTGCTTAATTTAAGGGTATAATCATTTCCATTTCTTGTTTTACATTTAACTTTTTGATTTTCAACAAATGCCAAAATCCGGTATCCATCGTATTTGATTTCGTAAGCCCAATTTTTGTCTGTTGGTAAATCCCTTGATAATGTTGCAAGCATTACATCGCAAGATTTAAAGGGCAAAGAAGTATTTTCTTCTTCCACACTTTCATTTGCAAACTTGTCTTCACTTTTTATAATAAGCCAATTTTTGTCATCCATTTTTACAAGTGAATATTCTCCCTTTAGTTTTTTGCCCTTTAATTCAAATTGCAAATGCCCCTTTTTTAAACCATATTCCAAATCATATTTTGGAATATAATTGCCTTTGTCAAATATCTCAACGCTACCTGCCCCATAGTTACCCTTTGGTATAATTCCCTCAAAATCTATATAGTCAATGGGGTGATTTTCAACCATTACAGCAAGTCTTTTATCCTTAGGATTTTGTGAAAGCCCCTTTGGAACTGCCCAACTCAAAAGCACACCATCATGTTCTAATCTAAAATCATAGTGATTTGTTGTCGCTTTATGATGCTGAACTACAAAACGCAATTTTCTCTTTCTTGTCGATGAAATTTCCCCTTTAGGCTCATTTGTTTTTGAAAAATCTCTTTTTTCATTATATTTTTCAAGTTTTTTCATTTATTTAGCCACCTTTTTTCGTTTTTTCTCATGTTCTGGTTGTAAACTTTTTTGTAATGCCTCCATTATGTTTATAATTTTTGTAGGCTCTTCTAATGTGTTTGATGAAATTATTTCATTGCCTGCAATCTTTTCTTTTATAGCCTTTCTAACTCTCGCCGTATATTCATCTTTAAACTTTTCTGGCTTAAATGGTTTTGTCATCTGTAAAATTAAAGTTGTCGCTAGGTCAACTTCCTTTTTTAATGTTTTTGCCTCCTTGACTTCTGGCATTTTTAACACTTCCTCATAGAAAAATAAAGTGTTTGCCACCATCCTGCCTTCATAAGCGCGTATTAGTAGCAAAGTTTCCTTTGTCCCTAACACCGTTTTTGCCACCCCGGCTTTATTGTTCTTTTGCATTGCTTGTAATAAAACACTAAATGCCCTGTCTGCTCCCATGGGATTTACATAATATGACTTGTCAAAATATATTGGGTCAACTTCATTTAAATTAACAAATTGCTCGATTACAATATTCTTGTCCTTTGGTGTCTTTATTTTCTCAAAATCCTTATTGGTAAAGATTACATATTTACCCTTTTCATATTGATATCCCTTTACAATATCTTCATTTTTCACCTCTTTATTTTTGCAATCTACACAGGTCTTTTTATACTTGACTCTCGACATAGTGTTTCTCTCAATCATATTAAACCCAATATCATTATTTTTTATTGCATTACTTAAAAATATTGGAATATAGACAAGCCCAAACGTCAATGCTCCTTTATATGAATATGCCATAATTATCTCCTTTTCTATATTATGTGTAATTTCTTTGTTTTTATATTGTTTATTACAATAACTGCCATTACACCTATTATAAAGGACAATTGTTATACTTACATAATTATATAAATACTTGATATTAAAAAACACAAGAATTTTCTTGTGCCTTCTATTTTATAATATACGTCCAACCTGGTTTCCAACTTTTAGTTTTTCTCCAATCTTCATCAATTGCCTTTTCCCATGTCTTTCCATTTAACACAACTTCTAAAGCAAGTTGTGGGGCTCTATGAGCAACAATAGCAATCTTTTTCCCCTCAAAGTTCTCTTTTAAAAACTTTACAAAATCCTTTATTCTACTTTCGACATCTTTTAGGCTTTCACCTTCTGGGAAATTGTCATATATATGTTGAGAGTAGTCAACCAATGATGAACTCTTGCCATTAAGATCCCCATAATTACATTCTCTTAACCTTGTATCTCTAATTATCTCAATATCCCTATTATAAAAATTTAGTTTTGCACTTTCCACAGCTCTTATTAAATCTGAACAAAAAACTATATCAAAATGTTGATTTTTTATTTTCTGCGCAAGTTCAACCCCCTGCATTATACCCTTATCACTTAATTCTCCGTCAAGCCACCCTGTTGACAATTTTAATGAATTATCAGTAGTTGTCCCATGAACAAAGTAAATAATTTCAATCATAATCTCCTCCATTTTGTTTTGATTTCCTGTGAAAGGCATTCTTTAATTTTTCTTATATTACCACAATAAACATATTTTTGTCAAACTCAAAAAAATGTAAAGATTCACTTTTTATTAATTTTTTCATATAAAATAATGTTTTATAGGAGGTAAAAATATGAATTATGGAATTTGTGGCTATGGAAATCTTGGAAGGGCTGTCGAAAAAGTCCTTTATGAAAATAACGAAAAGATAGTGGGCATTTTTTCTCGAAGAAATAATATAAAAAGCGAACTGGGAACTAAAACTTACCTTTTTGACAAGGCAAGTGCCTTTGCTTCAAAAATTGATGTTATGATTATGTGTGGAGGCTCGCAAGAAGACCTTATCTGGCAAAGTCCCTATATGTGCAAATATTTTAATATAATAGATACATTTGACACTCACGCAAAAATTAAGCAACATAGGCAAAACTTGGAAACCGTGGCAAAGGAAAGTGGTAATGTCGCCATATATTCTTGTGGTTGGGACCCGGGGCTTTTTAGTCTTTTACGAGCCCTTTCCTTTGCAATTTTCGACAGAAACCCAATCACTTTTTGGGGAAAAGGAGTAAGTCAAGGGCACAGCGAAACCCTAAGAAATATTCAGGGAATTAAAGATGCAATTCAATTCACAATCCCACGAAAAGATGTTGTCCGTCAACTAAAAAACAATTCAAACTTAAAAATAGACCCAAACCAACTACATGAGAGACATTGTTATATTTGTGTGGACGGCACAAGAAGTTTGACAGATATTGAAAATGATATAAGGCAAACGGAAAATTATTTTAAAAATCAAAAAGTAATTGTAGAAGTATGCTCGCAAAGTAAAATTGATGCATTGAAGAGGAAAATGTATCATAAAGGTTTGGTATTCTCAGGAGATGAACACTCTGCACTTGAATTTTCTGTCAAAATGGATAACAATCCCCTCTTCACAGCAAAGATTATATATGCATACTCAAAATCTATAGACAAACTTATTTCAGGTGCATATAGTGTGCTTGAAATTCCACTAAAATGTTTGGATAATAAATTATATTTTGAAAACCTATTATAGTCAAAGCATTAAAAAAACTCTTATAAGAAAATAAGAGTTTTTTGCACGCAAGGAATAACATCGAATTTAAAATTGCAATGAAAGTTCGCCACTTATAAAACCATAAACAATCAAAAATCCAACCATAACATAAAACATAATAGCTATTATTCCATTTATTCTTTGCCAAGGATTTCCAACTTTGATATCTTGAATAAAACTATTTAATGAGAATATTGTTCCCATACAAAAAGATAAAAATATCATCAATAGCCAAGTATTAAAAAGTTCTTTATAATATGCAACAAGGCATACAATACACATTAAACAAAGGCCAATACCAAAAAGTCTTGATAAAATCATTCTTCGAATTCTATAATTAGCTATATTATCCATAACAGATTTTTTAGTTTTACTTTTTGCCATTTCCACTCCTCGAAAATAGTTTAAGACAATTAATAAAAAAAGTCAAACAATTTTAAGTTATAATTTAAAATTTAGGTATAAAAGAATTGCTTGCGCTTTCAAGTTCTTGAAAATACCCATTCTCAAGCCCCAATTTCAAAGCATAGTTTAACACTACTTTATATTCTAAAGGTTTTAATTTTCTAGAAAAATATTTGCCAAGGGGTGTAAATTGTCCCATTAAACTTATAAATGGTCTTGCAACATTTTTTGAAATAAAATCAAGCACCTTCATGCTGTCCTTAACCTGTCCTGGCAAGACAAGATGTCTTATTAAAACCCCCTTAGATAGCACACCGTCAATAAAAATATTTTGTGGCTTATTTTTTATCATTTGCAAAATCGCACTTGACGCCTTTTCAAAATAATTTTCAGCAAATGATAGTTTTTTTGATAAATTATTATCAAAATATTTAAAATCAGGCAAAAAAACATCAACAAATTGAGAAATTTTGTCAATAACATCTGTTTTTTCATATGCAGAAGAATTCCATACAATGGGGATTGGACTTTTAAAATCTTTAAGTGCTTCACACAAAAATGATGAATAATGTGTGGGAGTAATTAAATCAATAGAGGAAAATTTGCTTAAATCAAAATTGTTTATTAATTTTCTAAACTCTTCTGGTGTATAGAATTCACCACTGCACCCATGCGAAATTTTATAATTTTGGCAAAAATCACACCTTAAATTACATCCAGAAAAAAATATAGCAAGAGCACCCTTACTTCCACTTATGCAAGGTTCTTCCCACATAAAATTTTTAATAATTTTTGCAATAGCAATTTTATCATTTGCCCCACAGAATCCTCTTTCTGTTGTTCTGTCAACGCCGCATTCCCTTGGGCAATCATAACATTTCATTTTTTCTTCCCAACATATTTAAAAGTTTGTCCTGTAAATCTTTGCATACATTTTCATCCATATCTGGCACGCCTTGCAATCTATAAGGCAAGCCCAAAGTCTTATATTTATGCTCACCAGAATTTTTATATGGCAAAAGTTCGATTTTTTCAACATTTTTTAAGTTTTTTATGTAATTTTTTAAATTTTCAAGGTTATTTTCATTGTCATTATAATTTGGGACTATAACCTGTCTAAGCCACAATTTAACTCCAACCTTTTGGGTTAAGGCAAGAAATTTTTCAAAACTTGTGATTGGCTTGCCCGTAAGTGTATTATAGTCATCTGCATTAACTGCTTTTATGTCTAAAATTACAAGATCGCATAACTGTAATATTTTTCTGTAATCATAACTGTCAATTCCCACACCAGAAGTATCAAGTGCAGTATTAATATTTTTTCTTTTGCAAATTTTAAGGCACTGATAAAGAAATTGTGGCTGAAGAAGTGGCTCGCCACCAGAAAATGTAACACCTCCACATTTGCCAAAATATGTCTTATATCTTTCTATTCTTTTTATTAATCTATTTGGAGTGGTGGGATTGCTTTCGCCTTTAATTTCCCATGTCTCGGGATTATGGCAATATTTACACCTTAAATAACACCCCTGCATAAACACAACGTATCTTATTCCTGGACCATCAACCAGCCCCAGGCTTTCCTCACTGCTTATTCTTCCAATTACTTCACTCATTAAAAGAATTTCCTCTTTTTGTTAAAATTTTTAAAGCAAAATTAATAAACTTGCTTCGCTTATTTTTATTTTTTCAATAATTATCGATTTTTTATGTTTTTTTGATGATTTTTTACAAGATTTTTATATTTTTTCGTGGAATGTCCTTGCAATAACCTCTTCCTGATGTGCGCGAGAAAGTCTGTTAAAATTCACGGCATACCCAGACACACGGACAGTTAATGTAGGATATTTTTCAGGATTATTCATTGCATCAATGAGTTTTTCCCTATCCAAAACATTTACATTAAGATGCTGTGCTCCCTGAACGAAGTAACCATCAAGCATATTTACTAAGTTGCTTATTCTGTTTGCCATATTTTTTCCAAGTGAATTTGGCACAATCGAAAACGTGTTTGACACACCATCTTGACAGCAATCAACATATGGTAATTTTGCAACAGAGTTAAGGCTGGCAAGTGCCCCTCTTATGTCCCGACCATGCATTGGATTTGCACCAGGAGCAAATGCTTCGCCCTCTTTTCTTCCGTCAGGTGTCGCACCCGTCTTTTTCCCATACATGACATTTGACGTTATTGTTAAAACAGATAATGTATGTTTTGCCCCTCTATAAACCTTGTGTTTTTTCAACTGGCTCAAAAAATATCTTACCACGTCAACAGCAAGCATATCAACCCTGTCATCATCATTGCCATATTTAGGGAAATCACCTTCAGTTTTAAAGTCAACAGCAATTCCTTCCTCATTTCTTATTGGCATAACTTTTGCATATTTTATGGCAGACAGAGAATCGGCAACAACTGACAACCCAGCAACACCGAAAGCCATAAATCTTTCAATAAATGTGTCATGTAGTGCCATTTGCCCTGCTTCGTAAGCATATTTATCATGCATGAAGTGAATTATGTTTAATGCGTCAACATAGGTTTTTGCAACCTTTGACAATACTTTGTAATATTCCTCTTTAACCTTTTCAAAGTCTAGCACTTTATCATTGCAAGGCTTTACACCCTCTACAACTTCAACCCCACTTTTTTCATCTCTGCCACTATTAAGAGAATATAAAAGTGCTTTCGCAAGATTGCATCTCGCTCCAAAAAATTGCATCTGCTTTCCAACTTTCATTGCAGAAACGCAGCAAGCAATAGCATAATCATGACCATAAACTGGACGCATCACATCATCGCTTTCATATTGAATGGCGTCAGTCAAAATTGAAATCTTTGCACAAAATCTTTTAAAATTTTCTGGAAGATTCACCGACCATAAAACCGTCAAATTTGGCTCAGGTGAAGGCTCAAGATTGATTAAAGTATGAAGAAATCTAAAAGAATTTTTTGTTACAAAACTATGTTTTTTATCTCGCATACCACCAATTGACTCGGTTACCCATGTAGGGTCTCCACCAAATATCTCATCATAGTCAGGTGTCCTAAGATGGCGAACAAGTCTTAATTTGATAACAAATTGGTCAACCAATTCTTGTGCTTCATCTTCAGTTAAAATTCCTCGCTGCATATCTCTTTCTATATAAATATCTAAAAATGTGGAAGTTCTTCCAAGGCTCATTGCCGCACCATTATTTTCCTTAACCGCAGCAAGATAACCAAAATATGTCCATTGAAAAGCCTCAACAGCATTTTGGGCAGGCCGAGAAATGTCAAATCCATAACCATTTGCCATGCTTTTCATTTTTTCAAGTGCCCGAATCTGCTCACTTACCTCTTCGCGTCTTCTTATAGCCTCTTCGCTGTCAATTTTTAGCATCTTTTTTCCAAAAAGGTCCTTCTTCTTTTCCTCTATAAGTCTATCAATGCCATAAAGAGCAACTCTCCTGTAATCACCAATAATTCTTCCTCTTCCATAGGCATCTGGCAATCCTGTAATAAGCCCTGCACTCCTTGCTCTTCTAATTTCAGGTGTATAGCAGTCAAAAACACCATCATTGTGAGTCTTACGCATCATACTTTTAAAAAAGTTTTCAGTTTTATCGTCAAGTTTTTTATTGTATGCTTTAAGGGCATTATCAACCATTCTTATTCCACCAAAAGGATTTACAATTCTCTTTAAAGGCTTGTCAGTTTGCAGTCCAAAAATAACCTCATTTTCCTTGTCGATATAACCGGCAGGAAAATTGTTGATGCCCGATAAATGTTCAAGGTCAACGTCTAAAAGGTGAACTTTTCTTTCTTTTTTCAATAAATTTTCACACTTTTTCCACACTTTTGCCGTTTTTTCACTTTTCCCCACCAAAAAGGTGTCATCGCCTATATATTCTTTATAGTTACAGTCGATAAAATTAGATACGTTTATTTCTTCTTTCCATTTTTCGCCTTTAAAACCTTGCCAACACTCTTCCATAAAACATTCCTCCATAAAATAGTATATCACAAGCCCCCTTTTCTAAACAAATAAAAAGGGCAACAAAATTAATTATCTTAAATTAATAAAAAAATTATACTTTATATGTCGATGAAATTACTTTACAAAAAAACACCCCAAAATGGATTTAACCCCAAAATGAAGTGTTTTATTTTAATCTTCAAGTATTTTATCTTCAGCAAAAGTTCTATTTTTTGATTTTTGGTCATCCTCTCTCCAAAGAGACTCTAGTATCTCTTTTTCAACTACACCAAAATTTTTTGATACAAAATTTTCAGCCGCCTCTCTGTCGTCAGGAGAAACATTTCGTAAAGTGCAAACAAGAGCGTGTTGGGAATCTTTGTTGTAAGGAATATCTGACTGCGAATAACACCCTCGCACAATATCTTCTGGAGTAATGAACATCCTTCTTGCAAAATTCATAAATGACTTGGCATTTTCTTGCCCCATTTTGTTTGCAAGCAATTCAAATTGAAGAACCTCATCATTATTGTAAATTATATTTGAAACTTGTTCCCAACCACGAGGGTCAAGAGCATATTCATTTACCCCTTCATTGTCATATTTTGAATAAAATACATCTTCTGCAAACTCACTTACAAATGCTCTTACAAGAGGATGAACTTTAGGCCTGCCATTCTGCATCTCGCTTCCCCATTCACAAAAACTACGAACATTTGGCTCAAGAGTTATATGCCCTGAAAATCTTCTAAACAATGGCTCTGGCATAGTATAGGCGGCTTCAGATTCTTCAGGTGAATTGCCTGCCGCAATAATTACACAATTCTCTGGAAGTTTGCCTTGATTTCCAAATATAGAATGTTCCATAACTATATCGTATACAAGGCTCTGTTCTTGAGGCTTAACATTTGTCAACTCATCAATAAATAAAACATGATTTTTATTAGGTTCAGCCGCACAAATTTTCTTCATTTTTGAATACCAAATAGGTTCAATCCAATGAACATCTTCTCCATCGAAAAACGTTTTGCCTATTACTTCTTCAGGCAAAATTCCATCACGGAGTTGGATTAAAACACAATATGGGTCTATTTCTTGAACACGTCTACTTTTACCAACGCCGCTTGGCCCGTGCAACATAACAGATTTGCCTGCTTTAATATAAAATTTTAATTGATCTTCAACTGACATATCACTTGTGTCAACCTTTAAGGGTTTTGATACATATTTAGCCATAATTTTCTCCTTTTATGCAGGTATTATATTTACTTTTATTTTTACAGAAACTTCGGGATGAAGTTTTATATTAACGATAACAACTCCAACATTTTTTTGTGGGGTTAATTCAATTTTTCGTTTATCTATGTCATAACCTTCTTGTGCAAGAGCATCAGCAACTTCCTTTGATGAAACTGAACCAAATGTTTTGCCCTTCTCACCACATTTTATTTTTAATGTTACTGTTTTATTTGCCAACTTTTTTGCTAATTCTTGTGCTGCCTGTTTTTCCATCTCTTTATGATAATCATTGGCTTCCTTTTTGTTTTTATTTTCACTTATCGCCTCATTGTCCGCCTTTCGTGCTTTTCCAGTTTTTATGAGAAAATTGTTTGCATAGCCATCGGCAACTTCTTTTATCTCTCCCTTTCTGCCCGTTCCGCGAACATCTGTCAATAATAATACTTTCATCTAATCTCCTTCTATATTATTTTACAATAAAAAACATTAAATGTCAATATCTATAGGTCGTTTATGTTTATTTTTTGCTATTTTGTCAATAAAATTATTACGAGGTGAATATGGATATTCGATGTAGAAAAGGTTTATGCAAATATAACGACAGGTTTACCTGCAAAGCAGATGCCATTCTTGTTGACGACGAAGTGGTCTGCACAAAGTATGTGCGTGATGAACTAAAAAAAGACGTTCAAGACGTAACTAAAGTTCTGTTTAGTGAAAAACCAACTTATGCACCACAAAGAGACTCAAAAACTTTGGAAATTAAATGTCGAGCAAACTGCCTGTTTAATCATAACGGGTTATGTGTTTCAAATGGAATAACCTTAAATTCAATAAAAGAAAAGCCCTACTGTATCTCCTATCTTCGTAAATAGATATGGCTTAATTTAACTTTTCACCGCAGTTTGAACAAAATTGGCTTTCTGATTCATTTTCATAATTACATTTTGGGCAAAATTTTTTGACAGGTTTTCCACATTTTGGGCAAAACTTATCTTTGCTTGAAATCATATTCCCGCAACTGCATCTTTGATTTAATGAATTATCAATAAATTTTGTTGTTGCCCCTGCAATCAATATGCTTAATCCCAATTTTAACAACACCGCACCACAAGCAACAACGAGCGCAAAAGGTATAATCAAAAAGAATGGAATAAAAATTAATACAGGAAAGCCTCCATTAAAATTTGCTACCATAGTTATTCCAAAAACAGCAAACAATATAAAACAAGTGAAAACGCCAAGCAATCCAACTCCAAGCAAAATACCTCCCCATTTGAGGAGTTTTTTGCGTAATTGTTTTGCCCTTTCTTGATTTGCTACATTTGATATATCTGAATTTAATTTTAAAATTGTTTCTTTTAAACCAGAAAACATAGTTTTTCTCCTTTGTCTATATTATACCTCCCCGTGCAATTTATGTAAAGTAAAATTTTGTTGAATTCTTTGACAATGCAGTTTTAATATTGTAAAATATAACAAGGAGAATTTATATGAATAAAATTACAACAACCTTACTTTTCATAATAAAAGATAACAAAATCCTATTGGCAGAAAAATTGCGCGGTCAAGGAAAAGGCTTGTATAATGGTGTCGGCGGCAAACAACAACCTGATGAAAGTTTGACCCAGTGTCTTTTAAGAGAAACTAAAGAGGAAATTAATGTCTTGCCAAAGGACTACAGACAGGTGGCAAATATTGACTTTGAACTTTTCTATAAAGGAGAATTCACCCTTGAAAAAATGATTGTTTTTATTGCAAATGATTATCAAGGGACTCTTTCCCAATCAGATGAAATGCGTCCAGTATGGTTTGATATCGACAAAATCCCATATGAGCAAATGTTTGCTGACGACATCCTCTGGCTTCCTCAAATATTAAATAATAAGACCGCTTCGGGATTTGTTAAAATGGATGAAAAATTTGACATAATTGAACACCACATTGAATTTAAAGATTGCTAATTGCCATAAATTTTGCATTAAAAATTCAAAAAAAACAAAAAACACTATTGACAATACCCCATATACTTATGATATAATATAATTAACATAAAAAGGAGGAATTTATGGAAGTAAAAAATGTTCAAAAATACGTTACTAGCAAATTAATGGTGGATAACGAACAAATCGGTGTCTATAAAAAATATGCAGGAGTTAAGGCAAGACCAGGTGTGGCCGGAGAAAAAATAGCAACTATTCTCCGTGATGGCCATCCAGAAGTTGACCCTCAACATCCAGAAGTTGTTAGCGCTGGGGATTGGGTTGTTACAAATCCAAGTGGCGAACAATACAAAATCTCAGGCGAAAAATTCCAAAAGAGATATGATGTTAAAGCAGGCCCAGACAAAGATGGCATATATAGACCTATTGCTTCCCCAATCGTCGCTATGCAAATTCATGAAGATATAACAATCTATGTTCCATGGGGAGAAAATGGCGCATTAATTCCACAAAATTTAAGAGCAGGTTCTTACCTAAATGTTACTGATGTTAATGACATTTATGGAATTGCAGAAAATGAATTTTATGAAACTTATGCACCATGCGATAAAGAAGGTGTTTTCCAAGATGCAAAATTGAGAGAGCGTTTTGAACAAGCAGAATTTGCTCCTTCAGACGTTAAAGAAGACCTTTAATTCAATGCCTAAAAGAATCTAGGCAATCAAAATTTTATTTAAACGTATAAAAAATCCGTCAATAATGACGGATTTTTTGTATTTCAAATAAAATGATTAAAAATCTTTTTATTCATTAATTTTTCTCGAATTTGCGGCGTTTTTTCTTGGATACAAGCATTGCTACAATTATCAATGTAACAGTAAACACCACGACACCCGCAACGGCTGAAATGCAAATTATTAATGTTGTTGAAGAAGGATAAACATGGATTGGCTCTACTCCCTCAGCAAATTTGAGTTCTTGATCGCCATATTTAACAACAATCGAATATGCATCTCCATTCTTTTCATAAGAAATGGTTACATCCTCTAACTTTTCATTGCATTCACTACACTCTGCTTCAACTGTTGTATCAGCATATTTCTTTGCCCAATTTACCGCAACTACATGATATTTATGCCCCGTTTTTACCACTGCGTATTCTTTTTCTTCTGTTGTATTGTAAATTTCGCCATTATATTCAAGTGAAGCACTAAATACTACTACACCATCTTGTGTGCAATTTGGTTGAATGCTACGGCTTGTATTTTCAACTGCAATAGGATGGAAATTCTCATCCTCCAAGTTGTTTTGACATCTTTCACACTTTAATATAACATCAATATCAGGTGTTCCATTATTAAATTCTCCCCAATGCCATATTGCAATATATTGGTGGCCAATCATTTCAAGATAATAATGTTGAGTTTGTGAAGTGTAGGTTTTTCCATCATACTCAAAGTTTGCATAATATTCTGCCGAACCCTCTTTTGTGCAAGATGCTTCAAAACTACGTTCATTATCCTTTATTATATTAAATTGTGTTATATTAATATGATGTTGACAATCATCACATCTTAATGATACTGCCAAAGTTGGATTTCCATCGTTATATTCGCCCCATGTCCAATTTGCAACAAACTCATGTTCATAAGGCTGGCTGTAAGTTTCGCATCTTATACATTTTACTATATGGGATGCTTCGTCAAAACTCTTACATTCTCCCCTAAAATCATGACCCAAAGCATCTTCACCTGTAACAATATTCTCTTGTGCTGAAAGAATTATAAACTGGTCTTTCTCGTCAAGTTGGACACCCTCATGTTCACCTGCCATAGCGGCTCTGTAAACAGCTTCATCATTCTTTGTGCCAACTACGAAGGTTATTTGCTCTGCCTCTTCACACGTTGCATCAATGCTACTACGCTCACTGTCAAATTCAACACTTATTGATTTATGGCAACGCTCACATTCCAATGTGGCAACGAGAGTCGCTCTTGTTTTATCTGGAAGAACATTCCACTCACATTGTTCAAGTTTCCACAGGTGATATAACTTGCTGTTTGCTTCTTCATAAGTTAAGTTGTCAAGGCCTTTAACTGCATCTTCATCAAAAGTATTGTCCCCAATCTGCAACCTTATTTCTTCAAGAATATCATAGCTACTTGTATTTATTGTAAATGTTATAGAAGTTGCATTTTGACCGCACATATTTGCACCTGTTGTTGTCTGTTTAGACAGAAGTTCAACATTCTTTTTATCTGGGCATTTTGTGCATTCTAAATGCAATATTGCTTTATTATAATTGATTTTTTCGCCATCGCTAAACCATTCAAGTGGAGTTTCTTGTGTTGGCTTATAATTATGTTTTAATCTTGGAATTATATCAGTTTTTTCGTTGGAATAACTTCTCATGTCATATTCATCATTGCCAACTGGTGGATTGTAAGATACTGTATAAACTACATTTCCATCAGTTTCACAAGTTGCTGGAGTTTTATTTTCATTTGCAACAACTTTTGTTGAATAACGATGTTCGCATCCCTCTCTCTGACAAACAAATTCAATATTGCAAGAATAATTATCATTTTCCTTTATCCACTCACCCCAAGTTCCAATATAGTCATGTCCAAGAGCATCGCTTCCTGTCAAAGTTTCATTTATAACAATATTGCTGTAAACTAAAAGGAGGTCTTTGATCTCTTTCTCTTTTGGATTTAGGAAGGATAAAACCAACTCGCTTGTCATTACAAAATTAAACTTAAATAATTGAGCATTTTCACAAGTCGCATCTACTATTGTTGGCTGTAAAACTATAGATAATTCTTCGTCATGTCCGCATGGATCTGCCGTGTTTGTTTCAAAATCCATTGTGTTCCAGTCATAATTCATGCAGTGCAAATGAATATATAGTGTTGCAGTTCCATCTTCATTGGCTTCAAATCTGTATCCTTTTCCACCCTCTTTTGTTAAATCTAACTCATAATAATGACCAGATGGTGGCAATCCGCCTTCCGCTCCAAGCACAATCCCACATTTTGTGCATACAAGGACCCTTCCGCCACCTTCAGTGCAAGTTGGATGTTTTGTTTTCTCCCCATCATAATCTGGGTCGTGGTCAGTTGCCGGAATTATTATTTGGTCATCTGCAATCAATTTCGTCCTCTCTTCACTGTCAAACTTGAATGAACAAATGTCGCAAACATAATATTCTATAGACCCCTCTTCAATACATTTTGGCTCTATCCTTTCGTGATGAGAATTTGCACCATCAAAAACATGATGATTATGAACCTTAAATGTATGTCCTGCCGTTGTTGAATCCAATGTGATTTCTGTAAAATATTCATGCGTTGTTGTATCTTCATAAACGTAAGGGAATTGGAATTTAACACTTCCGCTGAACTGTGCAGGGAATTTTAATGTTTCAAGTTTGTAACAATTATCAAACATACGATAAACATTTACGTTTTCTTGCAATTTTAGTCCTGTCAAGTCAACGTTTTCAAGAGATGTGCAGTTTGCAAACATTGTCCCCAAACTTTGAAGGTCGCCAGTTTTAATTAATGATAGATCAATGTCTTTTATAGAATTGCAACCATTAAACATACTTGTTGCACCACGAACAAATGAAGTGTCAAAGTTTGTAAAATCAATTTCTACAAGGTCCTTGCAACCCGCAAACAATGACCCGCTCTCTGTTGGTGCAAGAATTTTCCCTGGATATACAACCGCCAACTTCTTATAATCTTGTTCATTACGATAAATTCTAATGTATGTATCTATGCGAATATATGTATCTTCATATCCATCTGGAATGTCTTTAAGGAATTTAATGCTTGTAAGTTCTTGATAATCCTTTATATATGTCTTCCACTCACGAGTAAATTGTCTGTCAATGTCTTCATCACCAAAATCTTCTTCACCATTTTCCTTTTGAAGCGCTGGATATTCACCTTCATCAACAGGTGTCCCATACACAACATTTATAAAACTAATATTAAATGGTGCAGACGTGGTTTCAATTTTTACTTTATGTTTTGCAGTTTTTATTGTCCCACTTCTGTAAACACATTTATTAAATGTGGTTTGTTCATCATTTAAGTTGATAACCCCGGCAACCTCAGTGCTTCCATCAATGTAAATATTTGCCGCACCATAGTCTTTCCCGGTGTCTGAATAAATTTCAAAACTGCTACCCAAAAACTCAAATTCAAAAGTTGCACCTTGAACATTTGTGCTTAATTTTCCATTGGCTGGATTCTCTTGGAAATTTTTATTGCCGTTTTCCGTTTGATAATGGCTTGGCTTAATCGTTTGATTAAGTTTTGAAGAAAGACCAGCATAAATTTCCTTTATTACCGTGTTCCCACTATTCTCTTTTATTACAAGTTTTAAATAACGATATGTGTCTTCATCAAAAGTAACTCTATAACGTTGAGAATCTGGTTGGTCAACCTTGCATTCGCTTAGTTTTGTCCACGCTTCAAAGTTTTCACCACCCATTGTCGCTTCATTATATTCACAATTTTTCATGCCATACAAATCAAAACTTAATATTTTTTCAGTTCTTTGCGAACGTCTATATATTTCAAAATAATTTATCTTTTGCTCCTCTTTCATATCAAAAACAAATATGTGAGGTAATTCTGGTTTGCTTGAACCTGTATAATGTGAATGATAGAACGTCTCCTCATCACTATCGATTAAATTTGTTTCACTGTAATTGTCTTGATGCTCAGGAGATTCCAAAACCTGCCAACCATCTCTTTCAGTAACATTGTCCATTGTGGCATCCTTTATACTATCTACAAATTGAGGTTGCCACCCTTTAAAACTATCAGCAATTTTTAAATCTTCCTCGCTAACACCTGCGTTTATTATATTTTGAATTGGAATTTCAACAATTTTACTCTCTTCACCATCCTGCGTTGGCATTTTGACCCCAATGTGCAAATGTCCAAGTCCGCCCCAGTTTACTAGTTCTGCAACGACGTCAAGCATTTGGTCTTTGGTTAGTTCAACAGTAAATTTTCTTGTTGCATCACTCTCGCTAAATTCCTGTTTGTCCCCCGTTGTAAACATTGTGCCACGTGGATTTTGAGTTTCACCTTCATCAAAGAATTGCACACATGATGCATCGTCCGCCCTTAAATAAAAGGTGTGTTCACCGTCAACTGTGGCTTTATACTTAAATTTCATAAGGAAATATTCAATATTTTCATGCTTAAAATCATTTTTCCCAGCAATTGCACTTGTTTCAAAACCTGTTGCTGGATGGTTTTGTGCATATTGTCTTGCCATCTCTACAGATGGTCTGTTTGAAGATACAAGTGGGTTTGTTTTTGGTCCCAAATCCCAAACCTCAGTGTATGTGCCACGATACAATAATTTAAGATTGACATTAAGGCTGACTTTTCTTCCCCCAAATGTAGTTACTATAATGTCAAAAGAATCAAATTCAGTAACATTTCTAGGTGGATAATATGTAACCTTCTTTGTGTCTTTGTCATAGTATGCAGTCCCATATTTTGGAGTTGTTATACCTTCAATATCAAACTTTTTATAGGAAATTATATTATCACCTGACAAATCAAAAATTGTTTTGTATTTGCCGTCAACTTCATACTTTCTTGCCGTTTCATTTCCATCAATACCATTTGCCCACCTGTATGCAATAGGATAGAAATCAGGCAAATTGTTTAAAAATGCCAATTGGTCAGCAGTAAAATAATTATCTCTAATATTTGCAAAGTAATTTTCATTAACCCATTTTGTTATATTTACACGATCTACAAGTCCAATACGATATACAAAATCGGCACGCTTGTTTTCACAATATTTTTGATTTAATTTGTATGTATAGAACATATCAATAAATTTTTCAGGCCCAAACGAATGGAGTAATGTCGAATACATTGACAACTGGTCAAAGTGTACACCATTTCCATTGTTTATCTGCCCATAGTCATTAATTTCATGAACAATGCTTGAATTATCTTTGTCTGTGTAAGTTTTTGTAACCTTTAAAGAACGTTCTATTGCTGTATATGGATGAACAAACTCGCCATGCTCTACATATGTGAAGCGTGTATCCATATTGCACAAGAGGGAATAAATTATCAATATAAGTGTGTTGTTCCACACCTCGCCATCACCTTCTGCAAACCCCCAATTTACACCATAAGTCGCAGCCTGAGTGTGTCCAAGTTCATGGAATGTTCCCCAGTTGCCCTGCGTTGTTAGTTCTTTATAATTCATACAAGTGTCAAACCAATATGTTGGTTGAGCACAAAAGTTTGAGTTAAGAGCAACCGCCTCGCCTGCAGGAACGTGTATGTCGTAGCACATTGTCATATTATAGTTATATTGTCTTCCGTTAAGTGAAATATCTATTGCGAATACGCTGTGCCAGAAATAGGCAAGTTTTTCCATGTCATCGCAATTTC
The DNA here is from genome assembly GCA_947624415.1 of uncultured Clostridia bacterium. Classification (GTDB taxonomy): domain Bacteria; phylum Bacillota; class Clostridia; order Christensenellales; family UBA1242; genus Caccovivens. The sequence goes on along the minus strand of CANQKH010000001.1, from coordinate 143,850 downwards.
TCATATCTTGTGCAGGCCCTATAAGTTGACCATTTTCACAATCTAATGTCGCGATAAGGCCTGGTGCTTTTTTGTAATACTTTTCAAAGTCTTCTATTTTTGTAACTCCAAGAACGAAGTGTGGCGTTAAAACTGCACCCTTTATTATCATTTCAACTGGAGTATCTGTTGGCTGAAAATATAATGGGCCTCCATACATACTTCCTATATTTACAATCATTTCATCTTCGCCATTGCCCACAAATTCAAATTTTGTGCTCATGCAAGGAACTTTTTGGTTTTGCCATTTCCATTGTCCTTGAAGCCCATAGTGGTCTTGTTCAAAGTTTGGTTTTTTCCCTTCTGCTTGGGCTGCGGTCGCCCTTGCAACTATTTTTTCATCCCAAAATTGAAAATATTGCTCCATCGAAGAAAATCTATCATTGTTCTGCTCATCATAACCTTTATAACCCAGCGTGTCTTGATGGTGAGTGTATAAATTGAGTTTGCTGCCCTCTTTTAAGCCCTTAATCTTTATTGTCGCAACCTCGCCAGGAACAAGATATAGTCCAGTAGTCATTGGAGAACGATAAATTGGATCGGTAACTATCCTCATTTCCACAGCCTTTGCCGTTTGAGGAATCTCGCCATATATGTAATCCGCCGCTGGATGTTTGCGTAATTGACCGCTGTCAACAATCTCTTGTGCGTGCAAATTGAAATAATATGCCTGTCGCAGAAGAGCATACTTTTTAAATGATGAAAAATACAATTGCTCGTCTTTATCCTTTGGACTATTTTTTAAGCCAACCATAGGATATTTTGGATTTGTAAGATCGCCAAGTTTTCCATCAAATGTAACTTCGGCAAGATTATGTATCTTTGTCTTGGTCGTTAAATCTAAAAATTCATAGGTGTCATCCACCAACTTAATTTCTTCTGGATTTGGACGTGGAACATTGTAGTTTAACACTTCCATAATTGGCTGGCGGACTGTAACTCTTCTGCCACGAATATCATCAAGTGTTTTGACAGATAACCCTTCATCAATATCCTCAGGGCGAACAACTCCTAGGTCTTGAATGCCAGGAGTTATAGGGTCAAAATTTGTGTCTCTATTAGAAGTCTCGCTTGCCCCAAAAACATTTAGTGTTTGAAGTCCTATTCCTGTAACTCCAAATGCAAATGCAAAAAGCAAGCAAAAAATAACTTTTATTAATCTTTTCTTTTTCATACGGCTTCTCTTTTCACTCTGTATAATATCAAATCTACAATACAAAGTCAATATCAAATATATAAATTTTTAAAAAAAATTGTTAATAGTTTTTATTTTATATAAAATAAAAAAGTTGTTTATAATTATAATAAAGAATATAATAAAGAAAGCGTCTATGAAAACTTGCCATTAATACTGTATGAATAAAAAAGCCACAGCTTGTCGTGGCAAAATTAAATTATTAATTTTTTTCATCTTCATTTGAAGGTTCTACTTCATCTAAAATAGTATAAATTCTTAATTTTTCAAGTTCCTTTTCGTCTTTAATCACAAAAAAGGCATTTCCAATTTGAACTACTTTTTTCATAGGTTCGCCTTGCTTCATTATTTGGGCTTTCATTCTGTCAATATCTTCTTCGCTTTTACAAATATAATATGGGATATTTAATTTCTCTGCATTTCTTTTTATATAAGTTAAAAAATCACCCTTCTTTAATTTTAATAAACGTGATGTAAATTCCTTTTCAAACCAATTATTATCAAAAGCAAATATAATTCCTTGTCCCCTCATAACATCCATTCTAATTTGTTTTGCAGTATTTTCCCAATTGTCGAGTTCTTGTTCAGATTCGCTAATTAAATAAGGTATCTTTAATTCATGAGCAATCTTTACTGAGTTTGGAGCATTTTCTGGCAAATCTTCATTTGGCATTAAAGCCTTTTTAAAGGCTTTTGCCTTATTAACATTTTGTAAATAACTTTCCATATTGTCAAAGGTATAGCAATAATATAAATCGTCTTTATCTATCGCAATAACTTTATCTTTATTTAATTGTTTTTCAAGCCAACTCAAACAACCTTTTATATCATTGTTGGTGAATATGCTTGAACTTTTATTATTCAGTTTGACAATTATATTTTCCAAATATTTATCTTTTAAGTCATTAATGAACACAATGTTTGGTGAATTGAGTTTTTTAATTTCTTGGTCAAGATGTTTGCTTGTATTTTTAAATTCTTGAATTTGCGCACCTTTTAAATAGTCGCTTTCCACAACAATCCAATTTAGGGGTTTTAAAAACTTGCGAAGTCCATCCTCGCCTCCTCTCATTACCCCCTCAACAGTGAAAAAATTTTCAGCAGCAAGAGTGCATCCCCTTCCTAATTGTTCTATTGAATCATAAACCTCAGGCATATATTCTGCATCGCTACTTACATATCCATTTTTTTTGTAAAAACCTTCATCAACAATGTAAAAAGAAGAAGTTCCATCACCCAAATCTTCCTCACCTAAAATAGCGATAAATTTCTTTGCTTTTGATTTCATTTTAACACCTCTATATTATTATATCTTTATTTGATAACGCTGTCAATAAGACATTAAAATGTTTCTTTTATTTTACTTTTGCCAAAAATTTTTTAAAGGCCTGCCTTGCATCATCATGTTTTAACATTGAACAAACGTTCTCAATTTTTATCCATCTCCCATCTATAAAGCACTCGTCTTTATTATATTGTATTTCTTGTTTCTCCTCAATTATAAATCCAAACACTTTTATTATTTTTAATGCATCTTCTTTATCGAAATAAAAGGAAAATTCATCTATCTCACCTACGCAATCCCCTTCTCTTACGCTAACTTTCGCCTCTTCATAAAGTTCTCTTATCGCCGTTTTGACATAACTTTCCCCCTCTTCATTATGCCCTTTTGGAAACACCCATTCACCTTCACTATTAAGTAAAAGCACTTCTCTTTCTCTTCTTGACAAAACAATTGCCATACAAGAAATTTTTTCCTTCATTTCCCCTCCTCAAAATATTATCTTTGTGCAAGAAATTCACTTTCGTTTTCACATATCTTCTGCATTTGATTATATCTTTGAGTTAATAAATCTATTATTAATTGTCGATTTTTTACAACATACTCATGCACGTCTTGATATTCTAATCCCAAGTTTTGGGCATAGAGATTATATATTTGCTCATAATTGTCAAAAATTTGCTTCGCACCTTGAGTCGAATTAAAACTGTCTGGAATTATATTGCTAAGAACCAAATATTTCCCAAAATACTCATCATTTGGAAAATATTTTTCCTTTATTGTTGCAAGTTGGATAATGCTTTCATATCTCGCATCAAATTCTATAGGAAAAGTGTGATTCTCTCGCACATAATTGATTTTTACATCTATTTTGCGAAGTTTCTCATAAAGAGTGTTGAATAAAATCGTAAAAATCAAAATTATACTTTTTGAATCACTTGGGAATTTTTTACTCTTTAAAAAAGAAGAATATTCTTCTTGAAAAATATGCTCACATTCATGAAAAATTGTGCCTAATATCTCATATTTTATCGTCTTATAACTGCCCATATGCGAAAATGCCCATTCAGCACCAATTTCCTTATATTTTTTGATAAATTCATATAAATTTTGCTGATAAATTGAATGTTTTGCATTTTCATTATAAGAATTATAAAATTGTTCAACTTGCTGCAAGTGATTTACTGCTGTGTCATCAATTTTTAATTCTTGCAACATTTCAATACGTGTTTTATTAAAAGATATTTCCCTTTTTGACACGCCCCCAGATTTTCCAAAAAGTTTGCTTTCCTCAAAAATTATGTTCATTTTTTTATTACAATTATGCAAAGAAAAATTAACTCGCATAAGTTCTTCTAAATCGATTTTTAATTTGTCAAAATCCAGAGTAAAATCATCAAGAAAATTTTTGGCTTGTTGATATAATTTTGTTGTCATTGGCCACTCCCCATTTAGAATATAATATTTTCCCATCAATTTCAACTTATATCGAAATTTTTAAGCAATTTTATAAGAATTCGCTTGCCAGAATATGAATTTTTAAGTTTTTCAAAATCCATTACAATTATTTAATTTATGAATTCACTAAACTCCTCCAATAAATCTTTGAATTGCTGGGGAAGATAACTTTGGGCTTTTTCCAATATTTTTTGAGGTATTTTTTTATAATATGCCTCACTTATTGATGAACAAATCGTTGTTATTGTGTCGGTGTCTCCACCAAATGATACTGCATTTCTTATCGCATCAACGTAACTTCTTGAATTTAAAAAGGATACAAGGGCAGGTCTTACTGTTTCCACCGCATCATCTGTATAAGAATAACCCTTTCTATATATATCTATATCTATATTTAAATCAATACTAAATATCTTTTGAAGAATTTCCTTCAAACACAATTTATTTGCTTTATTTTTTAAAAGCCATATACTGTAGCATACAATTTTTGCACCAAGTCTCCCACTTTGAGTATTATGCGTTGGGCTTATGCCTGCGTCAATCAAATTGTCAATCTCTTTAAGGGAATGAGCATACCAGGCAATAGGGCTGCAACGCATTGCCCCACCATTGCCATGGCTTTGTCGAAATTCCTTGCATCCTTCCCTCGCCCAATTTGCAAACCCCTGTCCATAAATTGTTGGTTGGCGGTCAGGATATTGAGAATAAAATGACTTTATTGAATTTATCATTTCTTCACTTGTATGGTTTGAATGAATAAGCCAGTCTATTGTCGCAAAGGACAAAATTGTATCATCAGAAAACTTACTTCGTTGTGTGAAAAGTTTAAAATCCTTTATTTTCTTATTATATTTCTCGTTTTCATGTGTATATGAATTGCCTATAATGTCTCCAACATAAAATCCGTTCATAAGTATTCTCCCATAAATATTTTAACAAAAAATAAAACCTAAATCAAACTTTTGACAATTCAATTTGGATTTTTTAATAAAAATTTAATTAAAAAACGTGTTTTTTCATAAAAAATAACAACATTTTCTTAAGTTTCACAATTTTTGGCAATTTCGATAAGTTGTTCAAGGTTGTCAGCAATATGCAAATTAAGGTTTTCAAAATCTATGTCGCCCACTTCTTTCAACTTCATGCAGCATATAACATAATTGTTTTCTGCACCCAACTGTTTCAATTTGTTCTCATCTACCTTGTTTTTGTAATCGCGAACTCCAAAGCCTGTATTCTTATAAACTGCAATGGCAGCATTATTTTCACCCTTTTCTGTGTAGGTGGTCAAAAAATTCTCATTTCTGTCTTTGCATAGATTTATAAGCCAATTTAAAATTTTTGTTCCATAACCCCTTCTTCTAAATTCTGGCAATACACCATACCAATTTATCAAAACATGATCTGGAAGGTGAGCCTCTTTGTAATAACCAACAATCCCAACTGGAATTTCCCCTTCATAAACAATAAAATTTGCCGGATTATTTGTTTTTATGCCTCGGTCAATCTGCTCGGGCGACTTCTCGTTTGGAAATATTGTCGCCTGTAATCGTTTTGCCAAATCGCAATTTTTATATGTTACTTTTTCAAAATTTAACATCTTTTCTCCTTAATTTTTAGTTTTTTTACGATTTTTTATTGTTTTTTTTGCATTTTTTTCTTTAAATTTTTCAAAATTATCAATAAAGGCTTGCAAGCGCGCTGTTGGCTCGTAGCCACCTCTGTGCTTCTTTATAGTCTGGCATTATCGTCTCTACTCTTGTCCAAAATTCCTTTCCGTGATTTTTAAATTGAAGGTGGCTTAACTCATGAACAATAACGTAATCTATTACAAACTGAGGGCACATAATAACTCGCCAGTTTATTCTTATATTCTGTTTAGGGCTGCAACTCCCCCATCGTGATTTTGCATTGGAAAGTGATAATGATGTATAGGTTGCACCCATTTTATTTGCGTAAAAGTCTGCACGTTCCTTTATAAGTTTTTGTCCTTGACGCATATACCACTTTATCAAAATATCCTTTGCCTGTTTCATGTTAGACTTTGGCAAAATCATCTTGTTTCCCTCTAAAAAGACATCGCCAACATTTGAAAAGTCAAGAATGTAATTTTTGCCTAAATATAAATGGCTTTCACCAACTTCAAATAAACATTTTGGATATTTTTCAAAATATGCCCTAACCTCTTTCTGTTTGCTTTCAATCCAATGCTCTTTACGGCTTATAAAATCATATATGACTTTTTCGCTTACGCCAAATGGGGCTCGAACTATAAACTCTGCCCTGTTGTTAACAACAAGTGCAATGGTTTTTCGCTTGCTGCGTATTATCTTTTGTGGGGTAATCATGCTCTTCCTCCATAATGATGGCTGGCAAGTTCAATTATCTCTTGTGTTATTGCCGATGCTCGCACCCTTTCTTTTCGTAAATCTGTATAGCAATCCATAAGTTTTCTGCGTATTGCAGTTCTTAGTCGCGTTATTGAAAACTCATCCTCCCAAAAGTTGACAATCTGCGTTTCAGTTTGAATATTTGACAAAATATCCTCAGTCAAACTTCGCAAATCGTCAAATTCTTGTGTAGAAAGAGCCTCAAAACTCTTTCCCTCATATATCTTTGAACGAATTAATGCGAAAAATGGCATTTCCTTTTCAGGGTCAAGCCCGTAAGTCATTTCATTGCATCTGCCAGTTTTTATCTCTTCCTTATATTCCTTTAGTGCCTTGACCTGGGCATCCCAATTTTCTTTATACATTTCTAATATTTTTTGTAATTTTATCCCCAACCTCTCATAATATTCTGGGTCAAGAGGTGTGTTATTGTTTATATATTCTTGAATCGCATACTTCAATTCCTCCGCTTGAACGCGTGGACTTTTATTCTCCAATGTGCCATCAAATGATTGGTCGTTAATTGAAATAGGGTCTATCTTTGTTTTAATCCCATTTACAACAAGATATTCCTCAATAATATTGCGTATTTTTTGTCCGCACTCGGCAATTGAAAACGAATAATCCCTTCTCCTGTTTGCAACACATTGCTTTATAAAACTTGCAACATTAAAATCTTGAAGGAAAGGCAGTGCTGATGGGTGAGGATAGACTCTATCTAAATATTTTGAATAAGAGTTATAAAACTTATTGAAATTTTGCCACAACCTGTCATCATCTGTAAGTTCATCGCATATCTCTGTTTTTTCAGCCAAAGATTTAACTTTAACCTCCTCATTTACAAAGCGTATTAAATTATCGTGGGAAGTGCGGAGCATATCATAATCTTGATTTACACTTCGCAGTGCTTCAGTCGTCTCTTCAATATCCTTTTCGCTATACCTTGCAAGTGCATCTTTTAAATGGTTGAAAATTCCCACATAATCAATAACATAACCGCACTCCTTGCCCTTTGCCATTCGATTCACCCTGGCAATTGCTTGTAAAAGATTATGGTCGCGAATTATATGGTCAAGATACATAACTTGTTCAATAGGAGCATCAAAGCCTGTTAGCAACATTTCTGCAACAACTATTATTCCTACCTCTCCACTAACCCTGTTTCCTCTTTTATCTTCATCTTCGCCATAATACCCTAATTTAAAACTCGCAATTTGGCTTTCATGCTGATTTTCTAATCCATATTGTTTCAAATATGGCTTTGAATTGCCTTGTGTCGATATTATACAGGCAACCTTTAACCTTTTCAACACTTCAAGGTCTACATGGTCTGGGTTTGACTTTTCTAATTCCTCTATTTTCTCCTTTAAAAGTTTATCAAGCACAACCTTGTATCTATATGCCGCCTCCTGCGAACAGGCGACAACCTGTGCCTTAAAACCATTTGGAAATACTGTGGAAATATAATGCTCCAACATATTTTTTGCTTTTTTCTCAATAACTTTCCATGATTCCAAATAACCACGCAATGTAAATTTGCCTAAAATACCCCTCTTCTGCTCTTCACTTGCAAATGCAAACACGTCTAAAAACTTATCGTCCATTGCATATATATCTTCTATATTGCTTTCTGTCGCCCTTCCTTCATATTTTATCTCAACAATAACACCATCTTCAATGGCTTGCTTCATTGTGTAGCAATCAATATATCCCCCAAATGTCTCTGTTGTTCTGTCTATAGGAGTCCCTGTAAATGCAACCTTTACTGAATTTGGCATACTGTTCCACATATTTGCCGCAAGTGCCGAATATTGTGTGCGGTGTGCCTCATCTATCATTATAAGAATCTTCTTTGAACTATTTAGAGTTGGAAATATCTCCATATTTGATTTTTTATTGCCAAATTTATGCACCATTGCAACAACAATATTTGCCGCTCGGTCTTGAATTAATGGCTTTAATGATGCTATACTTGTCGCAACATTTACCTTTTGAGAAATGCAATTGCTTGTATCAAGTAATTGTTTCTGCAAATCTTTACGGTCAATTATTAGCACTATTTTGTAGTCCAGAAAATCGTCAAGATGATTCATCTTTTTTATTACAAACATCATTGTAAGTGATTTTCCACTTCCCTGTGTGTGCCAAACTGTGCCCCCTTTTTTAGCCTGCGTTTCCCCCGTTCGCATACGATTGATTATCTTGTGGACACCTCGAAACTGCTGATAACGGCAAACTACTTTTATTGTCTTGCCACCTTCATCATCTTTGTAAACTGTAAAGTTTTGCATAATATCAAGCAGATGATTTGGAGATAACATTCCCTTTACAAGAATCTCTTGGCTTGATGGCAATGTCCCATCCCTCTTTATTTCTCCAAGGGCATATGGATAAGGGTCTTTCCACTCAATAAAATGATTGGAATTTCCTGTAATTGTGGAATATTTTGCTTGTTGGAATGATGTGGCGACCACAAACTGATTAAAATAAAACAATTCTGGAACGCCCTCTGCAAACGTTGAGCCACGGCGATCCTGATAACGCAATAATTGTTCAACCGCCTCACCTATTGGGTCTACAATATCCGCCGCCTTGCATTCAATAACCACTAATGGCAAACCATTAACATATAACACAATGTCAGGAATTATATGTTGCTCAAGCCCCCTAATTTTGACCTTTAACTGGCACACAGCTATGTAAGAATTTTTGCTTCTTGATATATCAAATTTGTCTTTTTCAAGATTTGAAAAATCAAATAATCGCACGTTTTCATTAACAGCCCCCGTTTCAAGATTATCCGCCGTCATACCATCAACTAAACGCTTTTGAATAAGGCGATTAATTTCAATCGTGCTTGTTTTCATTCCATAATTTGTAAATTCACTAATTAAAGGCTCGATTTGCTCCTCTTTTAACCAAGGATTTAAACGCCTTATTGCCTCGGCAAACTCCCAGTGCATGATGACGTCAGCAAGACTATCCCTTTTACTTGCCTCGGGAATATTTCTCGATGTTTTGTCAAGGTCGATAATTGTCCAGCCTTGCTCCGCCAATTGGTCTAACAATGGCTTTTCTGTATACAACCTTTCGCTCATATTATCATATTTTTCTGCCATAATCTCTCCTTATACAACCGAAACTGTGTTGGACAACAAGTCTTGCATAAGACCTTGTTTTTGTCTTTTATATTTTGTTAACAAACTACAATTTTCTAAAAGCACCTTATTAATTGCGTCTAATTTTTCAATTATTCTTAATTGTTCCTTCAAATCAACAGGAAACTTAACGTAAAACCTCGCAATCTTATCCAACCCCAAATCTGGAACTCCAATACTTTGTATCTCTTTATAGATTTGATTTTGGAAGGTTTTTGATTTTATAAAATAACACAAATATTTAGATTTTAATATTTTTTTTGTTCTAATTTGGCAGGCACTATGCAAAATACTAAATTCTGGCATATCTTCAGAGACGTAACAAACCTTACCTAAACCTGCACCAATTCGAGTAAAAACCAAATCATCATAACGAACATCTGTTCTTTTTTTATTTTTTTCATGTGCTTCTTTGCTAATCATCGCACAATGCGAAAAATCTATATCATCATTCTCATCAAAATCTACAGGTGAAACAATTAATACGCCATCATTTACAACATATTCGGGTGTTGTGTGGTCTCTATCTGCTATTTTCTGCGTCAACAACTCCATTGTGAGGCAATCCCATTCCTCGGGAATATCTCCAAGGGGCGATGGCTTATATTTGTGTGTTTTGGGTGAACGAATGTTGCCCTGCTCATCAACACCATTAGTTAAAAGCGTCTGCAACAGTCCCTCTCTTATTGCACGATACTTATCTATAACTGCTTTTGTCTTCTCTATAACTCTGTCAATGGTTGATAAAATTTGGGCAATCTTTTCTTGTTCTTTTTTGTCTTCCGCGTAAGATATTGCAACCTTTGACAAATCTTTTTTTTGTATGTTTGGCAAGCCAGAACCCACACGCAAACGCATTATTTCCCATTCTTTATACTTCAAATAATGATATAAATATGAAAGATCGATTTCAGGAGATAAAAATTTAAGGGTATAATTATGCCCACCACTCCAAAATTTTTCTCTGTTATATGCAACATATCCACAAGAATTTCCGCCCTCGCTTATAGAAATGGTGTCCCCCTCGGTATTCCATTCATCAAAATACCCAGAAGCACTTTGCCCTCCATTCAGCACATAATAGTCCCCATCTTTTGACAACAACTTTCTATTAATTTGTTTGCCCTTTTGAATTGTAGCCAATTGCGAAAGCGTTTTGTTTTTCCAATCACTCATTTATATATCTAAGCTCCTTCAAAAATTCGTTAAGTTTGCTTTCTGCCTCTTCGCGTTCTTTTAGTAATTGGCTTGTTGACGCAAAATACTTGTCATAAAGATGTTGGACTGCTTTTATAGTTTTGTCCATCTCCGATTTAAGATATTTTTCTAGTTTAACAAAAAGTGAATCTTTTAATATGTCCATAATCATGACTTTGCATTGTTCTTGAGTAAGGTGTTCTCGTATGTCATTTATCTTCACTTTTAAGGCATCTTCTTCTGTTTTATATTGTTTGTTTAAAACTTTGATTGATTTTTCAAAAGCGATTATATTTTTTATTATAGCATCATATTCGTCTTTCTCTTCTTTGTCATTTGTAGCAGATTTTAAGCCATTGTAGTATTTCTTCGCCTCTTTTGATGTGATTTCCTTCATCTCGTCATCCTCTGTATCTAAAACAATGTCTAGTGATGATATATAATCTTGCAAATCATCTTGAACTAACGAAATATCTTGTTCTAATTTTTCTAGTGCTGCTTGTTCATTCAAAAAATATTCTTTTCCAATTTTTTCATCGCTTACAAGTGCTGCAACAAACCCTTCTGCACTTATAGTCTTGAAAACATTTTTAATTTTTATAACTTCTTTTACCGTTTCCTTTGTTTCAACCTCTCCATTGGTCTCAATCTCTGTCGTTTCCCTTATTGTATATTCGTGATCCCACCAATTGGCAAACACTCCAACCGCTTGATATTTGTCAAGTATCCCTTCAGGAACAAGAATTTCTTCTATGCTTTTTGTATATTTGCGTTTAAATTCCTGTATCTTCAAATTTTCACCAATTTCAGAAATGGAATTTTGGGCATCTTCCCAAAATAGCAATGTGGCTTGATTCATTCTATCGTTTGCCTCTTTTACACCACTGTTTGCAAGAATGACTTCTTTAATTTTTGCCTTTGTATCACATTCCGGCTTAAACAAATAAAACTCATCTGTATAATTATCAAATAAATCGCTTTCTTTAATCCCATATTTTGCAATTAACTGATTAAGAGCAGATACTTCATCCTTTGGAATTCCACCGGTAAGATGAGCCTTGACATTTTGTGGCTCTTGGCTTGAAGTATTATCAACATATCTACGTATGTTCAAATTACCATCATTTGTATCTTTGTTGAGAATTTCTTCGATTGGCACAATTCTTGAATATTTTGGCTCTTCTTTGCAATGGTCAAAAACATAAAGTATTTTTTCTATATCCTCAGGACGAAGATAATTTTGGTTCTTACCTTCCCCATATTCAGCATCTGCATTTATAATCAAAATCTTGCCGGCAAGTGTTGGATTTGTTGCAACTTTATTTTTATTAATTACTACTAGGCAAGCAGGAATTCCTGTCCCATAAAAAAGATCTGGAGGAAGGCTTATTATTGCCTGCACTATGTCATTTGGGTCTTCCAATATTGCTTTACGAATTATACCCTCTTTTCCACCTCTAAACAAAACTCCATGTGGCATAACGGTTACCATAATGCCGTCATCTTTTAAACTTGCAATCATATGTTGAACAAACATTAAGTCCGCTTTTTTGCCAGTTTCTGGAGCCCATCCATAAACAAAACGCTCTTGATGTTGCATCTTGTCATTGCGTTTATAATTTTTGGAAAAAGGAGGATTTGCTATAACTCGGTCAAATTGCATCACGCCATTGCCTGACGTAAACGCAGGATTGACAAGTGTATCCTCAAAGGCTATTTGTGCATTTGGAATACCATGCATAATCATATTCATTTTGCATATCGACCATACGCTTGGCTCATTGTCCTGTCCATAAATAACAAGTCTGCTTGCATCTTGTCCCAGTTCTTCAACATATTGTTTGCTTTGTATGAGCATACCACCACTTCCGCAAGTTGGATCATAAACCGTCATTCCACTTTGTGGCTTTATAATTCTAACCATTAATTGAACGACGGGGGCTGGGGTGTAGAATTCCCCGCCTTTCTTGCCAGCACTATCTGCAAAATTCTTTATCATATACTCATATGCAGAACCCAGCAAATCTGGAAAATCAAAATTGTCATTTGTCAACTTGTATTTATTAAAGTGAACAATAAAATCTTGCAAATTTTCATTTGACACAATTTGCTTTCCATTCACCTTCTTTGTAAAATCAATGGCATCAAAAACATTTTTTAATGATGCATTTGCATCAGCTATCGCCTTTAATGCCGCATTGAGTTTTGGTGCAATATTGTTTTTTAAATACAATATCCCCTTAAAAACATCCTCGCCATCGCGGTCTGAAACAATATAATCCTTTTCGTCAAGAACCCACCTTGCCCGCTTTGGGACAAAAAAAGTCCCTCCATAAGTTTCAGGATCTTCTATATCTTTGGCTATGTCTTCATTAGAATACCCCTTAGCCTTTAATTCTTTTTTTCGCCTTGCCTGTTCGTCTTCAAATATGTCTGACAACCTTTTCAAAAAAAGCATACCAAAAATATACTCTTTGAATTGGCTGGCATCCATTTTGTTTCGCAGGATATCTGCCGCTTTAAGCAAATGATTTTCCAATTTTGAAATTGTGAGTTTCCCCATAGTCGCACCTCATTTTTTTATTGTCAAAAAGGTTTTTATATAAATTGCCCTTTTTAAGAAATTACTTTTAAAAGTTTTTGCACATTTAAAAAATGTCCGCCTATGCTTATTTGAACTTGTCTTTTTTTATGACAAATTTTTATTTTTTTATTAATAAGGGAATACGGACATTTATTATTTTCTCCATAGCAACATTTGAAATATTATAACACACACGACTTTTTATTGCAACTTTTTACTCCCACTTTCAAGAAAAACTTGACAAACTATTTATTCCCCCCATAAATAGAGCAAAAAAGCCCGGTATAAAACCGAACTTAAAATTATTTTTTTTTGAATTTAACAATGTTATTTTTATGCAACTCTTATTTAGTTTGATTTACTATTTCCGCATAAACTTTTTTTGCAACTTCATTATCCATATAAATATCATTTAAAATATTTATGGCGACCTGATAATCTAGTTTTATAAGGGCATCATCTTGGCACAAAATATCATATATCAACATGAATTTTTCTAAATTGTCATCATCATTAATACTTTTATAATACTTTAATTTTTCAAGGACTTTTTGCCTTATTTCTTTTAATGTCATCAATTTACTCCATCTCCATTGAATTAATTTGATCTTGACTTAATTTTTCTTTCTCACCAGTCAAAATGTGAGTCCGAACATAATATGCAACATTTATAGGTTTTTGATTTCGGTCATACTTTGGTTCGCCTTCAAATATCGTGTCTAATTTAAGTCTTCCTCTCTGTATTAATTTCATATAACTTTGAATGTCGTGTTTGTTATCGCGTGTCCTTAATTCTCCCCGTTTACAACGTTCCCTGACATCTTCAACGGAAACTTCTTTAACTTGTTGATCTTTTAAAGATATTTCAAAAACACGAAGTTTATCAAAATTTTCATATCCTAAGTCATTTACATAACCCAAATCATTAAAGAATAAAAATGCTTTATATTCTTCATTGTCTTTAACATCCTTTGTAAATACTAAATCAATATTCTCTGTTACACTTTCTTTGCCCAATTCCTGTCCCGTGAATAATATTTGTTTGAGTTTTAATAAATGCGTAAATGATTTCATGGAGTAATCTAAATCACCTTGTTGAACACAACGTAAAAACATATCAACTCTTTCCGATAATGGTTTGTTCTTTACTTCGCCCTCTTTCTCTTTTATTTCATTATATCTTTTTGACAAATCACTCAAACTTAGGCTTTTTGCCTGGACTTTTTTAATTGCTTCTTCCAAAAGTTGTTGTCCTTCTTCATCATAATAACATAAAAACCCGCTCATTTTATTACAAGAATACTTTAATAATGCTAAATCATTATTGTCTAGCACCCCATATGTTGAATCGCAACTATATTCATGTCCATCTATATCAAACACAACCTCTTGATGAATACTAGACAATTTATCGCTTTTTCCAACGTCGTTTGCCTCCATTTGTTGCTCATCTATAACCCCTGCATCCACAAGCAACTTTAAATAAATGGCATTAAATGTAAAACAAACTACATCTTTATTGCCTTCGCCGTCAACTTTTGACAAGTTTGAAACATCTCTATAATTATCTTTAACCTTTTCTTCCTCCAAATAATAATCCATTGCATATTCGGTTTTTAGACAAAGTTGTTGATAAATATATACCGCTTTCTCCAAATTAGAATAATTGGGTGGAAGGGTTTTTAAAATAGATTCTTTTAATTTTTGATTAATTTCTATATTCATTACAACTCCATTTTAACTGCTTTTAACTATTTTTATTATATCATATTATAAAGACATTTTCAACCATTTTTTAAAAAACAAGCACATCATCGTTTTAACGATTTGCACTTTTTTTCTAATTTGCTAATAAGTTCGTTAATAGCAGATAAAAATTCATTTGTCATTTGCTCCATTGTATTTGGCGACTTGTCCGATTCTTCATACTTCTTATATAATGCCCTGTAATAAGCAAGGTTTGGCCATGGCACCTCATTTTTTTCCTCTATTATTTCTTCAACTTCATTATTTATTTTATTATAAAACAAATTGACCCTTTTTAAAAATTGATTATTTGCCGCTTGCCCACAACTCGCAGAATAATCAAGCATTGCTTTATACATATCCAAATATGCACCATGTTTGGCAAAAAACTCGGCTACAAACTCTTTATATTCAGCGCGTGCATTGTCTTTAAACTCTTCTTTTGTTTGCCCTATTGGCCTTACATAATTCTTTGTGCTTGAGTCAATCTTTTGCTGAAACACCTTATCATATGTAAAATCAATTAAACGAGTCATCTCATTGAATACCGATAAAAATTCATTCGTTATTTGCTGTAATATTGTTAATGATTTATCGGAACCCTCATATTTTCTGTATAAATCTCTGTAGTATCTAGTATCTACTACTGGTGCTTCCTCTGCCTTCTTCGCTATGTCAATAATTTTATTTATTTCCCTGCCAGCAAACCTTACTACTCTAAATCTTATCTGGGGTTCTGACCACACCCATTCTGGCATCGCCCTGTCGATGATTGTTTGATACAAAGAGTAATAAGCACCACCTTCGATTATAAAATCTTCCAAAAACTCATTAAACTCCATGCACACATCATCTTTGAATTCTTCTTGCGTTTGCTCATTTGTTCTTCTTAAAATTTTTATACCTTTTGCCATTTTTAAATTCCCCCAAAATTGTATTTTTATTGAAAAGTTTTTCTTGCATTTATATATTTATAACACAAATGTTTAAAAATTAAAAATATTTTAATACATTATTTAAGCATGGCACTAACTAACAATGAATTTTTCCTTTTTATGACATATAGACAAAAACGCACCAAACATATTTGGTGCGTTAATCTTTTTTTTACAAATGAGAGTGTTTAAACGATGGTTTTCTTTATCAATAATTGCTAATATGTCTGACTTCAATACTTGGAATAGTTATTTCATGTGGCATATCAAAAACATATTTGATTGTCTTTGCCACCTCTTCAGGCGAAAGACCTAATTTCATTATTTCCTGTGGCAGTTCATCATTTGCACGAATATAAAAGTTTGTCTTGATAAGACCTGGACAAACATCTGTTATTTTTACATTATGTTTTGCCAAATCTCTTTGAATTGCTTTGCGATAATAATATCCGCCATGCTTTGAAGCATTGTAAACAGGACAAAATTCCTCTGTCTCGACACCACTTTGAGAATTTACATTTATTATTTGACCCTTTTTGTTTTTGATTAAAATAGGAGCAAAAGTTGTTATAATTGCAATTGTCCCAAAGGTGTTTGTATCAAGCAAATCTTTGATTCTTTCAAGTCTGTTTATTTCGGCAAAATGCTTGTCATTTAATTGTGAAATTTCACCTTTTGTCCAAACTCCTGCACAACTTATTATTGTGTCAAGTTTGGCAAAGTTTTTCTCGACATAAATCTTTAATTCATTTATTTGATTTATGTCTGTTATGTCGCAGACAAAATATTCTGCATTCAAGTTTTGTGCAGTTTTCTTTAAATTCTTTTCATCGCGGTCAACAAGCAAAAGTTTTTCATTCTTTAACAATTTTGCCGTTGCTTTTCCAACGCCGTCTCCGGCACCAGTAATTAAAACGTATCTCATATTAACTCCCAACTAATATTATATCAAATGTATGAATTTTGTCAAACAAAAGCATGCCAATATTTGACGTCGAAAGTCCCCTAATTGTTGTTTCATGCAAATAGTGGCGATGCCAAATAAACATAAATGATTTTATAAAATTGGGCTGTTTAACTTTATCTCCAATTCTATTTCATCTCTAATAGGAATACCATTGTCGGCAATTAAAGGAATTTGTGGTTTCATTTTTCTTGAATTTTTAATGGCACCGATATGAATTTTTGCAATTGTAAATCCTTTCTTTTGATAAAATTCAAATCCTCGAATATTGTCGTTTGTTGTAATAAGAAATAGTCTTTTGCATTTGTTTTCTTTAGCAAAGTTTTTCATTGAATTTATTAATGCCGAACCAATACCCTTGTTTTCAATATCACTGTAAATGACAATTATCTCACATTCATTATTTTCAATATTGTAAAGAACAAAGCCCATCACCTTTTCATTATTTACGGCAACAAAACCATTCAAATTCTCTACGTAAAACATCTTGCCACGGGATACAATGTTTAACGCTCCCCATTCTTTTTCTATAAATTTATAAACTTGATCTTTATGCTTTTGTTCAAACTTTTTAATCTCGAATTTCACAATAACTCCTTGAAAATAACAATTTGCCTTGATCTTAGCCTTAAAAATTTTATAAGTTAAATTCTTTTTTAAAAATTTCAATTAATTTCAAAGCAGAATCCTTTGTAAAATGGATTGCTTGAGAAATTCCTGCATTTTTACTCGCCTTATTATAAGTTTTTATAACAACCATTTTAGATCCGTCTGGCAAAACCTGAACGTCATAAATACATTCAACCTCAACCGGTTTTCCACTTCTTGACGATATGCCAGAAGCCCCTTTTGTGAAATTTATAATTTTTGACATAACCCCTCCTTAAAAATAAACCCTAAACAAGATTTTCTTGCTCAAACGTTCTCTTTCTCCTCAATTATTATACATCCCTAAACCTTGCAAAACCTATTAAAATCGTTTTTGGAAATTTCAAACCCTATCGGTGAACATGAGGTTACAATCGGGAATGGTAAAAACTCGTCTGGTTGCAAATTATACGCAACTACTACAAAAGCCGTTAAATTAACCCCACTTGTAACACATAATACAGTATCGTTTTCATTATATTTATAAACAATCTCTTTTAACAATGAAATTATCCTTTTTTGACATTCTGCCCATGTTTCTTTGACAACGCTTTTAAATTCATCAAGCCGACAATCCTCGTAAACTGGGACGTTTAGTTTTTTATTAATGATTTGAGATGTTTTCTTGCATCTAAAAAATCTCGAAGTGTATATTGCTTTTATATCATATTTGTCTTTTAGTTTTTCAAAAGTTTTTGCTATGTTTTTAGCATCTTTTTCTCCAATTTTTGTTAACGAATCGTCTTGAGTCGGCTCGCCATCAATTTTTCTATTTGCATGATGGACATAAAATATTTTCATATAAACCCCTTAAATAACTATATCATATTTCAACCCAAAACCCAAACAATCTTGTAAAATTAATAGGAAACACATGTTAAAAATGTTTCACATCGCTATTTTAGCAATCATATCTAAAAGTAATTTCATTTGGATAATTCTTTTAATGCCCTTTTAGTAAAATGTTTAACTTTAACATATTTTTTTACAAATTTACCATTTAATGTGATTTTGTAATAAAAATCCCCATTATTCTCCATTACGCAAAGGTATTTGCGTTTGTAAATGAAAAATTTTAAATTTAATTTCTTAACACAAACTTCACCGTCAATTATGCTTATGTCCTTATCATTCAAATTAAACTTTTTTTCTAATTGTATGAATAATTTTTGAAAAAATATGTTGTCTAAAATTTGACGATTAACATTGTTATCTCTAAGATATTTATATAAACTCAATTTATATTTTGGTTTAATGTAAATGTCTTTAATAGCAAAAGATCTTTTAATAAAAATTTTTTGTAAAGGAAAATAATAGATTATTTCATCCATATATTGAATGCACACACCATTCGTCCCCTTCATTATTTTGATTTTATCTTGCAGTTGTATATTCTTTAAGGTGCGGCAAAATGAAATTTTAATTTTTTCTTTATTTTGAAAAGAGATATCATCTATGAGTTTATTTAAAAATATTATAGAATCAGCAACTGAAATGAGACTTGAATTAAACATTATACTTTTAATACTTTTGTCTATCTCGCCTATACCTTGCTGTGCATCAAAATTTTCTAAAAATTTATTATAACAATCATCGTATTTTATCAATCTATCTAAAATTTGCTGTTTCTCGCCATCCAACACGGTCAGATCAGCAATTTTGGTGTATTCACTGCAAAAATATTGAGTTTTTGCACCTATTTTAAAATTTACAAGATCATGCAAGGGGTCAATGTAGTATTTTTTATTTTCATATATGTATAAAAGTGCAAAATGCTTAAATTCATCTTGCCCCGCCGAAAATAAAGTCGTCTCAACACCCAGTTCCTTTAATATTTTTTGAACTAGAAGACAATAGGATTTGCAAGAAACAAATATCCTTTTTTTATTTAAAAAGAGATGTTTGTTGTAAATTTTGCGTCTTAAAGCAATATTTTCCTTAAACAAAAAGAACCGATCATCTCGCGAACAAATATTTGACAACTTGACCAAAACATATTTTATAGTTGCCAAATTTTTAAATTCCAACGATATCGGTTCAGTTTCAAAAGCACTAATCTCGTCTTCTATTATTTTAATAAATTCTTTCATCTTCATCTTGAAAACCATCTAATAGTGAGTCTAAATCAATTTTATTGCCCTTTGATATTATGCCATTCTCCACCATAAAGTTCAAGCAGAAATTATTTTCAAGACATTCATAATCTTCTAGATGTATTCCATTAATATAAGCTTTGTTGATATTAGTTTTGTCTTTATTCTTAAGAATACTATATTCGCCTAGAGTCATTTTTGTTAAGTGAGGATTTGTCAAATAATCTACATAGGCATAGCAATATCCCCTTTTCTCTTCGATCTGTTGGCGAATCTCTCTTTTTGCGACATCTGCCCGATCGTAAAACTCTTTGAAAGATTCTTTTCTCAGTGGAATTAGCATGACTATTCCTTCCGAGCTCCCAAAAAGTTGCCTATACGCACTTAATGCAACTCCGCAACCTTTAATTTCCGCCTCGGCATTCTCCTTGTTTTTAAATTTAATATCTGTCTCTCTGTATTTTTGCATAACATCGCAATAATTTTTGAGACGGAAGCATAAATCGCATGAAAAACCACGGCTGGTCAACCCCTCTTTTATAATTCGTAAGTCTTGCTCGTTTAGTGCGTCTGGCTTAATAACAAAGATTCCAAATTTTTTCACAATTACTCCTATAAATTCAATAAAGTTTTTATTCTAAACAAATCAAATTGACATCTATTTACAATATCATTTTTTTGTTCTCTAAGTTCCTGCATTAAATCCATAGCAACTTTATATCCGGCATTGTATGTTTCCTCGTCAATTTTGCCCTCTTTCTTTGCCATTTTAAATTCCATTTCATCATCAAGGCGAACATAATAGCCAATTTCTGTAATAGTTGGACATTCCATGGTTACATCAAGATATAAATCATCATACCAAGGAATGTCATTTTCAATTCCCGAGCCATTGTTTATATCAAAGTAAAAGCAAAGCGGTCTGTTTAATATATCAAAGAAAACTCTGCAATTATACTTCCTATCAAGAGGAACATATTCCAGGATTGAGTATCCATTATCCAGCCCTACATACTTCTTGCCATTACTAAATGCAGTTAAAGGTTTTGAAATCTCCTTAACATACTTTAAGGCGATATAACCATTAAGTTTTTCATCTTTTTCAAGATACCATTCTTTGTCAAGAACCTCTCTCATATATACTTTGTCTATAAATTTTTGTCTCATTTTTCCTCCCAATAATTTAATCTTTTTAATGTAGTTTCTATAAATTCTCCCTTTTTTAGATATATCTTTTTTACCGGTTGAGAAATCATCATATTTCTCCATTTATCATATCTTAACTCAAAGCCTCTAATGAAATCAGCATTGTTGCCTCTTGCCCTTGCTCTCAAAATGTATTCTTCCATTAACCCATCTTCGGGAACGGCAATAATATAGTCAATTTTTAATCTGTTCAATTCTTCCAAAATGTAATCTCTGGCAAGAATGAAAACTATATAATAACTATCGCGGATTTTAAGAAGTTTATCAATATAATTTTGAGGCCATAGCGGATTAACAACGAGATTGCTCTCATTGCCTTTTGTTTGCTCGTTAATTGATTCATCATCTATAATATAATGAAACTTTGTTGAAGATAAGTCCATTACATTATCAAAATTTTTAGCCATTGTCGTTTTTCCAATACAAGGGAAACCTGCTATAATCATAACTAATATTATAATATAATAAAAAAACTAATTTGTCAATACACAAAAATATTTTTTTTACAAGATAAATACGTTTAATCATTATCTTTCAGTAACTCATAGGACAAAAAATAAATTTTATTTTTGCCCCCTTCAAAACTTACATTGAACTTTTTATCTATATTTAGTTTGTCCAATTTTGCATAGTCTTCATCTTTTATATAAAAATCGTAATTTGAATTTTCGATAATATGTAGAAGATTTGAGGACTTGACCAGAACAATAATGTTTTTATGCAGTATATAATAATTTAATAAAATTTGAAAAATAGTTTTATTATATTTTATAGATAACTCATTGAGAGCGTCATTTTTCATAAAATCAAATTTTCCCATTATTAAAGGCTGATAAGCAATGAATTTTATATCATTTTTACTACATATTTCAAAAACACCGCAAGTCTCATAATATTTGCAATATAAATTATAAACGCCTTCAAATGTTAAGATTTTAATTCCAGCATTTATCACCTCTTCTAATTGATTTTTGTTAATATTACAAAGCCCTAAATATTTTATCTTTTGCACTCTCTGTAGACGCTGCAATTCTTTATATACATCAATAAGTTCTATATTCTTTAAAATATCCAAACTATGAATGGAAACTATGTCGAGAGATTTTGCCTTTAATATTTTTAAATATTCGTCAACCTGCATCTCTATATCTTCTACTTTTGAAATTGTTTTGTATAATTTACAATAAAGTATGGCACCTTTCCTCTGCGATGAAATATATCTTGCAATTTTCCTTAACGTTTTCCCATTATTATACGCCAGGTTACAATCAATAAGATTTTGCCCCATAATAAAACTATTCTTGATTTGTTTATAATCTCCCACATATTTAAATGTCCCTATTGCCAAAGGATTGATTTGGGGAATGGTTGGCTCAACAAATTTTAATTGGTCAAAATCTAGTTTTAATATTTGCTCTAAATAATCATTTTCGAAAATACTCGCACAGTCGGAGCATTTAGAACCTATATAATTTTTGGAGTCTTCATCTTCCAACAAAACATTATCTTTCAAAATTTGTTGGGTCGCACAGGGATATAACCTGCCATTAATTAAATAGTTACACACTTTGCTTGCATAACATTTTTTTGTGTTCCTTTCATCTAGTGTAAAAAGCGGATAGTATAATGTAGTTAAATCCTTAACAATTTTTATTTTAAACCTTTCATCTTCAAATTTATGTTTTATTTTAAATAGATTATATTTAACCATAGGTGAAATTTTTATATTATTACCTTCTTTTGGCATCAATTCCTTTGAAAACAAAACGTAATCAAATTTCAACCCTTTTAATTTTTTAACAAGAGAATGATATCTATTAATTTGATTCTCTTTCAAATATATTTTTGCAAAAAGAAATTGCCTTTCATCCTTTTTAATGTTTTTGAATTCTTTTAAAATTTTCTCAAACTCACAACAATCATAAATAGAAAATTTAAAACAGTTTACAAATTTAAATATTTTAATATAGTCTTTTAGTTGTATATAAGATTTAAAATTTAAAACTATTTCTATATTGTTTTGAAATAAATAATCTAAAATTTTTTCGACTAAATTCCAGTCTTGGACTTCATCCTTTATCTCTAATTCTACGCAACGATTAATTCCCTCATCTTTAGACATGATATTGTCTACAAAATTTAAAATTTTGTAACAATCTTCTGTTTTGAAATTTTTCACAACAAGTTTGATTGGTTTTTTATTCCTAAACGAGTTTACATAGTCAATTATATTTAGCGGATACAAATACAAAAATTGGTTGTCAGTATTAAAAACAATTTCTTGCTTATCTTGCACCGCAACCAAATTAGGATTTTTAAATATTATTTCTTTTGAATTACTCATATTTTCCCTTAAACATTTCTTTACAAGCCATGCATTGCCCCTTAGTCTCAAGTATATTTTTTAAATAATTAAATCTGTCTTCATCTCCATTTGATACAAGCCTTGCAACTTCTTCAATATTTGAATTTAATATTGCTGATTGAAGTGGCGTGTTTAAATTTTTGACTATATCATCCCAACGATCTTTGAAACAATTTCCAAGTGAAGGGGCGCACTTCCAGGCACATGTGGAAACATCACCATCAATAGTAGTATAGAAATAGGGAATTATCAAAGATTCCTTCCTGTTTAAGCACTTTTTCTTTTCAATTTTATTTGTATTTAATTCTTTTGCTCGACCAAATGCCACTGCTTTATCTTGAAATAAGGTGGATACAATAATATTTAAGTGATTTTCTTGCACAACCTTTTCGATGTTTCTTAATTTTTTTATATTAAGTCCTCCCCGCACATGGAATTCATCATCAGACAATCTCAAAGTGGAGACACCTAGTCCTATTAATTTTTGAACCTCCTTGATTATTGTCGCATCATCATAATAAAAGAACATTCCGTTCGTTTCAACCCTTACTTCTGGCATTTTTTTGCCAAATTTATTTTTAATTTTATCTAATATATAATAAAGTTTATCTCTACACATATAAGGCTCACCACCAGTAATTGAAATTCGCAAACAATTTATTGGGAGGTTGTCTATAAGATTATCTATCTCTTCATTAGACAAAGTTTTGCCCTTTGCATTAGCACTCATATAGCAATGGCTACATTTTAAATTACACGCTTCCGTAAGCATTATAGAAATTCTATATCCGTTTTCTATGGTTAACATAAATCTCCTTAATATGTTAATAAAAATTCAATGTCCTCGGGGTTCTTGGCTAATAATAATTGAGCTTTGATTGAAGTCATAATTTGATTGTCAAATATAGAGCAGCAACTTGAACAGCTATAAGGGATTTCTTTCCTTAATTTAGTCGCTCGTTCATCTTGCATTATATCTTCAATCTCATTTACGCCGTCATCAATCTTTCCGTAGTGAAATTTAAGGTCTTTGATTTTTTCCCAGTGCGTGCAGACAATCAGGTGTGGCCCGTAAAGAATTGGGGCAACCATAGAACTGAAACATTCACTGGGTTTACTTTCTTTTTCAATACCTCTGTCGTAATATACATAATCTAGTTTTGCTGGCGTTTGAATATGCATAAGCCCTATACTGTTTTTGTTTAATTCAATTAATTCTTTTTTACAGTTTGTCGAAATTGGATAATCCTTATAATTATTTCCTTCTGGAACTAATATTTGAACCACTTGAAAACTATCGGCACCAAGATCTTTTAGTCTTCTTGCAGTTTCAAGATACCCTCCCTCGCTTTCTGGTCTCATACAAGTTCTTGCTCCCACTACTAATTCGCCATCTCGTTTATAAAAGCTTCTGCGCTCAATTATTTTTTTTATATTGTTTAAAGCCTTTTCTAAGGTGAATTTTTTTGATGGGACACATTTTTGATTAGAATAAATGTCATACGCTTTCTCGGTAACACCTGGCAAACTAATTCGAACATATGAGGCATATTTTGCCAGGTCATCTATTAATTGGTCATTTAGTAAACTTCCACTGCTAATATAAACCAGTTGCATATTGCAAACTTCCTTAGCATATTTCATAATTCTAGAACGATATGGATACATATCAGGGTTTCCCTCTCCCGACATTTCAAATCTTATCGAGTCGCACCCTCTTTTTTTAGAATATTCAGCAATTTTAAATAAGACTTTTTCATATTCATCAGGCTTTATATTTGTAAAGCCAAGATTCTTCTTTGCCCAATTTCTTGTATCCACCGCCAAACAGTCTTTGCAATTAAAATCACAAAAGTTATAATCATGGGAATCCAAAGATAAAATGGGTAATGAAGGGATTTTTTTGCAAACAACATTTTTTATAGCATATGCAAAGTCTAATATGCTCAAGGGATAAAAGTGTTGTGCCCTGATAATGGGATAAGTTGCAATAATAGTGTTGTCCTTACCATTAATCATTATCATGCTTTTTGCCTTTAAAAGCCTCTCTTTCTTAGGAATATTTTCCACCACTCCTTCCAAGTCTTTATTAAATTCATTTATTTTTTCAAGTTTTGCATCATCATAAATATAAAATTTATTATTTGAAATGGCGATATTCATAATTTCTCTCCTTTTTTCAAATTATATCATTTATTAATTAAATTTGTCAATTATATTACAAATAATGGTTGATGCAATCGAAAATTTGTGCTAATATAATTTTATGAAAAAATTAAGCAAAAAAATTGATTGTCTTGGAGTATTACACACAAATAAAATCCCAATGTTTTTAAATAAGTATACCACCAAAATAAGTGGCTCTTTTTTGTCTCGAAATAAGCTTTATTATGATTCCAAGCCGCTAGATGAAATTTCTAATATGCGCGAAGAACTTCTATCACATTTATGTTTAGACAAAAAGATAAATTATGTTATTCTCGACTATGCTTCACATTTTTCCGCCCAATCATATTATTTTTTATTGTCAATAAACACCGAAGGCGAGTTGATAAAAAATGCACTTGCGTGTTTGCAGGAAGATGTTAATAATATTGTTGCTCTTATAGAAAATAAGAATATTCAAACTAAGCACTATATATTGCCAAAAGTCAAATTGCCTATAAATTTTAGAAATATTGAACTAGATAATAAGTTGGAAATTTATTCATATGTTAAGAGTTTTGGTAAAACAAGTTTTTATTTTATAACCCCCGGTCTGGGCTCTATTTTTATAGGTCCATTCTTTAAAGCTGTTTGGGGTAATGATTATAAGCACATTTTATACAGCAGATTTAAAAATAACGATAAAGGAAAGTTTGACTCCTCACAAATTTTAGATGCCCAATTATACTTAATTGATGATAATATTGGCTCGGGATTTACAACTCAGGAACTTATGCAATTATTTAAGAATAAATTTTTAGGCATATCTGCCGTGGAATATGATTGGTATCTATATGATGTTATTTCGAAAGGCTTGTCCCCTTATACAAAGTTTAATTACCAATTATATGATAAATTAAGTCTGATAAACACAAGAAATCATAAGTTTTTAGACAAAATAATCGAAATGTTGAAAAATGAACCAAAAAATTACTATGATTTTCTCAAACATAATAAATTTCATAATATTTTAACTAATGATTTTGTAGTATTATTTAAGGTTGGGAAAGGTATAGCTAAAAAATATTTGCCTAAACCTCTTTATAAACAATCGTTAAACTTTTCAAAACAAATTGTCAAAATATACAAAGGAGTGTAAAATGCGTCTTGGAAGTTTTATATTAAAACCTGATTTTTTTGAAAACAAATCATACTATAAAACACTTATGAATTTGCTCGCACAAAATGACTGCAAAGTCGAAGGATGTTTTGTTATCAAAGATTATTTACATTACAACAATGAGTATAGAAAGCTTGACTTAAAAAAAAGATATGCCAATGAAAAAGAATTTGAAAAGAATTTTTCAAGATCTAAAATTGCCTACGAGTCTTATGCCATGTCCAACTACAATAATACAGGGCTACTCCTTTTAATAAAACATAAAAAGAAACTTAAACCAAAAGAATTTTATATTATTTTAACCAATATAAAAGAGAATTTAAGACAACACATTAAAGAACAAAGGAATTTCGTCTTTCTTTATTTAAAGAAAGATAATGGTGAGGCAAAATTATTAAACGCAAACGAAAATGACTTTACAATGCTTGAAGATAAATATGGGAAAAATATTAAACTCGCATTTATAAATGGAATACATTTAGAGGATTTTAATCTATTTAAAAAAAATTTCTGCTTTAAAACATTTAAAAATTTGGGCATAGCTAATCAATGTAATTCGATAAATCCTCAGGATATACCCGCACTATTTGATAATTCCACCGACATCGACCTCCATATACACTCAAATTATTCAGATGGTGTATATTCTTGTGAAGAAATTTATGAAAAATGCAAACTAATGAATATTAAATATTCGGCAATATGCGATCATGATGGATTCAACGTAAAAATAAAAAATTTTGATTTCATTAATGGAGTTGAATTTAATTGTATTGCAAATGAAAAAAAACAACATATTCTTTGCTATAACTTCACAGCAGGCAATAAACGCTTTTTAAAAATTATGCAAATTCAAAAAAACAACCGAATAAAATTGTTGCATTATCGGCTTAAACAATTAGAAGAACTCTATAGTTTTTCCTTCATGGAGGAAGACATAAACGATATAATTAATAATAATCACTTTTCTAGAGAATACATCGCCCAATTATTGGTTAAATATCATTATTGTGCTTCGGTTGAAGAAGGGCTAAGTAATTACATAAACAAACTAGACCATGGGAAATTCTTGATTGACTTAAAGCGACTTTCTAAACTTATCCACAAAGCTAAAGGATTTCTTGTTTTAGCCCATCCTCTTGGCAATTATAAAAAAAGAATTTCTTTTGAAGATTTTAGTCAATCAAGTTCCTCCCTGACGAAATATGTAGACGGTATTGAAACATTTTATTCTCTCTACAACAATAAGGAAATAAAGAATTTGTTTGATTTCGCACAACAAAATAAATTGATATGCACTTGTGGTAGCGACTACCACGGTTCGCGACCAATCGATGAACAGATAGGAAAAATTTGTAAAGAAAAACTTGATTTTGAAAATATGTGTAACTATTTAATTGTAAAAAAACAGATTGAAGATAAAATATTTAAGAAATTTTAATTTGAGAGGCAAAAAAATGAAACTTAATTGGTTTACTAATGAAGAAGATCATCAAAATTCCATCCCTGCCGACATTTTATATCTAAGCAAAAGATGGTGCGGAAATTCCAAAAGTATCTTAATTGTGGGCGGCTCATCAAAATATGTTGAAATTTTTAAGCATTTAAATACCACTCATTTGAATTTAAAGGAGATTGAAAACTTATCAGAAGAAGGGACAAATCTCTCTTTTGATTATATTCTTTGCTATCACTCGCTATCAGAGCTGAATTTTGGGCAATGCAACAAAATACTATCATTTATGTCCAAGATTTTAAAACAAAAAGGCGAAATATACTTAACTTTATTAAGCAAAGATTCGTATTTCTATAAAAATAAAATAAACACAGACAACAATCTATATGTGAGCGAAAAGCAATTAGAAAAATTGCTAAATCCTTTTTTGATTAAAAATATAGAATATACCAAAAGACTAAAACCCGACAACAAAATCAATCCTCATTTTTACATTCTGGCGTCTAAAAGGTTTGTTTGAAAAACTTGTAAATTGTGCAAGTGTAGAGTGTCCATCTTAAGCCCTGCTCTTCCCAATAATTCGTTTTATTTAAAAATGACAAATAGCGAGAATGTTGAAGCAGACTAAATTATTCTTATACTAATATGTTTTTTATCACCCTTGACTTTTGTTTGTATATTAATGATCTGTCTTTAACGAGCCAAATTGGATGTTATATTTATTAATAACTTAGGTAATTGTAAAATTTTGTCTATTTTATTTAAATAGTTATTATCTTTACCAAACCCATACGCAGCAAAAACAAAATCACCTCCATTATTAAAACATGCATCAAAATCTTTTTCCAAATCGCCAACATAAATAAATTTTTCAATTTGATATTTGTCTTTTAAAAATGATAAAGCACAAGTTTTATTTTTAAAAACATTTCCTGAGCAAAGGAAGTCATTAAAATATTTTTTCAAATTATAGATTTGCAAAAATTTTTCTATATAACCTTCTTGACAATTGCTTACAATAAACAATCTTTTATTATTTTGTTTAAGAATACTTAATGTTTCTTCAACATTTTTATAAAGCTGAGTGTTTTCTTTGCAAAGAGTATTAACCTCTTCTTTTACACACTCTTGAAAGAATTTTTCATCTGTAATTTTAAAATCTCTTTTTAATATTTTTTTTATTTCGCTGCCACTTAAACCCATGAAATTCTTTATATCATCGGTAAGAAATTTTATTGAATAGCCCAACATCCCTGCAACTTTTGTCCATGCTTGCGCTACTCCCGCACACGAATCCCATAATGTCCCGTCTAAATCAAAAATCACATCTTCGATTTCAGGCAATTTATTTAAATTAAATGCTAGTTCAACATATTTTTTTCCCCATTTATTTATGTCATATTTTTGTAGCCACTGGTCAGGTATTTTATGCTCTATAGGTTTTTCGTTTAAAACTTTTGTTATAATATTTTTTAGTTCATCTTTATTCTTGAACAATAACGCATTCGTGTTTCCTGCACTTATCTCTTTAAATGTTGGCAATTTAGATAAAATGGTCATTTTGCCAAGCGCAAGCCCTTCTAATCCGGCATAGCCAAACGACTCGCTTCTGCTTGGAATCACCACAAAATCTGCAACTTTATATCCCTCCTTTATATCATCAAAATTTATAAATTTTACATTCAAATCATTTTTCTCTGCAGTCGTTTTAAGTTTTTTTACAAATTTTTCATATTGTATATCAATCCCGGTAAATACGATTTGCATTTTTTGTTTTTCTTCGTTCTTTAATTTTGTGCATGCTTGCAAGAAATATTGCGGCCTCTTTTGTATAGGTTCAAGCCTACTTGGCAATAAAAATATTTTTTTTGATATATTTATATCATATTTTTTTGCAATTATCTCTTTCTTACTGTCGCAATAAAAGTTTACAAAATTTATCGCATGAGGTATACTGCAAACTTTTTCGCCTATTAATTTTTTCCAATAATTAAAATAACTTTGGGATGGAACAACATATATGATATTGTTTTTCTTTTGTTCATTCATTAGCTCTACTTGGGTCCAAAAATCTCTATCTTTCCCACTAACTAAAACCTCTCTATAATTTGAATGCAACGTTAAAATTCTTTTTTTATCTTGAAAACATCTCAAAAACAATGGTGAATTAAACTGCATAATATCGTAATTTGTATAATTAACTTTACCTTCTATAAATTTAGCTATTTTTGTATAAGTATTTTTATCACTTAAATCACCAAAAAGATTAGAAAGCATATATTCATCACCAACAACATCATCACCAAAAGCGTTGAGAGAAATAAACCTAATTCCATTTTTGTTATGCGTTTTTCCTGATAACATAAACACATCTATTTTTTGTTTAAGCTTATCAAGAATCCCCGTCAAATCTTTAATAAATCTTTCAGTTCCCCCAATCGAATCGTCATTAATTGCCCAAGGACTAAATATTGCCCACCTCATCATTAATCTCCCTTAATAATATCTTCTTGAAATTTTCTTGTGTGTGCTTTTTTGCATAGTTAAATGCGTTTATACTCATCTTTTGATATATA
This sequence comes from uncultured Clostridia bacterium, assembly GCA_947624415.1. Lineage (GTDB taxonomy): Bacteria > Bacillota > Clostridia > Christensenellales > UBA1242 > Caccovivens. The sequence goes on along the minus strand of CANQKH010000001.1, from coordinate 113,233 downwards.
TTTTCATCAAAGTAAAAATCCGCATCTTCACCGACACGATATACCTTACCAATATTATATTTGCTAACATCTTTTGATAAATCCAAAACGTCAGTCATAAGCACAGGTTTGCCCCTACTCAATCCATCTACTAATGAATTTGGAACATCTTTAATAATTTGTCTTTGAAGAAAATATATAACAAAATCGCAACTGTCATAAGCTTCAATTAAATCATTTTCATTTTTTACTGATATAAACCTTACTCTGTCCTGAACAGAATTTTTATTAATAAACTCAATAAACTTTTCAGTTTTATTGTCTCTTAGAATAACATTAAGATATAGCCTCATATCTTGTTTCATTTTTGCTACAATATAGTTTAATCCCCTCACCTCAGTTGTGTCGCCTCCGTCAAGGTTGTTCCAACTCGCAAAAAGTAATTGAACTTTTTCAGGGTTATAAATTTTTATGTTTTCATGCATGGGAATTTTTGCTGGGGTGGGTAAATACACAATTTTCCACTCGTCTAAACCACTATCTTGTAATATTTTTTTAAATTCCTCTACTTCAATAAAAATCTTTTGCAATTTTTTATATTTTTTTAACTGCTCCTCTATATATTCCCTTGTTGGCTTTCTATAAAGCATAACATAAACTTTAGCATTATATGAATTAATTATTTTTAATCGATTTGCGTTCGATTCTTCCTCAAATATAAAAATTGATTTTATCTTCTCCTCTTGAAGTGTTTTGTCTAGTTCTTTCTCGTAGATATTTTTGCTATAAATGAAAATGTTATCTTGTATATCTTTTTTTTGCATTGGCTTTTGTTTCATAAAGCCCTTGGCAACTATTTTCCCATTAAATGTCTGCTTTACATATTCCATTTCGTTTGAAACAGCTTCTATATTTCTTTTAAAAAATTCGTTTATTATTAAAATAGCAACCTCCATTATAAAGTATCTATTACTGTAAATCGGTCTTTCCTTGGTTTTAAATTTTCTTTTATTTCTTTTATCATTTTTTTGTCAATGTTATATTGCTTATTAATTTTGTCTAACTCTATTAATTCGATTATTTTCTCTATATTCTCGTCAACATTGTTTTGAATAATTGACATTTCGTGTATTCCATTTATTACTGCTAGCCCATGAGGTATATTTAATATTCTTTTTTCTATTTCCTTAGCAAAAATATGTTCAGAACCGCTTTCTGGCCTACCTGAACCATAAAGATTTGTTATCTCGCCTGATTCTGCAATTAAGTGATATTCTTCCTTTAAATTTTTATCTAGCATTTTATAATTTTTCAAAATGAAATTTATAGTATACTCAAGTAAATGTTTTGCTCTGTTATAATATTTATTTATTTTTTCTACACCATAGGCATCTGCAATCTTCCAATCCCACAAAGCAGTGTGTATTGAAAGAACATCAAATAATCCCCACATATTATAAATCCCTGCTTTTTTGATCAAGTCCTCATCAAACACAACGTGATCTGGCGTTTTTGCTTGTAGTGTTACCTTCTCAACATCTTCTATCAAGCAAGCCTTATTTGTCGCATAAACATTTGTAGATAACATGGTTATAATTGCATCTATTGGCTTATTTAAAACGTAAGCAATATATTTGGCTGTATCTATAGCTGTTCCGCCACCAACTCCAATCACTCTATCAAATTCTATAGAAGACGCAAAATTTATAATATCTTTCGTCTTTTTTTCAAATTGAAAGGCATTACATATAATAAAATTGGCCTTTACTAAACTCAAATTTTTTATTGATGAATTGGTGCATACAATCAAACATTTATCTTCTATTTTGTCTAAAAATTTTTGAGCATTCATCTCTATAAAACTATTCACCCATCTCATCCTCCGGTTCAATTAAATAGTCATTTGTAACATCTTTTAATAATTCTTTATGTTTTTCGATTGCACTTTTAACAAGTTTACTTTCATATGGATTATCCGCAAAATGTGATAAATTATCTTCCACATAATTGTTCATAACAGGTATATACTTATAACGCAGATTACGTTTTAAATTTTTTGATTGTAAGCAGTACATCTGTCCTTCTTCAGAATTAAATTTAAATGAAGGATTTGGTATGTCAAACGTAAACACAAGAACTTTCTTACAATTTATTTTATTTAAACAATTCTCTTTAAACTTAACATACACTTCAGGCAACTCAGGAGGATAAATATCTTTTAAAAATGTATAAACATATGTACTTATATCAAGTTCAAATATTTTTTTTACACAATAATTTTTGTTTATATCCCTTAGAAACTCACCGGCAAACTTAAATTCCTTATTCCAAAGGACTCCATAACAATTAAAATTTGATTCGCTCATAAATTATACCTTCTTTTATTTTTATATCACTTTTTGATTTAAAAGTCAATATTTATTTGCTTTTTGGTCTTAAAAGATATATTATAACTATTGGGAGAAAAACAATGAACTTTAAAATAAATGAATACAATCAAATAAAAAATAGGGTTATTCAATTATCACAAATCAACATTTTTGAATTAACCAAAGAAATTTTTCAAGATCCTTCTTTAATATTTTTTATCACTAAAAATGATAATTATTGGGGCATTATCAATAAGAACTCAGTCTTATCAGAAAACTTCATTGATACTTCTTATCCTGTTATAAATGATATGGAAAAAATTAATGAATTCGCAAACATTGCGATAGGAAAACAACTATCTAGACTCCCTATTATAAAAGATAATAAACTTGTCGGAGAATGTGAGATTATCGAAAAAATCACCAGTTTGTTTTCGATGTCGCTTGAGCGTTGGAATACACTTTATAGTCAAAATACTATTATTTCAGATTATTTAAAATATAAAAAATATTCGAAAATATTTTTTTGTGGCGATTTTGCAAAAAATATCTATGAATATACTAAATCTTATTTAAAAGACACAAAATTACAAATTATCGATGATTCTTTGCAAACATTTTTACAATCAACATTAGAAGAAAATTCACTTATAATAGATACTAATTCACATTTAGAAAAACTAAAACATGGCATAACTTCATTTCAATGCTTATCGAATCATTACGTTGCCGCTTTTACCACACTCTATGAATTATGTAACCAAGCAGAACTTTACTTTTATGTTCATTCCAAGTTAAGCAATCAGGCTTTTTACTTTGTTTTTCCTAATACAGATAAATTTACAAACCTTTCACTTCAAGAGCAATATCGAATATCCTTTGACCATCATTATCGATATTACTATAATCACATGGATAATCCAGAAATAGAAAAATTAGTAAAAAAAGTATTTGGAACTATGTATTCAGAAGATTTTATTAAATCACGAAATGAATTATCAGGACTTGAGTTTAAAAATGGCGTATGCTCACTTGTTGACTCAAAAAACCCTTTGTGTAGAGCATTTAATGGCATCCGTTTTACTACCGATAAAACAATGTATTACAAACATTGTATTTGTATGTTTGGAGCATGCACTGTTTATGGTGCAACCGTCGACGATCAACATACTCTAGCAAGTTCAATGCAGCGGTTGATAAATGAAAACAAACAAGACTATGAAATGTATAATTATGGTGCAAGAAATCTCTCTATATATGAAAGTTTGCGTATTTTGAGAACTCTTCATTTGACTGATGACGATAAAATAATCTTTCTTCTGCTTGAAGAAGAACAAAAACAGTTAGAATTCTATAATGTTTCTAACATTTTTTCGCTTGAACAATTTTTTAATTCATTGACAATTCACGATTATTTTCTTGATGAACCTATGCACTGCAATCATATTTGCATGGAATTATTGGCCAAATTTATATATTCAAAAATAAAGAATCAATTGATTATGAAAGGAAATTCTACACAAAAAATAAAGGTTCAATTAGAAAATGAATTTAAAAATCAAATAAATTCATTAGAAAACCAAATAAAACTATATCAAGACTATTTACGACAATTTAAAGTCGAAAAAGATTATTGCTCAATTGTATTAATGCACGCCAATCCATTTACTCTTGGACATTATAAATTAGTGGAATATGCCTCTAAACACTCAGACCACGTTTTTGCAATGTTAGCGCTAAATGATGGAATGTTTGCACCAGATGATGTTTATGAGATGGCTGTCGAATCATGTAAAAACTTGACAAATGTAACAGTTATAAAAGATAGAACAGATATTATACCTCGCACCCTTTTTTTACCGGGTTATTTTGAAAGAGATGATAATCCAGATGTGTGTGGGAACACCTTGGGTTTTATAGATTTTATAGGGACTGTAATTAAACCAGCATTAAATATAAAAGAAAGATTCTTAGGAAGTGAGCCTGTTGATAAATTTACTCAAAAAATGAATGAGGATAGTGCAAAATATTTACCAAAATATGGTATAAAGTCAACCGAAATCCCTCGGTTCGAAAACGAGGACGGCATTCCTTATAGTGCGAAAACTGTTAGAAATGCATTAAAAAGAAAAGACTGGACACTTATAAAAAAATTAGTCCCACCCGCTACTGAGAAAATACTACACAAATATGAAGATATGCTCTAAAAAATATTACTTTATACTTATTTCAAAAATCGAATTGTTTTTCTGTTTTGTTTAAGCAGTAAAATTAAAATCGCCTGCTGTTAAAGATAATAAAAATTTGTTGAGATATAGTTTATTTATTATTTTGAAGCAATAATGAATTGACAAATAAGTAAAAAAATAATATAATCAAGTATATGGAGGAATTAAATGGAATATAGAGATTTATATGATGAAAATCGTAATTTGACAGGTGAAAAAATTGCAAAAAACGCCCCTGTCCCTGCTGGTAGATATTACATAACCGTAATGGTTTTTATTGAGAATTCAAAAGGTGAAATTCTCTTACAACAACGTTCAAAAGAAAAAGGTGGTGCATGGGCGACAACAGGCGGACATCCAAAATCTGGAGAGACAAGCAAAATTGGTATGTGCACCGAAATTAAAGAGGAAATAGGAATTGACGTAAATCAAGACGAACTTACTCTATTTAAAACAATAAAAACAGAAGATGATTTTGTTGACTACTATTATTTAAAAAAAGATTTAGATATTAAGGATGTTAAATTTGAAGACGGCGAAGTCCAAGATGTTAGATGGTTTACAAAATCAGAAATTGAAAGCATGATAAAAGACGGCACCTTTTTCTTTTATCACATAGATCCTTATCAAGATTTTATAAAATTTAAACAAAATATATAATAAACTTGATCCCTTTGAGGTGAACCTCCTCAGTTGTCTAACTTTTGGCGTGCAGTTCAGATATCTAGGGGTTTTACAACAAAAAAGGTTGATTCAAAATATCAACCTTTTTTTTATTTTTAGACCAATCCTTTACAATTTTAACCCACAAATCGCGTGAGAGCAAAAATCAAAAGTATTCCAACTGTAAAAAATATTCCTAGTGCATAGAGTGTCCACAATATAGTTTTTATTGATGATTTTCTTATTCTTTGGCGTTCCTCTTTTCTGTATGCTTCATAATTGCTCTTTGCCGCCTGTGGCTGTTGTTCACTTAGTGAGTTTAATTCCTCTGCCAGTCCCATTTCCTCTTGTGGCTCATCAGTTTTGTCATCTTTTTCTTCATTTTGAGGTCTGTCATCTGGAGTGTCAACAGATGATTTTTCTTCATTCTTTGTAAGTTCTGCCTTCCCAGGCTTTGAAGTTAAATCATTTTTATCTGCCTTTTTTATAAGGTTCTTACTTGAAAGCACGTTTGCAATATCTCTCGCCATTACAAAATCTTCATCATTTGTAACATCTTTTTGCAAAGTGCAAAGTTCCTTCAATTCTTTGCATTCATTTTTTTGCAGAACACTACCCACGCTCTTTTGCATTTTGCCATCAAGCAATTCTACAATATCTGCTTTTGCCTTTCCGCTGAGCCATTCCATTTTTGGCACATAATTGTCAAGCACGTATTGTTTTATTTTTGGAGTGGAAAGCATGGTTTTAATTTCTTTTAGTTCATCGTCAAATTGCATAAATAAATTTGTCTTATTTGGGTAACGCTCAGCAAATGTGTTGACTGCAAGGCGGAAATCATCATAATCATAAAGAGATTTGCAATCCATAAGTTCGAGCGGATTTTTTATCTTATTTTCAATAAGCACCCTATTTACATAGCAGTTTGCATTATACTTATCTGTGGAAATCAAAGCATTATTATATTTTTCAAGTGCCTCGAAATCTACAAAAAATTGCCCATTTTTCTTTTCTCCCGCAAAGAGAAAGGCTATCGCCTGACCCAAATAAAATGAAAATATTTTGTTTTTTCCCTTTGGAACCATACTCAAAATAAGGTCATATATATTACAACCCTTTTGGGAATCTCCCCCATTTTGCACAATTCTGTCAAGGTCGTCGCAGGCAAACTTATTAAAGCCATAAGTAAAAAGAGTGTTTTCTATTATTTCATGATTTTGTTTATCACTATAAAAGTTGAATATTGCCTCATCGCTTAAAAGATTGTTTTGTAAATTAAAGTTTTCATACAAGGCTTCGGGATTTGCCTCGTCTACATTTAATATATTTTCAAAATATGGCTTTCTTTCCTCAATTGGCAACCCTTTCAAAAAGCCATAATTCATTTTTATGTATCTGTTTGTATGTTTTTCAACAGAAATTGCCTTATCAAAAAGTTCTTTGTCTCTATTTTCTTTTGAAACATTATAAACTTTGTCTATTGCCGCCGAAAGGTCTTTATCTTCAACCTCAGGTAGGGCAATATATTCTTCAAAATCGGTCTTGTTGCCATTCTCCAAAACACGTTGTTTGAGGCAATTATAATATTTTTCTCTGTCGTTTTTATCGCTACTTGCAGATATTGCCTTTTCAAAATCTTCAAAATTATTTACAGGTGCTGTTGATTTTATAAACTCCTCATCGCTTTTACACTTGTTTTGTGCCAAAAATAAAGTCCAATATGCCTTGCCATAAAACTTATTGCTCATGAGTATTTCATTGCAAAAATTACAAACATTGTCAAAGTCGCCCTTCTCCAAAAGAATTTGAGCATTTCTTAATTTTGCCTCATCGGAAATTGAAACTGCCTCGCTTACCGAAACGCTTAAATTACGTTTTTGTATTTCTCTTTTTATAGTCCTTTTCTTTTGAACGCTGTTTTTTTCATATTCCTTACGTTGAAAATCAAGAAATCTGTTTGAACCTGCAAATTTTTCGACAAACGCCACAATTTGGTTTAAAGCATTAAATTTTGAAAAATCTATCCCCTGCACCTTGCCTTGAATGCCAGGAAATTCCTCAATAGGCTTGCCATTATAAACAAAAGCAATACTGCCACGCTGTTTTTCTTTCTCTTCAAGCAAAGTTATAAAACGGGTATACTCATTTTTAACCCATTTTGTTTGCAGATATTCCTCATTGCTGCAAACAACAATCATGCTTCCACAAGAATAAAGAGCGTAAAGAATGTTTGCCTCATAATCATCACCAACGAAATTTTTTAACACCTCTTCCGAATAAAAAGGTTTGTATCCTGCATCTTTAAGTTCGTGATAAATTTTTAGGGCGTTCATGCTGTCCTGAGTGTTTCCACCATCCTCATTTGTAACCTTACAGCAAATGAATGTGTCATATTCAACACCATTTTTTTTAAGTTCAAAAAACTTGCTTTTTATATTGTCTATTTCCTCTCCCTTTTCGCTGTAAATTTGCTTTTGGTCGGGATTGGAAAGTTCTATGGCTTTTTGATAATTTTTATCATCAGTAAATTTACTGCTTGTAATTTCAAAGCAAATAGGTTGAAGTCTATTGTTGACCAAATCCTTTAAATATTGAATTTTTGCTTTCGCAAGTGCCATCCCAAAATAACCCTCTGGCTCTTGAGCATTCTCTTCAACCGCCTTGCCAAACATTATATATGCCTCATCAAATCTTCCAAGTTCGAGATTTTGATTACCGCTGTTTAAATAGGCCTTAGTTTCATGCGATGAATCTTCACGGGGCAAAACAACAATCGTGCGGCAATATGGGCAGGTTAACACCCCATTTTTTGCCTCACGAACATCCATTTCTCCTTCGCAATTCTTACATCTTAGATATCTTGTGCCCTCATTCATAATCACTTATCCTTAAATTTATTTTTAATCTTTTGGTGGTGGGTTATCCTCTTTTGTTTCAGTTTTTACCTCATCGTAATTGTCATTTTGGTCATTTTCTTCATTTTCCAATGTTTCAAATACACTGTTTGGAAGGTCTTCAAATTTTATCATCTGCAAATCTTCATTTGTTGGTTCTGATAAATTTACAACACGTTTGGATTGTATTGTTACTATATTTTCAAAGAAATTTCGAACTTCCCTTGCATTGCCAAAATTTTTCGTTCTATGGTCATACAAATGCCCAAAATACTTCCTCAAAACATCTTCCGCCGAAGATTCTATACTATATTCATTCTCATCACAAAATTTTTGGAAGATATTGAATAATTGCTCACCGTTATAGTCCTCAAAATGAAAGAAATTCTTAAACCGTGATTTAAGACCTGGGTTTGAGGCAATAAACTTCTCCATTGGCTCATCATATCCTGCAACAATTACAACAAGGTCATCACGTTTGTCTTCCATTTCCTTTAATATTGTTTCAATTGCTTCCTGTCCAAAGTCATTGGCATTCCCATTGGCAAGGGAATAAGCCTCATCTATAAACAGCACTCCACCATATGCCTTTTTAAGTGCCTCCTTGGTTTTCACCGCAGTTTGTCCAATATATCCGGCAACAAGTCCGCTTCTGTCAACTTCAACCAAATTGCCATTACTTAAAATTCCAAGTGCACAATATATTTGTGCCATAAGTCTTGCAAGTGTGGTTTTCCCAGTTCCAGGGTTTCCGGTGAAGACCATGTGATAAGAAATATCGGGAACTGACATTCCCCTTTCCTTTCTCATTTGAAAAACCTTGATTTGGTCAATCCAATCACAAACCTGTCTTTTTACTTTTCCCAATCCTTCAAGTCTTGCAAGCCTTGAAAGTGCCTCATCGAGAGATATTTTTTCATTTTGGGAAACGCTGACCTCTTCTTCCTCAGGCGTTGCAGAGACAGTTCTCTTCCCTGCTTGTATGCTTTCTGCCATATCGATAAGACTTTTGGCTCTGCTAAATCTTGCCTTTTGAAGTTGATTTTCGCTGTTTTGGGCCATCTTTAACATTTGTTCCGCTGCAAGAAAATAATATCGCTTTGCAAGCATTAAGTCTTTTTTGTCAAAACACTCCTTTGCTTTGCGATAATAAATTTCATACATTTCATTTATAAAACTAATATCAGGCATAGTTCTCCCCTAAATTAAAACATTTTTTTCTTAAGTTCTTCAAGTTCCTTTTCAATCTCGCCGTCAACCCCTGTGCCAATAGCGGCCTCGTTATTCATCATCTCGTCAAGTTCATTTCTTTCCTCTTCATTGGTTAGATTACTTGAAAAACTAGATTGAGTTTCTTCAAGAAAGTCCTCCATTCTCTCAGTTTGAACTTCCATTCCAACCATAGCCTCTGAAAACTGCTTTTGAACTTTATTAAACTCCGATTCCTTTGTGAGTTTCATCATATCTTTGCTTAATGAACTCATTCCAGAAAGGAAATCTGTTGTCATTTTTGCCATATCCTTCATCTGCGATGTTATTTCAAAATTGAGTTTCATTTCATATACACGACGTTGTTGGCTTATTGTCATTCTAAGCCCCGAAAGAGCAAGGTTATATTGTGCAGTAAGTCCCTTTTGTTTTGCCTGTTTGCCTGCTTCTATGTATGTTCTTTTTTGATTTTCAAGCCTTTGAATTTGCTTTTCCATTGCTGAAATAGTTCTTTTAATTAACATTCTTTTTTCAATTTCTTTGTTTGCTGACATAATCTTTTCTCCTTTTAATTTTCGCCACTGCTGGCCTTTTGCTCATTTGTCGTAAACATTTCTTCTTCCTCGTTTAATTGTTCCTCTGTCTCAAACATGGATAGAAGTGCATCGTCTTTGTCATTTATGCCATATATGCTTTCATTTTTATCGTATGACTCTTCAAGCGTTTTGAAAACCTCATCTGCCGAAGTAAGCACATCTTCCGCCTTTGTCCTTGTCCCCAACGTCTTATTCAAAAACTTTGCAAGGGCTTTTTGGTCGCCCAGCATTTTGTTGAGCGGTATCTTTGATGAAGTCTTGAAGAATTGATTGTCATCGATTGATGTTTTTAATTTATTCATAAGTTGAATGTTATACATAAGATACAAAGCTCTTTGCACGCTTTGTTCTCTTTCTGTTTTTAGGGCATTTATTTTTTTTGCGTAAAACAGTTTGACCTCTTTATTCTTTTCCTGCCTGCCCTTCTCCATAAGTTCATCTATCTCTTCCTGCTTTGAGGTTAGCCCTTCTTCAATGCTTTTTGTTTCTGTTTCAAGTTTACAAATTGCATCAACCACCTCTTCGCGAGATAATTTTTCATATTTACTTTTAAAAAACCACATAAACTCACCTTTATATCCTTGAATTTCTATCGACTATGGCAATCCTCAAATCGGCAAGAATAAGTCTAAGTTTCTTCATTGACTCCCTGTCCGCCTTTACCAGTGCAATTCGCATATCTTCAATAAGATTTTTAATCCTCTTGTCAAATTCGTAAATCTTTTCGTCATTACTTGGAACAAGATATTTTACCTTTTCCTTAATGATTTTTAGATTTGACGTTAATTCATCATCAGCCTCACCAAGAATGATTAATGTGTCGATTGCCTTTTCGCATTCTTCAATTAAATTTCTATCATTTAATATTTTATCATTGTTCTTCTTCCACATGATTCCCCTCGCTTAATTTTTTCCCGCAATACACACAAAATTGTGCATCGGTGTTATTTCTTTTCCCACATGATGGGCAAGTTAAACTCTCTTTTGCTATTTTCTTGCCACACTTTGAGCAGAATATATCATCTTCATCTATGCCAGCACCACAGTATGGACAAAATCGTGCTTGGGCAGGCTTTTCCTTCTCTTGTTTTACCTCTTGTTTTTCTTGTTCCCGCACAGGCTGTTCCAAATCAGAAATTCCTATGTATTGAATAATAAAATTATTTAAACTTACTCCCCATTCATCCTCAAATTTCCTGTTTAGAAGCCTTCCCGTTTTTTCTTGGATACTTTTTTTGTTGGCATCAAATTTGTCGCTTGTCAATTTGAGTTCTTCAATAGTTTGGAAGAATATAGCGGTAAATTCACTCAATACGTTTGCACTAAATCTGTCTTGAAACTCTCTAAGACTAAACTCCCTTCTCGCACCTACAACCTTTCTGTAAAATTGCTCTGGGTTTGAGATTGAAACATCAAACACCCCGTGAGCAGCAACTCCAACAACCTTTCCGCTTGCTTCATCGCGATATTTAATTTTCTCGTTTGTCCCCCACTTAATTGGAACATTCGGGTCTTTTGGCATATAGATTATATCAACAGAAATTCCCTGCTGCCAATTTTTCACTTCCTTGCTGTCTTCAAAAACGGGATAAGTTCCACTTTTGTAAACCTTGCCATAACCGCCACCTTTAATCACATATGCAATATGAGTTAATGGGACTTCAAGTAAAGCATCTTTATCTGTTATTTTATCGGTAACTCGGACAAACAAAATATCATTGTCATCCACTCTGGCATTACATAAATTTTGTTCAAACCTTATGACCTGCCTTTTCTTTTTTTGAAACATCTAAACCTCCTCGCATATATTCCAAACACTTTATACGTAATAAGTATATCATTTTACAACCCTAATTTGTCAAGGATTTAAGCAATATTTAATTAAAATGTTATAATTATTATATATAAATCATGTTGGCAACGAATTATAAAATCTTGACTTTTCTTGAATAAGCAGTTATAATGCTTTCAAACACTTGTATTTTAAAAAATGTCAATATTGTGTTTCGCCACCAAGAAAATGTGGCAAAAATCCTCATTTTAATATGATTTTTTAAAAAATATTTGCAATCCTCCTTTTAAATAAACAAAAAAGGTTGAAGAATTTTCTTCAATCTTTTTTTTAGCATTTTCAAAATCTTATTTTTAAAGACTTACAAATTTTATTCCAATTTTGAAATAATCAAAAAGTTTTCATCATAAGTCAATTCAGGGGCCGATGTAACATTGAACGTTAAAAGTGAGTTAGTGTTTATTGTTATAAGGGCATCTCCCGTCAAATTTGCTGAACCAAACGCAACACCTGTCCTTATAGTCCCACTTTCAACAACATTATCAACTGAAATAGAAATTGTAGGCAGTGTCCCATTTGTGCTTGTAACTGTTGAACCAAACCTCATAATATAAGTGCCAGCCGTCAAATTAACTCCATTCTCGCCTGCAAATGTTATATCTGTCTGGCCTGATGGAAATGAGTTTTCAAGCAAGAGTATAGGCTCTGCATTTGTTGTGCTTGGTGCAGTAAAAAAGGCGATTGCCCTTAAAGCAGAACTCCCTGTGGCACCTGTTGCTCCCGTTGCACCAGTAGCACCTGTCGGACCAGTTGCACCAGTAGCACCTGTAGCACCTCTTGGTCCAACTATACTTGACGTGCCAAAACCAGGTTGTGTGCAACCACATTCAGTCCCCAGAAGTGAAGGATAAAGATTTTGACATTGCTGATTGTTATTGTTTTGAAATTTATTGCAATTCATTTTTTTTCTCCTCACAAAATACATTTTATGTAAGAATATAAATTTTGTTAAATTGCCATAATCTTTCCTTTGACCGAATGCCTTTAACATTTTAAAATACAATCCCATAAAAATCTTAAATCATTATTTCTCCCCACAACTTAAAAAATTGCTGGCGATTTGTTTTTATTTTTGAAGGTGATTTGCTATAATTTGTATAAGGAGAAAATTATGTGCACAGCAGCAACATTTTTAAGTAAAGATTTTTATTTTGGAAGAAACCTAGATTATGAATTTTCATACAATGAAAGGGTAACTATAACCCCTCGAAATTTTCCATTTGCCTTCCGTCATCTTCATAAATGCGACAAGCATTATGCAATGATTGGTATGGCTTTTGTGCAAAATAACTACCCACTTTATTATGATGCTACAAATGAAGTGGGACTTAGTATTGCTGGATTGAATTTTCCATCCAATGCTTTCTACCCAAAGAAAATTCGCGGAAAGGACAATGTCGCACCCTTTGAATTTATTCCTTACATTTTGGCAAAGTGTAAAAATGTAGAACAGGCAAGAAAGGTTGTGGCAAACTTAAACATATGTGATGAGAATTTTTCAAGTGAACTGCCTCATTCTCCTCTACATTGGATTATTGCCGATAAAAAAGATTGCATTGTGGTTGAGCCACTAAAAGATGGTCTTAAAATTTATGACAATCCAGTGGGCATACTCACAAACAATCCAACTTTTGATTTTCACATGACAAATTTAAGTAACTTCATAAGTGTTACACGCGATGAACCTTGCAACAAATTTTGCCCAGGACTTAATCTTGTTCCTTATAGTCGTGGCATGGGTGGTATCGGTTTGCCAGGAGACCTCTCATCTGCATCAAGATTTGTAAAGGCATCATTTACAAAATTAAATTCCCTTTCAGGAAACAATGAAGTAGAAAATGTAAGTCAATTTTTCCATATACTAACTTCCGTTGAACAGCAAAAAGGTTGCTGTAAAGTTGAAAAAGGGTTTGAATACACAATATATTCCTCTTGTTGCAACACCGACCAAGGCATCTATTACTACACCACTTACAACAATTCTCAAATAACTGGAATTGACATGAAAAAAGAAAATTTGGATAGTGAAGATTTAAAATCTTATCCCCTTCTAAAACAAGAAAAATTATTTATTCAAAATTAAATAAAAATATTAAAATTATCAAATATTTATATATAAATATTAATCCATTTCTTTCGCCGATGGCAGGCTTTAAAGAAATAGTTTTAAAATAATAAAAATATTAAAAAAATTAATTGCAAAAAAAATTAAAATTTTTAATTAAAAATATAATTAAAAAAACGTCTTAAATGTGAAACTTAAATTCGCTAAGACGCTTTTTTTATAATCTTTAATTTGTAATTAAAATGAAATTTTATAAACTTTGAATTTGCTTATTAATCCAATTTATACACTTGTCGATGTCAGCCTCGCTTAACACTTCTTGGGCGTATGGATAAGAGCATGAGGTGTTTACTACAGTGATGTTTTCTTTATCAAATTTACATACAATCTGCTGGCCATTCAATTCTTTCGTTACTTCTATTTCGCGGCTTGGCCAAAAGTAAGGAATTTCTTTGATTTTTACATTGTTTGGGTCTTTATTTTCTTCCTCTTTTATGGTGCATCGATTTTTACATTTCCAGCCCTCTTTATCCACCATCCTGGCAATAATCTCATTTCTGTATCCCTTTACATAAATTTGATAAATTTGGCTGTTTGGTTTTGATATGCAATCCTCTTTATATCTTATCGCACCCGTTTCCTGCATCCAGTTTATCAAATCACATTTTTTATAAAGTTCTTCATGAAGTTTGCGTGCAAGTGGATCGCTAATCTTTGAAGAAGTTGCAATTTCTTCATCAAGCCTTTTTGCTATTTCCTCCTCATTTTCAAGGGAGAACCACTCGTAAACTGCCTCTTTTACCACGGCGTCTGACGACAACATCTTTTTTAAAGAATGTTCATTTTCATCTTTGTCTGCTATGTGATATGTTATATCTAAACCATCGCTGTTTCCCCTTCTGCCATATCCACTTAATAATGCCCTTAAAAATTTATGACCCCCTTCTCTATATTTTGCCACAATACCATTTTGGTCGAAGAAACAATTCGCCATATAATAACGGTGCAAAAATTCGTTTTGGTCAATATTGTCAACATCCTCATTTGGGGGCAACAAAAACCCAATGCTACCTTTAAAAAATTGATGTCCCTCTGCTTTTAAAAGTGCGTCCCGCCATGAAGTATCTCGGGTTATTAACTTTGCTTTTAGTATTTCTTCTGTAACTGCAATTTTTGCAGGAGTGGAACTTGTAATTATGTTTTTTTGTGTAAGAACGGCATAAATATCAAATTTGTCTGTTTTTGTTTCCTCGGCATATTCCTTTGCAAATTTTGCAAGGCCTTTAAATAATATACATACACCAGCATAGACACTTACACTGTCAATATTGGCATTTTCTGTAATATTCCACGCAAAGTGCATCCAATCTTGCAATTTGTCTTTGTCAAATGCAGACTGTGTCAAATAAAAGATTAATGCGGAAAATATCGTCCTATCTTTCAATTCCATTTCCTCTTTAAATATATATTTAAATATATCAAAATTTTCATCTCCCCAACTTGGCTTGCATACTTCTTGAATATCTTTATAATTCTTGCAAACATTATCGAGAAAAGTTTCAATTTTCTCTAATAATGTTTCATCCAAACAATTTTCAAAAATTGTAAACTCAGAATATTGAGGTTTGTTTAAGGCAATATATGTAGGATCCTTAGCTAACTCTTCATTTTTCACATTTTCCTTTAAAACATAGTCATTAAGAAGAAAATTATAAAAGAAACTTAAAAATAGTCTGTCGAAATTCTTGCCGTCAGTATTTATGCCAACGTTCCAAAAACATTGCAACCACTCATTGTCCATTTTGCTTATAAAATACATATCGTATGGCATTTCGACATTGTAATATTTTTTTCTTCCGAGTTTTAATTTTTTAAGCCAATTTTGTAAATCTGCCTTGAAATTTTCAAATTCCGTCAATTGCTTGCCACGTGCATTCATTTTTACATATAATTCATCGGAAAGTTCAAAATCTTGAAGTGGTAAAATATAAAATTTTAACTTGTCTAAATTTTCATAGAGTTTTCCGCAATCACCGGTCTTTTCGTTGTAAATACACTGTATTCTTGCAAGCATATTAAGCATAGCATCTATAGTTGGGTCAAGATTGTAAGAGCCGTGATACCATGGAAGATTTTTTATTTGAGAAACTATACTTTCATTTCCATCTTTAAAAATGCTTGATGCATCATTCTTGGTCAACTCTTTGGCAAGGTCCGCACAAAAAAATGTTGAACTCATTCGCGTCATATACGTAAAATTTTTAAGCATTTCTGCCAGTTTTTTACGAGCAGTCAAATCCAACTCTTTCCCACCAATAAACCAATACAGCAAAAAGAGAGTTGTCAATCTCTGTTGCCCGTCAAGCGGGCTTAAAACATTTACAAGATTTCCATCATTGTCCTTGTCCTCATATATTGAGCCATATATAAAGTCGAGTTCAAGTTCGCCTGAAGATTCTAATGTCGAGAAAATTTCTTTAATAAATCTCTCTCCTGCCAAATTTAGCACCACTTCATCTTTATCCAATATTTCATAATAACTCTTTCTGCCTTGTGCATAATCACGTTGCAAGATTGGTATTGAAATTTTATTAATTTTTATATTTTTTTCACTAGTTAATTGAATTTCCTGGGTGAGCAACTGCTCAAAACTAAATTTATTTGTCATTATTTCCCCCTTCCTCTTTTGTAAGAAATTTACTAATAACTTTTATTATATTGTTTTGATATGCTCTCATATCTTGCTCGTTCCATTCTATATTGGTGTTTGTAACCCCATCAAAATTCTTCAAAAACACATTCTTTGTGCATATTGGAATAAATTCCCCGCTTGCATCTTCTTTTGTAATTCTCTTTCTCTTTGAAGGGAAAATCGCATTTTGATAACTTCTATTAATTCTTGCATTTAAAAGAGTAAGGTTGCCCAATGAATTTTTGATTTCCTTTTCAAGTTCACCTTCTGGTCTATATTCGCTTGCCAGTTTTGAAACAATCCAGGTAACTTCTTCAAAATTTGTTGGCTTGATTAAGTAATCTTCGAGCACCTTTCTTTCTTTATCTGTTATTGCACCATAAGTCTTGTAATCTTTTCCATAATATTTGAGGTCATTCAATGCCGTTTCAAGCCACTTCTGTCTTTGTTTGTCAGCGGTGAAAGGGTTTGTTGTAAATGAGTCAATATGCTCAATATCCCACCTCTTTTCCTTAAAAATGTCAAATGGGAAGATAACATAACTCTTGCGTAAATCGTAGTCAGTTTCTTCTGTGTCATTTTCACAATCCATTAATTCGCAATCTTCTTCTGTGTCATTTTCATCATCGTCTAAATCGCCATTCTTCTCAAATAAATATTGTTTGTTTTTTTGTATTATATGTTCTATATTATATAACACCAAAATTTGACGTAATAACGTTCTATTCTGATCACTATAAACTATTGGCTCACCTGCTGAATTTATAAGTTCGCTACGTCCATCACCTTCGGTCTTTAATCTTATATCCAATCGCTCTTTTATTTCATCGATTAATTTTTGCCTAAATTCCTTTTTCGTGCTATTTTTATAAAGATTGTAAATTTTTATAATCTGCTCAGTTTCTTTTTTAGGGTCGCTGCAATAAATCAAAAATCCTATGTAGTGATACCATAATGGATTGTTAAACCAATCTAGGAAAGTTGCATAATATTCAAGCACAGTTTCCCATTCATTTTTTATACACTGCATCAGTGCATCTTCGTTTTTTTTCAATGCGTCTTCAAATTTTGTGCTGAAAAATCTAAATGAAGCATATTCGTCAACGCCATATTTATCATTAAAGGCTTGTTTTGCTTGTTTTTCTGCCTCTTTATTAATTTTTTTGGTGCTTCCCAACCCCTCAAGTTTTCCGCTTTTAATTATATTATCTTTAATCGCTTGCTCTTCCTTTTTCCCTTCGACAGCAAATATAACATTAAAGATGAAATCTATATGATTTGGAATCTCTTTTAAGTCTTTATTTAAAAATGCCCAAAAACGTTTTTCCTGCAAACTTGCCTCAATTTGGTCCCATTCCTTTGCAATATAAATTTGTTGGATATCAGCAGAATTAGATTTATTTCTGTTTTGCAAAAATAGTGCTTTGATAAGTTCAGCATTTCTTAGTGGAATTTTCCCTATGTTTAATCGGGTAAAAGTCTTTATTGGGTCTACATCTTTATCTACTTCATACCATATAATTTGTGCATAACCGCAAGTCTTTTTAACAATTGTCTTGTTAGCGTCATACAACAAAAAACTCTCAAACGCTTCTAATAAATCACCTTTAACTTCTCCTCTTCCTCTAAACCATTTTTCAATTTCTTTATAAGCCTGAGTTATATAATAATCGTTTGGGGTATCTCTTTTTTCTTTCTCTGGTCTCTCTATACATTCATTTGAACCATGAACTGTTTGATAAAAAATATTATAAAGACCACCATAATTTGAAAGTTTGCTTGAAAAATTATTTTCATTGATAAGATATTTAAACAACAAATAGATTGTTGTGAGCCGTTGTTGGCCATCTATAACCTCATAACAATTTTCTTGAAAGTCAGGAAGAAAACTTTTTTTTGTTTCCTCATCACATTTTTTTAAAACTATAGGTTGAAGACAATAAAAAGAACCTTCACCCTTATTTTTCTTTATAATAAAGGAATACAGGTCGTCAAGCAAGTCCACAACCTGTCGTTTTTCCCATCGATAGCCACGCTGATAACTGGGAATAAAATAGTTTTTGCCCAATAAATCTCTTAAACTTTTTAATTTGAGTTCGCTCATTTTATTGCTCCTTAATTTTACCTTCTATTTGTAACATTTTTACATTTTTTTTGTCAAGTAAATTAAATGTTTTTTTGTCAATGCCACCAATACATTAAACACCCCATATTCCTTGCAATTTTTATTGTTTTTTTACAACAAAAGCGACAAACCCCCTTGACAAATTCTCAATTTTGATTAAAATAATATATATGGAAAAAACTCAACAAGGAATTATGGATGCAGATTGGTCTGCTAATTCTTATATTAGCCTGGACGACGATGAACCACAGGCTTTGCCTGTCCCTCCAAAAACCTCTGTCAAAAATGAAAAAAAGAAAAATGATAACGCAACTGCCTCTTCCAAAGATGATGAGAAGAGAACTTTTTTGCCACCAACAGATAAACGCCGTGCAAAAAAAATGAAGGCAATGCTTAAAACACCGGCTACACCTAAAAAAGGTAGTAAAGTAAAAAAGGGTTTAAAGATTGCTTCCTTCGCACTTCTGGCAACTCTTCTTGGAGTTTTTACTTACAATACTATAAAATCATCATTTTACAATGAAATTCCACCTACAAAAGACCCTTACACTTCCGACAATGTTTTTGATGCAAATGACAATGATTTTGAATTTGGCAACGATGGTCAAATTATACTTGACACAATGGACCAAACTGAAAAAAATGTGCTTGTAAAATCTTTCAGTGATTTAATATCAAATGATGCAAAATCACGTTGTGCAAGCGATGTTGGATATGTTAAAAATATAATCTCAATTTCTCTTTTGCCTTACAATCTTAATGATGAAACAAATGAGATGGACAAATATTATGTTTCAATTTTGTTTAATGATGGCAACGATACATTCTGTTTAAAATACCTGGCAGGCACAGACTTTGTTAGTGATGCAGAATTTACAAAAGATTACTTCATTGATTTTATAAATTATTTAAGTTTTGAATGTGCTCTTAGCAGTTGTGAAAAAATGAGTGATGAGGCTCTTAAACTTAAAGATTTGTTTGAAGGTGCTCAATTTGTGGGAGAAGCATACAAGGGCTACCGTGAAAATGGCGACAGATTTTACTATATACCAGTATACTATAAAAATGGCGAAGGCGAAACCTATTACTCATGGGCAACCTCTATTGATACATTTGATAAAAATCCTATGCAAGTTTTATATGATGAACTTACAACTGATGCTGAAAAGACTTTTGACTTTACGACATTCCCTCAAAGTGAAAGTTTCAAAAAAGTTTCTAAAATATTGGAAGAACAACTACAATTATTGAAAAATACAAGTTCAAGTTTTCAAAACGCACCTTTACCTGCTTCGAAACTTAAAGCCCCTTCTTCCTCACAAAAATTTGATGACATTCAAGACGAAACAAATTTGTAAGAAAAAACCTTTCTCGGCCTTTTATGACTAGATAAAAAAATTCTTCCTAAATTGGAAGAATTTTTTTTAATAATCTAATTGTTTCTTTCTTTTCTTTTGCTTTATAACTGTGTAAACAATTGCAACTACGCAGGTTACACTTATTAGAACTACTGCAATTATTGCACCTATATCAAGCCAAGCCTCGTCTTCTACTGCAATATAGAATTCACCGAGTGAATAAGTTGTTACAACAATTTCATTGTTTACATTCTTCTGGCTTGTAAGCATTTTATACTCGCCCCTTTCATCCTTTTGATAAATATAAATATTATATTTAGCAAAAATCTTCTTAGGTAATCCAATCTTTATTGTGTATTGACTGTCGAGGTTTACAATTTGCGAACCTTCTTCAAGCCAAATATTATACTTCTTAACAATGCTGTGATTTTTTACTTTCACATCCTCTGTTATATCTTCGCTTGCAATTTCAAGCGAGTATCTTGAATAAAGAATTGGGTCTTTTGCAGATAAAACAACTTCTTCATTAGTTAAATCTTTTAAGGTTATATCAGCGTAAAGCATTTCAGGTAAAATTAAATTGTAATTCCCTGCCTTTTCGCCCACTAGCATAACATCATGAACTTTTACACCAATGTTTTCTCCAACGTCAGCAGAAATGAAATTTGCACTGTTATCCCTGTCAAAATCAAGATAAACATTATCTAAAACACCTGAAATGTAAGGGTTTTTAAGTATTGCAACAGTTGTCCCGTCATAAATCTTATTGTAAACTGTGGAAATCATGTATACATCTTTTTTGAGAATTTCAAGTTTTGCAGGTAAAAGAGTTATATTGTAATTTACATTGTAAATTCCCTTTTCAAGATTGTATGTTCCAACATCCTCACCCTTTTCACGAATTATTGTTCCATAAAGTTTGTCGTCATTTATAAGTTCCCCGTCAACTACTTCATATGTAAATGTTGGGTCTGCTTGCCCATAGATTTTTGTATAATCTGGACTTTTTATTGTTATTTCAAGTGGTAAAATTGTAACCACGCCCTTTATATATTGAATAGTATAATTCCTTCCAAGAGAAAGTGAACTTATTATATCATAATTGCCTGCCGAATTTCCACTTAATCTTGTAAGACCTCCAGTCATGCTGTCCCCTTCAAGTATTGTGCCAGATACAATTTGGTATTTAAGTTCTGGTTCTTCATCACCATAGTGAATTTGACAATTCTCCGCCTTTACAACAATTTCCCTTGGTAATATTGTAAAGTAATGTTCGCTAAAACTAATTTGATAGTTTTGAGAGTTTAGAGTGCTGATTATAAGGTATTTTCCAACTTCCTCCTCTTCTCCAATTCCTTGTCTGTATAATTCTCCATCTAATGTATCATCTCCGACAAGGTCGCCTATAATTTTATATTCAATTGTTGTATCTTCTTCGCCATATTCCTTGGAAAGCGTCGTTGGAATAATTTGAATCTTTTTCCTTATTATTTTTAATTCACCTTCTACAAAATCAAATTGATAGTTTTCGTTTAACGACAAATCGCCCTGCAAAATTTTATATTCTCCAACATTTTCGCCCTCTTCTCTTAAAAGGCCACCTTCTACTTTATCATCAAACACTAGTCCTTCGCTCGATATAGAGAATGAAAGTTGTGGATCATCATCGCCATAATATTTTGAAATTCTATCTGCAGTTATAGTTATATGCCTTTGCAAAATTTCAAGGTTTCCGCTTTCAAACGTCAATTCATAGTTGTCGCCAAGCGATAATGAGCCTAAATTGATTTGATAATTTCCAACCCCTTCTCCATCTTCTCGAATAAGGTTTCCTTGCAACAGGTCTTCAGTTCTGTCATTGTTTCTCAAAACACCCTTTGTAATTGAAATTGTAAATTCAGGGTCTTCATCACCATAAATCTTTACCTTTTCATCTGCTCTTATTGAGATTGCATATGGTGTGATTTTTAAGTTTGCCTCCTTGTAAGTAAATGTGTATCTAGGATCATTTTTCATCTTACATTCAAGAGTATAATCCCCCACATCCTCACCATATTCACGAGTTATCTCGACATATAATTTTTCACCCTCTACTTCATTTGAAACACTATAATGATATACAGGGTCTTCTTCGCCATAAACCTTGGTTGCGTCTTCGATTGTAACAAAAACTGCCCTTTTATTGATTATAAAGTAAGATTCGCTTGCATTTGTGAAAACATAGTTTTTGTTTGAAGAAATTTCTGTAAGGTCGTAATTATATACCCCCACATTTTCGCCGGCCTCTCTTTTTATTGTGCCATTAACTACTTCTTCTTTTGTATCACCAAAACAAAATTCATCAATAATATTATAAGTTAATTCAGGGTCTTTATTGCCAAACTCCTTTGAAAAAGAACCTATTTCAACTCTCATTTCCCTTGGCAAAATTGAGAAACTAGATTCAATCAAGGTTATATTATAGTTTGGATTTAATTCAACGTAATCCTCATACAGGCTGTATTTATATTGCCCTACAATTTCACCTTCTTCCCTCTCAATAGTAAGGTTTAATGAATCGTTGTCCACCAAGTTTCTTGCCGAGTAAGTAAAGTCAGGGTCTTTTCCCCCATATTCCTTGCTGAGATTATCAACAAATATGTTTACCTCTCTTTTCAAGATTTTTATTTGATTATTCTTGTATTGATATTTAAAAGTGTAATTTTGTTTGCCAGAATATTGGGCTTCGCTACTGTTGACATCTATTGTAACCAAGCCACAATCCTTGCTTGAAAGAGTTGCATCAACTACTATATCAAATATTTCATTTTTTATATTATTATTATATTCTACTTTATACTTTGCATCTGTTGTTCCGTCATATTCCTTATCAAGAAATTCAATTATCGCTTCAATTTCTCTTTGGGTTATTGTAAAGTCATTGGTTGTAAAGAAAATTGTATAATTTTCATTTTTTAAATCGCCAACTTCTATTGCATAAACGCCAACGTCCTCGCCTCCCTCTCTTTTGAGCGAGCCTTCTAATGTGTCCCCTTCAACCATATTTTCTGTTTCATAAGTTAGTTCTGGGTCTTCATCGCCAAAAGACTTTGATAAAGCCTTGGCATAAACTTGAATTTCTCTTGGAATTATTGTGCAAATAGCACTCTCAAAATTTTGTATAACATAATTATCATTGGATAAGTCGCCTCGTTTTATTTCATGCTCACCAACATTTGTTTCATTAACTTGCAAACTGCCATTTAAATAATCGCCCTCGCAAAGTCCTGTTACATCATATTCAAGATTAGGTGTATCTCCATATGTCGCAGTTGTATCTTTCGCCTTAACATCTATTGGCTTCTTTTCAATTTCTCCAAATAGTTGTTGAGAAAATGGTGCAAGTGTATAATTATCTTTATCCTCACCTACAAGTGTTGTGCTTGTTATAAAGACTTCTATACTACTTCCGGCATTTGGTGATACAAATTCGGCCTCAATAATAACTGACACATCTTCATTGTTATAAATATTTCTTAAATTTGCACTAATACCAGCAACTTTTGTTTTGTCATATGTCTTTTCATTTACAACAACATCTTCAAGTTCTAGTTCTCTTTGAATAATCTCAAAGTAAGCCCCATCCTCAATTTGTAAGTTATAGTTTGGATTTCTAATTGCAAGTTCGCCAAGTGCAAAAGGATAAATTCCAATCTCTTCACCTTGAGCTCTGCCCAACTTTCCAACTATAACATCACCCTCTAAAACATTTTTTGTCTGATAATTAAATAGTGGGTCGGTGTAACCATATTGCTTTTGGGAAGTTTGAGGAGTTACCAATGCGTCTCTCTTTAAAATTCTTCCAAAAGAATTTTGAAAATCTTGAGTTTTTAAAACATATATATCTGCATTTTTGCCTGTCAGTGTTATTTCGTCAGTAATTGGGAAAACAGACTTATTTTCCCCAGCGTTTGCATCACTAAATGCAAATTCGCTACCAAGTAATTTCAATTCATGTTGACTTTCAAGTCCATTAAAGACGGCGGAAATTGTTTCTTCTGTTATAGCAGTCGTCTTGTCATAAACTTTGTCTGGAACTATAATTTGTTTTATTGATATGCTTTTTATAAATTTTGCGTAAATGACTTGCCCGCTTATTGCTTGTGTAATAAGCGTTTCTCCTTGTTTGAGCTGTCCATCTACATACCATCCCACAAACTCAAAGTCGGGGTTTGGGTCTACTGTAAGAGTGATTTTTCGCCCTGGAGTGTAAATATCTTCGCCGAAAAAGCGTGCAGGATTTTCAAAATCTGTTATTACCTTTACAGCAACATTATTTGCATCCACCGTCAATGTAACTTCATTTGCGGCATAAATCTTTGTGCTGTCATAAGAGTTTTTGTTTGAATAAACCTTGAATGTTATCTCTGCACCATTTGGAGCATTTTTTGAAATTGAAAGGTTTGTTCCTACAATAGTTACATATTCTTCGCCATTTAAAAATTCAAACCTAATTTTATGGTTTATTTTTGAAAAACTCATAAAATTTCCACTTATGCTGTCAAGAGAAGTTACATCATTATAGGCATTTATCTTTACAAGTTGACCTGGAGAAACAACCTGGTCTTCTTCATTTAAAGTAACTGAATTAATTATTGTATAAAGATGTATTGTTGGCAGGCTTAACACAAATTCATTTCTTCCATTTGTTGGAGATGAATAAAAACTAAATCTTATATTTTGATTGCTTGTAATCTGGATTAAATCTGTTTTTAATTCGCCATTCCCCTTTTTTGTTTTACTATTTTCTCCTGAAGATATTTGGAGCGAAACATCTGTGTTAGTGCTTGTTACTTCTGCTGTCGCCTGAGCATAAAGCAATCCCTTTTCTATGAAAGGTTGCATATCGCCGGTAAGTTTATATTCTGCCCAGCCAGAACTTCCTTCATTGCTGGTAGATTTAATTGAATAATATTTATCTTGTATTGCCACAACATCACAATTAACTAATGTGCTTTGTTTGTTATTATCCTCAAAGAAATGTTTTGGCGTGTTGCCTATAAGACCAGTTAAAACAATTTTATTTCCAGATATCCCCTCAACCACTGCATTCGCCTTAATGAAGGCGGAAGGAAAAAGGAGGCATAAAGATGCCACAAGCACAAATAATATTAAAATTCTTTTAATAATCTTTGTCATTTTTCCTCCTAAAATCTGCAAGGTTGCTTAATCTTTGCAAGTAGTGCCGTGTTGCCAACATATGTGTCGCCTGGCTTTATAAATGGATCTCGAACTTTATCTCCTGCTATAATTGATAGGAATGAGCATTCATATGGAATATTTGCAATCGCTAAGTTTACCGCGCCTTGGAATGTAAGTGATGAGTAATTGCAATTTGGGTTTAGTCTTGACTTGTCGTAAGTGCCTGCTCCATTGAATTTATGTGATAGAACTGTTGCCTTTAACCTAAATATTCCAAAGTCATAATATGTTTTGCCTTCATAGACATATTCATAATCTTTGCCCTTCTCGGCAGCAACATCTTTAACTTGACCTACAAGTGCACTTATCATTTTTGAACTTACGCCATACTTGCCCAGCAATGAATCAAGGTCTAGCCCTTGTTCAAGTTGTTCAAGTGTTGACCAGTTGTAGAATCGAACCTCGCCTTCTAGTGTAACTGTGCTGTCAGGTATATTTTCATGTTCATCAACAACATACATTATGCCACAGAATGTTGAAGTGAATATACAATCTTTTACTACAATGTCGCTTGCTCCCGCTTCGCTTCTTGCAACGTTTATGCCAACCATTAGGCAGTTTCTAAGAATGCAGCCATCAATTTTTGCTGTCGCATTTTGAACACGCATTGCGTGTTGAGAGTTTTCCAATATTGTGTTATAAATTAAAACATTTTTGCAATTTTCAACAGTTAAAACATTTCCAACCTTTTTAAGTTCTGCACCAGAAACAAATTCAGTGCCACGAAGAATAACGTTATCAACCTCTATATTATCTTTGTTTACAACATAGTGATACCATTCACTTGGAACTTTTGAGTGGTCAAGCATAAAGCCATTGCCATAAACATTATAATTAAACACCATAAATGGGAATTCTTCCCCTAATTGAATATTGTCGTGAAGAACAAGTGCTGTGTAATTTTCTTTTTTCTCATTATTTATTTCTGTCAATTTGCCATTCGCAATTTTTAATTGTTCATAATTTGAAACATTAATCCCATCAACAATTGTAAATGTATAACTATCTTTTTCAACAGATGCCCCCTCAAATGGAACAATTTGACTAACTGTGATTGTAACTTTTCCTGTTGAAATAAATGTAACAAGTCCATTTGCATCAACTGTCGCAACTGACTCGTCGCTTGTTGACCATTCAAGCAAACTCCTTGATACATTTGCAGGCATTAATGAAACTTCCATAAGATAAGTATTTGTTAAGTTGTCGGCATCGACTATAAAGGTGTTTCCAAATACTCTATATTCGCCATGTCCGTCAAGATCTCCTGAAGGGTCAAGGGCAAGTTTTACATTTGTTATTTTGTCATAGAATGTAAATGTTCTGCTTACAGAAATGTCATCTCTGCCAACCGCTTTTGCAGTTACCGTAACACTTCCGCCTGCTATACCAATAAGCCTATATCCGTCCCCCCTTTCAACAAGTGTCGCAACGCTTTCATTGTCAATCGACATTGTATATTTGAAGTCTGTCGCATTGTAAGGCATTGGTGAAACAGTAAGGTCAACTGAACCGCCTACATATAGACTGTCTCTTGTTTTATTGAATTTTATTGCTTGTAATTCTTTTGTATATTTTACTGTTATTATCTTGAATATATCTGGATTTTCTTGAACGTAAATTTTGATTTGGCATTCACCAAATTGTAAGAATGTTACATTGCCGTCTGGTGCGACATTTGCAATATCTGTATTTAAAGAAATAAATCCAAGGGTGTTTTGATGAGAATCGCTTTCAAGAACGTGAGCGACAATTGTGTAGAATGGGTCTGAAACATAAGCCTTCTCATCACCGTCAATTACTATTTCTGTTGCATCTCTTGTAACAACCAAATTGTATTGTCCAAGTTTTATATTATTTACATATAGTGTAAAGGAATAATTTCCACCATTCAAGGCATACAATACTCCATCGCTGAAATTTGCAACTTGTTTTGAAATATCATTTCTGCTTTCTTTATCATCTTTAATTGTAAATTGAAGATTTTTATTGTCGCTTGGAATTGCCTTTTCAAGTGTAAATTTGAAGTTTTCGCCAGCCTTTAATGTTATTACATCATTTTTCATATTGCTTTCGTCAAGTATTGCATCTATAAGTGAATCGCCAACGTAATAGAAACTGTATGTCTTTGACTTCTCTGTTTGCGAATCACTGCAAATAAATGTTATTGCAACTCTTCCCGTTTTTGTGAATATAATCTTTTTATCTTCGACACGTGCAATATCACTAGCAACCTCACATCTAAATGATACAATGTTTGCATCATAAGGTTGAACAACAAAATCAAAATTTACTTCATTTCTGCTTGTTACAAATGTGTTTTGATTTTGATAAGTATCAAGAGGTGCGTCAAATGTTAATTCAAACATTGAAAGTGGACTGTAAACTGTTATTGTGCAATCGGCAAAAATCTCTTTTCCCTCATAATCGTAAGCATAAATTCTAACAACCGCACTTCCACTGCAAAGTGCTGTGATTTGTCCGTCAGCCCCAAGTTCTATAACCTGAGATTGACCATCAAAAGCATTTTGAGAAATAATCTTTTGTTCAACTTTGTTATCGGTGGCATCCAAAGGATATTTGTCGGCAATAATTCTGTATGTTTCGCCTTTTGTTAAATTGATTTCATTTTTCTCAATTTCAATTCTTGCAAGTTTTCCCATAGTTGAGGTTATTGTTACAACCTTCTCTATCTCTGTCCCATCTGTTGAGCAAACTTTTATTGTAACTGTTCCTGCTTTTGTAAATGTAATAACATTGTCTTGTATTGAAGCAATATTTGTGCTTTGTAAAATATATTGCAAAGTCTTATTTGTTGCATCTTTTGGAACTACAACGGCATTTATTGTGTAAGTGTCGCCAGAAATTAACACCTTTTCCTCAACTTGTATGTCTTTTACTTTGTTTACACAAATTATATTAATTTCTTTTATTATTCCATTCGATAATTCTACAATAAGTTTTGTTTCACCGCTGTCAACTGCCTTGATTGTTCTTGCTATAGAATTTATTTCTATAATCTTCTTGCTGGAAGAATTTACCTCATAGAATGAAATTCTATCATTCTCTAAGTCATGAGGAATCCATTTTGAAACGCCAATTGTAACAACATCATCAATGTTCATTAATAATGTTTCTTCAATATTGAGCACTGCATCAATTGCATCTCCTCCAGTATATTTCATCTTTAAAATTGATGTGCAATTTTCATCGCGTGAATTTATTTGAATTGTAACCTCGCCGGCCTTTGTAAAGTAAATTTTGCCAGCACTTATGTATGCAATGTTTTCTTGATATCCTTCTGCTGAAATTGATTGAATAATACTTATTGAAATTGATTTATCTACTGCATGACTTGGTTTCACTTCAAAATTTAAGTCTACTACATCTTGCCCAGTAACATACTCGTCATCTATTAAATCCAAATCGGTTGTAAATTTTATCTCTTCCACGAGTTGGCGAATTGTTATTTCAAATCTATATGTTTTTTGTTCTGTTATAACCGCAACTGTTGCCTTTCCAGCAGAACGAGCACGCAAATATTTGTCTTCCTTTTCGGCAACAATCTCATTTTCTACAATTGGGGTGCTTTTTTCAACTTGTATATCTTTAATATCATCAATATCAAAAGCAAGCAAATCCCCTTTATTAACTGTTATTTCAGTCTGCTCTGGCAATACGTGAACCATATTCTTTTCTATTTTTTCAATATAGAATGGATATCGTGCTTTCTCATTGTCTTCGCATATTGCTGTTATATGGACAACTCCATTTTTCTTAAATGTTAATATTGAGCCTTCAATTGATGCTATATCACTTTCTTGAATTTCATACCTAACATTTTGATTTGTTGTATCATAAGGCAACACTTCACTTATTAAGTTAACCGTTTGTGCTGTCGTTTGTGTGTTTACATTTAAAACTGAAACACTGTCTGGTTTTCTTATTACAGTAATTGAATAATTTAATCGTATCGAGTTTGAAATGTATATAACCAAAGTTGCTGTTCCGCCAGCAAACCCGGTAACTTTATTCCCATCAATTTGTATTGCTTTCCCAGATTGATGTATTGTTTTTTGATTTGTTGCTTGGAGAGATAATGGTGGGTTGACATCGAATTGAGGCAATATGCTTGAAATTTCAACTTCAAAACTTTCGCCAGCCATTATAACTTGTGGTATTTCAATTTTCTCGCCATCCTTAACCGCCCTAACTTCGGCATAGACAGGATTTGTTCCAACATAATATACATCAACGGAATTTGATAACTCTCCAATTGTTGCAATTAATGAAACAACTCCAACTTTATTAAACAGTAACTTATTATCACGTATGAAGGCAATATTTTTATCATTTACTGACCACTGAATATCTCTGCTTGTTGCATCAAGTGGCATAGCATTTCCCGATATTAGCACTTCATTGTGAGAAGTTATATATTGACCTTTATAATATGTTAGATCTAAGTTTATTTCAATAACAGAAGGTTCACGCAAAACTGTAATTTCGCACTCTTCTTCTTGTATTCTGCCATCATACAATACAAATTTTACATCTACAACAGCATTTCCACCACCTATAGCATGGATTCTTCCATCATCGAAAAGTTCGATTGCTCCACCTTCATTTTGTGATGTGTTTTGCTTGATTGACAATGTCATAGGTCGAATTGTTGCATTCTTTGGAAGATAAGAATAATTTAATGTAACTAACTGTCCATAATTTAATGTTAATTTTTTATCAATTAATTGGAATGAACTTGCTTTTCCGGCCGTATAGGTAACATCTACAATTGTAGATACATCACTTTCATCTTCATTAGCATATATTTTTATCTTTGCGGTGCATGGCTGAGAAGAATTAAATATTACAACTCCTTGCTCTGTAACTGTTGCATTTTCGCCCTCTAAAATGTGATAGAAGTAAGCAGTGTTTGTTGAGTCTTCTGGCAACGACTTTGGACTTAGTGTGTAAACCTTTTCAGCCGTTACCCCATTTTCAATATATATACCCTTTGCAGGGCTTTCAATATTTACATAAATTTGCTTTTCAATTATATTTCCTTCTTCCTCTCCCTTTTTGACCCTTACTCTTATAACCGTGTTGCCACCCTTTACTGCGTGGATATATCCGTTTGCATCAACATCGGCTATATTTTCATCATCTGATACAAATTCCACCTTTGTTTGGAAAAGATAATCAGGGATTGTTTGATAACTAATAGGAACAGGCGCAGAATCAACGAGCATTGTTATGGTTGGAGAGCCTAAAATCAAATCGTGTGCATAACCAGCAGTGTAAATATATTTAACAACTTGTTTAAATCCTCCATCTTCTGTTGTTATTGAAACATTAACCTCTCCCTGTTTTTTAAATTGCAAAACACCTAAGTGATTAACCTCAGCAACCTCTGGATTGTCAACTTTGAATGTTACATTTTTGTCTGAGGCATCATCTGGCTCTACTAGATATTCAATTTGAATGCTTTGAGATGAAGTTACAACCTCTTTTTCCTCTACAACAAGGGCAGAAACTGGTTTTCTTATCGCCAAATCCACTTCATCACTAAAATATCCATCCACTGATGTTGCTTTAATAGTTACATATCCCACTTGTAAGCCAGTTACAACACCATTGCCATCAACTTCTGCAATTTCTTCATTGCTTGAAGTGAAAATTACATCTTTATTGTATGCTTCATTTGGCATGACTTGGGCTGTTAGTTGTAATGTATCATTGAGGTGAACAAATTTTTGAGGGGCTATAAGTTTAACCTCGTGAACCTTTGTATCCCATACATAGAATGAACATTGGCTTCTCATATTGCCATCAACTGTTATTGCAGATATATATCCAGAGCCTATTCCAATAAAATCAACGTGGCCATTCATATCCACAGTTGCAGCAAGTTCATTACTGCTGCTCCAAATTACTTCTTTGTTTGTTGCATTTTGAGGGAATATAGTGTAAGAAAGGTCAACACTCTCTCCAACCATACATTCAACTGATGGTGTGCTAACCTCTATTCGTTGAACAGATATAAAAAGGTCTCCTACAGCAACGCTTGCTGTAAGTTTTACAATTAAAATTACTAAAACTGGTATGGCGACCATTAAAAAGAACATTAATTTCTTCATTTTTTATACCTCTATCATTTCATAATTCTTTTCCAAGTGATGGAATAGTCTAAACATTTCTATTGCAGCAAATGGAACTCCAAATCCAAAGAGAACCATATACATTGAAGGTATTGAAACAAAGAACGAAAGCACAATCCCTCCAATTCCCATAATAAATGAAATTACAAATCCAATTCCAATTGATGCCGAAGTGTTTTTATTATTGCTTGCCACCTCCCCATTTTCAAGATATTGAAACTGAGGACGCTTTATGTCCATTATAATTGAGTTGCATATATTTCCAACTATAACGAAGGAAAGTGAAACTGCTATAAGTAGTGCAGGTATGGCCTCAAGTATTCCTGCAAGAGCCAAAACGAAGGTTGAAACAAATATTGAAGGTATGGAAATTATTAAATAAATTATAAATTTAACAACTATTTGTCTTGTATAACTCACTGGCATAATTTTTGTAAGATAGAATATCTTTCCCTCTCTTGTAATCGATGTGGCAGAAAATGATGTTCCCATACTTAAAAACATTATTAATATTAAAACGACTATGCCGGGCAGCACTCCCTCTCCAAGAGCAGGCGTCCCAACGCTTGAAGCAATTGTGCTTGAAAAGTAAACCATAAGTGGTGTTGTTATAACAACTGTTAAATATTGAAAAGCATAATTTGTTGAACGGAATATATTTTTAAATTCCTTAGTCATAAGTGCCATTGCCGAACTTTGATGAACAATTTTTGTTTTTTTCTTAAATATACTTTGATTTTTGCTTGAAATTATAAAATTGAAATAACTCTTTTCTGCAAATATGTATATAATTACCGCAAGCAAAACCACAATTGCCAGATTTATTACCGCACTTCTCCAAAAATTATAGAATAATAGGCTGTTTTTAAAAAGTAGCGGTAAATATAAATATGTTGAAAATTGCTTTATTGCCATTACTGTCGAACTGTCAAATACATCTGCTACACTGCCACTATCTAATATATTTAAAATGAATTTTAAAATGTAAATATAAAGTGTAAACCCAACAACTAGCAAAACTATATAAAAGGCAAGCAAGATTATAAACTTATTTTTGAAAATCTTAATTACCCACATAACAGGAACGGACAAAAGTAATGCTATTAAGAATGGAATTATTGGTAAGAATATTACATTTGGCAAAAGCAAAAGCCAGAAAAGTAAACCTTGTGAAGTTTTTACTCCAAAAAGTATAAATATTGGAAGGGAAATCATAAGGGAATATAAAAGTTGTTTGGAAAGCATATATATAAATTTCGCAAAGAAAACATTGAAGCCACTAACCGGCAGTTTAAGTAGAGATAAGTCCACCTTTATGTAAAGTATCTTTGTCGCCATTGTAATCCCAAGCACCAAATGAAGAATCATCATAAATGTTGAGAATATAGTTATAAATTCATGCTGCATATTTTCAGTTATAAAAACATCCATTATTGTGTTTACGGCATAAATAAATATAAACTCCAAAAATAATACACCAATAATTAATAGTAAAATCTTTTTTATACGTGAAAAAAGTTTTTCGTCTTTAAATCTTGACGAATTAGCCATAAACTCAAATTTCAATAATGCTTTAAATTTTCCCAAAACCTTCCTCTTTTGTTAATTGTTTGTAAGATTTAAAAAATATTCTTCAAGTGATTGACCTGTGGCTAAAAACTCCTTGACATCAATTACTTCAAGCAGTTGACCATTATGCATTATGCCCACTCTATCACAAAGTTTTTCAACCATATCAATATTATGTGATGAAAAGAAAACAGTATTACCAAGTCTTCTATGCTCAATCATATATCCCTTAATTTCTGCAATACTTTGAGGGTCAAGTCCCATAAGTGGTTCGTCAAGCACCCAAAATTTTGGATTATGAATAAGGGCTGCAATAATACAAATCTTTTGCTTCATACCATGTGAATAAGACCTTATTTGCTTGTCCAAAAATTTTGTCATAGAAAATAATTGTGAAAATGTGTTTATTCTTTTCTCTATTGTTTCTTTGTCTACTCCATATATGTTTCCCATAAAAACAACATATTCCCTTCCCGTCAAGTTGTCATAAACAGCATGGTCGTCAGGGACATAACCAACATTCAACTTTGCACCAATTGGGTCTTTTTTAAGGTCATGACCGCAAATTGTGATCTCTCCACTATCAAAAGGAATTATTCCCGTCAAACATTTGATTGTAGTGCTTTTTCCTGCACCATTTTTCCCAAGAAAGCCAAAAATCTCTCCGTCTTTAAGAGTTAAACTTAAATCCTTGACAGAATACCTTTCATTGCTTTTATATTTTTTGTTAAGATTTTTGATAGTCAGCATATTTTTCATCCTTTAAGCCATAGGCGTTATATATTATATCAAATAATATATACATTTGTCAACACCCTTTTTACATTTGCACATAAATGAATATAAATTTATTTTATAAATAGTTTATGTGTTTACAAACCATTAATGCACTGCCATCAACAAATCTTACATATTATCTTACATATTATCCTATACATCAATCCCATGCAAGACGTAAAGTAAAGTAAAAGTTGCACAAACACTTTGATTTTATCTTTTAAGTGAGTATAATATTTATAGCATTCGCTTAAGCGATAAAAAGGAGAAAAAATGAAAGGTGTTATATTGACAGCAGGCGGTGCAACCCGTCTAAAACCCATAACAGAAGTCTACGGAAAGGCACTTGTCCCAATTTATGACAAGCCAATGATTTATTATGGTGTAAGTTTGCTAATTAATAGCGGAATAAAGGAAATTGCTCTAATTTGCAGTCCTAATGATTTATCACTATACAAATCACTTTTTGATGAAAAATTTAATGATTTAGGCCTAAATTTTCAATTTTTTGTGCAAAAAAGTCCAAAAGGAACGGCAGATGCAGTAAAAAGTGCCATGGATTTTATTGAAAATGAAGACTTCGTTCTATTGTTTGGCGACAACATCTTTGTCATGAACGGAATGGAAAAACTTATAAGAAAGGGCATTGAAATAAACAGTGGTTCATGTATGTTTGTTTTGCCCGTCAACGACCCTGAAAGATTTGGAGTTGTAGAAGTGGCCGGCGACAAGGTTATTGGCATGGAGGAAAAACCAGAACATCCAAAAACAAACTTAATTGGAACAGGATTGTATATTTTCTCAAAAGAGACCTCAAAAAAATTGCAAAATATTCAATTATCGGCTCGCGGTGAATATGAAATGACAGACGTTCTTCTCTCTTATATAAGTGAAGGAAATGCAAAATATATAAAATTGCCAGAAGAATGCAAGTGGCTTGATACCGGAACATTTGATTCCCTTCTTGAATGTGCCCAAGTGATAAAGGAATTTGAAGATAACAATGGCCCATATGGTTGTTTAGAACTTGACCTTTACAGGCAAGGCTTTATAACAAAAGAAAAATTGCTTGAAAGTATTTCGCGTTACAAAAAAGACTATAAAGACCGAATTTTAAACACCCTTTAAAGGAGTTATAATGCAGAAAACAGAAGTAACAGTTGAAGTTTTAAATTCCATAGAAGAAACTAAAAATATATTGCGTGAAAATGGATTCGAATTAGTTGAGGAATGGACACTTAATGACAGATATTTCTCAAAATTTGATAAAAAAGTGCTAAAAAACATGAAATTTATTGAAATTATCAATAATTCCATACTTTTGCGTCAATGTATTGGCAACAATATTCAACAAAATATAACTTACAAAAAAATAAATGTTGACAATCTTGATACTGTTGTCGGAGAGGAAAAAATCAATTTGACAATCGATGACGTAGAAAAAGCAAGGCAAATTTTTTTGCTGGCAGGATTGAATGAATGGTGCCACATTGAAGACAAAAATTATTTATATAAAAACAATGAATTTGAAATTGATTTGCAAATTGTCGACAATCTTGGAATGTTTATAGAATTTGAGGAAAACGAAAAAATGAAGGGTCTCTCACCCACTCAAAAAATAAACATTATGACTTCTATGCTGAAAAGTTTGGGATTAAACCTTGGCAAGGACTTTTCTTACAAAAAGGCATATTTAAAATTTAAAAGTGAAAATTGTTAAAAATTTCACAAAAAACATTAAATTTTTACAAAATAAATCAAAAAAACATAATATTCTTTCGTTTTTTAATGTTTCAAAGCACTTTACACAAATATTTGAGACTATCTCAAACTCATGTTATTTGTGCTTGTCTAAAAAAAGAACATCAAATTTGATGTTCTTTTTTCAAATTCCCCAATTGTTAACTACAAGTTCCTTTTCAGTCTGTTTGCCTTTAATATTAATTCCTTCCCTTGTATGTCATATTCTTCAAGTTTATCAATTTCAATATATCGTGGCTCATAATAGTTTTCATTGGTCATTCTTTCAAGTTCTTCTCCACCAAGTTTAGGCGTGCCTGCAATTATTTCACAAAGAAAATAGTTATCTTCTCTGTTCTCAAATTGCTGGTTTCCAATAAACTTCAAAACTCTTATGTCTACATTCATTTCCTCTTTTAACTCACGCACAACATTTTCTTCAAGCGTTTCTCCCTCTTCCAAGCCACCGCCTGGAATAACATAATATTCTTTCCACTTGCCCTCATAAAACTTTCTTCTAAACATTGTTAAAAGTTTTCCATTCTCAATTATTATCGCTCTCGAACTAACTCTCATTTTTTCCTCTCTTTTAAGTTTATAATAATTATAATAAATAGTCAACGCCATTTCCTTATTTTCCAAAAAATAGTAAAAATTTGCAATTTTTAAAGGTTTTTTAAAGAATTTTAACATATTTTTGTGAAATTTTCTTATTTGAAGTTAAGATTTCTTTCTTTTAAAATACGACAAAAGCATATAAAGTGCAAATAAAGCCAACGTGCATCCGCCAACAATTAAAAACATTGCCCATGATGGAATTACATTGCCAAACACTTCTAGTTTGCCATCAAAACTTGAACGTATCACTTCTGCAACCTCGGGCGACACCCTTTCGCTTATATTATTTAATGCACCGCGCATATATGATTGGCGAAAAAGAATTGTCCCATACGTTCCTGGAAGAAAGCATACAAAATATTTCATTCCTTTTCCAAACGAAGCAATTGGCATATATGCACCACAAATAAAGCCATACATTGAAGACACAAGTGAGGAAACTGCACTAAATGCACCCTGACTGCTTATGAAAAGTCCTATAATTGATGATAAAATTGACCCAAATGCAATCATTATAATCAAATTTGCAAGAATTAGCAAAATGTCAACAAATGACAGATAAAATCCAACAATAGCAAGATAAATTAATGAAACTATAAATACTATTGCGCCAATTATAAATGTCGTTATAAAATTGGATATTGTATAACTTGAAAGCAAAGTCGTTTTCTTGACAGGCGAAACTAAAAAATCTTCCCGCGTTTTATTTAATTTATCGAC
The DNA here is from genome assembly GCA_947624415.1 of uncultured Clostridia bacterium. GTDB lineage: Bacteria > Bacillota > Clostridia > Christensenellales > UBA1242 > Caccovivens. Next base: position 76,383 of record CANQKH010000001.1, on the reverse strand, counting down.
AACCATCATGTTGGAGCAAAAAGCAACTGTTATACAGGAAACTGAAAGTATTGATGAAAACAGCCAGCCACCTGTAAAAGCATTTATTATACTTCTATCAAGCGTAACCCCTTGCGGAAGAGAACTTATTATTGAATTCTCATACACAGACCGCAAAAAAGTCAAAAAAAGCACTACTAATATAAGTGGCGTTGCGAGTGAAATAAAAAAGGTGAATTTATCCTTAAAATATAACTTAATATTACGCGAAACTAAGTATCTTAATTTATTTAACTCTTGCATTATATCTCCCCAAGGTTTTTGCCGGTAACCGTCAAGAAAACACTGTCCATTTTGCCTTTTATCACCTCAAAATCATCAATATAGTCCTTAAATTTTGATATAAATTCAAGTGCTTCCCTTATTTTGCTCAATTCAACTATTAAAACCTCTTTTTCCTTTTTGTAATTATAATCGCTTAATGCTTCAATCAATTCTTCTTTATATTTATAAATTTTTATAAAATCATGGCCATACCTATTTTTCAAGTTGTTTGGAGTGTCCTGTGCAACAATTTTTCCGTTATCCAGTATGACAATGTAATCGGCTTCACCTGCCTCTTCCATATAGTGAGTTGTTAAAAATATAGTCAAATTGCTTTGTAAACGTAATTTATTAAGCAAATCCCACACTAAAACTCTTGTTTTGGGGTCAAGCCCTGTGGTTGGTTCATCTAGAATAAGTAATCTTGGCTTATGTATTATTGCTCTTGCAATATCCACTCTTCTTCTTTGACCACCACTTAATTTGTTTACCTGCCTGTTTAAAATTTCTTTAAATTCCAATTGCTGGGCAAGAGAATCTATTCTTTTCAACAAATCAGAATTTTCTATCCCATACATTTTTCCTCTGTAAAAAAGGTTGTCGCGAACAGACAAATTCCCGTCCAATAGCGAATTTTGAAATACAACTCCCAAAATTGATTTGATTTTGTCCATATCTTTATCTATGTCATAGCCATCTATTATCACCTTGCCACAATCTTTTTGCAATGACGAGCAAATTATATTAATAGTTGTGCTTTTGCCTGCACCATTTAAGCCCAAAAACGCAAAAAGTTGACCCTCTTTCACGCAAAAGGAGATACCATCCACTGCCTTTACATCTTTAAAACTTTTTTCTAAGTTTTCAATCTCCAAAATATTTCCCATAAAGATAGTATATCATAATTGAACTTACTTTTCAAAACAAATTTATTTCTTTTTCCTTCTGCTCAATTTAATAGTTACTATACCCACAGTCATTCCAAGCATTGAAATTACAAGCACAAGCAAAATCCACCACCCATAATTTATTGTAGTTACACTTAAAGAAATTGTATCATCTTCCTCCAATTGGTCTTTGACCCAAAGGTGATGATAAAGATTATCAACGCCCCTATATCTGTATGTAGCATTAGACTTTATTTTGCTGAATGGAGTTGAATAAAGATATAAAAATTGCGGTGAAAAATCTTTTTTAAATTCTTCTTCAAAGGAAAAGCCCGAAGTTGCACTTAAAAATAGGTCTCTATATCTCTCTCCAACCATAACATTTTCTTGTGCCATTTTGCTTGAAAACGGGAATGTTCCTCGGCTTACCTGTCTGTCAATAAAGAAACCCTTGCCACCTTTTTCATCAGGGCTTTTATGATAATATTGCCAAGCCCCATTTGATGTAAAAATAACATCAAATCCCACGCAACTATTTTTGTCGTCATACGCAACATTTGTGAGAACGACTCCATTATTAAGCCTATACTCCTTCACCGGGTTTTGTAAGTATTGAATTGCAAAAGACATGAGCATTTCATTTCGTAAAGTCTCTACTTTTGATATTAAAGATTTTCTAAAATCTAATTCCTCCTTTAAAGATGAGCAAATATGCGATATTTTTGTCCCATCAACCCCAAAACGCACACTTTGACAAATCGAACTGCCATTATTGCTTACAGCAAGAAGGATATATTCACTGGAAATTTGCGTTGTTTCACTTTTTTGATTACAGCCCGTCAAAAACGACATTGTAAACAATAATATTATAAAATAAGATAATTTTTTCATAAAATATCATATTAAGCAACTTTAAAAAAAAGAATATCAAAATTGATATTCTTCAAAATTGACATTCTTTCTTTAATAAATTATTTTGGCAATATAATTTCTGTTGCTTCTCTCAATCTGCAAACTTCTTCCACCCTCGCCAGGAATTGTTAATGAGTCGGCAATTGAACTTAATGACTTAACCGTCAAGCCAGATGTCGAAGAGTTGTCTGAGCCATAATAATTTTCACCACGCGTGTTTGTATTTGGCGCAATGCCTGCAATAAGTTTTTGTCCTGCAACAGTGCTTACAAGTGTGTCTATCGTGCTGTTATTATTGACCTCATATGCAATTCCTCCAAAACGTTCTATACCGCTGACTGATTGTATTTGACCATTGTTGTATAGATATTCAAGGCTTCCAATTGAATTGGTTATGACAATACCGCCACCAACACAAGTTAGACTACCTCCGTTTTCTGATTTGAACATGAAATTACCATTATTTCCGCAATATGCAATCTTGCCACCTTCATTTAATAATGTTATACCGGCAATATGCATTACTATGTCTTGAGTTGAAGCAGTTATAAGAGTTATATTTCCATTGTTAGTGCAATCTTCAATTGCATTGGATACTGTGTCTATTGCTACACGATTGAATAGTGCAATACCTGCAAATGCGAGATTTACATTTAACATTTGAGGTGTTTTGTATTCAATGTTTGCAATATTTTCACATTTACTCATCTTTGAGTAGTTTATTCCAACAATACCACCAATAAACACTCTGTTGCTTGAACCACCATTTCCGCCATCAACACCGCCAATATTAATGCTTGCAACTTCATTTAACGTAACGTTTTCTATTAAGCCATTATTTTCATAGGCAAGTGGTGCAAATATCAAGTAACTATCTGAAAGTTCTGTGTAATTTATACTGTAATTAATAGATAAGTTCTTAATTGATGCCCCATTTTCAATTCTCTTGAAGAGAGATGAGTAATTGCTGAAATTCACGTCATCCCTTGCATATCCATAAACATTAAATGATACAGTCTTTGTTGTAAATACTTTATCACTGTTTATAGATATAGTATTTTTTCCGCCATCAAGTGAAGCATAGAATGATTCAAACAAATGATGCCCATCAACATACATTTCTGAAACATCAAGACCCAAAGGTTCCATGATCTTGAAGTGAACGTCCTTGTCATTCCTTATCGCCATATTTTTGAAGTTATCTTTGCTTCTAATTTCATAAGGTGCATCTACCGTTCCTTCTCCATCGGCAAAGATTGAATAATCTATATCTTCCTCTTCGCCATAAAGCACATCATTACTGTAAATATATATTGTGTTTGCCTGCTCACCTATCGTTCTCATTTTAAGTTTTATGCTTTGTGCTGCAATTGTTCCCATTCGCTTTGGCATATAGTAAAGGTTTGTAGTAAATGCCTCTTCCAGTCTTCCCTTTATCCTCATGCTTATAAAGTATTCTTTTGGCAATGTTTCATCGCCCCACTTCCACTCAAAACGTTTGTAGGTGTTGTCCCAAGTAAATTCCAGTCCCTCAGTAGAAGTTACATCAATATTTAACTCGCCCTGATCACTTATAAGCAATTTCTTAGCATTAGTCTCTGTGTCTTCCTGAGCATCAACAACTCTCATTGTCAATTTTTTAAACTCAGGCAAAATTGCAATACGTTTTACACCAGAATTTACAGTAAGTTCTGTGGTTTTAGTTTCATTGTCATTATCAAGCATATTAACTACAATCTTATAGCATGAATTGTTGTTGTTAACCTTAAAATCAAAGTATTTCTCGAAGTTGATATAAGTGTATCCATCTTTATCAAGTTCAATATCGTAATAAATTTCATCAATATTTGCCAGTCTATAAACCTCAGTTATTCTTAATGGCGATGAAATAATTGTGTCTTTGCCATAAGCATAAATTCTTAAAATAATCGCACCACCAGAATTGTCTAGTAGTTGTCCCATGTCTGGAACAAATACAACCCTGACTTTATCTTGTTCAAGCGAATCCTCTAAGAATGTGAATGTTCCTTCAAGTTTTACAGTCATTTGCTTGTTTTCAACAGTAGTGTAATCTGCATAAACTGAAAGTCTTTCCTGAGTTTCTTCTTCTATTGTATCGCCCTCTTCTGGAGCAGTATCGAAGTAAACCGTTCTGTCAATCATGAATGTTATCTCGCCTCTTCGAACGCCTGCACCCGTCCTTGTTTGGTCAAGGTAAGGAGTGTTCGTCTTTGTGAATATAGAGGTTTGTTTTGTAAGTCCCATTACAACTTGTGTTCCAAACTCGTCATCATAATAAATGCTGTCTTTCAACAAGAAATAATTTCCTTGCATACTCTCAACTGCATCTTTTGTCGCCTTAGTTGAGTGTTTTGCTCCATATATAGTTATTTTTAAGCGATAAAATTCATAATCTGTATCAAATTCAAGGCCTGGGAATGTTGTGGAGAAAGGTGAGATTTCACTATAATAAACATCTTCCGTTCCAGCCACACTGCTTTCCTGTCTGCTAAGATAATAAAGCACCTTGATTTCATATATAAGCGTGCCTTCTTCTTTGTTTGCACCAACACCATCATATACTTTCTGCGATGTGTCGCCTAAGTATAATATGTCCACATTTCCTTGGTTTATATTATATCCCGTTATTGAAGGAAGCATTCGAGCCCTTATATCCTTTATGTCAGAAGTGAGAATTGGGCTTACCTCTTCTCCACCATCATAAAGTTTTAACTCGTATTCAGCCCCCTCAAAATCATCGCATTTTACTGAGGTGAATTTTCCACTGTTTCCACCTAGATATGCAAAGAATTGATTTGCCGTTAGTTCTGAAGGGAATTTTGCCTCGTTTGGTCCTTTAAGTGCACCAATAACATAACTACAATTTTCAATAATTCCCCTTTCTGCATATGCACTTTCATAATAGTATTGAGCGTCTTCTCCCTCATATTCGGGGTCAAGGGAAACATTGTTTGCCATATAGAACTTCAATTTCTCTAAGTTCTTTACAAAATCTTCATCAAATTCAATATTGTAATCAATAAGCAATCTATTGTTTTCAGTTGTAAGTTCTGGCCTAGCAAGTTTGTAAAGTCCCTCTCTGTATCCATCTTCTGTCGTCTTGCCCGCAATCAGGTAGGTTTGACTTTCAACAACAAGTGCTTCTTTTGAAGATGAACCACTAAGCGAAACTAAAATATATTCATATCTTCCTGCATTTTTCAAGTCGATAGTAGTGCTTCCCTCTTTGCCAAATGTCAAAGTCTCTGGAGTTAACTCACTGGCTTCATGCTTATATTTAACAAGTAGTTTGAAGTCCTTTGTTGCATCAGGACTATTTACACTTATAACACCATTATTAAATTGGATATTTGAGTCAAATAGTTCAAGATAAGTAATTTTGAATTTTGAACTCTTTCCATTTATAACCTTTCCAGTATCATTTCCACACGCATAAACATCAACCTGTAATTCTTCGTTAAATCTTAGTTTTGACCTTATGCTACTAAATTTAGGTTGGGTTATTTCCTTGCTTAACTGGGTCATATTTATTTTAAAGTTTCCATTGTCAAGCGTCTCTATTACATTTTCTATGTCGATATCGCTGCTAGAGAAATGCCATCCATCTTCTTCCTTTTGAATATCAAGTTCAATTAAATTATCAAAGGATACAGAACTATATTCAATTCTTCTTATAACCATCTTGTAAACAGTTGCCGCATCTTGCAATGCATATTCTCCATTTACAAGTCTTTGTGTTTGTTCTGGTCTAAATTCTGCAAAGTAGTTCGTTTTCCCGTTTTTATCCTCTGCCTTTAATTCGCAAGTTGGTGCTGGGGAAATATAAACAGGAATTCTACTATCGCTTGGCTCAGATTGAACATTGTTTGCAAATCCCCTTTGATAAGCAGTAAGCATATATTCTCCTGCCGGAATAGTTGCCCCATAATCATCAAATAAATCTCCATCATTGCCTATTCCAAGTCGAGAATTATCGGTAAGCAATCTTATCATTGACAATGTTGTCCCAGCCTCTGGGTCTTTTGAATCAAGCGAACTTGCATAACTATTTAAAATATCAACATATGACCTTTTTATACTCCCTCTTGTCGTAATATCAACATCAGGGAACAATTTATATGCCTTAACTCTCATTGTGTATGTTTCAAGAGAACCAAGTTTTTCAAATTGCAAAACTATATCTTGGCTTGCAAGGTTTCCTGGCTCAAAGTCAACCGGGTCTTGATAAGAGATTGTTTCCTCCATTATAAGCTGATAGTAAGCCTTTCCACCCGTTGAAGAAGCACCAAACACAGTGTTTATATCTTCAATAAACTTGGATTTTTCAAAACTCTCTTTCTTGAACATCAATTTGCCGTCTCGAACTTCAATAGCCATTGGTTTATGATATTTTTTAAATGTTAATTCATCACTACCCAAATCTGAACTTATAATTGTATTTTCAAAACTTATAGCCCTTATTTGTAAAGTATAAGTAGTTCCCTCTAATATATCAATTTTTGTAAGATCTAAATATTTTTCTGATGAATAATATCTTTTAATTATTTTATTGTCGGTTAAAAGATATATAAGGTATTGATTTGGAGCAATCTCATCTCCAAACTGATTTTCCCAATCCATTCTTACAGAATTGTTTGTAACTTCGGCATTTTCAACTGCATTTAAGTGATAAACGTCAAATATGGTTGGGCTGAATTGCACTTTGCCATCCTTTTCGCCCACTCTTGAAACTTTAATTTTGACTTTTCCGCCAACTTCATCTTCTATTGAACTTAATATATCACCTATGCATATTGCAAAGCATTCTTGATATTTCGATTTTTGAGTGTTGTCTTTTTCTGTTACAAAAACACCTTTATCACTTTCATCTTCTGTCGATTTTGCCCAGAAACCTCTCACTTCGTCCGCTCTTTTAAACACTCGAATAGTAACAAGTTCCTCTACAATTTCCACCGATCTTTGCTGAACTGAAATATCCAAATCTCCTTCTCCAGGTTCATCTGGGTCGGTTGGCTCTGGCTCTGGTTCTGGTGGCTCAACAATTTTTTCTGTATATTTTGTAAATGTTACATCAATTACAAAACCTGTGGTTGGAACATTATTGTTAATATTATATATAATATAGTCTTTATCTAATGAATTTATCTTCTGTAATGCCGCATCGTCTTCCTCTTTTTCGGTGCTATAGAAAAATTCAATAAGTTTTGAGTCTGATTTAATTGATTCTAGACTGTTATCGCGAATAGTTATATAGAATTGCTGTTTTCCTGTATCGTAAGAAAGATTTGTATTAAAAGTGTATAACATATCAAGAAGTGAATATTGATAAAGCGCTGTTGTATCTTGAACAGGAGTTGGCGTGAATGCTTTTGGCTCACCTCCATCCTCTCTGTATGCCTCAAATAAAATGTTATCTTTGCCATCTTCTTCTTGAAATAATTGAATGTTGATTATTCCAAATTCATCAATGTAAATATCTTCAATGCCTTTCAGTTTGTCTCCCGATTTTTCCATTATACTACTTGGCAAGATTGGTTTACTACTGAATGCCAAAATTTTTACACTGTATGTTCCACTTTTGCCAAGCAGAATTTCTTGCATTAAATCAAGCCTATTTTCTTCAAGATTTCTTTCAAAAACATCTTCCCCACATTTTATCTCTACATAAAATTCTGCATCGTCAATTGGGTCAACGGTAAGCAATCCATCATCATTTATTTGCGATCTTGGAACATCAAATTTTTGGAAATATAAATCCTCCTTTAAATCTGAATCTATTGAACCTTCTCTGCAAACTTGAATTGTGAAGTTTGTATTGCCAGGTTTTATAGCATAATCATTTCCAAGTGCTGCAATGGCTTGCGGAATAATGGTTAAAGAGAATTTTCCGTCCTTATATTCAAATGTTCGATAAATACTCTCAAGGTTTTCCTCTATATTTGCATTAAGGACATATTCTTCTTCATCATTTGGCAACTTCAAGTCTAAAAATTTAATCTTAAATTTTATGTTATCATATTTGCCAGTCCAAACGTCATTAAATGTGATTTTAATTGATGAGTTTGCCATTTTCTCAATTTGGCTTAAATTGGTGTTTTTGTTATTTACAACCTCAAATGACACCTCGCCAACGCTTTCAAGTTTATCAACACTTAACTCTGACTTACAATTGCCATAATAAATAGTAGTTCCTTCGCCAACATTGCATTGATATTCTCTGCTAATTAAAGCAGATACAGTTATTGCAACTTTTTGAGATAATTTTCCTCCATTACATTTTTCAAATACTTCTTGTTCAAACTTTTCAAGCGTCATTGTGCTTTTCTTTAAGTCCTGATCATAAAATTCATTAAAGTATTCGAGTTCGTAAGTTCTTGAATTGTTGACACTTTCTTTGTTTACAACAACTGACATCCTGTATTTTAATATTCCATCATTGCCAGTCTCCCAATCTTCGCAAGGATTTGACCATACTAAATCATTTCCTTCAATCTCGGCAGTAAACTCTTGATTTGAAAGATTGACAAGGTTTATTGTAACTGGGTCTGAATCGATATAATAATTGTTATTTCTACCCTCTATTGCAACGAAAATTATTGTTTGCTCGCCTTGTTTATCTATTAATTGTGTGTAGGCTGTTGTGTTTCCAGTTTTAAAATCATTAATTTCTTCTTCATTTAATTTAACGCTTTGAGTAAGTGTAGAATCTTCTACAGGTATTGAAAGTGTGTAATTGCCCGAATTTACTCCAACAATTACTTTTGATGGAGAAATAAGTTTCTTAATATATATTGGACTTGAAAGTTTGGAGTCTAATTGCTCAGGGTGTCGAACCCTAATTTCAATTGTAACGCCTTGGGTATAGTCATCTGCAAGTTCATCTTTGGAAATTGATGTGCTTGTGTAATTTTCTATTATAGGCGCAGGACTGCCATTAACGTAAATGTCATATTTGCAACGCTCTCTAAGGTTTTCATTAATATTTTCTTTGTTCCACTTTATAATTCCCTCTGCCTTGTCAAATTCAAGAACAGGTGCTTTGAGTGCTTCAAGGCGAAGAATACTTCCTCCCATAACAGCATTGGCATTTGCAGAACAAAGAATATATTGGTCTTCATCTTCATTATAGCCATTTTTATATGCCACAACCTCTATTTCAATTCCCTCTGCCATATTGTAAGCATTTGCAAATTGGACATCGCTTTCATCATCACTTTTTAATATTTCATTGATGTAATTTTGGAATTCAAATTCAGTTTCGGCAGGATTTTCTAAGAAAAATCTCCTGCTTGTGGTGGAAGAAAGTGAGTTTGTTAATGTAATTGAAAAATAATATTTTTCTGTCAAATCATCGGTGTTTTCCCAAGTTACCAATCCCTCTTCATATTTTAATAAGCTTGGAGTTGCAATTCTTCTAAACTTATAATCAGTTGGAATTGAACTTATATAATATTCATTTCCTTCCCCTTCTTTTGCCTTTAATGTCATGTTTAAAACAAAATTTCCACCATATTCTGCTTGGTCAAATAAATCAAGGTCATAGTATTTTGCTTGGTCAAACAAATTAAGGTCAAATCCCTCTTCGCATGATTTTTGAGAGCCACTTAACAAAACAATCGCCTCTTTTGACAACTTAGTTTCATCAATTATATGCAAAATTTGATGATTTAACTTGTCAAAGTTGTCATATTTATCTTCAACTTCTATTCGTGGATTTTTGATTCTTGTAACATGAATAGTTGTTGGCTGAGATGGTGTGTAAAGTGTATTGTCATAAAGTGTTCCTGCACTGCTTTCAACCTCTATGTAATATGTTTTTGCCGTTTTAAATTTTTCATCAACATATCTTTGGTCAAAATAATAAGTAACCTCATCCTTCTCACTGCTAAATGGAGGATATTCGATTGTCTCGCCGTCTACACGAACGGTAACTTTTCCTGTGTGTGCCTTAACCTTTATATCAAGATGCAATCCCCCCTCTTCTGAGAATGTAACTTCTGGGGACTCAATTGTTTTCTTAACAATAAATTGATATGTCACAAATCCATCTTCATCATGGAAATTAGATGAAAGGAAATACCCGTCATCTTCCGTTATGCTTGTAATTTCAATTTCATAATAACCTTCATCTAGTTCTTCTGTCCTTGTATCGCTTGTCTTGGTTGGTTTATCTTCCTCTCCAACAAATTGACGTGAGGCTTTATCAAATGATGAGTTTGTTTTGTAAATTTTATATTCATAAGAGCATGTATAATGTTCATCCAATGCCTCCCAACTGAAATAATTATCTCCCTGGCTTTCACTTGCTTTTACAGTAGGTAAAATTTCTATAGTTTTTTGCCCCTCGCTGAGAATAGCAATGTCAACATCATCCTCTTCATGCCCTGCCACCACTTTGATTTCATACTTGTTGCTCTCGTTTGGATTTTCCAAATCTAACTCAATTGAAATAAGATTTGTGCTTGTCGTAGTGTGAGTTTTTATGAATTGGTCATTTACATAAACTTTGTAATAATTTGCGTCTGGTATTGCATTAAATGTAAGAATTGAAGTGCCTAGGCTAAGATTATGATAAATTGTTGTAAAATCGCCAAGTTTATAAATCTTATAATCAAGAGTTTGTGAATTAACTACTCTTGAAACTATCTTTGAATTAAATCTAAATTCTTTAACCTTAGTTTGCGAATTTTGGTCTGGCGTTGGCAATGCCGTGAACTGTAAGTAATGCTCGCCAGCACTTAAAAATGAAAGGTCAAATTCTGCTGTGTCGCCATTTGTTGTGTCATACAACATATCTCTTCCTTCGCAGGAAATTCTATAATTTGTTACGTATTCGTCTTCTTGGAATTTTATTTTTGCTGTATTTCCTTCAAATTTAACTTCCGGCTTCTTTACAGCAAGTTTCCCCACCTCAATATCATTTGACAACTTGCTGTTTAAACTGTTTTTGCCATTCTTGATTCCACCAATGGCCATAACGTTAACTTTATAAACTCCCTCTGACATATCATCAAGATACTCAACTAAACTTGCCCCTTGGCTAAAATCACGGATTTCTTGGCTTAATTCATTTTCATCAAAAATTGATAGTTTATACTTTGTTGCATTTTCGTCGTCAGCCCAAGATAAGTAACCATCGTTGTTAAAAATATAATCTATTTCTGGAGTAGGCAAAACGTTAAGCATAAATTCGATTGAAGTGTCATCTCTTTTCCCTTCAACATCTTTTGAAACAATTTTTAATGAAATTAAAGAATTTTCAGCATATGCGTTGAAATTATATTCAAATGCTCTATTCGTCAAATCCTTTTCTACTCTCAAACCATCTATGTAAATATCAAAAAGCACCTGGTCTTCATCGCACTGCCATGTGAATTGGGTATTTTGATTTAAACTTTCAGAGCAAACATAATTAAAGTCGGTTGCTGGCATCATAACACCCAAAGTGAAAATTCCAGTTTTTTCATTTGAAGCATCAATCTTCTCGGCATCATCTCCCAACGCTCGAAGGCTTATCTCATAGACACCTTTTTGAGTGAAAGTATAACTTGTTTCACCATTTTCAATAACTACACTTTCTTCTTCGCCATCATCAATTTTATATTTTAACTCATGGCGTTTGGCAATTATTTGTTTATTATCTTTGATTATATAGGAAGGGTCAAAGGTGAACACGCCCTCACTCATTTTTAAGTTTTGAGGCGAAGAGAATTTATATTTAACATTAACCTTTGCTTTTGCTATGTTTTTGTTGTTTATTCTTGCAAATATGTATGCGTTACCGGAGGCTATTCCTTCAAATACACCATCTGCTTTTGGCGAAAGTATATCTTCATTTGAGGAAACAAACTTAACATCCTTTGCATCCACGCCAACAACATCGAACTCATTTAAAAATCCTATTTCATTGGACAACGAAATAGTATACTCGCTTTTTTTAAAATCACCCTTTATGCTTGGCTTACTATTGCAGGCGGTAAACAGCCCAAAGGGCAATAGGACAAGCATAAGCAACAAAAACATCTTTTTTTTCATACAAATACCCTTCCTTAGTATCTTCATAATAACATTTTTTAATCTTTTTAGCAAACAAAATGGCTCTTATTTAAAAAAAATCTATAGTATAACTATAGATTTCAAAAAATCAACCCCCTTAAACACAAAATTATTGTTTGAATTTTTAGTTCAATTTTTCATTTAAAAAATTCAATTTCCCATTAATAATTTAATAATCCTGGCTATAATAAATCAATATTTTAAAATAAAAATTTTCAATATTTTTTGTGTTTTTTATGATAATTTATGTTTTTTTGCTTAAAAATTGCAAAAAAATGGCATTTTTTGTTAATTTTGACCATTTATCACTGGAAGTATGAGGTCGGCGAGGTGTTCTCCCTTGTCAAGAATAACCTTGACGGCAGGTCTAGAATCTGCAGTATGATTTGCATAAAAGTCTGGAAATGGGTCGGTCATCGCCTTAATAAAATTTTCTTGGTTGCCTCTCTCTCGCATTCTGCTTCTTATCTCTTCAACTGTGTCCATACTTGTATAAACAAGGCAATATGGCAATTTTTTATTATTTATAACCTCTACAATCTGCGGATTGGGTGCAAACAATAATATTTTGTTTGTCCTTGTCAATAATTCATCAATTTGATTTGAAATATATTCGACAGAGCCACCTTTGGTTTTTAAAATGTCATGATTACCTTTGCTTAACTCAATCTCTTCATCGCTTAAAAGTCCATATTTATATTTTGCTTTTAGGGCATCCATATCCACAAAACAATCATAATTCTTCTCCAAATAACTCTTTCCTGTGGCAGGCGTGCTTACAAATATCCTTATATCTCTTAAATTAATATCTTTTAAATATGTTATTTTCATATTCCCTCTCTTTCTAATATTGCCAATGTTTCATATTCCCCTGTCCTTGCAAACATATCAAAAAGGCTTACATCCTTCACAATATAATTTTTTAGTCGGCCTATATCCCTCACCATTGTTGCACTATCGCAAGAAACATAAATAACTCGTTTGCATTTCATCTCATTTATAGCATCAACAACTTCTTTGCTCATTCCCTTGCGTGGTGGGTCTGTTATGAGAGTATCGCAATTTAAACCATTAAGTAAAACTCCGCAATCGCCTTGTAGGTTTTTAAGATTTGTTAAATTATTTTCTTTCTTTAATAGTTCTGCGTCATTGTGTTCATTCTCTCCAAGTTCAATGCCGACAACTTCATGTTGTTGTGCAATTATTCCACTCAGCAGTCCCGCACCACTATAACAATTGACAACCCTTTCGCCCACTATATTCTTTAAGACCTCTTCGTATAGTTCTTCAAACAAAAATTTGTTCACTTGATGAAAAGATTTTGGTGAAAAGTGGCATTTTAACCCCATTTCTTCCCTTTCTAGTTCGCTTATGCCCATTATGTGAGAGATAAAACCCTTAAAACTTTCAAATATTCCAACATTTCTGCCAAGCACCAAAAATATGCCTTGATAGTCAATTTCTTCATCTTTTATCTTGTCGAACACCACTATAATTTGTTTGTTTTCTTCTCTAATTGTAACCTCATCAAAGACGTCAATATGCTTTCTTATAAACTTGTCTATTTTAACTATTGCCTCGTTTACTTCATCACTCACAAGCATACATTTATCAATATGGCACAGGTTTTCTTCCTTTTTTAATGACAGACCTTCTTGTCCTACAAATAATTTTATTTTATTACGATAGGCATATTCCTGTCGTGATGGATGAACATTTATCTGCCCATTATAGCCCACCTTTTTCATTTGATTTGAAAGCAATTCTTTTTTAATCTTTAACTCATTTTGATAATTGGTGTGTTGATATGAGCATCCACCACACCTGCCATAATATGGACATGGAGGAATTTCTCTTTCGTCGCTTGCTTCAATTACATTCAAAAGTTTTGCCTTTGAAAATGAAGATTTTACCTTTACAATTTCCAATTTTACTCTTTCACCCCTTAAGGCATAGGGAACAAAAACGACCTTGCCATTTATTCGGCAAACCCCTTCTCCGTCATATCCAATTCCTTCAATAATTTCAATGTATTCTTTCAAATTACTTCCCACCTTCAAATAGACTTAATCTTGCCTCAATAATATCCAAAAGTTTTTCTCTCCCCAATTTTGCCTGCGAACTTACAGCAACAAACATCTCCTCGCGTAATTTAAGTTCATATGCAATCTTTTTTATATTTTTGTTTAATGCCAGTTTTGAAAGTTTGTCAATCTTAGTTATTATTATCATAAAAGGAAGATTGTAGTGCATAAGATAATTTATCATTTGCTTATCCTGATCAGTTGGGAGATGTCGGCAGTCAAGCAATAAAAACGTCAAAACAAGCGATTTTGATGACAAAAGATAATCACCCATAAGTGATGACCACACATCTTTTTGTGATTTACCGACCTTGGCAAACCCATATCCTGGCAAGTCAACAAACCGAAAATCATTTACAAGAAAGTAGTTTACCAGTTTTGTTTTTCCTGGGGTCGATGAAGTTTTGGCGAGTTCCCTCTTTCCTGTAATATAATTTAAAAGGGATGATTTACCAACATTACTTCTCCCCACAAAGGCAAATTCTGGAACACCATCATTAATTAAATCCTTTGAATTTGCAACGCTTGTCAAATATATTGCTTTATTTATATTCATAAATATATAATATCATATCTTTAAAAATAATGCAAAAAAAATTCTATACAATTTAGTATAGAATTTTCTTATTTTTATTCATAAATGAATGTGATTGTAACATCTTGTAAGTCTGCAAATAACTCAGCTGAAACACTTTCCTCTAAGAATGCAAGAACCTTGAAATAAGTTAATACTGTAGATGATGTGTCAAGGCCGGCAAGTGTAAATGTTTTTGTTGTGCCATTTGTTGTCTTCATAGTAATTACTACATCACCTGTGAATGTTAAGGTTTGGCTTGCCTCAGCATCTTTGCTTATTGTGCTTGAACCAATGTATTCATCGAATATGTTGTCTTGTAAGTCTTTTGCAACAGCATTTGGTTTTGCTTCTTCGTCAACAAATTGAATAACTGTTGCTTCTTCGTCTAAACGTCTGCCATCTACCCAAGCCTCTTTCTCAGGGTTTTGAGGTAATGTTGTGTCATAATATGATGCAAATACATAGAAGTTGTAAGTGCCATATTCGCTTTCCCAAACTGCAGTTACTTCAACAGTTTCTGCACCTTCAGCCATTATTGCATCGCCTAAGCCTTCATATGTGCCATTTGCATAATTATATGTTTGACCTTTAAACTTTAATCCAACTAATCTGTATCCTTCTCTTGTTACTCCATATTGTGAGAATGTCTTGTCAACATCGTTATAAGTGATTGTTGCAGTATCATCTGATTTAGCATTGAATTTAACTGTTAATGTAACCTTAGAAAGTTTCCATTCTACTGTTAAATCAATATTTGTTTCAGCAGATTGAAGAATTGCAATTGCAAGATTGTCAAGAGATTCATAAGATGTGTTATTGAATTTATATGACTTAACTTGATATCCTTCTTTCTTAACTTTCTCTGTAAGTCCAACAAATCCTTTTTCTACGTCGTATGTTATTTCATTTGCAAATTGCTGATTGTCATTTTCATATACTGTAATATTGTAAACAATCAATTCCTTGTCAAGATATAATGTAAGTCCGTTTGGATCAAATTCAGTGATTGATTCAACTCTTGTTCCTTGTGCATCCTTCCATCCTAAGAATTTGTAACCAGTAGGAACTTTTACAAGGCTGTTATCAGTATCTGGAAGTTCATGGTTGTGATTTTCAATATTATACTTGCTAACTGTTTGAGAAAGTAATTCATTTCCGCCATCCATATATTTTACAACCATTACATCATCCCATTTTGCGGTCAATGTTACTTCTGGTGAAGTGAAGTTCGCAAACTTAACAGTTGTGCCAATTTCATTACCGGCAGCACTTACTTCTCTCCAACCACCCCAAGTTCCATGTGCAACTGGTGTGAGTGATGCAAGAGATTCGTTGTATTCACGAATTTCATCTGGCAATTCAACCTCTGTTGTGCCATCATCATAGAATCCGGTATAGTGAATTGTATACTTTTTAATATCTCTAACCGCAGTTAGAACGGTATCATGAGTGAGTTCAAATGTATATTCGGCTTTTTTGTCAACAGGTTGTTTCTCATCCTGTATCTTTTCATAATACTCACCTTCATACCAACCTTTAAAATTGTAACCTTCGCCACTGTAAACAACAGTAACTTCGCTGTATTTAGCCACTTTAATTGTGGTCGTGTCTTGAACTTTGCCGTCCACCTTAATTACGACACTGCTTGTAAGTTGATTCGTTCCTGTTTTATCTGCACTGCCCTCATCTCCGGCAAAAGCAACAGTAAGACTACAGCCAACTGCCTCAGTAACACTTAACGAAGCACCCACTACAACAAGTGGTAAAAGAACTACTAAGGCACAAATTGATAAAATTTTAATCAATAGTTTAGACATATTTCCTCCATGTATGTATATTATAGCACATATAAAAAAGTTTTTCAATACCTAAAATAAAATTTTTTCATATTTTTTAATAAAAATATAGGATAAGAAAATCTTCAAATTTATTTTATGCAAAAGATTGAAAATATATAAGCGGAAAAATATATAGAGTTTTAAAAAATAAAAAATAAAAAATTTTTAATAAAATGTTGACAAACAGAATAAAATATGCTAATATTTAACAGTAGATTATGGGGGATTAGCTCAGCTGGCTAGAGCGCCTGCCTTGCAAGCAGGAGGTCATCGGTTCGATTCCGATATTCTCCACCAAATGGCGTGAGCCATTTTTTGTTTGAAAAACAAAAAGGTTGCGTCAGCAACTGGAGATAACAAGGTTCTGCCATCAGCAGGTTCTTCTATTCTCCACCAAATGGCGTGAGCCATTTTTTGTTTGAAAAACAAAAAGGTTGCGTCAGCAACTGGAGATAACAAGGTTCTGCCATCAGCAGGTTCTTCTATTCTCCACCAAATGGCGTGAGCCATTTTTTTTTGTTTGAAAATAAAAAAAGGCGGCTATACGCCACCTTATAGTGTAAACAAATTAACAGAAAAACTTGCAATATTCGCCAAGCGTTAGGCTTGAGGCGGCTATACGCCACCTTAATTTTTTTATTAATACCAAGTTACAAATTTGCCAAAATCTAAGTCGTTTGCAGGCTCTTGTGCCCCTTCTTCTTTGAGTTTGTCAACCTCTTCTCTTACCTGAGAAACGAGTTGGGTGTCTTCTGCCTTGGAGTAATCAAGATTTTCACCTAATCTATTGTAAGAACTTATGAAATCTTTTAAAACGTCAAGTCTTTCATTTTGAATTATATATTCATTAGTATTTATTTCAGTGTGTTGTGCAGGGTCAAGGACTGGAACTTCTTTTCCAATTACGTGAGTTCTTATAAATTCCTTCATTTCCGGAGTATCTATTTCTTCTTTTAACACATCGTGATAAACGCTCTGCTCAATAGCATATTTTCTAAGAAATTGGTCGCCAATATCCTTTCTGCATTTTTCATAAGCAGGATAATGCACTTCAACAAGAGGCTTTAAGACATCTTCAACGAAACTGTCCATTTTTTCTTCAAATGAACTTATTTTCTTTTTTGTATCCTCATTTTCAGTCCACTCGATTGCTTTTTCAAGACGTGCCTTTCCTGTCTTTTCCCAGTCGTAAATATGACCTTTTAATCCTTCAATCTTGTTTACAATATTGTCAAAAGCACTTGGAAGATTCCAAGCAATAAGGTCATTGTCAACACGCCAGCGTCCGTCATCACGAAAAAACCTTCCAAGTGCTGGTATATTACGTTTAAGATTTGCATATGACTTGTCAAGTTTTTTAAATTCCAAAATTACATTCCTAAAAAGTTGGTTGTATAAACGATATTTGTTGCTCAGGCTTGCCCTTTTCGCATCAGCATCTAAAATAGTTGCTTTTTGCTCATCGCTTAACCCCTCTATTTTCCCTTGAATTTTTCCATTTAAGTATTCAATATAGTCCATAAGTTCTCTCCTTTGATTATATTATAGCAAAAATTTAATTTATTTTCAATAGTTTTTTTGAATAATGTAACAAAAAGGCTTATTTTTTGATATAGCAACAAAAAAAGAGAGGAATTAATCCCCTCTTAATTTATTGTTTTTCTAATTCTGATGATGGAGAAACCATCTCTAATTGAGCACCAGTTGCTCTGTTTATAGATTTAACAAGTGATGCTTTCATTGTATTTTCAACTTCGCTTGCCTTCTTAACACCATCAAATGTCTTTTCAACTGAAAATTCTTTATATTGACCATCAACTAATACAAGAGCAGATGCCTTAACAGTTGTTGTATCACTCTTTTCGTTGTATTTTGTTGTAATTGAGCAAGCAACTTCAAGAGCGCCACTTACTTCTTGGCCATCAAAGTTTACAGTTGCAGAATCTGCATTAACTTCAAGAGATCTGTTGTAACTTGTTCTTGTTGCATCAACCTTTTGCTCAGCGAGTGGAGAAAGAAGTGTTTTTGCAGAAACGTATGATTGATTTGGAGCAATTGTGTATTTTATAACTGATGTAAATTCTCTGTCTCTTCTATCAACGCATCTAACTAAAAGTTCAACTCCTCCAGTTGCCTTTGTATATTTAGCAGCATCAACGCTAACTGCCATTCCACCTAAAGAATTATCTCTCAAAACATCATTGTATTCGATAACAGCATCGTTGTTAACATCAACTTCGATTGTTCCGTCTTGAGATGTTGTAAATCCAAGTTCAGAAAGTAATGCAGGTGTAGCGGCTTGAACGTATGCATTCTTTTCAGCAGCTATATTTGTATATTCCATAACGGATACAAGTGGGTTTGATTCTGAAAGGTATCCTGCTTGATAATCTGCAAGGTCTTGAGTAAAGTTTGCAAGTCCGCCTTGAATGTTTGAACGATAACTTTCAACTGCCTTAGCATAATCACAAGATGGGTCAAGCTTGCCTTGGTCATCAAGTTTGTAGAAAGCCTCAACATCTGATTTTGCAGTTTGAACTGCATCCCATGTATAAACGTCTTCACCCGCTCCACGAACAGAAACTGCACTTAATGAAGAAGGTGTGATTCCATTGTTATCGAATACCTGTGTTGCTGTGTCAACAACAGCATTAAGTTCTCCATAGTGTTTTCCAACGTTGTTTGCATCTTCTCCTAAATATTTAGAAAATTCGCTTTCTTGGTTTGCTATCAGTGTTTGATTTTGAGATTCACCCAACTCATCTCCAAGTCTACGATTGTCAACCGCTTGTTTTGGCGCTAAACCTAAAGCAACCCCAAGAATTGTTAGCCCTGTAACAACAGCGAGTCCAAAGCCAATTAATTTCTTTACAAAACCTTTTTGTCCTTTACCTCTTGTTAGGTCGGCAACTCTTGCTTCAGTTCTAGTCTTAGCAACTTCTTTAAGAAGATCTGTTGCTGAGTCTTCGCGATAAGTTAAACCATATAATTTGTATAAACCTGCAATTTCAGCAACGGCGTCATTATCACTTGCGTTTGGTGCAAGAAGATAAGCGACGTTCTCGTATGCTCTCTTCATAGTTTCTTCATAACTCTTGCTTGTGCCTCTAGCCTTTCTTGATTGAGAAGCCTTAATCATGTCAGCAAGTTTTTTACGTCTTGTATAGTCGTCATCAGAGTGTTGGATTCTTTCGTTTTGAGGAACGTTTTCATTAAATGCAAGTTCCAAAGCATCAATAAGGTGTCCATCACGGCTGTTAACGCCTTCTCTAATTTTTATTTGTCTTATGTTTTCTGCCAACCTTAAAGCCTCAGCTTTATAAGTCTTTGCTGTTGACAATAAATCTTTTGATCTTTTTCTAAGTGTAACGATTTGAGTTTCGAGAGAATTTTCTTTATCTTTAAGTTTATCGTAACCTTCTAAAAGGTTGCCATAATAATCACTTAATTCTTTGCATTCTGCAGTTCTTTGTTGATATCCTTCTAGAAGTTCTCCATACCAACCATTGAGTTCTTGCAAGTTTTCATTTGCAACTCTTGCTTCTTCAACGGCATCTGCCCCTGGCACTACCTTTGAAAGAGCCTCATATTGCTTTTGAACATTCTCGTATGCTTTTCTGTAGTCCTCAACTTCTGCTTTAAGCCCTTCAAGTTCTTCAAGAAGAATCTTGTTGCCCTCAACTTCATCAATGTATTTTTGATCATTGAGTAAAGCTGTATATTCGTCAGCGATTCCTTGTGTTTGTTGGTTCAAAGTTCTTCTTGACGTAGTTGTCTTTCTTCTTGCAGGAGAAGAGCCCTTTTTCTCAAGTTCTTCAATATGCTTTTGTTGCTCTGCAATTTGATTGTTTAATTCTTGTTCTCTTGCCTTTAAATCTCTCACTAAAGTTGCAAGAGCCTCTCTATCGTTATTTACAGTTCGATCAGCCATAAGTCTAAACCTCCTATTCTTACCTATATTATACTAGATATTTTTTGCGATGTCAATACTCAATTTAAAAAATTTTTTAGTTTTTTGAAAGTATTTTTCTTTTTATGCCCCCATGCTATTATTATAATATGTAATTAATAACAAAATATCATTATACATTATAATGTTTCGCACTTTTCATCTAAATATGTAGCCGACAAATCTGCCAGATGCAATAAAAAGCATACAGGGTATTTATAAAACACATCTGAAAGCATACCCGAACCATTTTGAACTCTTGCATCATACTCTCCCATATGCCAATTAATGGCAAGGGCTTCCTCGCGGGTCAACTTTATAAATGCAGAAAGAATGTAGACGGATTTTTCTCCATGCCCATATGGCAAACTGTCTTCCACTCTATAATATGGCTTTTGTTCCCATTTGCCATCAACCTTTACATTCTTTAAGTCTTCAACGTAAGTCCCCACTTTGCAAACATCATGTAACAGCCCCATAATTGCAACACTTTCTGGGCTCACCTTTTTGCTCCACTGGCTTCCATATTCGCCCTCAAGCAGTTTAACTAATCTTTTATACACATTTATTGAATGTTGACATAGGCCACCTTTATAGGCACTATGTCGTCTTGCACTTGCAGGGCAGGTGAAAAAATCAGACTTTTCAAGCCATTCCACAAGTCGCTCTGAGCCATCCCTTTCAATATTGTCGTAAAATATTTCCAAAAATTCATCTTTCGCTTCCATAATAACTCCTAAAATTATTATATTAAAAATAAAAAAATATTTCAATTAAATTAATAATGTTTTTAAAAATAAAATATTTATTTCCCCCATTATAGGGCAAAATTAAGCCTTTTTCTAAACAACAATTATTGATATGCCCGGATTTGGATAGAATAGGTCTGGGTCGCCATAAATTGTTTTATCCTGCCCAAGCACTTTAAGTATTTCTGGGTCAAAAATATTCCATTTATCTCCACAATAAAATTCTTTAATAAAATTGCTTCTTTTCCAGCGTGCCAGCGTTTTTCTAAGTTCAACGCAAATCACCCCACCCTTTCCGTGTGAGCCATAACCGTGAAGGACTTTAATTATTCCTCCGCCTTCTTTACGCGTGAACTCCACTTCAATTTCAACTGTTGCTATTGCACTTTCCACGCTGTAACCTTCTCTTAAATTTAAAAATTTCACATTGCCTCCACTTTTAATATTTGTTTTTATGCCCAGCCTTCAAGATATTTGACACCTAGAATAGGGCAACCCTTGAAAAGTGCAAATTGTAAAAAGCTTTTATTGTTTTATGGGAAGGTGAATTTTTTACCCCACAAAGTTTATAATTTGAGCATATACAAACTTCTTAAAAATCCATTTGTCAATCTTGTCTCTTTTACAAATTGTAATCCTATCTTTTCAAGTGTTTTTAGACTGCCTATGTTTTTAGGGTGTGCCATTGAAATAATATAATCAAAGTTAAGCGTTTTTGCAAGTTGCAATTCAATTTTCTGTAACATCGTTGTTATGCCAAGCCCACGATACTAAGGTAAAACCAAGTTGCCTCCCAACTCGCAAACTCTTTTATCTTCAAGTCCATACTCTTTTTTAAAATCGGCAAGCATATCTTGAGAAATGTAAAGTTGAGCCATTCCTACAAGTTTATCCCCGTCGTATGCACCATAAAGCGGAGCATAATTCTTCTCGTCAAACATACTTTCATATTCCCATTGCTCATAAGGAATAAAATATTCTTTATCTTCAAGACCATTTAAGACCTTATCTATAAGTGCAAACAATTGCTCCTTGTCTTTCTCTTCAATCTTTTTGAAATCTAGTTCTAGGTGTTGCTCTGGCGTCCAGGCTGGAGCACAAGGCACTCCCAATCTCATTTCTCCTTCCCAGTAATACATTTCACCCCTGCCAATAAGGACAACGTCATCTTTTTCAAGATTATATGATTTATCATTTACTACAAGTTTGCCTTCTCCTGCAAGAATATGTGCCATTTGTTTACATCCCCTGTTTATTGCATATCCTCGCTTTGGAAATCTTCCCTTTACATCTACAATACAATAGTTTATGTCGCCATCTTCAATATTGTATTCATAAGTTACATTTGTTTCGCCCTTAAACTTTTCTGTTTGATTAAATTTTTTGTATTCCATAATTTCCCTACCTTAAAATTTTACATTCTATATTTTTGTTTAACAAACTTGCAAATCGCATTCCGTCATTTTTGTCACCAACTATATCGCCATAGTGGATTGGAATTGCAATATCTGGATTTATAATGTTTGTAACTTCTGCCCCTTCTTCAACATTCATTGTAAATTTTCCACCAATAGGCAATAAAAGTATATCTGCCTTTAAGCCTTCAATTTCATTTGTTGCATCACTATCTCCCACTACAACAACACGCTTGCCCTCATAAAGTAGGCTATAACCAACCCAACCATATTCTTTTAAATGATATGGCTTGTTTATATTGTAGCAAGGAAAGGTTGAAAATTGCAGGTCGTCAACTTTGTATGACTTATTAGGCTCAACTTCTATAATCTCATTTGCAAAGTGTTTTGCCACCTCCGCCACCATTGATTTTGGACAAATTATCTTTGTATTTCCTTGTAATATCTTACTTATGTCCTCAACAGAAAAGTGGTCATAGTGCGGATGAGTCAAAAATATGTATTTCGCTCGCCCCTCTTTGATTTTTATAGGGTCAAAATATATAATGCCATCTATATTTATAGAACTTTGATAATTAAGTTTTATTTCCATATATTCTCCTTAAAAGGTATTTTAACACAAATTTATTTCAAAGCAAAATCTTTATTATCTGTTTATAAAACTTCCACCTTTAAAACATCGAGCAAGGCTTAGTTCCACTCTTTATTTAGATACTTAATAAGAGCCATAGTAAAAGCAAATTCATTTAGGTCAATGCGAGAAATCTTATTCTTTGTGAGTAGTTGAATTGCTCCGCCATGATTGTGCCTGTCATCATCTTTGCCAAAAATCTTATTTGTAAACTGACTTAAATCTGTAGCAATAATTTCGTCAATAAAGTTGTCTGGAATTGGAAATGATGGGCTTGTCCCCCAACTTTCAAAATCCTTGTCATCCTCAATCACTGCAATATTTGTAACCATCCACTTTCCAAGTGAATTGAAAACACCACTTTCAACTGCCAAATAAAGTTGGGCTTCAATCCCATTTTGCTTGCAGTAGGCTTTTAAATTTTTTACTCTATTCTTTGCACCAATATAAATTTCTTCATTCACTGGCTGGTCGCCCACATCCGATGGTGCAGGTATTCCCTCAATTTCAAAATCTTTAAAATAACTTGCAAGTGCCTTTCTTGCCCCTTCTATTTTTCCTTGATTTTTTGTGGCTATAACTACTTTCATTTTTTTCTCCTTTGTTTTTTATTTTTTTCTAATTTAAAAAGTTAATTAAATAATATTTTTTTGAATTTCAAAATCATTTTTTCTCCGCTAAATAAGGGCTGAATAAATGTTTTTACTTATTAATTTTTTAATTTTTTTATAAGTCCTAAAAGTCTGGGTTCATAATTTTCTTTTAAATAAAATTCATAAGCATTTAAATTGTAAGCAAATACATCAAGTTGAACATATTCACAACCTTGGTCGGCAAAATATTTTTCCATTTGCATGACAAGTTTTTTGCCTATTCCTCCATTTCTTTCACCTTTCTTTACAATGAGTTCCTCAATAATTCCCATTTTGGGACATGAGTAGTCAAGGCGGTCTTCCTTATAATATTTTCGCATATGTCCTGCCACCATACCCACAACTTCGCCATTCTTCTCGGCAACAAGCATTGTTCCGCCACCATTAAAACTCTCATCTAAAGTCTTTTTGAAATAACCCTCTCTATATCCTTTTGTCAAAACGTTTAATTTATATTTATCAATTTCTACAATATATTCTTGGAGTTGGACAAGCAAATCTTTTATGCCCTCATAATGATTTTGACTGGCCTTCACAATTTTTATATCATTTTCAAATAGCGAAAGTTTTTTGCACCTTTCCTCCATATCCAAATTATGTTCCTTTAAAGAAGTTTTGCCCATCAAATCAATTGTTCGCAAATAGGGAATATACACATTGTTTTCATTCGTCAATTCAATTTTGTTTGGATTGTAACCCTTTATAACTTTTCTTGCCGTTGGGTCGACAAGCACCCATTCACCACAATAAAAGCACTCACAAAATGTATGTCCCTTATAGGCTTTAAACTCCCTTCCTGCCAACAAGTTTTTAACCCAATTTTCTTCCGCTGTGTGCAAAATAGTTGTTGGCACTCCTATTTGCCTTGCAAGTGTTGAAAACACAAGTGCATAATCTGTGCAACCTGTGCTAAGTTTGCTTTCCCAAATCTCTTTTGCATTGCGATGAAATTTGTTTTGCCTTTGAAATTCTTCATCATCGGTATACTTAACCTTTAATGCAATCCAGTTGTATAGGCTTGACAATATACTTGCCTCATCACCTCTTTTAAGATTTGCAATATAATCTCTCAGCACCATTTCCAAAACGTATTGATTTTCTAAAAATGGCAAGGTCATTTGCCCACATTCTAAATATAAAGGAATGTCCTTTTTGCTCAATCTTTCCATGTTCCCTCGTGTTTTTCAGTCTCCCTTCACCAATTTCTCAATCCGCTTTGGAAGATATTTCTCAACATTTTTGTTTCTTCTCAAAAGTTCGTTGACCATGCTTGAACTGACAGCACCATATTCGCCTGCCCTTAAATAAATTGTGTCAAGCCCGCTTATCTCCTGATTTATCATGGCAAGGCTCTCTTCATAGTCATAATCCATCCCATTTCTTATCCCCCTAATCAAAAAGGTTGTTTGATTTTCAAGGGCAACATCGGCGGTCAGGCCATCAAATATAATGCAGCGACAGTTTTCCAGTTTTTCATCTTTGAAAACCTCTTCCATCGCCTTTGCCATTTTTTCCATTGGATAGTTTCTTGACTTTTTTGGGTTAATGCCAATCCCTACAATCACCTCGTCAAACAATTTGCTTGCCTGCTTGACTATATACAAATGCCCTATTGTAAAAGGGTCAAAACTACCAGCATAAAATCCTATTCTCATATTCACTCCTTTTATTTATTGTTTCCTTTTTATAAAAGATAAAACTCTCTTTCCTCTTTTGCTATAATTGTTTTATCAAAAACCTGTTTTGCCTCTGCCATATAATTATTGATATTTTCAAGTGGCCATAAATGCGTCAAAATAAGTTTCTTAACACTTCCCTCTTTTGCAATTGTTCCAGCCTGAAAGGCCGTCAAATGGTTGCAAATTTCTGGAAAGCCATGCTTCTTTAACAAACTTGCCTCGCAAATTAATATATCGGCATCTTGCGAAAATTTGACGAAATCATCTTTAGACTTAAATGATATATCGGCAGAATAAACAATTGTTTTCCCATTGACTTTTATCCTTGTCGCAAAAGTTTCAACTTCTTGTGCATGGCAAACTTTTAAAAAGTCAACTTTAAATTCGCCTATGTCATATTTTGATTTTTCATCTATGGGAAAATAATTGCAAAAAGCATCTTTTTCGCCTGCAATCAAATGGCTTATCGGCGTGGAAAATTGGGGCAAATAAACATTTATCTTATCATTTAAAAGTTTTTGCCTGTGCATAACGAGTGAGCAATATTGATAGTTTGAAATATCATTGAAATGGTCTTTATGAAGATGAGAAATTATAATGCTTAAATTTTCCAATTTTCTCATATCAAAAAATCTATGACTTCCGCTTCCGCAATCCAACATAATTTTTTTATCGCCACTTTCTATTAAATATGATGGGCAAGCACCATCCTTATTTGAAAACGGGCTTTGAGTTCCTAAAATTTTTATAGTTGTCCTTCTTCTTATCTTTTCGGCGACCTCGTCTGCCACCCTTTCAAAATTTTCATCATAATTATTTGAAACGACACAGTCAAAGTCCTTCTCGTCATATATAATGCTTGCACTTTCTCTTAAAAGCAAATACTCCTTTGATATTTTATCCCTTTGCAAAATCTTTTCAAGCCTCATTTCTTCATCTTGAGATTTAATCAAAATTTTCAAAGCGTTGCAATCCCAAAATTGGGTCTTGGGCAGAAGCAACCAATCGACAACAGCATTCTCATGTAAAAGTGGCTCGAGACGGCTTTTTATAAACTGGAAGGAAAGAGCGTTAAACTCCTTCACCGCCCCATCTTCAACTTTGGAAAACACAATTTCTCCCAATTTCTTTCTGTTAAAGCCATCTTCGTCAAACACGCTTTCTCCAAAAAGTTTACTTATATTTGAAAGAAATTGAGGTTGAGCATAAAAATCGTGGGCAATATCGTCCACATTAACATATTTAAAATTTAGTTTGTCCGCAATGCGTTTTGCAAAAGTCGATTTTCCACTGCCCGATTTTCCGCAAATAAATATTAGCATTTTCTTCTCCTTGACTGATTATAAAAAGAAAGGGGCTTTGCTTTTTAACGCTCGTATGTGTTTCCTTTAATTTTCCATGTCCCTCTCTTCTTCGGCATACTTTTCATCTTCACATTTCAAAAAATAAGAGAATATAGCGGCGGAAGTGTCAATCTCCAAAAGATAGTCGCAAGTATCATCCAAATCTATTTTTTCATTATTGTCGAGATAGCGACAGAACTTTGTAAGTTTAAAGCCCTTTTCATCCGTCTTTAAATATTCCTCCATCCACAAATCGGCAACAATTCTTCCAACAACATATCGAAACATATTTGGACTGCTTTTGTCGTCATCGTGCATTTTTTCAATTCTTTCAAGCAATCTTGTTTGTCCCTCTTTTTCAAGTCTTTCTGTAAGTTGTTCAAGACTTTTCTTTGTTACCGGGCATGACAACTGTTTTAAAATATCACTCTCTTCCCTTATCAAGTTAATCTCATATAGCAGGCTTCGTTTTTGAAGGTTGTCATAATTTTTCAAATCTTCTTCATTGAAAATTCCCTTTTCAAATAAAAATTGATTGAAAAGTCTTTCTACAATATGGCTTTCTATTTCTCCAATGCAATCTCTCTTAAAACCCACATTTTTTGTCAATTTTTCAATTTCCTCTTGCGATGCACCGCCCCGTATATATTCCACTATGCGTTTGTGATGTCCACTTATTGCGTGAGAAATTTCATGAACTGTTGTTACAAGGTCGTTTGCAGTATGATTTAAATAAACATTAAATTCAAGATATGAATTATTGTTTGAATGTCCCACATTACTTGATTTCCCCTTGCTATCTTCAAGAAAATTTATGTGGCTTTTCCCATTTTCGTCAATAAAATATGTGTTTGTCCCATCCAAAATTTGAGACACCTCTTTTGCCTTTGATGGAAAATATTGAGCAAAAAACTCATTTATAAGATTCTTAAACTGACCCTCATCATACTCAACTTTCCTTTCCTTATAAGGTTTAACGTCAATCAATTTTCCCAAATCTGCAAGTGTGTCTAAAATTGAAATGTCGTTATATTGGTCTGTTTGAGTAATAAATCTTAAAAACCCATGTGCATCAACCCTTGCACATTTTCTATCAAATTCCTTTGCATATTGGTCTGTTATCTTTTTCATGTTCTTATTATAGCATAACTTTAATTAAAAACAAACACCAATTTGATTTTTTTGTTGACAAAGTTGTCAAATTTCTTCTATACTTTTAAAAGAGAGGTAAAAAATGAATAAATCTTTAAATCTATCAGGAATTATTTTAAGTTTTATTGGCAATCTCGTGGTCTTCTTTTCTTCGCTTTTCAATTTCATTTTGCCAGACATATATGCCGATTACAGCATGATTTTCACTCCACTTTATGTCCTTTCCGCAATAACTCTTTTGTTTGGATTGACATCGCTTACAATTTCTGTCTTGCTGCTTTTATCATTTCGAGGAAGTTTAAAAAATATTAAATGTTCAAGAATTTTAAATTTCATCTTAATATTTTTAAACTTGCTTACAATAATTCTTTTTGCCATTAGCCTATTATTATATGGCTGGGGACTTGCTATGCTTAACGGTCTTATTATTTTTGCATTACTGACAACTTCTTGCATATTCCTTATAATCTGCACTCTGGCAACTTGGCAAACTAAGAGTGTGGCAAAATTCGTTCAAGAAGTGCCAAAAGAAAATCAAAGTGAAAGCACAAGCCATGAAGAGGTTTCTAGCGCTCAATCAAAACCACTTTCACCAGAAGATCTTCAAAACAAACTTAATATTCTTTCATCAATGAAAAATATGGACCTTGTAACAGAAGAAGAATTTAGTGAAATAAAGAAAAAACTTATATATGAATATTTAGAAAAATTACATTGATTTGCATAGTGATACACACAAAAAGCCCTACTATTAGTAAGGCTTTTTTATTTTGAATGCTCTATTCATAAAGATTTGTTTGTGCCATTTTCAATTTTAACAATTGCACAAATTTTTCTTTGTCAGTTACAATGAGGCCGTCCTCAGTTGTGTAACCAACCCCAGAAAATTTCAAATAATTTAAAAGTTTCATGCTTTTATGATACTCAAATCCAAATGTGTTTTCAAATAATGTGTAATTTATATAGTCATGACCAAAAAGAAATTCGAGTTTTTCGTCAAAATCTAAATGTGCAATATTTCTTTGTAAAAGTTCAGACATTTTCATGCACCTTAGTAGCGTCTTTAACCTTTTCTTGACTGGCTTTGATTCGTCAAATATTCCACTGCTTTGCTCAATTATTATATCTTCCAATTCTATAAGTTCGCTTGGAGATGTATAGCGCTCCCCTATAAATGTGAGTTGATAATCTATTGGTCCTTCGTTATCTTCCATTTCCCCCTCCTGTTTATTTTTTTAATCTTGTCCACTTTGCAAACTTTCTCGCCTTCCGCACTAAAAATTAAAATGATTGTCGCACAGGTTTTTCATTGCAAGAAAGTTATCAAGCACGTAACTATTTAATTTTTTAAAACCTCTTTTAACTATAATAGCCAAATTTAAAAGAAAAGTCAATAAATTAAAGGGTGTTGACAATTTATTATTCAAAAATTAATTCCATGCCACATCCAACTTCATGAACGTTCAACCCCTCATTTATCATTTTCGCCTTAACTGCCAAACTTGTGCAATGACATGGATAAAGATTTTCTATTTTTTGCTCTTTAAGATATGATATTGTCTTTTGAGTTTGCTCATTTAAATCAAACAAATGCAGTCCTCCAATAATGGCTTTAATAGGCTTGTCAAACATTCTCTTTGCCTTTTCACAAATATTGCAAATTCCACTATGCGAACAAGCGGTTATAACATAAAGTCCATCATAACCATTATACACCAAAGCAGTGTCATCAAGCACGCTGTCTTGAACCCATTGTCCATTTTTCAATGTCTTTAATTTTGGATTGTCTTTCTCAAAACTTGTTTTTCTTTCAATAGGGCCAAGCAAAATAAGATTGTTTGATATTTCCATTGGAGATTTAACTTCTGTTAAATCAAACTTTGTTTCCATTTCCTCTTTTGTATATGGAGCGGTCAATTCAATGTTTTCCACTTCCTTTCTGTCAAAGCACCCATCACAAAAATATAACTTCGTCTTGGCACTAAACTTAAACCACTTCAAGCCATGTGTGTGGTCATCATGTCCGTGGGATAAAACCACTTTATCAACTTTTGATAAGTCTATTTTCAACTTTTCAGCGTTAAACTTGAAAACATAAGAATAACCAAGATCGAACAATATCTTGTCATTTTCGTTTTCTATATAAAATGAAAGTGCAGGCTCTCCCAATAAATAACTATCAATAAAAACATTATTATCGCATAAAACTGTTAACTTCATATTTTCTCCTAAAACATAAAATTTATTGCTTTAAAAATAATTAATTAAAATTTATTTCAAAATATTTTTCTTGGCCTTGGCAAGGGAGTAATTTGAGTATTCAATATCATCAGTAACTTCCTTTATAACCTCTATAAATTTTGGCAATTCTATTTTCTCATTTTCATTGCTAAGTTCAATTTCCATAATTGCCGTTTCATTTGCATAAGGATAAATATCAATTTCAAAATATTTGCCATTTTCAATAAGGCAATATCTTTCCTTTCTTATCTGTCTTAAATTTGTATCAGCATTATTGAGATAGTTTAGATATTCTTTTTGAGTTATCCTTCTTTCCACTTCAACTCTTTTTAGTGGTGTCAATCTTTTCTTAGACGTCAAGGTGTAAATGTAACTGCCCTCAAGTCCACGCTGTCTAACTCTTACCTCCTCATCGCCATCGCAAATTAAATAGGTTTGAACAATGTTTACCTTTTTACAGTTTTTAAGTTGTTCCAAGAATTTCACGTCAGGCTTTTTAATCAAGAATTTTCTCTCAATCTCCATTGGAATAGGCTCGCCAAGTAAACTGCAAATTTCAGCAATAAGTCTGTTTATTTTTTCTTCAAACCCTGTCGAATTGTCAATAACACGTAAATGTGGATGCCCCGCCCAACAAGCAAGAGTCCTTTCATCCGCCTCTCTCGCCTCTTGGGCATTTTCTTTCCTTGCCCCATTGTTTGCCCTGCTGTAACATTCCTCTGCACCCTTAGCACAAGTTACAAGGTGAAAAACTCCATCGTAATCATCGCGAAGTTGAATAAGGTCCTCCCCGAGTTGGTCAAGAATTGCCATAAAGTCCTCTTTTGAAACATAACTCATGCAATCCATAATCCCTCTGTCGCAAACTAAAAGGATTTTTTCATCTGGAAGATTTTGACAGGCCTCATAATACAATTTTTCTTTTAAGATTTGGAGTTTTACAATGTTTTTTTCAAAAACTCTCTGCTTGCCATTATAGGCATTTAAATCAAGTCCATTTAAAATAAGTTCGGTTGCACTTTCATTTATAATCACCACTTTGTAGCCATATTTGGTAAGTGCTCGTTCAATACAACTTAGCCCCGTACTTTTTCCACCACAAGGTCCGCCCGTCAAAACTATTTTTACAATTTTCTTTTCCATACTTCTCCTTTTAAATTAATAAAATTAGGACTTGTTAGCCCTAATTTCATTTACATATCAAATTCGTCTTCGTCATCGTTTGAATAAGAGGTGTTTGAATTTTGTTTATCCATTAAATCTTGAGTATACATTTCACTTTTCTTCACATAAACGATTTTCCCAAAAGGTGCTTTAAATCTTGGATTATCAAAAACCACCCATATTAAATTTTTAGTTTCATAAAGATCTCTTTTGGGCATATCGTCGCTTATACCATCGGTAAAGACAATTTTGTTTACTTTCTTATCGTTTGTAAACGCTCTCACTGCACAATCTAAATCTGTTCCGCCACCGCCGCGTGATTTGAAATTGTCAATATCTTCCTTTGTCTTTAATTCCTTAAACCCATAGAACATTGTATCAAAACACCCTGCTTTTAGTTTTGTTTCCTTTACAAGTGGCTTTAACTGTCTTAAAAATCCTTTTAATAATGCATCATCTATACTGCCTGATGTATCAAGGACAACCTCAGTTACTGACTGCTCATATTGTTCTATTTCCTCAATTCTTGGCATATAGAAGTTGTCGCGACTTGACCTTCTGTAACTCCATCTTGCCTCATCTTTCTTAAATTCCTTGGCAAGAATTTTTTTCCATGACAAAATTGGCTTATCTTCTCCAACCTCGCCTTGAGTTCTGTTTCCGTTTAGTGCTGTAGTCCCATAATGATGATTTTTTTCCTCAATGCTTTTTCTTATTTTGATTGCTGTTTCCTTTTTTAATTCATCATTCATCTTGGTGAACTCTTTTTCAAGTTTTTCCATGGCTTCGCGGAATTTTTCTTGTTGCTCTTGGCTATCACCATCATCGTTTTCGTCATTCCCTTTGTCATTTTCTGGTTTTTCACCTTTCGCTCTGCCCGTTTCCTCGAAAGATGGAGTTTCATCCTCTTCTTCGTCGCTTCCATCACCATTTATAGCGTTTGCCATTTCGTCTGGATCGGCAACCTTGTTTTTGTCATAGTTTAGACCATTTGTTTCATTTTCTTCATTCTGCTCGTCTTGATTTTCCTCATTGTTTTCCTCCTGGTCTTTTTTCTTGTTTTTATTTTTCTCCGCTTTGGCTCTCTCTTTTTCTTTCTTCTTCTTTTCCTCTTCCTCTCTCTTGAGTTCCTTCTTTAAAGCATCCTTCCATATATCATGGTCGTCATGTCCAACTTGTTCATCGTCATCTAATAGGTCTGAAATGCCCTCTCCCTTATTATGCTTGTTCTTTCCATCCTGTTGACCTGCTTGCTGTGGCATTTTGTCGTCAACATTCTTTTGTTGACCCTGTCCATTTTGCTTGCCACCTTGTGTAATTCCATTTTGTTGGCCTGCTTGATTTTGAGCACCACTTTGACCTGCCTGTCTTTGACCCTGTTGGCCTTCGCTTTGCTGATCACCATCTTGCTCTTGACCACCCTGTTGTCCTTTCTGTCCATTTTTCCCATTTTGTTGGTTCTGGCCATTTTGTCCGTTTTGACCTTCTTGCCCCTCTTGACCTTCTTGCTCGTCTTGATCGGCTTGTTGACCATTCTGTCCTTGATTTTGTTGAGGTTGAGATTGAGGAGGAGTTTGTGGCATACCGCTTCCTCCTGCCATTTGCTGTTGATTTTTGCCTGCCTTCTGTTTTTGCTTTTGCTCTTCAAGTGCCTTTTGATATAACTGTTCATACATCTCATCGGCTGAATGCTCAGATGCACCCGGCATATTAACCCAATTTTCTGAAATTGGCAATCCGTTATTTTTTAAAATATCGTTAATAACCGCATCGGTCGCAAGATTCCAGATGGAGTGTGCTCTTTCCTTTCCATCCTTGCCAATTTGACGTCTTATATGGTTGAAGGCAACGTGCATAACTTCGTGCGACAAAACAGCAACTCTCAAATCATGAGACTGTGCTTCAAAAAAATCAGGATTTACAAATACATTTTCGCCATCCGTTGCTGCAGTTGGCACTTTTTTTGAAAATGAAAATTTTAATTTTGAGCAAGTTGCCCCAAGAGAAGGGAACTTGCTTAACATTGCATCTTTTACTATCTTTAATTTCTCATTTTCTTTTTTATCAAATAATCCCATAATTTTACTCCGCCTTATAATAAATTGTTAATGATAAAATCTCCTCGTCTAATTTATCCCTGTTTCCCATATCTATTGTTAAAGCAATTTGAAGATTCTCTGGGAGTTGATAACCATTTAGACTTTTTGAATCTAAAAGATTTCTAAACTTTCTTTGTTGACCCTTTTCAAGTTTGTCAATGCCCGATATAACAAGAAGATTTGTTTTATTTTTAGCATTGCCCTCGACTGCAACAACCCAGCCTGGTTTTACAAGTCCGTTTATATCATTTATAACTCCAAGTTGACTTGATGGCAAAGTGGCAGGTATAACTGTCGCTTTTGAAAACTCATTTGCGTCAACCCCCTCTAAAATAATAGGCCATTTCTTGTTTGCAGATAAAACTTTGTTTAAATTCTTTTTAATATTTTCGTTCACAATATCCTCCCCGAAATTATTGAATCATTAAAAGGATTAATAATAATTCTAGTTTTAGTATAGCATATATTAACACCAAATTTCAATAAAAAGTTTAAATTTTTTTTAATTTTGAATATAATACATAATTATATGAATTTTATATAATAATATATATAGACTAAAAATCACTTTTTAGGGCAATTTTGTGCAAAAAATTAAAAAAATTTTAAAAAGACTATTTACAAATTGGAAAATTTATGCTATTATATCCATGTAAAAGTATAACAATACGAAATTAAAAGAGGTGAATAATGAAAAACAATCCTTATTATTTAGATTTTAACAGCCAAAAAGGTATGACTCCTGACCAAGTAAAAAAGATTAAGGAGAACAATTACAATATGGTTGTTGCCTTGAATCAATTGACAAAAGCAATTAAACAAGGGCCTGAAGCAATTAAGAATTTTAGGAAACAACTTGGAAGCCATGATATTGTAAAATATCCAGACAGTGAAACAGGAATGAAAACTTATGAATTTACAAATAAGTTAAGATTCCTTGCTTCTAAACTTGAAAATGACAGGGCTGCCTGCGTAGATTTCTCAAATCTATCTAATTGTGGAAAAGGGTTATCTTATCTATTTGCTGGATATTTTTACACAAACTCAAACAAAGATTTCTGCGATAAATATTGCAAATGGAGAGAATATAAGTCAACAGAAAACACTATTGACAAATTTAAAAATCGCGACCCTCTCACCGTTTCATTATATCTTCAAAAGAAAGAGGATATTATGCCAATAGGACTTGACTATGCAAAAATGTTAGATGGCGTTGTAACAGGTGAAAATGGAAATTATCAACTTAAAATAAATGGTTATGATGATGTTGCAGTCCTTGATGCCGTTGAACAAGAAATCTTTGACTTAAAAACAAATGAAACATTCTATAAAAACTTCTACAATGACTACTATTCAAAGGATGATGATGAAATAGTATTAAATGCCATTGATAAAAGAAAGAAAGAATTTGACAATTGGAAAAATAGTTTAAAAGATTCTGCCAACAATTTGGAAGATGAATCAGAGCGTTAATTTATAAAAACACAATTTAAAAGTGCACTTAAATTGAAGTGCACTTTTTTTAATTGCCAAGAAAGGTAAAGACTATTGCTTGCAAACTTTATTGCCAATAATCATGAATTTAAATTGCATAATGTTTGAAAGTGTCGTTTGGAGATTGCACAAAAAAATTCTCATCTTCAAAAAAATGCATCCTAATTGAAATTCTCCCAATTTAAGATGCATTTAAATATTTTTCAACTCTTATTAAGCCCCGTTCTCCAAGCCTGCCTCTTCATCAATTTTACGTTCAGGTTCATCATTAGTATACAAATCTACCATGTCGTCATCTTTTTCCATATCTTCAGTTTCCATCATGTCTCTACCCAAATCTTCTTCTTCCGCACTTCCACTACCATCAGTCAAATCTACAAATCTATCTTCTTCTGTAGAAGCCGCTGGAGGCGGATTGGTGCTCATTGGTGGCTTAGGCTCTTTGTCTGCGTTGCTATTTTCAGGCGTCCCACCTATAACTCTATTAGGTTCTTTAGGTGGTTCTGGTGATGGTGCAGGAGTTGGCTCTAATTTTCCTCGTCCCGCCGTCCTGTCCGCAGGCTTTGGCTTTGGCTCAGGGGCAGGCGTCCACGACGATGAAGGTCGTTTTTCTTCTGGTTTTTTTACAATATTTTTTGGCTGATTAACAGGCTTTTTGACAGGTTGAACTGCTGGCTTTGGAATTCCTGCCGTCTTTTTTGGTGCCGGTCTGTTATTTATTGTCGGTGCCGTTTTTAAAAGTTCCTCTGGTTTGACCGCTGTATCCATTTCAAGAATACCCTTTCTTGCAGTGGTTATAATTTGCGTTATTTTGTTGTATTCATTTACTATTGGTTTTAAAACGTCAACGCCAAGTCCTAGTTTTTCAAGTCCTCCCACTTCGTCAATGGCATTGTCCAGTAGTGCCTTGTATTTTATATATTTATATTTATCATTCAAATCTAAATTTTGAAGAGCCAAAAGTTGGTGATATCTTTCAAGAACTCTTAAACAAGTTTCGTTATTGCTTTCTTCGAGGGCTTTTAACATTTTCATCAAATATACCTGGCTTGCCATATCGAAGAACCCACAAAGTAAAAGTTCCATATCAAGTGCGTCTTGCATTATTACGGCTAGGTCTGGAACTGCCATGTCGTCATTTTTAACTTCAACATCAACAAGGTGAAAGGCACGTCTTACCCTTATCCTAAATTCATCATCGTTTATTGATGTATATTCGGCAACAGGAGTTACTATATAATCTTGCCCCAAAA
This sequence comes from uncultured Clostridia bacterium, assembly GCA_947624415.1. GTDB lineage: Bacteria > Bacillota > Clostridia > Christensenellales > UBA1242 > Caccovivens. Next base: position 39,883 of record CANQKH010000001.1, on the reverse strand, counting down.
AGCCATCAACAAATTCCGACAAATAGAGAGTCGCCTTTGCCATTCCATTTTCCTGTTGTTCTATTTTTACATGAAAATAGAAATACTTTCTCATATATAAAGCAATGGCCTTGTAAAAAGTTTCTCCGCTGTCCTCAATTTCCTTTTCCATACGCACAAGGTCGCGGCGAATATCTTCATTTATTACATATTCCCCTTTATTGTTGACTTGTCCAACAAGTTTAAATTTTATAGCCATAATTTTCATTCTGGCTTTATAAAACTCAATAAAGTCCCCCTCAAGAATTGTAATATCTGTTCCAAAGACTGGATAAGGCTTTGGTGCCGGTTTTGCAGGGGCTTTCTCGGGAGCAATATCACCATTTTGCGGTTTTTGCTCAACATTTTTTTGTTGAGATTCACTTAAATAATTTTGTAATGTTTCATCCATAGAATTATTATAAATGATTTACATCTAAAAAACAACTATTTTTTTTAAATTTAATTTTTTATATAGGTTTGCAAGCGATTATTAAACTCTTATTTTAGGCTTGTGGCGGATGAATAAAAATGATATAGGCTCTACGTATTGATTTAATTTGTGCCTTATTTAACATTGAAAAAATTTATAAAAAAGTTGCTCCATATAGAACAACTTTTCAATGAAAATTTAATTATCATCTTTTGCTATAGACAAAATAGTCTGGATAATTAGGGTCGTCATTTACCTTTTGAAAATACCTGTCGATATAATCAGGCACTTTATTGTCAGATGGATTTATTATATCCTTTCTTATGTAAATATATTGCCTGTATGTAACATCATATAAGCACCCTGCTGATGATGCTGTTTCTGCCGCCCATAGGATTGAACTGCTGTTTATTATTACTGTTCTCAACTTTGAACATTCACCAAAAGCCTGCACCCCTATACTTGATATATTGGCAGTTATTGTCAACGTTTCAAGATTGGAACAATGTGAAAAAGCAAAATTTCCAATTTTTTCGGTATTTGATGAAAAATGCAAATTCTTCATTTGCTTACATCCATAAAATGAATAACGTTTGACTTCTGTGATTGTGGTTGGAATGTTAACCTCCCCTTTCATTCCACAATTATAGAATGCATACTCGGCAATAAGTTCTATTCCATCAGTCAATGTAAGTTGAGTCATATTCTCGCAATCGTAGAACGCTCTTTGCCCTATTGAATTAACATTGCTTGGGATATCTATTCTGCCCTTCATATTCTTGCATCCCTCAAAAGTTGAGACTTTAATTTCAGATATTGATGTTGGAAGAGTTACTGCCCCATCAAAAGTGCAGTTTTTAAATGCTGAACTCCCAATGTAAGATACTGTGGCAGGTATGTCTACATCACCTTCAAATGTGCATTCCTCGAATGCACTATCCCCTATATATGTCAACTGGCTTGGAAATTGTATGTTTCCTTTAACATTGTCGCATTTGTAAAATGCCTTATTGCCAATTCTCTTTACTGTTGAAGGAATTTTAATTGATGTAATTCCACAGTTTGCAAAGCCTTCGTCGGCAATCTCAACAATTTCATATACATTGTCTTCAAAAGACACCTTCTCTGGCAAAACAAGATCTTCACTTAATATAAGATTGTCCGCTTTTGCAACTTTTGCCGAATAACCATTTTTATCTAATTCAAATTTTAAACTGACATAATGAGAAACATCATAAACCTTTTCACCATCCTTGTTTAGGACTGTGAAAAATAAAATAATAACTGTAAGGCTTATGATTATTATGCAGGATAAAATACCAATTAGAGCAACTTGCGATTTTTTCATATTGACCTCTTTTTATTATTATAACCCAACCGTATAAAAATTTCAAGCATTCAATTAAATTTTATAATTATTAAACAATAATTTATGGGAATAATTACAATATGGAAAAAATGATTTTACCTTTGGGAAATGGATTGGGGTTATATGAAAAAGACAGGCTGTGCGTAAGCATTATAGATTCAAGTGGCAACAAGCGTGTTGGAGGAAAGAAAATTAAACCCTTAAATAAGTTTTTCTTTTTGCCTGTAATAAGGGGCTTTACCTTTTTCTTTTTGGGAATTTTTTTGTATTTTTCTTCACTAGATTTGACCCAAGACCTTGAAGACCGTCCAGAAAAGGAAAAAAACAAAAGTTTTAAAATTGCAAAGAACATAACTATTGCCTCCTCCTTTTTGGTGTCAATTGCAACCCTTGTTGCAGCCTTTCTTTATGGTCTTATTGTGCTTGCCTATCTTCCAAATCTTCTTTTCAACAAGGCATTTCCTTCCTTTGAGAGTTATTATTTTCGCTCCTTTATAATTGCCCTTCTAAGATTTTCCTTTATATATATCTCCCTTGCAATTGTCCGCATTCTCCCCATTTCAGGTGGGCTTTATGGCTTTAACGGAGCAGGAAATGTATACTTGAGCGGCAAAGAAGACCTTTTGCGTCCTCGAACTTATCCTCTTAATTACCTAAATTTTGCTTTAAATGTTTTTCTTTTTTCATCTTTTATGATATCATTAATATCGGTGCATATATTTTGGCCAATAAATTTTTTGATAAACAGCCTTATTTTTCTTGCAACTATACCATTAATATATGAGGTTCTACGTTTCTCATCTCTTTCAAAAGTTGGATTTTTAAGGGATGTCGCAATAGTTACAAATTGGCTTGTAAGTGTGCGACCAAACACCACTCACAATGAGGTTTTAGCCGTGGCAATAAATGAAATGACAAATTACAGTGATTTTCAAAAAATTGAAAAAGACAGGGTTTCTATGTCAAGCCTTTTTGCCGAACTTGAAACAAAGTTAAAACAAAGCGACAAGTATGATGAAAGCGACCGCGACTGGATTATTGCCACCATTCTTCAAAAAAATCGTGCCGAAATAAAACTTGAACGCAGTGTGGGAATAAAGGAATACAGAGAGATTATGCGTGCCTGTGAAAGACGTGCAAAAGGCGAACCCCTTTCAAGTATTTTTGGCTTTGTTGAATTTTATGGGCTTAGATTTGACGTAAACAAAAAAGTCTTATCGCCTCGAATGGAAACTGAAATTCTTGTTGAGGAGGCCATTAAAAAAATTAATGAATTTGACCTTAAAAACGTTTTGGATTTATGCACAGGAAGTGGTGCGATTGCTGTTGCAATAAAAAAATATACAAGTGCAAGAGTTTTTGCAAGTGATATTTCAAAGCAAGCACTCGCTGTCGCGCAAAATAATGCCCGAAAAAATGAGGTAAAAATTGATTTTTGTCAATCTGATTTATTTAAAAGTTTGAAAAAGGGAAAAAAGTATGATATAATAGTTTCAAATCCACCATACATTAAAAGTGCAGACCTTGAAAAACTTGATGTCGAAGTAAAAAAATATGACCCTCGTCTCGCCCTAGATGGAGGAGAAGATGGGCTTGATTTTTACAGGCGTATTGTTGAAGAGGCAAAACCCAAATTGACAAAAAAAGGCTGGCTTTTATTTGAAGTTGGTCAGGGGCAGGCAGAAGTTGTCGAAGAATTAATGCAAAAGGCAGGCTTTGACAACGTTAACTCTGTAAAGGATTATAATAAAATTGAAAGGGTGATTTATGGAAGATATAGCAGATAAAATATTGGAAAAAACAGCAAAAACTAAGGAAAGATATGAAAAATTGACAGAACTTGTATCTGACCCAGACATTATAGCAGACAACCGCGAATGGAAAAAACTTGTCAAAGAGCGTTCCGCCATTGAGGAAGTGGCACAAGAATATGATAAACTTAAAAAACTTGTTGACGAGTTGAACACTTCTCGACAGGAGTATGAAAAAGAGACAGATCATGACCTTAAACAACTCTTCTATGACGAAATTGGCTCGCTCACTAAACAAATTGAAGACAAAGTTGAAGAAATGAAAATCTTACTTCTCCCAAAGGATGCAAATGACGACAGCAACGTTATTATCGAAATAAGGCAGGCGGCTGGTGGTGAGGAATCCGCTCTTTTTTGCAACGAACTCCACAGAATGTATACAATGTATGCAGAGAAAAAAGGTTGGACAACAGAAATTATCGATTTGAACGCAACAGAACTTGGCGGCATAAAGGAAATAACTTTTATGGTTAAAGGCCGCGGTGCTTACAGTCGCTTCAAGTATGAAAGTGGTGTTCACCGCGTGCAAAGAGTTCCTGAAACTGAAAGCCAAGGCAGAATCCACACCTCAACCTCTACAGTTGCCGTTCTCCCAGAAATTGAAGAAGTCGAATTTGAAATAGAAGAAAAAGATTTGAAAATTGATACATATCGCTCATCTGGGGCTGGCGGACAACACGTCAACAAAACTGAAAGTGCAATAAGAATTACCCACCTGCCTACCGGAATTGTCGTTTCATGCCAAGACGAGCGTTCGCAAATTAAAAATAAGGAAAGAGCAATGTCAATTTTACGTTCCAAACTTTACGATTTTTATCAAGGGCAAATTGAAGACCAATACAAAGCAGACAGAAAAAATCAAGTTGGAAGCGGAGACCGCTCCGAACGTGTGAGAACTTACAATTATCCCCAAGGCAGAGTTACTGACCACCGTGTCGGCGTTACATCTTATAGCCTTGAAAATGTTTTAAATGGCGACCTCGATTTATTTATAGATGCACTTACAATTAAAGATAGAGCAGACAAACTCGCAAATGCTGAATTTTAATTTTTAGGCTTCGCCATGTAATCTCGTCGTTGTTATTGCGTTCCTAAAAAAAGGCTTTTAAACCGTTAGGTTAAAAGCCTTCTTTTTTACCAAATCACTGGATTATTGCCGACATATCGCCAATAATTATATCCATCTGACTGATTAGTTGTGCTATACCAATAAATGTTGTCGCATTCTAAAAGCATTTCCTCTCTTTCTGCCCATGTCGACCAGCCAGAAGGTGTTGGCCTTTCTTCTGTTGAGTAAATTTTAATATTGGGGTTATTTCTTGCCATATTTATACTGATTGCACTTTCAGAACATATTATTCCTTCTAAGTTGTTACAAGTGATAAAAGCATTTTCTAACATTTCGCCATCACCATAAATAGTATTGTTTATTTCCCTTTCCTCTAAAATTTTAACTACTCCACTAACCTTTGCAGCATGAACAACTCTAATATTATATTGTCTAACCTCATATAAAATGTTGTTTTCCACAAAGAATGTGTTGTTTGATGTGTCGACTTCAATATTACTTAAAGATTGGCATTCGCTGAAAGGATTTTCATTGCCATCTAATGGACAAAATTTTATAACACTTGCAGGAATAACAACCTTTGAAAACTTTGCATTTCCAAAGTTTGTTAAATGAGTTACATTGTCTGGAATTGTGAATGTTTGCTTTGTTAAACCATTTGGATAACATACCAAGTAAATTTGATTATAAGGCTCGCCAAATAAAATTCCAGACTCTCTTTGGTAAAGAACTCCATCTTGTAAAAAGAGATAAGGATTTTCACTATCCAAATTGATGGTCTTTAACTTTTCGCAGTTTCTAAAAAGACTTGCTGTCTCGTCAAATACTTTTATACTTTTTGGTAAATTGACTGTCTCTAATTTTGGAGAATTATAAAGGTTAAGGTAGGCAATTATACGTCGAACTCCATCTTCAATTGTCAATGTAACAACATTGTTGCAAGGCTTTTGAATTGCTAAATCCTGTATAGCAAATCCGTCTATGCTGTTTGGGACTACAAGTTCTTGCAGTGTTTCTCCATAAGCAGTTAGACCGGCTATACTTTTTGAATTTTCATTCCCCGCAAGTTCAAAAATTTGATTAAATTTTGGATAAATATCAATATTTCCCGTTCTGCCCTGTTCAATTTGTGTTATTTTTTGTGTGCAATCTGCATCACTATACCAACCAACAAAATCAAAACCTTTTCTTATTGGATTTGCAAGAGTTATGACTTCTGTTTCATCTACAAATGTGGTTGGATTTGTATTGGTTGTCCACTCATTTACATGATAATTTATTGTGTAAGTGTTATGTTCTTCCACAAAATTTGCATAAATTACAACATTTTCACTTGGCATAATAAATTGATTATTTTCAATAACAGTTGTATTGTATTTTAGTGAACCCTCTTCAAGCACATATCCATCACTGGCGTTTATAGTCAAAATAATTGTATCACCACTTAAAGCACTTGTTTTGTTTGCCTGGACACTTCCATTTGTCATTTGATTTATAGTGATTGTGTAATAAACATCAACTTTCTTATCTTCTTTGCCACAAGCAACAAGGGCAATAGGTGCAATTAAAACTAAAAGCATTACAAATATAGAATTAAATAATTTTTTCATTTTTCCTCCACTTCTATTATAACACAATAAACAAAATTTTCAACAATTTTAAAAATAATTTGACCAATGTGAGTAAAAGTGTCGAAACTTTTGACAAAAATGTTGGAAAAATTTGCTGTCTATTTGGTCTTTAAAAATTGTTTTACAAAAAAAAGAACATATTGACTAAAAATATGTTCTATTTTTATTAAATCTTAATCAATTTTTGATATTTTTTTAACAAGTTTTTCTGGCTTAGGAACAATTATGTTTATCGCTTCCTTTATCATTTGGCAATCAAAATTTCCGCTATCTATTTTCTCCCCGTCAAGATTAATTATCGAATTGTCCTTATTTTCAACTTTAAAACTTGATGTTTGGAAGTGATAAACACCCTTTTTATGTATGTTGTGTTCTATACCCCTCAAAAAGACAAGTCCAACCTTTATTACCGAGCCAAAATTGACCCTATCTTTCTTACTTTCTACAAGCATAACATCAAAAAGTCCATCATTTAAATTTGCCCTTTTATTTATTTTCATTCCTGCAGTGTATCTTGAATTGTTTACTAAAATTATAGCAAACTTACCCTCAATTTCACCACCCTCATAAACAACCTTCAAATGAAGTGCGTCTGTTGAAAATATTTTTTTTGCACCATGAAAAACATAGGCAATTTTACCCATTCTCTTTTTTATTCCCTGTCCGGTCGCATAACTTGATTCTGTAAACAAGCCTTCGCAACACACATAAATTCCATATCTTTCATTTATTTTCATTATGTCATGTGCAAACGTTTTCCCTTGCAAGATATTGGCGACCGCTTTTTTAATGTTTGTTGGAATATAAAGGCTGTGAGCAACATCGTTGACAGTTCCTGCCGGTATAAATGCCAAATTTGGTTTCTTTTGCAAACTCATAACAGCGTTTACAATCTCATTTATTGTTCCATCGCCACCAGCACCAATGACAACGTCAAACTCTTCGCCCCTCTTTCTTATTTCATCACCAATATTGCCGGCATATTGAGATTTCAGCACTTCAACATCAAACTTGCTTTTCAATTGTTCAACAATATAACTTTCTTTCTTTTTTATTTTCCCCTTTCCAGATATAGGATTATAACAAAACAGACATCTTTCCATATTATATAATATTAATCAAAAGTTTAAAAAAGTCAAGCATTTGCAATTTTTTAACTTAAAATTCGCCTTTTTCAAACAAAAACCTTTAAATTTCTAACAACTATGCAATTTTACAAATAATTTTTTGTTTTCTCTTTCATTTTTTTATCATTTGTGGTATATTAATATCATGTTATTAAAAAATGCAGAAAATCGTCTTGAACAAAAGACTGGAAAATTTTTAATTCAAATAGGTATGGTAAGTTTGGCAGCCCTACTTGGAGGTATGGCCTTCAAAAACTTTTTTGAACCCGTAGGCATTATCCCCACCGGGCTTTCCGGTTTGTCTATGATTATTCGCTCCGGCCTTTTAAAGGTGGGAGTAAACATCCCAACGGCAGTTATTTATCTTATAATTAATGTTATACTTTTCCTATTTGCATTTAAACTGTTTGGATGGAAATTCTTATTGCTCTCCGCCTTTGGAATCGCCTTTTACACTATTGGTATGCAATTTGGAACAATACCTCCAATAGCAAATGCCCACGATGACCGCCTGCTGTATGCCATTGTGGGAGCATTGCTGGGTGGCCTAACTGTGGGAGTTGCGATGAAATTTGGGGGAACAACTGGAGGCTCAGACATTGTTGGACTTATTATAAACAGATATTTCCCAAAAATTAAAACTGGTCATTGCATTTTAATCATCAATGTCATTGTTTTAACATTAAGTATAATTACAGCAGGTCTACAAACTGGATTTTATGCCCTTATTGTTGCAATTTTAAATTCTATGGCGACAAATCTCGTCCTTGATGGGTCAAAGCGAGTTGTCGCTCACTACATTATTTGCGACAATGACGAAAAAATTGCCGATGCCCTCCTAAAAAGATATCACAGAGGAATTACAAAATTAAATGCTGAGGGTATGTTTTCAAAAAAGGAAAAGTCCGTTCTTCTCTGTCTTTTACCAAACGAACAATCAAGCGAAATGAAAAAAATCGTCTCTGCCATTGATAAGGATTGTTTTATTTTCTCAGCACCCGTCTCTGAAACTATAGGCGAAGGCGACTTCATGAAAGAAGCATCAATATTTAAAAATAAAGTTAAACACAGCAATATTATTCTTAAAAATGATGTATTATATTCAAGGCATGAAAATATTAAGCATCTTAAACTTAAAAGGAAACAAAAATGTTTTAGACGGGTGGATAATTCACATCAGGTTTAATATAATTTAAAATAAAAGGTGCATAATGCACAAAAAAGTGGCAGCCCACCTAAAAAGTGCATAATGCACAAAAAAAGTGCGTAACGCACTTTTTTTTAATCATCCTCTCCGCCAAAAAATCCTTGTTTGAATTTTTCTTTATCATACTCTATGCCATTTTTGTCATAAAAATCTTTTACTGCCGCCTTGACAGCCTCTTCTGCAAGCACCGAGCAATGTAATTTGTATGCAGGAAGACCGCCTAATGCTTCAACAACAGCCTTGTTTGAAAGTTCAAGTGCCTTTTCGACTGGCTGACCCTTTATCATTTCAGTAGCAATTGAACTTGTGGCAATGGCACTTCCGCACCCAAATGTCATGAATTTTACGTCTTCAATTATCATTTTTTCTTTGTCGACCTTTATCCACATTTTCATTATATCGCCACATTTTGCGTTCCCCACTTCGCCAATACCATCTGCGTCTTCAATTTCGCCCACATTTCTTGGATTTCTAAAATGGTCCATAACCTTTTCATTATATAACATGATTTTTTACCCCCTTTTCATAATCTTTCCATAGTGGACTGAAACTCCTTAAATATTCCACAATTCTCTTCACTTCTTTTATTGTAAAGTCAATATCTTCCTCGGTGTTATACTTACTTAGCGTCAACCTTAAACTTCCGTGTGCCACATCGTGAATTAATCCTATTGAAAGCAAAACATGGCTTGGGTCAAGCGAACCACTCGTGCAAGCCGACCCAGACGAAGAGCAAATTCCACTGTCGCTTAAAAGCAAAATAAGTCCTTCTCCCTCAATGCCTTCAAAACTCATATTAAAGTTGTTTGACAAGCGATTTGTCCTGTCTCCATTTATTCTTGAATGAGGTATTTTTGAAAGTTCATCAAAAAGTTTATCTCTCAATTTTCTTTCACGCTCATTGTCTTCTTTGAGATTTTTGCAAGCCTCTTGAAGGGCAACAGCCATTCCAACGCAACCAGCAACATTTTCTGTCCCTGCACGTTTATTCATTTCTTGCGTTCCCCCCAAAATGAAACTTTCAATTCTCTTACCCTTTCGCTTAAACAAAACGCCAACACCTTTTGGCCCATGGAATTTATGTGCCGATATTGAAAGCATATCGACATTCAATTTTTGAAGGTCAATCTCAACGTGTCCAACCGCTTGAACGGCATCGCAATGAAAAATCACTCCTCTTTCTTTGCAAATTTTGGCAATATCCTCAACTGGTTGTAATGTTCCAATCTCATTATTGGCATACATTATTGTAACAAGAGCGGTGTCATCTGTAAGAGCATTTTTTAAATCTTCCACTTTGACAATTCCATTTTCATAAACTGGCAAATATGTTACTTTAAAGCCCTCTCTTTCAAATCTTTTTACTGTATTCAAAACGGCATGATGTTCAAAAGCAGAGGTTATTATATGTTTTTTGCCCCTTCTTTCTCCTTCACGACAAGCAGATGTAATTGCCCAATTATCACTTTCACTGCCACCAGATGTGAAAAAAATCTCTTCTGGCAAACAATTTAAACATTTTGCAATTTGCCCTCTTGCCTCTTCAAGTTTTTCTCTTGCTTGCTGTCCCAAAAAATGCAAACTGCTTGCATTCCCATACTCTTCATCAAAAAAAGGCAACATTGCTTTTTTCACTTCTGGGGACATTTGAGTTGTTCCTGCATTATCTAAATATATTGTCTTCATTTTAACTCCTACTAAATTAGTATGAATTGATTATAACTTTTTATTTATATATTGTCAATAGAAATTAATTGTTTTTTTATTTTATTTTAAAAATTCTTTTCTATCAAATCCTTTAAGGATATGCTTTCAAGATATGATGAAATTAAGTTGTTTAGTTTGTTTCCTATATCATAGGTGTCGCACTCCTCTTTTCTTTCGCATTTTCCGTTAAGGCATTCAATAATGGGGCCGGCATCACCAGTCGCCATCAAAATATCTTTAAGAGATATATCCTCCGCCTTCTTTGAAAGAGTGTAGCCACCCTTTTGACCGCGAACGGCACTAAGTAATCCTGCCTTAATAAGTCGTGAAACAATCTGTTCCAAATATTTAACAGATAAATTTTGTCTTTGAGCAATTGAGGAAATGGAATTTACCCCTTCATTTTTGGCTATATCGGTCATAAGCATCAAAGCATATCTACCTTTCGATGAAATATTCATAATTTTACCCTCTATTCTGCAAAAAGTCTATTGTAAAGGCAAAAATCCACAATAAAAAACTTTTACCCCTTTAAAAACAAAGCCAGACTTATTGTTTTTCTGCCAATCCAAGACATCTTCCTTTAATATTGTCGCACAGCATGAAATTTTAAAGCCTGTTTTCTCGGCATAATTTAAAATTGAAATGAAGGTTGAGCCTGTGGAAAAAACATCATCTACAAAGGCAACATTCTTCCCTATTAATTTGTTTTCGTCAATCTCAGATATAAAATAATTTGTCTTGCCCGAGGTTATGCTTTCGCCTTCAGTCTGTCTTGCATTCACCATATAGCATTTTGCCTCCTTCCTAAGGCAAACATAATCCACTTTTAAAACACGTGCCACCTCTTGTGCAATTGGCAAGCCCTTTAATTCGGTGGTAAGAATAATATCACATTTAACATTATTTTCCTTCATTTGCCTTGCAAGGTCAAGGGCTGACTTTTCAAGCACCTCCATATCACCAACAGGGTTAAAGCCTGCAATAGTGATGCCACTTGGTGTTTTTGCAAGAGGCAATCTTCTTTCAATTCCCAAAAATTTTAAAATATATTCTTCCATTTTTACTCCTTTAATTTTTATCAATTTTCTTTGAATTTGCCGTTATATCCTTTAAAAGTTGACTTTCGTCAAAAACTTTTCGCAGTTGACGTTCCTTTATAGAATAAATTCCATCTAGTCCAACAACAAGGTTGTCAAGCAAAGTATATCCGGCAAAATTAAATAAATTATTTATCTGTTCATGAGATTCAATATCCCGGTCTGATGCCCTACACGTGGAATTTGGATGATTATGAACCAAAATTGCACTGGAAGCGTTACAAGATGTCATAAAATTGCTTATTTCCTTTGCGTCAACACCAACCGTTTGACTGCTTCCTCTTGCCACGCATCTATCACATATAAACACCCCAAGATTATTAAATCCCAATATGTAAAACTCCTCGTTATTCTTATATCTTAAGAGGTTTTCAAGATAGGAATAAATTTCTCCATAAGTGGTGCTTGATTTGAGGCCTTGCGCCTTACAAGCGGTGTAGAGATTGAAAACCTGCACCATACATTTGAGTTTTTTAGCAGACGCCTCGCCCATTCCTTTAACAGATGCAAGGTCATTTAAATTTGCATCTATCATATTTGAAAAGTTTTTAAATTTGTCAACAAGCCTATGTGCAAGTGGCTGGACATCGCCACGCGGAAAAATATAGCAAAGCACAAACTCGGTGGCTTGAATCATGTTTAGACCATTTAGCCCAACATTATACACCGTTTCCAGCAATCTCTTCCTATGCCCATCGTGTTTGATATCCTCCGCCATTTCAACCTCCTTCACCTAAAAAGTTTAACAAAATTTAATTTATTTTGTCAATGAAATATAAATATTTTAATATAAAAGGCATATTCATTTTGAATACGCCTACTTTATTATTCTCTTTCAATATTGTCATCTTCTAAATTTTGACAATCTTGCAAATATTTATTGACAAATTGCTTGCCCTTTTCATCCTTTACAAATTTTGAAACAAGGTTTAAAACATTGTTTAAATCTTTTGCATTTTTGTCATTTAATGGCAGTTCATTTTCTTTGTTGTAGAAGTTTAGCACCTCTGTCATATTTAAGTTTGTGTTTTGTGTATGCACATTCCTAAGTAAGTTTGTAAATGTTTCAAGATTTATTGCATCGCTTATTGTTTGGCAGTTATTTTGTGCAAATCTTATCCACTCTTTTTCATTGTCTATAAAGTCCTCAACATTGTCAATACAAGCATAGTAAATATCTCTTAATTCCTGTTTATAATTCATGACAAACGAGCGTTTGCCTTGGCAAGTTTGTCTGGTGGCGGTTAGGTCATCATAAAGTGAATAAAGTTTTTCGCCATTTGGAAGTTGGACATAAACATTATTATTTTTCATCCTTTCTTTGAGAAGTAAATCATAAATTTCATAATATTTTTTATTCTCAATATCCTCTATTTCTAATCTTTGTGCAAACTTTTTGTCTTCTTTTGCTTTCGCCTCTGTTACAATAACCTTTTTATTTTTCATTCTTTCTCCTCCATTTCATCATTTTTAAATAAATCTTTTATTTTTTCTCCTACATATGCCTTTGCCCTTCTATCGCTCAGAATTGCAATATTTACAATGTCAATCTCATTTTTAAGTCTTTCGCTCGCACTCATCAGTGCACATCCGCTGTTTTTTACAGCCGTAATAACAACATCCTTATCATCTTTTAGTCTTTTGCTTACATAGGCAAGTTCGTCTCCGTTGTTTTTAAGTGATAAGCAAACCAATTCCTTATCATCAAGTATGGCACTATCTTCAACCCAATATAATATTGATTTATCTTTTGAAATTTCTTTTAAAACCTCTCTATATCCCCGAACTTGGCTTGTTATATATTTTATAAAGACAGGATTTTTTTCTGCCACCTTTTTCATTAAATTCTTATTCCCAAGATGGCGATTGTCTATATCTTTTGAAAGCCCATATCTAGCATTTGCTGAAGTTATATATTGTTGGTCAAACAGTTGCAAGGCATATTTTTCTATATGCTTTATCCTATCACTTGCAAATGTGAGGCAGAGCGGATCATTTTCTAATGCTTTATCAACTACACTTTCATCATCTTTCAATCTTTGGCTTACATATGCCAAATTTCCCCCTTCAATTGAAACAGCAAAGAGTGCCAACTCCTTGTTATCTTTCAATCGGTCGCTTGCGTGTTTTAATGGCTCAGAAAACAGGTTTTTGGAACTTTCTATTGCCATCCTCACAATTTCTTCGTTATCTTTTAGGTTGTCGGAAAGATAACCCAATGCTTCGCCGTCATTGCCAACCACTTGTTTTGCTATTTCCACATTGTCTTTTAGTTGCGAAGAAAGAAATCTCACATCAAAAGCATTTCGTTTGACAATCTTCATTCCAATGTCAAAATCTTGCAGTGCCTCTTGTGGATAAGCACAAACATTGCGACCCCATTTTTTGAATATTTCCTCTGCGTCCAACCTTCACCTCTTTAAATATTTTATCACTTGTATTTAATAATGTCAACTTCTATTTAGTGCGATAATTCTATTGCACCCTCTTTTATTTTCTCCTTTATTTCCTCGTCTTGGCTTGCCGGAATTGTGTCTGTTTGAAGAGATAAATATATATGATTTGGGCGAGCATTAAGTTTTGCAAAAACATAATTTGCCTGTTTTATCGCCTCATCCTCATTTGTTTTGCCCATAAGTTTCTTACACTCACTGCCGCCACCTGTCAAAATTAAAACTCCCTCTTTCTCCTTAAAGGTCTTGCTTTGTTTTAAGTAAATTCTGTTACTGAAAGTAAAATTAAATCTTGAAATAATATTCCAAAATGGAGGTGGCATGTTTGACATATATATTGGACTTGCAATAACAAGCACATCATAGTCGTCGCTTATAATTTTTGCAAAGTCATCGCTTAAAACGCAACCCACCTTATTCTTACATCCCTTGCAATCAATACATGGAGAAATGCCTTTTGATAAATGAGGAAAGAGGTCAATTTGAGTTATGCCCCCATCAAAGTGTTTTTTGAAAACTTCAACAAGTGAAGCGGTGTTGCCCTGTCTGTGTGGGCTACAAAAAATTATTAATGCCTTTTTCATAACTCTAATTATATCATAACCCCGTCAAAATACAATGTAAATTAATGATTTTTGCCAATTTTTACGAATATTAAACAATTTTATCGAAATTTATTGAAAAATTTTTAATTTAATGTTATTATATTTGAGCGGAGTTTACATTATGAAGAAAATAAAAAAATTTTACAATGAAGTGTCTTATGCGATTTTACCCTTTTTCATATTTGTTTTGACACTTGTTATATCATATTTTGGAAATCAATTATTATATAACTCTGGGCTTATTAAGGCTTCAAACTATCCCCTTATAGACCTCGACAATCAAATACCTTATATTTCATGGTTTATTTACTTTTACTATTTGACATTTCCTCTTGGAATTATAACTTTCTTTTATCTTGCTTATACAAATAAAAAAGCACTTTATAATATGTTTGTAACCCTTGTCATATCTTTTGCAATTTCTGGAATTATTTACCTTTTTGCACAAACAGTTTTCACAAAGCCAGACATTGAAATCAAAACTTTTACAGACAAACTAGTTAAGTGGACTTGGGGCTCAACAAATCCTATAAATTGCTTCCCTTCTCAACACTGCTTTATGGCATTTGCAATGATTGTAGGTTGCCTCACTGCAAATATAGAGAGTGAAAGAAAAATGAACAGCTTGTTTAAATTTGTTATTATTTTCTGCTCAATTATGATTATTTGTTCAACCGTCTTTATCAAACAGCATTTCTTCCTTGACATATTTGCCTCATTTGACATCCTTCTTCCTGTGTATGCTTTATGCTACACCTATCGTGTCGGCGAAAAAATATTAAATAGAAAAAATGCAAGGAAATTAAAGTCTAAATCTTTAAAAAAGCAAAATAAAAAAGTTCACTCATAATCGAGTGAACTTTTTTTGAGCATAATTTATAAATTTGCTTTTGTCATTTGCGCACACTTAATTTTCTCTTTTGCCTTAATCCAAAGAATACTACAAGAAACATAATCACCACAAAGCAAGGTAGAATTGTGGAAAGGGTTATTGTCAAAGTGTAATCCTTTCGCCCCACTATATATTTGCCACATGATTTTATTTCAAAGCGATAACACTCTTCAATCCACACATCGCAACCTATCTCATTTATATTTTTGCCTTCAACAAACCAAATAGAATTATCTCGCGATGCCTTTAAATTATTGTAAATTCCCACAACCTCGCCATCAAATTTATCAATTTTTTGGTCATCAATATTTGCTTCCAAAATAAGCATCTGGCTGACATTCAACCCATATTCGCGTTGCTTTTTATTTTGCACGGTGAAAATAACATTCAAAACATCGCCGTTATTTTTTAAACTGCTTACAGCATCTGTATCAAAGGACAAAGTGAAGCACGCCAAAATCTCTAAAGGCTTTGTCTCATCAATAACGTCAAGGTCAACAAACACGCTGGAATTTGTTAAAATGTCTTGGGCGACATAAACCTTTTGCACGCCATATTCTTCAATCACTTCGTCATACATTTCAAAGATTGGTTTTATAAACACCGTCTCTGTTACTGTATCGCCCTCCTTATAATTGTCCCAGCCAACAAATTTGTAATAATGAAAATAATCGGGTTTTCTCAAAGTTGGGGTTTTATGATTTTCATCGTCAAATTTAAGAGGCTGGCCATAAAGCAATTTTTCTTGATAAATAAGTGAAGAGTCCCCATCCAGCCAATATATGTCGTAGTAGCGGTCCACCTCCTCAAATTGAGCATAATAATCTTCATCTTTATATGCCGGTTGTGGCGTTTTGTCCCATCCAATAAATTGATAATTATAGTATTCAGTGCTACTCTTTGAAGGGTTGAATGGTCTATTATACACAGGCGTTTCACCCTTTAAAACCTCTTCGACATATATGTAGTTAAGGTCTCCATCCATCCAGCCAATTCTAAATGTTGCCGGCGTGCATACATAAATGGCATGAATCTCAATAAAATTATTCCCATAAACATTCTCTATGTCTTGTGCCTGCCAGCCCCAAACCGGCCTGTCCCAATCGGTAAATGTAAATCTTTCCGTGCCAACTTCATAAACATGGCGAAATGAAGGCATTTCTATAACATCAAATCTGCCCAGTGCTAAAACTTTAAAAATATCTCCCTCGTCATTCTCAACACCAGAGCCGTCATAGTCGTAACCATAATATAAAATTACTTCATATTCATGGTCCTCCTCTCTGTATTGTGGATAATAATCTGCATCTTGCTCAACAGCTTCAATTTCAGGGCTCCATCCAGTAAAGAAATATGTTTTCCCCTCCTGTCCTTCTTTTTTTGGTAAGGGTAATGTTTGGGCATATTGAGGTATGGAGTTTTTTGGTAAATTTTCGCTGTAAATGACCTCACCTTCTGCATCATGCCATCTCACACAATATTCTTCAGTATCTGTTGCCAAGGAAAAACTATCTTGCCCCAAAATGGCAAAGAACAAGAGGGAAAGGAAAAATAAAATTAAAATTAGTGGTAAATATAGTTTTTTAGAAAATTTCATAAAAACTCCTTCCAATTCTATTATAACATAAATGTAAAGATTTTTAATAATATTTTGCCTAAACATTTTATTGGTCGCCAAAAGCCTTATTTATATGAAAGTCTTGAAAGAACAAACTCTGTGTGCGAAATTAGAAGCGATGAGATTGGGTCAGGCTTTTTGGAAATTTCTCCAACCTTTAAAATTTTAGTTGGAAATGGAAAAGGTCCAACACTAAATGAAATTTGATAAAATTCATTATGTCTTGGCTCTAAGAAAAAAGCATTTAACATTCTTATAACTCTTCCGCCAGAAACAAGGTCTTGGACATAAAGTTTAAAATTAAATGTCCCATTTGTGTAATCTTTGAAATAAAAATAATTTTTATCAGGATGGGAACAATTGGACTTTTTCATGTAGTCCACCGTCTTGTCAATAACCTTTTTAATCCTGTCTTCAAAACTTTCGCCAAGCAATAAAGCCCCATCATTTGCCGCTTGGAAAAGAATTCCCACACTTGCCTGAGCAACTTTTACAACTTGAGGGTTGTTTTGCTCTTTCTCCACATATCCCTCTGGCAATTCCCAATTTAATTCTTGTGCGTGCAGTTTGTAATTTAAAAACTTCTCATTTGAATTTTCCATTATTCCTCCTCAATTAGTTTAAGTGCATCTCGTTTTTGACTATCAATGCCCCTGTTAAAATCATCAATATTTTCGCCCAACTCCACATCTGGCTTTATTACGCCAATATAATCAAAGACATCTTCGCTAAAAGTTTTTCTTTTCACATTGTCCTCAACACTTTTTGCAAAATCAAAATATTTTACAGAATAGTTGTAGTAAAGCTCACCATTAATGTTGTCAAATTTCACTTCACCATAATTCTTAGTGGGTTGACCTGCACACTTGCCAAGCAAGAGTGCATCAAGATAAAACTTGCAATAGACGACAGCAAAAATACCACTCGAAAAGGTCTTTTGCCCCATAAGAACATAGGTTTTTATTTTGTTGTCCTTTAAGTAGGAAATAAGTGGGTTTATAATTTCACTGTTTCCACCACTATTTTTACGAAGGTCGAGCAGGCAAGCCTTAGGCGGAGATTTGTAAAATGCCTTTATATCTTCCACAAACTGTGCAAAAGGATAGTTTTCCATATTGACACATTTGTTATAATTTACATATAAGATTCCATTTTCATCTTCAAATTGATAAAATGGGTCTTGTGATTGTGTAAAAGTGGCAGACTTTGATATTTTATAGTCGCCCTGCGTTGTCGTGTAAACTATTTCATCTTCGCCGCCAAGACCCAAACCATTAAGAAACTCCCTCGACCTAAGATAAAAAAGAAGTTCTTGCCATAGATAAGGTTTCACCTCATAACAAATATAGTTTTTTGCCTTGTCAATAACTTCCTCTATTGGAAAGCCGTTTATCTTTAAAATTTTTTGATATTGACCATTTTTCAAAAAGAAATCTTCATCTATATTTATAATTTCACAATCTACAACATCATGCTTTTTAAAATTGAAAAAATTAAAATTAGTGTGAGCATCTTTAAAAAGCGCAAATAAGCCCATAACCCCGCAAACAATTTCATTTCTGCTTTTACCTTCAAGAGAAGATAAAAACTTTTCTTTTTCAAAATTAAATTGCTCTTTTGAAATATCATGATAAAGATTTATATGTCCCTTCTCAAGCCTTGAAAAAACCTCTTCAATTCCCTCTTTTAATTTGTCTAAATTCATTAAATTCTCCTCGATTTTATTATACAAAAATATTATTTTTAAGTCAACTATAATTATTTAAAATCCGCCCCATTAATTTTTGTAATAATTTTAAAAATTTTCCTCATACTATTTGTAGGGAATTTTAAGGTGCAAAAAAAATATTTTCTAATTTTGTGGAATTTATTTGCAATCACACCCCTTCCCGTGTTAATATTTTTTTACCAAGGTTTTTTTAAAATCATAAGCAAGAATTAAAAGTCGGGCTTGCGCTGAAAAACTTAGGGTAAAGAAAGGAGAAATTCATGGTTAAAAGATTTATTTCTGCACTTGCCTGCTTTGCCTGTGTGGTAACTGGCGGAATCGCTTTGTCGGCCTGCGGAAAAAAGGCAACCGTTGTTGAAAGCGAAGAACAATTCATTGAAGCGGTCGCAAAAGGTGGCTCAATTCAACTTGGCAAAGACATATCTTTAAGCAAGGCCTTAACTATCTCTAAAGATGTTACAATCGACCTTAACAACAAAAACATTAGCGAAACTTATAATTATGACAAATCAAAAAACGACTCAACATCTATGTTCCACGTTGTAGAAGGCGGCTCGCTTACAGTTAAAGGTGATGGCAAAGTTACAACTGATGACCTCTATGTGTTCTGGGTTAAAGGAACAGACAGTGGAAATGACGCACATCTTGCAGTTGAAGGCGGCTCTTACACTGCTGACTGCTCTGTAGTTTATGTAACCTATGGCTCAGCAGAGGTTAAAGGTGGCAAATATAAAATTGAAAACTCCACCCATCCAGAATATATTAAATATATGCTCAACCTTAACGACGAAAATGGTCATGCAGGAAAGGCAAAAATTGAAGTAACTGGTGGATCATTCACAGGATATGACCCAGCAGATTCACGTTCAGAAGACCCTGCTGTTTCATTTGTAAAACAAGGTTATGAGTCAAAAGTTCAAGACGGTGTTTACACTGTAACAAAGAAATAGTAAAACTTCGCTTATTTTCTCACTAAGAACGCGTTCCTTTTCCCCGACGCTGTTCTTACCTAAAAAACCACGGATATCCGTGGTTTTTTTTACATTACAAATCAAAATTATTGCCATCATCTTTTTGATTTAAATCTTCATCTTGTAGATTTAATGCCCTACGCTCCTCCAACTCCATTTTCTTCAATTTTATGCCCTTCCAATTAAAAAAGGATGTCAATAACAATGTTAATGATATCCTTTTTAATATTTTTAATTTTGCTTTTCTTATGCCGTCCATGTCAAGGCCTTAGGATAATATTGACCATTAATTGTTGTCCAATTTGCAAAGTTCATTGTTTCCATTGGTTGTGATGTTTTTGGCGTGCCGTTATTTACATATCCAACGCAATTTGTTGCATTGCTTGGGAAGGATATTTCTGCACCCGATGTCTTTATGAGGCAATCGCAAACTTCACCTCCGGTCATTGAACCTGCAACCCAGTTTACAGAACTTGGCGTTGTTGTATTTTCAACATAAGCACTATTTTTAATTGTTACAGATGTCCCTGTGCCAATAAGTCCACCAGTGTTTGACGAGCCATTCACATTTGCTCGAACATAGCAGGCATCTATTGTGCTGTTTGAAATATTACCAATGAGACCTCCTACCGCACTATTTCCTTCAACCTTTCCATAATTTATACAACTTGTAATAGTTGCGGATGCATTTGTTGAAACCGTTTCAGTTCTCTTGCCAACAATTCCACCTACATAATTATTCCCGGAAACACTTGCACTATTTCTACAATTTTTAATTATTGTATTTGTTGCCTCTCCAACTATTCCGCCAACATTGTTATTGCCCTTTAAATTTCCAGACAGAATGGTAATGTTATTTAATTGAACGTTATTGCTTGTGCCATCTGTTTTGGCAAATAGTCCAACATTGTCGCTTAGAAGCACATCTTTATTGTCTGTGGTGTGTATGTTGTAAATATAGTATCCATTGCCATTAAATATACCTTTAAACGTTCCTGTGCTTAGCCATGCATTATTATAAAGGTTTACATTTCCTCTTTGATTTAAAGTTATCCCCTCAAAAGTTGTGCCATTTTGAAGTTCATATGCAAGCCAGCCAAAATCTTCTGGCGTTGTCAAATTTTTAACATTATTATTTGGATTTGGATCTGTTCCCTTGCTGGCCCATGTATCCTGCCACTGAGCAACGAGAGTTGTAGACGTTGACGTTTCAATTCCTGACATTATATTTGACATATTATATCCCTTGCCTGGATGGTAAGGCTCGGTCTGGTTTGAATTTTGTCTCTTCCACCCAACAAATATATATCCTAATCTCTCAACTGTTGGCATAGTAAGGCTGTCTGTATATTTAATCTTGTTTTTAGTATCTGGCCATGAGCCTTTTATTTCTTCATCTTTTGCACCATTTTTATCAAACAAAACATCATATTCTCGCACAGTCCAACTTGCTTTTATTGTCTTGTATGAACTGTCAACATTTTTGTCTGAACCCAAATCTGGAATTGTAAATATATTGCTTGAACTTATACTTCCTTTGTCAAATGTATTAAACTTATATCCCTTTCTATATAGGCATAAAGTAGTTCTTGAGCCTGCACTCTCATTATCTCGAGAAATTGTTATTGATTCGCCATAAGTATATGTATTAGCATATGTCTTGCCTTTATTTATCTGCCCGTCTGCAGCATTGAATGTTATGTTATATGTCTCTTTTTCCCATAAAGCATATGCAATAACACTCGTTTTGCTTTCTCCAACATTTGGTGTAAAATCTGGTATGGGTGATATTGTCAATGTGTTTGAATACTTACTTGAAAAATCGCAATTTGTTAATTTTGTGCTTGAACTCTCTGACCCACTTAATCCGGTTAGTCTGTTGCCTTCTTTGTATATTGACACACTTTTACCTGTTGACGCATTCAGGCTTTGGGCATATATTGTTATTGGCCCTCCCCCATATTCTACTTCAATTTCTGCCGTCCCTCCTAGCACACCATTGACATACTCATCAGCACGAGCCTTAAAGTTTATTACGTAAGTCTCCTTTTTCCAGACTGCATACAAATCTACTATTGCTCCACTTCCTGACGATAAATTTTTAACCTTTGCCTTATCTGCATAATTTACACTTGTTGCCGAACTACTTGTTGACCAACCTGCAAAGTAATATCCCGTTTTCTTGAACGCATTCGCCGTTAATTCCTTCTCATTTGCATTATATGTAAAGGATTGATTATTCATTGTTCCTGTCGTTCCACTACCTGCATTAAATCTCACATAATATGTATTTGGCGTCCATTGAGCGGTAATAGTAATCTCTGATCCATGACCATCAATGAGTCCTTTTTGGGGAACTCCTGGAGAAACCGTGCTACCATCCTTATTTCCACCTTCTATTTTCCACCCTGATAGCGTATACCCCGTCTTTTTCACGTCAGACGTGGACGGAAAATTAAACAACTCAGAATATGTATATGACGTTTTCGGGGCAGAAGTCCAACTGCCTCCATTTGTTTCCCAAGTTATTTTATATGAATCTTCCTCCACATGATAAGGAATATATTCTGTTATATTACCGAAAATCATACATCTAACCGATGCTGGCAAATTGTAATCCCTATCAATCCATGAGGCAACATGCTTATGCGAAAGAATTTTATTTGCTTTTTCATAGGCACTCTGAGGAATATCATATAGATATCCTGCATATCCGGTCATTTTTTCTATTGGAACGTTATTGGTGTTAAAAAATGAAAATTCGCAAGCTTTACAATCAAACATAACAGAAATATAACAACTGCCTCTTGAGCTATCTATTGAAAATGTGCCTCCTGTGTAATTATTTATATAGCCACCCATACCAGACAATTCTGGGAAAATAATTTGCGTGGATTTATGCGTATAATGATAGTCATCATACGATAACGTAAATGTTAATCTCATGCTATCATGTCTCTCCACCTCAGCTTTAAAGATATCCCCTAAATAAGGATCCGTTGTAACGGAGCGATTGCTATCTTGTGTGAATGTATAAAACGTTTCCCAATAAGTAATCCAAAGAAAACCCACATAACTATATTCAAATTTTACAGTAAATTTGACATTTGGTTCATTAAAGCCAAAATTAGAATTTTTGAAATTTGCCCATTGATGCTGTAACTTTGTTTGTCCATTACTGTAGCTTCCGCTACTAGCATCAAAACGAACTTCACAAGTAAGATAGGCTGCCTGTGTTTCATCTTTTTCTTTTTTACTTAAACTCAAAAAACTCAGTCCTAGCAACAAACATAAAAGAGCAAAAATTAAAACAAAAAATGATTTTTTTTCAAATAAAACTTTTTTCATAATCTCCCCCTTTTTATTTAAATTTTGCTATTACTTTCTATGCCTGATTTTTCCTCGCTTTCCTCTTAGATTTTTATTGTTAATTTTGCCTTATATATTTATTTTACATTATTTATATTATCATTTTAAGGATAATTTATGTAATATGTCAACAATTTTGGCGAAGTTTGTCGAATAATGTTTTATTTAAGCAATATTTAATAAACAATAAAACATAGAGAAGTGTATATTATCAATCGTCTATACCTAATTTTAGCATTGCCCCCCCCCCCGAGGATTGTTTGATACTAGTCGTTTTTAATGAGGGAGATTTACTTGTGGCTTAGTTAAACTATTTTCTTGCTTTGACTTTGGCGTGATTACTAACTATTGTTTCATCTTGCCTCTATCAATTTTTATCATAGAAGGGTGCAAAAACGGGCAAATATTCACGAATTATTACTAAACAATTACTAAAATAAACTAAGCAAAAAAGACTGTGGATTTTAAATCCACAGCCTCAATCATTATTTCTTTTTATATTGTCTCGCGGAAAAATCTTATTTATATTTATATCAACAATAATTGATGAAATAATAGATAAAATTATATTTATTATGCCTAATGCACAAGATGGATAGATAATAAAATTAATAAAACAGGTTTTATTAGAAATAATTATAAAGATTATTCCTGCAATAATTAAGTATAAACAAAAGATGTGTAAAAGTATTTGACCAACTAGTACAGGCTTTGCAACGTGAATTTTATTAAATTCCTTCCTCGAAAGTGCCCATTTTTCATAATCTCTGTTAAAATATCTTTTAAGCCTGATGTGTTTTATAATAAAAGCTTTTCCTTTTCTTATTTCTACCAAGTTTTTATTTTTTAATTTATATATCTCATCGTAATTATCCCATAATAGATAGAAAATAAATTCTAATGCAAAAACAGCGCCTATTATGACAAATGTATATTCAAGCATTATAAAACTCCTATTTTATTTTTTTAAATATCCCTGAAATGATCCACTGAACTATGTCAGAAATATAAGATTTAACCATATCTTTTCAAACGACATATCTTCTATAGACAAATCTTTTGTCGCAAAGCCTATGGTAGCGGTCATACCACCATTAACTATCGCCAGCATTACTCCTTGAACAACTGTTTACTCAAAGCAAACTTAAATTCCATGTAATGTAGCGGATCTACTAAAATTATATCTCGTAAGTAAAACAAATCTAGATGGTTAAACCAATTAAAGTTACGCACTCGTTTCTACATCAATAAAATTAATACAAAAAGAAATGTCAACATAATCTAATCATTTAGAAAATTTTTTTTGTATTTCTGTATCAACTTTGGATTCCGCAATTATAAAAACAACAAAATTAATAATTGCTAAGCTTAAAGATGGATATATTATTAAATTTAAGAAATATGCGGAATTTAATTCTAACGATTTAAGCCCTATAAATATACTTGCTATAACTATGTATAAGCAAAAAAAATGAATTATAATTTGAAAAATTAATGTTATTAAAGACACATGAGATTTGTTAAAATTTATATTATTCACATCCCAGTCTTTATAGGTTTTATCTTTATAAACATTTCGCGTTGTATGTTTTATTATTAAAAATTTTGCAAACCCCAACTTTACTAAATGAGTTCCTTTAAGCTTAAATAACTCGTCTATTAATTCCCATAACAACCAATAAATAAATTCTAATGTGCCTATCACCCCAATTATAGCGAAAATATATTCAAGCATATATCCCCCTTCATTTCGAAATTCTTTTAACAAAACCAGAAACAATCCATTGAAATATATCGGAAACATAAGATTTAAGCATTTCTTTTCCCATATTAAAAATTTCTACCAAATTTTTTCTTCCGCCATAAAACCCGAATATTAATGCAAACGACATATCTTCTATAGACAAATCTTTTGTCGCAAATCCTATAGTAGCGGTCATACCACCATTAACTATCGCCAGCATTACTCCTTGAACCACTGGTTTACTCAAAGCCTTACTTAATATTCCGGGTAATGCTGCGGCTGCTGAGAACAATGTACTTGCAACTCCTAAAACAACCCCCGAAACGACTCCCCACATAAAACCGTCTGTTGCTTTATCGAAATTGAAGGTAAAATTTCCATTCTCAAACTGGATCCCATTTGTAATGAAACCTGAAACTGAAGCAACTAAACTTAAAGTAGCAATATTTGTTGCTAATGCGTGGATACCTGCTAATATAGTCCCAGCAGCTGCACCTCCAGTTGCAACAGAAATTACAATAGTCGCGACAATAATTAAGCCACCAAGAAGCCACTTTAACCATTTTGGTATATCGCCATTTTCATCAATTTCATTAACTGGGTTGTTAAGACAGTAAGCGTAGAGATTAAGTCCATTGAATGCGATTTGTGTTACATCAATATTTCCAACATCATCAGCATTGATAAATCTGCCAAGTTCTGGATCATAATAACGGCTGTTTAAGTAATAAAGATTTGTCTCAAAATCATAGTAATATGAACGATACCTGAATGGGTTTTTGAAGGCAATAAAGCGATTTATTTCGCTAATATTATTATACTCGAAATCCTTTTCTATTGCAACAAATTTGCCCTCATTATTCAAATATTCTACGATTTGATTTCCCCAAGCATCATAGGAATATCGAGCAATTTGCTCGTCTTCTGTCGAATAAATTCCTATTACTCTGGAGTCAATCAGTCTAAACAAAAGTTCAATTTGATTTTTTCTTTTTCTTCTATTTTAACACACTTAATTAAATTAAAATAAACAAAAAAAAGACTGAAGTTTATTTGTCTTCAGTCTGAACATTGACTCTGTAAGTCAATGTTTTCCTATAAAATCTCAAACTATTTTAAGATCGTTATATATAGATTGAATTTTCAATGCATCTCTATAATTAAATGAACCCAAAACATATTTGTTATTTTGTTTATTACAAATATTAATTTTCATACAACCACCTTTAGGTAGAGGAATAAAGGCTAGTATAAATAGATACCACCACCTAAATTTGTAGTATTCTATGCCTTGAATATTATTTAACATCAATGCGTTTTTCAATTTCTTTTGATTATTAAGATATATTCCTCCGGAAAAATAAATTTTGTTTTAGGTAAACAACATATAAGAATAAAAATAATCAAAAAAATGAGTGAAATAATTAAGCAAACAATAAATTTAGGCAAAATGTTCTGCGAACTTTTTGCAAATATGAGCCCCGAACTAATAACAATAGTTAAAATAGAACATAAAACCAAGCATATTAAGATAAAATATTTATAGAAGTTTCTATTTGACTCTAGAACAATAGTTTTAATATGATCTCCTTCAAAAAATTACTAAAAATCTAAGACTTTTTAAAGTATCTCACCTAATAACCCCTATAAACTGTATAAGATGAACTATAGAATGGCTTCAAATTTTGCATTTGTTGCCCAAAAGCTATTAATTACATTCTTTATGCCTAACTGTTTAACAATTTCTCTTGCATTGTTAATATGGTAATTAATAAAATTCATAGCACCATTTGATCCTCTCATTGAGTAATTTTCTGCTTTTATATTTGGCATAATGATATTGCGAGAATTCATTAATTGGCGCGTATGAGAAGTTAAATCCTTTTGATCCATGTCAAATGATATTATACCTATTTTATTTAAAAATTATTTTATACTTTAATCAAAAAGAGACAGGGAATTCCCTATCTTCTTTTTAATCCTTCTTATGTTTTTTTAGAATTTCTATACTCATTTTACATATTTCAGCAAAAACATATAAATCTGGGCCATTATTTATTTTACCAATATGATTTAGAGCATCCATATATTTCCCATTAAATATGAAGTCTTTATCTTTAATAATGAAACCTTTCTTAATGGCTTCAATATGCTCAATTAATGCTTCATATAATACCATTAAGTCTAAATCTATTCCGATTCCTCCGTGAAGAATTTCCTCTGGAATATGAATGGTATCCAAAAATTTGAAAAGTCCAATTTCGTTCTTGGTCAATTTATACATTTTTTACCTCCTAGAAGAATGAGAATATTTTTCCAATTAGATTGAAGAATCCTCCTGCTTTGTAACCTTCAAACAAAGCCCTTATCACGTAGTTGCCACTATCTGTTAATTTAAGCAAATTTTGATTGCTTTGGAAGAATTTCATCGCATTTTTTGTGTATTCAACAATGTTATTACCTAAATACTGATGCCCCTCTTTTACTACATGCTTATTAAAATGCGAAACCATATTCTTGAATGAAGATCTTGTGGCTGTCGACCCCCATTGTTGTGCAGCATGATATACTTGAAATCCGCTTATCGAAGCACCTATTACTGCACCGATTATTGCACCTGCACCAAATCCGATTAAAAATCCTCCTAAGATTGATTCCCATAGATCTGCACCAGTTACAGCCGAATAAATTGCTCCACCAGTTATTCCCACAACCGAACCAATAGCTACTCCAATTAGAGCACCTTTTGCAGCGCCAAGAACTATAGTTCCAAATACGCCTAGAGCAGTTCCACCAGATGCTACAGTAACAACAACCGTTGCCGCAACTACCAATAAAGCTCCTATTCCAAATAATAACCATTGCCACCATGATGCAGCGCCATTGCTATCAGTATCATTGACAGGATTATTTAAGCAATACGCATATAAGTTTAACCCATTAATAGAGTTGCCAGTGATATCAATATTCCCAATATCATCAGCATTGATAAATCTGCCAATTTCAGAATCATAATAGCGGCTATTTAAATAATAAAGATTTGTTTCAAAATCATAGTAATATGAACGATACCTGAATGGGTTTTTGAAGGCAATAAAGCGATTTATTTCGCTAATATTATTATACTCGAAATCCTTTTCTATCGCAACAAATTTGCCCTCATTATTCAAATATTCTACGATTTGATTCCCCCAAGCATCATAGGAATATCGAGCAATTTGCTCGTCTTCTGTCGAATAAATTCCTATTATGTCGTTTTGTGCATTTTTCTTATAATAGTAATCCGCATCTACAACATTGTTTTTGATATGAAATCCTGTTACTCCATCGACACCATAATAAAAAGTTAAATCATTGCAACAATCGTGCTGTTTTATAATTTTATTTCCGTTTAAGAAAAATTGAGTTGTAAAAGAGTTCTTGCAATCACAATTTTCTTTCTTACATTCGCAATTTAAGTAATCAGTATAAATTGTCTTGCTTGTTCTTATACCATTTGCATTATAGTTATATTTAGCCAACTGTTTGACTATGTTTCCATTCTCATCTTTTACAGCATCAAAGTATTCAAGTTGACGACCATAAGACCAGACAAGTGTTTTACCTCTATACTGTGTGGGATTGCCCAATCCATCATAAATAAACCTTTCGCCATTGAAATATTGTAATTGGTCTCTCCAGCCATTTAAAGGATACAAATAGTTGTTTTCACTAACTACCGTTTCAAAGTCCAGATTTTCAGCCAAGGTATATGAATATTGCAAACTTTGTATGATATTTCCGCCTTCATCATAATCAAAAGTCGTTGATTTATCAAAAATAGCATTATCTTCTCTTATTATTCTAGAAAGCCCGTCATACTTATATCTTGCAATAAGTTTGTTGTTTTCTCTTATTTCAACAATATTGCCCTTTGTGTCATATTTATATCTTAAATTATCTTTCTTGACACCATTTTCTACAAAATCTAGTTTTGAAACAAGATTTGATGCGTGGTCGCCATTTTTAAGATAAGAGAAACATTTAGAAAACTTGTCATTATCGATTGAACTAACTCTGCCAAGTTTATCATAGTTAATAAATTGCTCTGTCTCATTTGGAAGCATTATACTTCTAATTTGAGGTGAAGGAGAATTGTCATAGCTAAAATTGTAAAAAAGTTGTTGTTCCCCTACATTAATAGTTGTATTTAATAACTGTGAATGACTATCATCATACTCATTTACAACAGAAATATTTTCACCATGTTGCGACGTTTCTTCTTTTACAGGTTTACCAAATTTATTAATATAAATCTTATGGTCTTCCTGCGTAAGAAGATCTTGACTGAACGTTATGTTCCCGTAAATATCATAAGTATTGGAAATTATTTGTTTTTCTTCACCCTCGACATTCTTGTAGAAAACTGCCAAAACATTACCATTATCATCAAATACTTGTCTAAATTTCTCTCCACTAGCCAAAGCTGTGGTTTCTTCGTTATCCGCATACTCTTTTGTCAAATAATCATTTCCAGCAAGTTTAACCTTACTAATCCTACCTTGGTTATCATAATCATAGGCGATTTTAAAATTGTTATGTTCAACGCTTGTCAAGAAATCGAGATTATATCCAAAAGTATTTGTATTTTCTATTCCGTTAATCGTCATAGATTGTTGAAGTAAGGTGTCATCGTTTGAGTAGGCATACGCCATTTTATTGCCTTGTGCATCTGTTTTAATTGAAACCAAATCAGTTCCTTGAACATACTCATATTTTTCGTTCTCTTCACCAAGCTCATTGACTGTCCCTGTAACTTTGCCTTTTTCATCAAGGGTTTGTTCTTCATATATTTTGCTTGAAGGTTGATCTATATGATATGTTATCTTTTTTATTTGTTCACCCTTATCATTATAAACATTTTCTTGCACCAACCCGTTGTAATCGACCACTCTAAGAAGTTTGCCTTGTTTAGTGTATTCGTAAGTAGTAATAAAGTGTTTGCTTTCATCAAGTTTGCTTGTGATTATTTCTTTCTTTGGTAAAAGTGAATCCTTATCGTATTCGTATGTTATTATCCATTCGTCATGGGCTGATTCCTTCTTAATTATCCTATCATCTTCATCATAATCTATATGTTCCCAATCTGCCTCTTTAAATTCCAGATCAGAGAAATATATATCTCCTGTGTTAAATGAATAATCTACAAAACATTTTATTTCAACAATTTCTTTTGAATTTTCTAACTTTATAGGAACAGCACAGTATTGCCATGTGTCAGCACAGCGCCAATCAAATGATTTTTTAAATACAACAATTTGATTATCATTATACTTTACTTCGGCTCTTAACTCAAATTTTCTGTTTTTAATATATTCATAATCTTCTGTGTCTTCTTCTGAAATAAAAGCAGAGTTTGCCTTTGCCCAGCCCGACAAAATAAATGTTTTATGTTTGCAATAATTATCCTTAGAATTTACTAAATTAATATAATTTGACTCCATATCGACACTTATCATATTATTGTTCATTTTATGGCTCTCGAATACTTTTATCTTATAAGGATAATTATCCATTGCACATATTGTTTGTCCCATAGATAAAACATCTTTATAGACAATACGGGTTTCATCAAAACAATTATCTTTTAAGTAGTTTATTGAATATGGAAAAATTGAAATTTTTTCACTTATTTTATCATCTTTATAGTTAAACTCGCTCACTCTAACACTATTTTCTGGCTTATTTTCATTAAATCTATTTTCATAAATGGTCCGAGCCCTTCCATAACCATCAAATAAATATGTAATACTTTTCCCTTTTGCATTGGTTAATGTTGTTGATCTTAAATTATTATATTCAATTTGGACAACGTTATCGGGTAGAATATAGGCAGAGAAATCACTAATATTACCCAAATTAAAGTCTTTAAGTTTTAATATATTATTTTCTACCTTATCAAGTAACGATAAATTAGTAGCCTTAGTTATTTTATCGTTATTATATTCAAATTTTATTCCTAAACCATTGCTGTTAACAATACAAGAAAGGGAATCTTTTTCGTAATAAAAGTAACTACGTGAACCATTAATATGTTTAATTGATTTTAAAAGCGAATTTTCTAATTGAAATTCAATAGCTCTATCCCTTGAATCGATGATTTTTTCAAGATATCCATCTTCATTGTAATTAAATACGATACTCCCGCCAGCAGAATCCGTTATACTTTGAATCCTATTATCAATCAAATTATTGTAATTAAAAGACACTAGATTTTCATAAGGATCTGTTATTAAAACAAGTCTAAAAATATTTTCATTATCAGTTTTTCCATAACCGTAAATAATATTATTATCATCGTATAAATAATGAACTGGAACCTGCATTTCAAGTTGTAATATTTTATTTTCCGTTTTTTTAATGTCTTCATTTAGTTTTGTTATATTTTTCTCTAATTGTTGAAATTGATAAACGCCCGATTGAATTTGCAAATCTAGTGAATATATATCTTTATAATCTACCCCAACAGCTTCTCTGTCCCTTTGCGCTTCATTTTCTTTTGACGTATCTTGTGATTCACCTATAACATCATTATCCTCTGTAGCATTATCCTCTGTAGCGTTATCCTCCGAATTTTCCCATATTTCTTTTAATTCTTTCCCTGTAGCCTTTAATTCATCCCATAATGATGATAGGGCTTCTGATTTATCTTGAAAATCAATTTTAATGTGTTCATTAAAGTAAGTCGAAAAATTTTTTTTATCAACTGCTATTCTTAATTTATTCATTATATTAAAAGCTTTTTGTTTAAAGCTTTTGGTCCCGTTTTCCCCATAGGTAAAATTATAATCCAATCGAGCTATTTCGTTATTGTCATTGTCATCATAATTTCCGACCAAATTCTTTTTGCTTGATTTAATGTTATTCAAATAGTCTAATTCCTTTCCGCTCATTTTACAATTAAAATCTTGTAAATAAAGTTGCTGAATTATATTTTCTCTATTTAATGCCAAAATCGAAAGTTGTCTTATGATTTCTTTTCTATTTTCGAGACTGTTTGATAAATTATCGCTTAATAATTCTAAGTTAGCTCTCTGTTGTGCTAATTCTTCTGGCTCATAATCGATAAATTTATAACCTTCATACTCTTTGTTAGATGGAATAAAATGCAATCCTGACTCGGTTGTATGAGAAGTATAAACCTTATCCCCGCTAGTATTACAAAGAAATTTTATTTCTCCATCAAAAATTTTATTTGTCGTAATTATAAAAGTATTCATGTCTACTTGCCCCGCTGTATTTTCTACAGGTATATTATCCTGAGGGTTATAGTGGATTTCAATATTTATATAATCATTTAAGTAATTATTAAATTTGAATGAGCAATATGACATATCTACAATTTTTAAATCTGAACAATTAAAAATGCATCTTTCATCATTTATCTGTAAGAATATATCAGTTTTTTTCAGTTTGCTAATTTGCTTGAAAAAATTTTCGATTTCATTAGCATTTTTTTTAATTAATGTTGAATTAGATGTTACATGTATTCCGCCAACCGAATGGAAAATGGAAAAATCGGATCTTAATTCCCCAAAAGAATCAATAAAAACGCTTTTTTTGTTAACAGGTATTTTTGTCCCAGATTTGATAACGTAATATTTTTCCTCTATCAATTCCTCGTTCCCATTTTCGTTAATATATGTAAAGTCTGGTAAAGAATCATCTTCATTTTTAAATATAAACTGATTTACATTTAAATTCCAATTTAATGGCAATCCATTATTAAAATCTCTGTCAATTCTATTTGAATTATAGTGTGCATCGATTCTAATAGGTAATGGAGCATCACTTGTTGTTAATAATGGCGTGGTAGTCTGCAAATCGCCCATAGAAAGACTTATTCCAGCAGAACCCGCCTGCCCAACTTCAAATTTTAATGCTTCATGATGGCTTTTGTAGTCAAATCTCGAAATATACTCAATGGATAATTTCTCGCACTTTCCGATTGTTAAAGCTGTAGAACTCTCAAAAGTTAAATAAAGTTTTGTCGCGTTAACACTCAATGAATTTTGCAACTCATCGCTTATATCTACTGTAATAACTGAACCTGATGCTATATTTGAAACAGTATCCACATTATTCCATGACGTTTCATCTCCTATTCCATCACAAGAATAATTAATTACAAAATTTATATTCTCTGATGATGTAACATATAGTTTTAATGATGCCCGTATAATTTTTATATTTTTATTTATTTTAGAAATATCCAAAATTAATTTATTATCTACTATTTCATAATCTTGATTTATTTTTTTCATGTTGCCTCCAAACTCTAGTTTACACTTTTTCGATTATCAATCACTATGTTTTGTAATTCTTCCCATGTTTTATTAGGCTTAATTTGTTGTTGCAACTCATTTATTTTATCTCTTAACAACTGCCTTTCAGAATGAATAAGTGATAGACTATATGGAAATGCTTTGCCCATCATAGAATATTCATACATTTTTATTATCTTATAATCACTAGCATCAAGTTGAGATTGTAGACTAATAATTTCTCTTTTTATTTTTTCGTTGCTTAAATAAGATACATAACCAACAATCCCATTAAAAGAAGCATCTACAATATTGTTTAAGCTTGGAATATTTTTCACTTCCTCATACGCACAATTATCATCGTTAACTAAATAATAATTATAATTTGCACTAATTCCGAGTGGTATAAATTGATTTCGTCCCTCATAATCACGTGCATAAATTGCATCTATTTTTATAATTTTCATTTTCTCTCCTTTTTTATTAAAATTTTTATACATATATATTTATAATTCCGTTTCCGCCATTGCAGCCACTCTGATTCGCATTGTCTTTACACATTGCACCACCGGCTCCTGCACCATAATCTCGTCTATAACCATTAACACTGTTAGAATCGCCTCCGTTTCCTCCATCTGCTAACACTGATGCTCCGCCACCTCCAGGAGCAGAATCAGCAACATTCGTTCCTCTTTTTCCTCCTGCTCTTGCTGACAATGTAAATTCTTCCATAACTCTACCATTTGTAACAGGTAATTTATATTTCATTTCATAAGTGCCAAACCCATCTTGCCCTTGACACGTGCCATCTGTGTCATCGCCACGACCACCACCTGCTCCACCTTGTGCTGCAAGTAAGTAAACAAATAAGTATTGATCATTTATTAATAATCTACCATCTGGATAATAGTCGTCTTGAGGTAGGTATGTTGCGGGGGTTGGGTCTCCCGAACTTGACCCTCCATGTCCACCTTCTACTAATTGTTCAACCGATTGATAAGGTTTTAAATATTCGACACTTCCTCCATTTCCGCCACTGGTATAATTATAATTTCCAGTCTCACCACCGAAACCACCGCCTGCGGAAATAAAATATTGCAAATCCGCGTTATCATTGACTTTAAAAGAAACAACCGAAGCTTGTCCCGCAGTTCCATAAACTGAACCATCTCGACCACCTTCGCCACCTTTTCCAGCTGTTGTTATCATATCAATTTTTGCGTCAGTATTTTTTATTCGATAATATATAAGGGCATAGCCCCCTCCACCTCCTCCGCCGCCAGCACAATCTGAGTTCTTATTATTTGTCCCGCCAGAGCCACCACCAGCACCTTGGATCTCAATAATTCCAACATTTTTTATAAATGATGTCGTTTCGCAACCATATTTATTTAATTTATATGTTCCATCCGTCAATGCCACTTTGGTTCTGAGTTTTGAAAAATAATCAAGAATTTCTACCATGTATGGGTGCATAATTGGATAATCCTTCCCCGCTTTAAAGAGGCGTTGTGATAATATAGGAGTTTGTCCGTCTCCTAAATCGTCAAATAACATATTAATACCTTCTTCGTTATTTACAAATTTTGAAGTATCGTTACTATATATCGGCCTAAAAGCATTACATCCAGATCCGAAAGAATTAAGCACTGGATGTAGATATCTATCCAAATTTTCCTGGGGTGTCAAATTCGAATTAACAGTATGTATTTGTTTTAAACTTTTAAAAGAGCCATTGGAATTATACACATTATTTTCATTCACTTTTATATAAATTTTATCTGAAATAGCCATATTTTACCTCTAATTGATATAAATATTTCCTGTAATATTTAAATCTGAATTAATTTTCACTGGTGCATCTATCGCTAAATTTGAATCATACTTAACCTTAGAAAGTTTTTGTTCTAGATTTGCAACTCTAGTTTCAGCCGAATTTAAATCACTAGCGTTTGCCTTCGTATCCATATCAAATGTTTCTACCGCCTTATTATTAACATAAATCACAGTTCCTTTTGAACTTGTAATGACAAATTCCTTTGCCTCTTGCGCGATTACCTTGGCTTCATCGGCAACACTTTTAGCATCTTCCGCATAAAAAGTTCTTCTATCTAACTCGTTCATTAAGTTAGCATTTATTTTTGTTCCCTCTTCAGAAGGTTCATCTGCAAAGACCTCATCAACAATAAGAACATTCCCCTGTTGATTTACAATTGTTAACTTTTTACGACCTGGGAATGTAGGTTGTCGATCTTTAAATCTAATCTCATAAGTTTTTTCTGACATTTTCATTCTCCTTTTTTATTTAAATTATTTTTATAAATTTCTAAATCGCTCTTTGATTTCTTTATTGAGTCCTCTAATTTTTGCTTATTTATTTTTAGCTCACAAATTTGTTTATCTAAATTTTCAATGGACGAAATGTCTTGCATCATTGAATTGCACGAAATTTCTTCTCGCAAATTAACCATTTTTTCTATTTGCGATACAATTTCAATCAAATTTTTCTCATCTAATTTTAGAGCTTTTGAAATTGTTTTTATATTTGCCTTTAAAAATTCAACAGTTTCTTTGCTTAAATTTGAATTGGTTTCGCTGTTTTTTGCTCCCTTTATTAAAATAACAATTTTTGAATATATTGCATAAATTCCAAGTGCTAGCAAATATGAATTAAGCATTCCGTCTAGCATCATATTGGTAAACCAATTTTTACAAAATACTCCGTAATATAACGCATTTAAAATAAAGGATAAAAACATTGGAATAAAAACAATTACCGTGTTTACCGCTTTTCGCTTATTTTCTTCAAGCTTGGCTGTTGCTTTCTTAATTGGCCATTTTATCAACATAGTTAAGCCAAAAATGATAACTGCAATTATAACGCTCACAATTGAAACCTCTTTTAAATTTAAAAGAACTTCATTTTCCATTTTTTCTCCTTGTTAATCGACTTATTTTTTTTCTTTTTCCTCCTTTCACAAATGATTATAATAATAATTTTTTATAATGCCTTATAACTTTTAATAATCCTTAATAAAGAACTCTATTAATACAATCCTTAAACTTACAGAACTATATCAATATCTCTTTCGTTTACTATGTCTAGCAAATTTTTTAATCCTGTGCTATGTAACTGATAAATCCTAGGACATGAATAATTAAGCTTGTCAGCGATTTGTTCCATAGTAAAATTATCAATATATCTCATATATATCACAGTTTTATAAGGTTGCTTAAGAAATTGAATAGCCTCCTCAATTCCCATCATCTCCTGTAATACATCTTCAATTTGCTTTTGTTTCTGATTAAAAATGTTGTCATAACCATTATTTTGCAAAAAGTGGCTAACCGTATCAAGATCTCTCTTTTTTGCCGAAATATATTGTCTATTAAAGCGACAATTTTCTAAAATGACTTTTAATTCTTCTATATTCATAATTTCCTCCTTTGTATTTTACCTTGTAATTTTAAAATAAATTTTCTATAATTTACTATAATTTTATATAGTTATAACTATATAAATATACAGGCGATACTATTTAATTTTATTAAATAAATAAGTTATTATTATATTTAGGTAAAACTTATGAATAATAAAACAATAACTAGAATAAAGAATAAAATCTTGAATGAGTTGAATTCAAGACATATTTCAATTTATGAATTAGCAAAAAGATCTAATATCTCAGACGCTTGCATTAGGAATTGGTATAGTAAAAGAAATTATGAACCTAGCCTTTCTTCCATTTGTCAAGTATGCGAAGTTCTAGGCATATCATTATCTCAATTATTTGTTGACAATGATGAAAATCTATTTCCAATAACAGAAGAAGAAAAACATCTTTTAGAGCTATGGAGCAAATTAAATAACGAAGAAAAAGACACCGTTTTGACTGTTATTAAAACTTTTATCACTAAGGATAAATAATGACATTTGATGAAAAACAACATATAAACGAAATTCTCAATAACATTCGCGACGGAAACTCTGAAGCTTTTGATGAATTATACAACTTAATGTATAATGTTATTTTTTGCTTTTTGAAACGCTACAGTCGAAATTTTGAAATGATAAAAGATTTAATTTCTTCCACATTTATGGTGGTTATTGATAAAATTTCTAATCGGGAAAATATAAAAAACGGATATAACCTGATTTTAACCATTGCAAAAAATACCCTACTGAACAAAATTAGAGAAACTAAAAAAGAAGTTGCTATTGATGAAAATATTCAAATTGATACATTGAACATTGAAAATATGACTTTAAATTTTGCCTTAAAAACCGCCCTTAACAAATTAAGCGAACAAAACCAGCATATTTTATATTTAAAATTTGCAGAAAAAGCAACCTTATATGAAATTGCCAAATACACAAAATTGTCTATTGCAACCGTTAAAAGACGCATAAAAGAAAGTATAAATATCTTACGGGAGGAGCTTTAAAATGAAAGATATAGAAAAAGAACTTGAAGAATATTTTAAAAATGAACCAATTCCTCAATTAAGCATTGAAGAAAAAGATAAAATAAAAAGTAAAATAAAATCAAACTCAAATACCTGCGAAAAAAGTCAATCTAAAAATGACCACAGACCAAGAATACTACCTATATTTATTACTTGTCTTATAATCCTAATACCATGTATAGTTCTCCCCATCACGCTCACTAGACAAAAGCAAATATACTTTAAAGATACCACAGCTGAAAAATTAGAATTAACTATTGACTATGTCAAAAATATAATTGATGAAAAATTGCCTCAACATACGTTTCTTTATAATGACTACGACATTAATTTTGCAGAAGGATATTTTATTCCGCAAAGCAATAACTTGCTCGCAATGACACTAGATATTAAATCAAGAGATTTACCTTACACCCAAATTAATATATGTTATTCATTAAGCAATCAATTCTCATATAGTTTTCACGAAGAATATATTGAAAATAGCGAATACACTGAAATAAATAATGTAAAAGTTTATAAAAAGGTCAAAGATTTTCTTCTAGAAAAAAATTATCTTTATTTATTAGACAATAACACATATAAAATTTATATAAATATGAACAAAGATGACAACAATTTTTTAAAAAAAATTTTATAAAGTTTGAGCCATTTTTTATCTCTTATGTTACAAGATTGTAGGAGGTAATTTATGAAAATACATTCTTTATTATTTACTGCATTTGCATTTATTCTTTCGATTGTTGGCGGATTTATCACTGTCCCCACGTTTGCTTTCGCAACAAATGAAATGACGTTTTGCGAAACATATTCTGACGGAAGTGGTTCTTATGAAAGAATATCGAGGGATACATATTGTGATTATTATGAGCTCTATAACACTTTCATTCCTAAGAAAGTGCCTGCTTATTCAAGCGTAGGATTGTCAAATAACTGTGCAGGCGTCGCAGGAACAGAACTAATTGCTTATTACGATTCCGTTTTACCAAATCTCATACCAAATTTTGAGCCTGGATATGAGTGGGCTGGTGAATACTATTTTGATGGTAACACAAGTCAAACAGTAGCAGTCCAAAATGAACTTTACAATTTGATGGGCACAAACACAACTGGAGATGGAACAACTATAAATCAGTTTAAAAAAGGAATAACAAGTTATGTCAACAACCAAGGATATAATATTTCTTTTAGCAGTTGTGGAAAATTTAATCTTAATTCTGCTTTAAATTTTTTTAACAAAAACATACCATTAATAATTTTCCTAAATAGTTATGAATACTACGCCGAAATAGGAATTAGCTTAGAAGATAATCATGTGCACATGATTGGTAGAAAAAGCACAAATCCTCATGTTGCAGTAGCCTTTGGATATCTTGAATTTGATTTCTTTAAAGATGGCGCAGTATTTAAAAAAGACAAGTTTTTAATCATATCATTTGGTGATGATTCTCTTGGATATTTATCGATTGACAATTATGACTGTTTTGAAGATAGTTATGCAATTACTATATATTAAAAATGAGAAATATAAAAGAATTACTCAAAAATTACAACAATAATATAATCTATCTTAAACAGCTAAACGATGATTGTCAAAAATCTGAAAATTATAGAAATCTTTGTATTAATAATTTCTCATATATGGGAAACAAACAACTATCTAGATATCTTGATGAATTAAAAAATGAAATTGAATTTGTCGATGAAATGTTGCAGAGTTTAAATCCCCCTATGAGAAATGTCTTATACTTTAAATATGTAAAGAATCATTCATATCAAGATATCTCTTTAAAAATGAATTATTCAATCG
The DNA here is from genome assembly GCA_947624415.1 of uncultured Clostridia bacterium. Lineage (GTDB taxonomy): Bacteria > Bacillota > Clostridia > Christensenellales > UBA1242 > Caccovivens. The sequence goes on along the minus strand of CANQKH010000001.1, from coordinate 450 downwards.
CAAGAATTTATCAACTCCATAAAGAAGCAATTATTATATTAGAAGAAAATTATAAAGAAAAATAGTATATACGCTCAATAAGCTCTAAATATTTTTACATGATTACTAACTCCTTGTTTTATTTTGCCTTTCGTCGTTTTATAGTTGGTAAAGTCCTCGCAAAAGTCAAAATTGAAGAAAAATGTCGCTTAAGCACATTATAAGTTCTATTCCAAATTTTGCCATCAAACATAAAGATTAGATAATTTTAAAATTTTTAAAAAAATAAGTCAGATAGAAATATCTGGCTTTTTTTATGCTCTCTTTCAAGAAATTTCTAAGACAATATTTTTCTTCTTTTTCATTGACTTTTGCTGGCTATAAGAATGTAAGTTTGCTATTCCCAGACTTTACTTTTTGTTGGTTTTCGCCGAAAGGCAAAATAAAACAAGGAGGTGAAAAATGGATACA